>DATJGS010000001.1:0-2906 GCA_035494735.1 Saccharimonadaceae bacterium (SeqCode)
GTCTCTGCCAAGTGATCGATCCGTCACGCGCGCTGGCGTTCTGAAGTTCTGCCAAGGGGATAGGTCTGATCGCCCGAGAGTCGAGCAGGAAGAAAGACGGCACGCCGGGAGCCTGGGCGTGCCGTTTTGAACCTGCAGCGAAGAAAAGCCGTCCACGTACGGCGCAAGGAAACGGGTCGCGACTCACCCCCAGAACTTGGCGAGCCGCTCGATCAGCCAGTAGCTCGCGAGCGCGCCGATGAGATACGCCGATGCCGGTGCCCATCGCCGACGGCCCAGCGGGGCGACGCTTGCACGGCGCGCGACCCACGCGACGAGTAGCACGGCGGTCACGAACACGACCTGCCCAATCTCGACGCCGACGTTGAAGCACAGGAGCGCTAGCGGGATCGCGTTTTGCGGCAGCCCCACTTCGGCCAGCGCGCCGGCGAAGCCGAGGCCGTGGAGCAGCCCGAAGGAGAACGCCACCAGCCACGGCGCGCGCGCGGCGAGCCCGCCCCGGCCGCGCTCCCCCTGAACGATCTCGCCGGCGACGAATACGATGGAGAGCGCGATGGTGGCCTCGACCGGCGGGCCGGGTACGTGCACGACGCCCAGCGTCGCGAGCGCCAGCGAGATCGAGTGCGCGACGGTGAAGGCAGTGATCGTCGCTAACAACCGGCGCACGCCGGCCACCAGAATTACCAGGGCGAGCACGAACAGCAGGTGGTCGAAGCCGGTCAGGATGTGCTCGATGCCGAGCACCGTGTAGGTCGCAACTACCTCGAGCCGGCCCGGGCTCGGTTTCACCACGAACCGCGGGCTCACGCTCAGAACGCGCTGGAGCTGCACCGAGCCGTCGGCCCGCGACAGGCGGACGAGGACGTCGATCCGCGTCGTGGGCAGCGCGGGAAACTCTACCGCCTTGCCGTCGAGCCCGCCGGGAATGCGCACGCGCCACCGCTGCGCAACGGTCCCCGCGGCGTAGAGGCTCCGTACTGGCGTTAGGCGCACGGCGCCCGTGGGAAATTCCGGCGCAAGCGCGAGCGGCGTCGCCTCGTCGAGCGCCGGGAGCTTCCACAGCACGTCATACGTGACCGAGTCCACCTGCACGAGCTGCAGGTAGGCGGGCTTGAACTCGTCGGCCGACGCAGCACGCGCGGAGCAGAGGAGCACCTGCGCCACGAGGAGCCGGCGCCAGGTGCGCGCGAGCGCGTTCACGATGCCGGCATCCCGCCCACTGGGAGTTTCGCGTCCACCCGCACGTCATACTGGGCGCGCAGGCGCCGGTAGCTCTCGGCCAGCGCCTGCTCCCGCCGTGCGTTCTCCCACTCGCGCGTCACCTCGGCGCGCACGACGTCGAGCGCCGGCGCGGACGCCGGTATGCGTGCGATAACGCGCACGAGGTGCAGGCCGAGGCCGGACGCGACCGGCCCCGCCCACGTACCGACCGGGAGCGCCGAGAGCTCGCCCGTGAACGCCGCGCCGAAGTCGCGCTTCACGAGGTCGAGCGGCTCGTCACTCACGCGGCGAGGCAGCAGCGTCGCGCGGCCGACACGCGCGGGGTCCACGCCTCGGGCCAGCGCAGACCGCGCCGCGGCGACAGCATCCGCTGCGTCGGCGTCGCCGGTCGCGGGGACGACGAGGATCTGCTCGAACGTCACGACCGGCTGACGCGCGAAGCGCCCCGCGTGGCGCGCGAGGTACGCCGAGAGGTCCGCGTCGCTCGGCGCGGCGGTCGCGCGCTCCTCCTCGGAGAGCACTTCGAGCTTCTGCCTGACGCGGCGCTTGATGACCGCGTCGTCGCGGTCGAGACCGAGCTTCACGCCCTCGCGGTACAGAATTTCCTCCTTCACCCACGTGTCCACGAGCCCGGCGAGCTGCTCGGCCGTCGGTGGGCGCCCCCACAACGCCTGGTACTGGGCGGCGATGGCGTCCACCTCCGCCCGCGTGACGTCGATACGGCGCTCGACACTGCCGCCCGGGGCGACGGCGCGGTGGAAAACGAAGAGCGCGAGACCGAGCACCAGAAAGTGGATGAGCGGCTCGCGGAGGAATCGACGGGTCATGACGGGACCACTGCGTAATCGTTAGGCGTGCCGAGCCGGCATCAGCGCGGCGTGTACCAGATGGGCGACGTGACCGCCCGCTCCTGCGTCGTCATCGGGACGTCAGGCGCCATCTTCACGGCATACCGCTTCGCGTCGTACGCGGTCCAGCGAGGCGTCGGGATCTCCAGCACGCGCACGTACCAGAAGGCGCGCTGTTTCGCGTCGAACGTCGAGTCGCGAAACGTCCCCACGAGTGTCGGCGCGCCGATGGTGTTCGCGTAGCTCGCGTTCTTCGCATCGACCGTATTGCCGACGCGGGGCAGCTTGCCGTTCGCGAGCTTGCGTTTGGCTGAGTCACTCCATGCCACGTCGAAGACGCGCTCGTGCGCGTTCCCGGCCGCGTCGAGCCAGCCCTTGATGACCTGCACCCGGTCGAGATTCGCGCCATCCGGGTCCTTCATCGCCGCGACCAGGAACGTCGGCGCCTGGCCGGCGCCGCCAGACGCGAGATCTCCACCCATCGGCACGCCGCGCCCGTAGCCCGCGGTGACGATCCGGTCGGGCGCGGCGTCGGCCGGCGCGAAATCCCACCCGCCGAAGAAGCGCACTGTGACCCGCGGGCCGGTCGATGCATACGTCTCGCGCCGCTTCATCGCGTCCCACAGCGCCTCGCGCGTGTTCGCGGTGGCCCACACGCCGGTGTAGCCCATCGCCGAGAGGGTCCAGTCGAGGCGCACCTTGCCGTTGGCCTGCTTCTGGAAGGCCTCCTCCCACCGCGTGGGCGACGGCTCGTTAGGCGCCGTCTTCCCCCAGAAGTTGTCCTCCTCCGCAGCGGCAAGCCCGGTGTGCGTGTCGGTCCCGGCGGCGGCGCCGATC
>DATJGS010000002.1:0-4661 GCA_035494735.1 Saccharimonadaceae bacterium (SeqCode)
GAGCGGCGCGCGCGCGCCGAGGCCGAGCGGCTGTTCCGCCGCGCGCGGGCCGCGATCGCCGCGCTGGGGCCGCGGGCGCGCGCGCTCGACACGCTCGTGAGCGCGCTCGCGCGCCGGACGCACTGACCGTGGGTTGCCGGCCGCGCGGGTTCGCCACTATGGTCTCCGTCGTTTCGGCATGCGGCGCCGTCCCACGACGTCGAGCGAGGTGACGTACGGAACCGTTCTGGCTGGCTCTGTCGGTGGGCTTCCTGGTTCAGGGCTACAAGGGATTCCGCGCGTTCTTCCAGACGCGGCGCTGGAATCTCAGGCGCTTCGTCGAGACCGGCGGCATGCCCAGCTCGCATGCCGCGTCGGTCGCCGCGCTCAGCACGGCGATCGGCATGGAGGAGGGATTCCGCTCGGCGATGTTCAGCGCCACGCTGTTTTTCAGCCTGATCGTCATGTATGATGCGGCCGGTCTGCGCCGGGCCGCGGGGCGTCAGGCCGCGGTGCTCAATCGCCTCATCGACGAGCACTTCAAACATCCCGAAGAGGGGACGCAGAAGCTCATGGAGCTGCTCGGTCACACCCCGCTCGAGGTGCTGGTGGGGGCGCTGCTCGGGACGCTGAGCGCCCTCGCGTGGTACTGGGTCGCGGACCGATGAGCCTCCTCGAAAGCATTCACTCTCCGGCCGATCTCAAGGCGCTGACGCGCCCCGAGCTGGACCAGCTCGCCGCCGAGATCCGCCACGTCGTCATCCAGACCGTGGCCCGCCGCGCCGGACACCTCGCGCCCAACCTCGGCGTCGTCGAGCTGACGCTCGCCCTGCACCGCGTGTTCGACTCGCCACGCGACCGCATCATCTGGGACGTCGGCCACCAGAGCTACCCGCACAAGCTCGTCACCGGGCGCTTCGAGCGCTTCGACACGCTGCGCACGCTGGGCGGGCTCGCCGGCTATCCGCGGCGCGACGAGAGCGAGCACGATCCGTTCGGCACGAGCCACGGCAGCACGTCGATCTCGGCGGCGCTGGGTTTCGCGGTGGCCCGCGACCTGCGCGGCGAGGATCACCACGTCATCGCCGTGATCGGCGACGGTGCGCTCACCGGCGGTATGGCGTTCGAGGGCCTCAACAACGTCGGCGAACTGAGCCGGCGCCTCATCGTCATCCTGAACGACAACGAGCACAGCATTTCGCCGAACATCGGCGCGATCCACCGCTACCTCACGAAACTGACGACGAGCCGCATGTATCGGCGGCTCGAGCACGACGTGTGGGACCTGCTCGGCAGTCTGCCGAAGGGCAAGAAGGCGCAGTCGCTGGCCAGCCGCATCAAGGAAGGCCTGCAGAACCTGGTCGTGCCGACCGTGCTGTTCGAGGAGATGGGGCTCAAGTACTTCGGCCCGATCGACGGCCACGACATGGCCGTGCTCGAAGAGACGCTGTCCGACCTCAAACGCTTCCACGAGCCGGTGCTGCTGCACATCGTGACGAAGAAGGGGAAGGGCTACGCGCCGGCCGAGGGCGACGCGACCACGTTCCACGGTGTCGGCGTGTTCGATCCCGAGACCGGCACCGCGTCCAAGGGTTCGCGCAAGACCTACACGCACGTGTTCGGCGAGACCGCGCTCCTGATCGGCGAGCGCATTCCGAACGCGAACGCGGTCACGGCGGCCATGCCCGACAACACCGGACTCAAGCCGTTCGCCCTCAAGTACCCCGAGCGGTACTTCGACGTCGGCATGGCGGAGGAGCACGCCGTGACGTTCTCGGCCGGGCTGGCCGCGGACGGCTTCCTGCCGCTGACCACCATCTACTCGACGTTCCTGCAGCGCGCGTTCGACCAGATCATCCACGACGTCGCCGTGCAGAAGCTCAAGATCGTGCTGTGCCTCGACCGCGCCGGACTCGTCGGCGAGGACGGCGCGCCGCAGCACGGCGTGTTCGACGTCGGCTACCTGCGCATGATCCCGGGCACGGTCGTCATGCAGCCGAAGAACGGCGAGGAGCTGCGCGACATGCTGTGGACCGCCGCGCTGTGGGAGGGCGAGGCGCCGATCGCGGTGCGCTATCCGCGCGCGCCGATCCCCGAAGACGCGCTGCCCGAGCGCGAGCCCCGGGTCCTGCCGATCGGCGTCGCCGAGCAGTTGCGCGCCGGCGCCGACGTCGCGCTGATCGCGCTCGGCACGATGGTGCAGCCCTCGCTCGACGCCGCCGAACTGCTCGCCGCGCGCGGCGTGTCGGCCACGGTCGTGAACGCGCGCTTCGCGGCGCCGCTCGACGAACGGATGCTGACCGGCCTGGCGCGCGCCGTCGGCCGGCTCATCACGGTCGAGGAGAACGTGGTCGCCGGCGGCTTCGGCAGCGCCGTCTCCGAGATGCTGGATCGCGCCGCGCTGTCGGCCACGCCGCTGCTGCGCCTCGGCGTCCCCGACACGTTCGTGACGCACGGCAAGCGCGACGAACTGCTGCGCTCGATCGGCCTCGACGCCGAGGGCATCGCCCGCCGCGCGTTCGAGTGGATCTCCGCCACCCAACGCCAGTACACATGACCCGCGCCTTCCGTCGCGTCGCCATCCTCGGCCACACGGAGCGGCCGGCGGTGCGGCGGACGGCTGCGCGACTCGCGGCGCAGCTGGAACGCCGCGGCCATCACGTGCGCTTCGAAGCCGAACTCGCCGCGCACATGCGCCTGGACGGCGCGCCGCTCGCGCGCCTCGCGCCGTGGTGCCAGGCGATGATCTCGCTGGGCGGCGACGGCACGGTGCTGACCGCCGGCCGCGCGCTGGCCGGCCGGCGCGGCGTCCTCCTGCCCGTGAACCTCGGCGGGCTCGGCTTCCTGGCCGCGGTCGAAGCGCGCGACCTGGACCGCGCGGTGCGCGCCTCGTTCTCGGGCCGCTGGAAGGTGGCGACGCGGCGCGGCGTGGTCGCGCGCGTGCGCCGCGGCGGCCGGATCGTACACCGCGCGTTCGCGCTCAACGACGCCGTGGTGCGCAGCGAGGCCAGCTACGCCGCGCTGCACATGCGCCTCACCGCGCTCGGCCTCGACCTCGGGCACCTCGTGGCCGACGGACTGATCGCGGCCAGCGCCTCGGGGTCCACCGCGTACTCGCTGTCGGCCGGCGGACCCGTGCTCGCCCCGGACGTGGACGCCCTCGTCGTGACGCCAGCCTGCCCGCATTCGCTGGGCAGCCGTTCGCTCGTGCTCGGCCCGGGATCGGTCGTCACCGTGGAAGTGCTGGGACCGGGCGCGGCGCTGCTCGTGCTCGACGGCCAGGCGCCGCTCGCGCTCGAACGTCACGACGTCGTCGAGCTGCAGCGCTCGCAGTCCTCGGTCCGCGTGTTCGAGAACCCGGATCATCCGTTCCTGCGCGCGCTGCACGCCAAGCTCGGCTGGCAGGGCAGCAAGCGCCGGAGCCTCTAGCCGTGCTCGAGCGACTCCGCATCCGCGACCTCGCGCTCGTCGACGAGGCGGCGATCCCGTTCGAGGCCGGGCTCAACGTGGTGACGGGCGAGACCGGCGCCGGCAAGTCGCTGATCGTCGAAGCCATCTCCCTGCTGATGGGCGACAAACCCGACGCCGACACCGTGCGCGAGGGCGCGGAGGGCGCGCGCGTCGAGGGCGAGTTCCGGGTGACGGGGGAGACGGCGCGGCGCGTCGGCGAACTGCTCGCGGGCTGGAACGTGGAATTCGACGGCGAGACCGTCATCGTGCGCCGCGACGTGTCGGCCGCGGGACGCAGCCGCGCGACCGTGAACGAGTCGGCGGTGACCCAGGCCGCGCTCAAGCGGCTCGGCGAGGCGCTCGTCGACCTGCACGGGCAGCACGAGCACCAGAGTCTGCTGCGCGAAGGCGCCGGGCTCGACGTGCTCGACGCGCTGGCCGGACTCGCGGCCGAGCGCGAAGCCTACGCGGAGCGCTGGGCCGCCTGGCGCGAGTCGCAGGCCGAGGAAGAGCGTATCGAGCGGACGCTGGCCACGTTCGCCGAGCGGCGCGACGTCCTGCGCCACGCCGCGGCCGAGATCGACGAGGCGCGGCTCGAGGCCGGCGAGGAGGAAACGTTGCGCCTGGACGCGGCGCGCCTGCAGCACGCCGATCGCCTGCGCCAGCTCGTGGGCGGCGCGCTCGACCGGCTCGCCGAGGGGGAGGGCGCGGCGGCGGAAGCGCTGGCCGCGGCCGGGCACGCGCTGGAACAGGCCGCGGCGCTCGACGACAGCCTGGCGGCGCTCGCGCCGACGCTCGAAGAGGCGCGCATCACGGCGAGCGAGACGGCGCGCGCGCTGGCCGCCTACGCCGAGGACCTCGAGGCCGATCCGGCCGCGCTCGAGACGATCGAGGCGCGGCGCGACCTGCTGTCGCGGCTCACGCACAAGTACCGGCGCGACGTGCCGGCGCTGATCGCGTGGCGCGCCGAGCTGGAGGCCGAGATCGCGACCGGCGAGGACGGCGAGGGAGCGCTGGACCGCGCCGGCGAACGCGAACGCGCGGCGCGCGCGCTGTCGCGGGCCCGCGCGTCGGCCGCGCGCGAGTGGGGGACGCGCGTCACCAAGGACCTGCGTCCGCTCGGCATGCCGGCGGCGCGTCTCGAGTTCCGCGTCACGAGCGCGGATCCGGCGTCCGCGGCGTTCGGGCCGCGCGGCGTCGACGACGTGGCGCTGGTCTTCACGGCGAATCCC
>DATJGS010000003.1:0-91183 GCA_035494735.1 Saccharimonadaceae bacterium (SeqCode)
GATCTGGAGTTCGTCCTCATGGGCGGGCCCGTCCCTTGCAACGGATTCAGTGGCGCGTCTTGCGATTCGGAGGCCTCCCGTCGGTCCTAAGGGAAACTCTCGAGTTTCCGGGCCGCGGCGATCACCGATACTGATCGCCCATCCTCGATCCGCCCGTGCGTGAGGCCGATGGGGTGCGCAGGACTCGGAGAGGCGGCTCCTCGGTCGCCGGGATCGTAGCCATGGCCATGAAGAAGGCGCCGCGCTTCCTGCTCCTCAGCATCGGGTACGTCGGGCTGCTCCAGCTCGCCTACCTGGCGGCGCTGCTGCTGCGCTTCGACGGCGCGATCCCGCCCCGCTTCTGGAACGGATACCTCGTCGTAGCCCCGTGGTTCACGCTGCTCTCCCTGCTCGGATTCCTGCTGGCCGGCCTGTATCACGGGCTGTGGCGCTACGCGAGCACGGTCACCCTGTTCCAGATCTTCAAGGGCGTGACGCTGAGCGCCGCGGCGCTCGTCGTGATCATGCTGTTCTCGCCCCAGGCCTACTTCCCGCGCAGCCTGATCGTCATGGTGTGGTTGTGGGAGCTCGTGCTCATCGGCGGCGTGCGCTTCGCGTGGCGACTGTCGCGCGAGCGCGTGCTGGGCGGCACGCCGAGTCGCGCGCTGCGCACCCTCGTCGTCGGCGCCGACCACACCGGCGTCCATCTGATCCAGGAAATGCGTCGCGCTCCGGACGGGCCCGAGATGCTGACGCCGGTCGGCTTCATCGACGACGACGGACGGTTGACCGGCCACCTCGTCGAGGGCGTCAAAGTCTACGGCACGATCGCCGACCTGCCGCGCGTGCTCGTCGAGCGCCGCGCCGAGATGGTGATCGTCTCGGATCCCGACATGCCGGCGAAGGTCGTGCGCGAGATCGCGCGCTTCTGCGCCGAGGCCAGCGTCCAGATCAAGACCCTGCCCGGGCTGTCCGACCTGCAGCACGGGCGCAGCGCGCTCTCGCAGGTCCGCGACGTACGCATCGAGGACCTCCTCGGGCGCCAGCCGGTGCATCTCGACCTCGACGAGGTCGGCGACTTCCTGCGTGGCCAGCGCGTGCTGGTCACCGGCGCCGGCGGCTCGATCGGATCGGAGCTGGCGCGCCAGGTGGCCGGGTTCGGGCCGGCCGAACTGGTGCTGCTCGACCACGCCGAGAACGGCCTGTACTACGTCCAGCACGAAGTGCTGGCGCTGCACCCGGGCCTGCCGCTGCACGCCGTCGTCGCCGACATCAAGGACGCCGAGGGCGTCTCGGCCGCGTTCGAGCGCTACCACCCGACCGTCGTGTTCCACGCCGCCGCGCACAAACACGTGCCGCTGCTGGAATCCAACCCGCGCGAGGCCGTGCTCAACAACATCGTGGGCACGCGCAACCTCGTGCAGGCCGCGGACCGCCTGGGCGTGCGCAAGTTCGTGCTCATCTCCACGGACAAGGCGGTGAATCCGAGCAGCGTGATGGGCGCGTCGAAGCGCGTGTGCGAGATGCTGCTGCAGAGCCGCTCGCAGCGCAGCCTCACGCGTTTCGTCGCCGTGCGCTTCGGCAACGTGCTCGGGAGCGACGGCTCGGTGATTCCGCTGTTCCAGCGCCAACTGGCGCGCGGCGGACCGCTGACCGTGACGCACCCGGAGACGCGGCGCTATTTCATGACCATCCCGGAGGCCGTGCGCCTCGTGCTGCAGGCGGGCGCGATGGGCAAGGGCGGCGAAGTCTTCCTGCTCGACATGGGCGAGCAGGTGCGCATCGTGGACCTGGCGCGGCAGCTGATCCGCATGGCCGGCCTGCGCGAGGGCGAGGACATCGAGATCGTGTACACCGGCCTGCGTCCGGGAGAAAAGCTGTTCGAAGAGCTGCACAGCGACGCCGAGCGCACGCGCATCACGCGCCACGAGCGGATTCTGGTGTGGGACCTCGACGCCCGCGACGAGCCGAGTCTGCTCGCCGAAGTCGGGGCGCTCGAGCAGCTCGCGCAACGCGGTGACGCCGAGTCGATCAAGCGCGCGCTGGCCGGCCTCGTGCCGGAATACGTCGAGCCGCGCCACGACCCCGTCGAGACCGTGCCCGCCACGCCCGTCGTCGAGCTGCCGGCCTCGACCGCGCCGCTGCGCACGCCCGCCGAACTCCGCGACTGGCCGGACGCGGTGCGCGGCGTGGCCGAGGGCGCGGTCGCCGTGGCGGCGCTCGCGCTTTCGGCGCCGCTGTGGGGGTGGGTCGCGCTCGAAGCCCGGCGCCGCGGCGAGCGCGAACTGTTCGTCCACGAGACGCGCGTCGGGCTGACGCGGCGCCGCGGGCATCGCCGCGCCGGGCGCACGAACATGCCCATCGACCGGCGCAGCATCGAGCGCCGCACGCAGGACCTGCTCGGCGAGCCCATCGACTGCGCGCGGTTCCGCACGGACCTGGGCGCGGTCAGCCGCTGGCTGCGGCGCCGGCGCCTCGACACGCTGCCGTTCCTGCTGAACGTCCTGCGTGGCGAGCTCGCGCTCGTCGGACCGTCGCCCGAGCGCGAGGAGACCGTGCTGCGCTGGAAGGACGTCATCCCCGACTACGAGAAGCGCTTCACCGTGCTGCCCGGCGTCACCGGTCTGGCGCAGGTGGCGGGCTGCAACGGCACCGAGACCGCCGACATGGCGCGTCGCGTCCAGTACGACTTGCACTATGTCGAACATCGTTCGATTCTCCTGGATCTGCGCACGCTCGTGCGCACGGCGGCCGTGGTGCTGAGGCAACCCCGCCGCGTCGGACCGGGCGCGACCGCGGTCGCGTCCCAGGTGGCGGCGACCCATCCGAACGCAGTCAAAGGAGTGACGCAATGAAGCGACTGAGGGGCTGGCGGATCGGAATCGTGGCGCTGGGCGTCGTGCTCGCGACGCTGGGCGCGCGCGCGGCACGCGCCGAGGACTACGTGATCGGGCCCGAGGACGTGCTCGCGATCTCGGTGTGGGGCCACCCGGAACTCGAGCGCACGGTCGCGGTGGCGGCCGACGGCAACATCACGGTCGCGCCGATCGGCGATCTGAAGGCCGAGGGGATGACCGCGAAGCAGCTCGCCGACCGGCTCGGCGACCGGCTGTCGGCGTACCTGAGGGTCACCGCCCAGGTCACCGTCACGGTTCGCGATTACCTCAGCCACAGCGTGTTCGTGTCCGGCGCGGTGGCGCGCCCCGGGCGCTTCGGCTTCGAACACATCCCGAACCTGGTCGACGTGATCAGCGCGGCCGGTGGCGCCGCGCCCGGCGCCGATCTCGGCCACGTGCAGGTCGTGCATCGCGACGGCGAAGTGCGCCACACCGTGAACGCGGACGTGGCCAGCGCGCTGCGCGACGGCATCGTCGCGAACCTGCCGGCGCTCAAGCCGGGCGACACCGTGATCGTGCCGGCTGGCGCCGCCGGTGGCGTGGTGTCGCCGTCGGACGGCGTCGGCGTGCTCGGCGAGGTCTCGAAGCCCGGCGTGTACGCGGCCACGGGCGGGCAGGACCTGTGGGCCATCCTCGCGAGCGCCGGCGGACTGACGCCGCGCGGCGATCTCTCGAACGTCCGCGTCGTGACGCGGCAGGGCGCGGGGCAGGCGGTCATCAGCGTGAACCTTCAGGACGCGCTCAAGCGCGGCACGCGCGCGCCGTTCGTCATCCAACCCGGCGACATCGTCTACGTCGCTCCGACGGGCGCCAGCGCGCTGGGTCGGAGCTTCAATGGTTTCACCCAGGCGCTGACCCTCGGTCGCGACCTGCTCAATATCGCGGTACTGGCCGACGTGCTCAAGCGAGGCGGCAACTGATGGATCCAGCTTCTCCCGCGTCACCCCCGCTCGATCTCGGCGAGATCGTGCGGGTCATGGTTCGCCGCAAGTGGCTCCTGATCCTTCCCTGGTCCGTGGCCATCGTGTGCGGCGTGTCGGCGGCGTTCCTGCTCAAGCCCGTGTACTTCAGCCAGGTCACCCTGCAGTTCGAGCGGCCGCAGCAGCTCACCGGCGCCCTGGGCGGCATTGGCGCCGGCGGATCGAGCGCCGAGCAACAGGCCGGCATCATGCGCGGCCAGCTGCAGAGCAGCCTGTTCCTGCGCAACGTCATCATCGCCAGCGGCGTGAAGAGCGACGCGGCGACGCGCGCGTGGGCGCTGAAGCACGCGTCGGAGTTCCCCGGGCTCGCGCCCGACGACGCCGTCGAGGCGTACCTCGTCGGCTACCTGCGCAACTCGGCGACCGTCAAGACCGCGCGCGGCGATTTCGTTCAGATCGTCGTCGGGGACTACACGCCGGATCGCGCCAAGAAATTCGCGGAAGCACTGGCGAACCAGTTCGTGCTGTCGTCGAAGGCCGCGCAGCTCGACGCCGTCCGCGCCACGCAGGAATTCAGCATCGAGCAGCAGCAGGTCTACAAGCACAAGCTCGAGGAGAGCGAGTCGCGCCTGGAAGCGGCGCGGCGCGCGTCGCTGTCGAGCGCGATGTCGGGCTCGTCCCTGAGCGCGAGCAGTCTGCCGCAGGCCCGCGCGCTGCTCGACCAGACGGACAACGAGCTGGAGGACCGCCGGCAGAAGCTGTCCTCGCTGCGCGCGCAGCTGGCCGGCAAGGCGCGCGAGAACGATCCGCTGCAGCTGAACAGTGCCGAAGTGAGCAGTCTGTCGGGGCAGATCCAGTCGCTCGACCGCCAGCTCGGCATGGCGATGCTGAGCGGAGGCAACGACGGATCGCTGCGCCTTCAGCTGGCGCGCAAGACGTCGGACCTCGAGGCGCGCCTGTCCGACAACGCGGGCCGCGCGTTCCCGGGCATGTCGCAGGACACGCGCGACCTGCTCGTGCGCTATCGCGTCGCCCAGCTCGACCTGGCGTCGACGGAAGGGCGCCGCGCCGCGATCGCCGGCCAGGTCGGTTCGTTCGAGCACCAGGTCGTGTCGAGTCCGGATCGCGATCTCGAGATCCAGCACCTGCAGCAGGAGGCCGACAACAACCGCGCGCTGTACAACTCGTTCCTCCAGCAGTCGGCCGCGGCGCAGATTGCCGAGGCTTTCGAGAACGCGAAAGTGTCCGGGCGCTTCCTCGTCATCGATCCGGCGAACCGGCCCTTGTCGCCGGGCAAGCCGAATCGCGTGATGCTGATCCTGCTGTCGCTGGTGGCCGGCGGGATCGTCGGCATCGGCACGGTGCTCGTCGCCGAGCAGCACGACCAGTCGGTCAAGAACGCGGAGGAAGTCGAGAACCTGCTCGGCCTGCCGGTGCTCGGGGCCATTCCGCGCGTCGAGGAGCTGGAGACGTCGCGCCGCCACCGCAAGCCCGCGCCGGCCGCCGCGCCCGGAGTGCCGGCGCCGCGCGAACACGGCCTGCTGCACCGCCTCAAGGTCGAGAGCCCGCTCGGGCTCGAGTTCCGGCGCGTGTACCTGAAGCTGGCGAAGACGCGGGGTCGCGCGCTGCCGCACACGCTGCTCGTGACGAGCGCGACGCGCGGCGAGGGCAAGACGACGACCAGCGCCTCGCTCGGCATCACGATGGCGCGCGAACTCAAGGAGAAGGTGCTGCTCGTCGACTTCGACCTGCGCAGCCCGTCGCTGCACCGCGCGCTCGGGCTGCCGAGCAGCAGCTGGGGGCTCGCCCAGATGCTCGCGCAGCGCAATTTCGACGAACGTTTCATCCGCTCGACGGTGCTGCCGAACCTGGACTTCCTGTCGGCCGGCAAGAGCGAGCGCCCGGCCGCGGAGCTCGTCGACCTGGCGACGGTCGAGTGGTTCCTGCAGGAGGCGTCGTCGCGCTACTCGCTCGTGCTGATCGACGCGCCGCCGAACCTCGCCGTGCCCGATCCGCTCATCCTCGGCCGCGCGGTGGAAGGCGTGCTGTACGTCATCAAGGCGGGGAGCACCGTGCGCAAGGCCGCCGAGTACGGCGTCAAGGTGCAGCGCGAAGCGCGCGAGAACGTGCTCGGCGTCCTGATGAACGACATCGGTGAAGTGCTGCCCCACTACTACGGATATCGCTCGAACGCGTACGGGTACAGCAGCGAGGTGGTCGGGGGAGACGCGTAGGCGCCGCCTCAGGGCCAGGGCCGGCCCGTCGATCCGCTGCCCGGCTCCCCGCGCCCTGGGGAGGGGCGAGCTCTAGGAACCCAGCTGATGCGTAGCGTTCGCGTGTTCAAGAACGTCGTCACCAATTACCTCCGCTTCTTCATGGCGGGGGCGATCGGCCTCGTGCTGACGCCGATCCTGGTGCACCTGCTCGGCGACGGCGACTACGGGCTGTGGGTCACGGTCTTCTCGTTGACCGGCTACTTCGGCCTGTTCGACCAGGGCATCCGCCCCTCCCTCGTGCGCTACGTGGCGCGCGACCACGCGCGTGGCGACCGCGAGGGCCTGTCGCGCACGCTGACGAGCGCGCTCGTGCTGTACGGCGGGGTCGGCGTCGTGACGCTGGCCATCGCGGCCGTGGTCGCGGCCCACTTCGGCGAGTGGTTCAAGGTGCTGCCGGCCCAGTTGCCCGTGGCCCGCGCCGTCGTGCTGATCTCGGGCGCATCGCTCGCGCTCGGTTTCCCGCTCGGCGTGTTCGGGGCGACGCTGTCGGGGCTGCAGCGCTACGACGCCGCGAACGGCATCGGCATCGGCATCGGCGTGCTGCGCGCGGTCGCGTTCGTCGTCGTGCTGCGCATGGGCGGCGGGCTCATCGGGCTGGCCTGGGCCTCGCTCGCCATGAACCTGCTCGGCCATTTCCTGTCGTGGATGTGGGTGCGCCGCCTGCTGCCCGGCCTGCCCTTCGGGCTGCGTTTCGTCGATCGCGCGCACCTCCTGCTGATCGGCAGCTACAGCGGATTCGCGTTCGTCGGCGCGCTGGCCAGCAGCATCGCGTTCCAGACCGACGCGCTCGTCATCACGGCGTTTCTCGGAGCCGCGCTGGTGACGCCGTTCGCGCTCGCCGCGGGGCTCGTGGACAACGCGCGCACGCTCGTGCACAGCGCGACGTGGGTGCTGTCGCCGACCGCCAGCGAGTTCGAGGCGCTCGGCGAGCAGCACAAGCTGCACGCGCTGCTCGTGGCCGGATCCAAGTACTCCGTGCTGCTGAGCTGGCCCGTGCTGCTCGGGCTCGTCGTGTTCGGCGACAACCTCATGGTCACGTGGGTCGGCCCCCGCTACGCGACGGCGTCGTCGTGGGCCCGGGTGCTGTCGCCGCACGGCCCCCAGGCCTCGGCCGCGCAGCTGCTCACGCTGCTCAGCCTGCCGACGCTGCTGTCGCTCCCGCAGAGCACGGCGTCTTCGCTGCTGTACGGCGTGAGCCGGCACAAAGGTGTCGTCACGCTGTCGCTGCTGAACGCGGTCCTCAACCTCGGCCTGTCCGTGTGGTGGGTGGGCCCCCTGGGCGTGGCCGGCGTCGCGCTCGGCACGGCCGTGCCGCTCGCGCTGGTGAGCGGGATCGCGACCGCGTTCTACGCGTGCCGCGCGCTCGACATGAGCGCCGCGCACTACTGGTGGGTCGGCCTCGTGCAGCCCGGGCTCGCGAGCCTGGCGTTCCTGCTCCCGGCGCTCGCCGCGCAGGCACTGTGGCATCCGACCGGGTGGCTCGCGCTCGGGGGCACATGCGCCGGCTGCTGGGTCGTGTTCGCGGTCGTGGCCTGGCGCTTCTCCGTGAACGGCCCCGAGCGCGCGCGCTGGTCGCGCATGGTGCCGGGCATGTGGCGCGGCGCGGCGGCTGCGGGAGGGGCGCCGCGGTGAGCGCGCGCGTCTCGGTCGTGTTCGCGGTCTACAACGCGGCGTGGTGCATCGAGCGGGCGCTCGACAGCCTGCTCGGCCAGAGTCGGCCGCCCGACGAAGTGCTGGTCTGCGACGACGGCTCGACCGACGGCACGCCGGAGCTGGTCGAGCGGCACTACGGCTCCTTCGCGCGCGTGCTGCGCCTGCCGCACCACAACGCGGCCGTCACGCGCATCGTCGGCCTCGACCAGGTCGCGGGCGACTGGATCGCGTTCATGGACGGCGACGACTGGTGGAAGCCGGCGAAACTCGAACGCCAGCTCGCGTATCTGGAACGCCACCCGGACGTCCGCTGGTGCGGCACGGACGGCGAGTTCGTGTCGGAGCACGAGGTGATCCGTCCCTCGTGGCTGTCCGACTACTTCGATCCGGTCGTCGAGGTGCGCGGCGATCTGCTGCCGCTGCTGACCGAGCGCTGCTTTCCGTTGCTCAGCTCGATGCTCGTGTCGCGCGACGCGTACCGCGAGGTGGGCGGGCTCGATCCGTCACTGACGCGCGCCTACGACTACGACCTGTGGATGCGTCTGGCGGCGCGCTACCCCGGCGCCATCCTTCCCGAGCCGCTCATCTACTACTACTCGCACCCGGGCTCGCTGTCGCGCAACTTCGAACCGCGCTACGTGGACGATCTCGTCGTCATGCGCCGCGCCGCGGCCGGCGCGTACTCGCAGCGCCGCGACGTGCGCCGCATCGGCGCGACGCGCGCGGCGGCGCTCGAGTTCGATCTCGCCATCCTGGCGTTCCGTTCCGGGCGCGCGCGCGAGGCGCGGGCCCGCATGCGCCGCGCCGCCCGCTCGGGGCCCTGGTCGCGCCGCCTCGTGGCGGCGGCAGGCGCGCTGCTGCCGGCGTCGGCGCTGCCGAGGCTCATGCGCTCGCCGCTGCTCAAGGACGCGGTGCGGCGCAACCGGCGCCAGGCCGGCCGCCTGCCCTCGGGAGGCGCGCCATGAGCGCGGCGCTCGACGTCAGCGTGGTCATCCCGGCGCGTGACGGTCTGCCCGATGTCCTGGACGCGGTGCGCGCGGCGCGCGCCCAGACGCTCGCGCCGCGCGAGATCGTGCTCGTCGACGACGGCTCGAGCGACGGCACCGGCGACGCGGTCGAGCGCGCGTTTCCGGATGCTCCGGGCCAGGCCCCGGTCCGCGTCATCCGCGCGCGCTGCGGCAGCGCGGCCGCGGCGCGCAATCGCGGCTGGCGCGAGGCGCGCGGCGCATGGGTCGCGCTGCTCGACGCGGACGATCTGTGGTCCGCCGAGAAGCTCGCGGAAGCCGCCCGTGCGCTCGCGGCGGCGCCCGCGGCCGCGTGGTTCTTCTCGGACGGCGCGTTCCTCGACGTCGAGGGCCGGCGCAGCGACTCCTGGTTCTCGCTGTACGCGGAGCTGCCCGACGGCTACGTGGGCCAGCCGGTCGCCGGCCTCATCCAGGTCAACTTCGTGCTCACGTCCTCGGTCGTCGTGCGCCGCGACGCGCTGGAGGCGCTCGGTGGATTCGACGAATCGTTGAGCCACGCCGAGGACCTCGATCTGTGGATCCGCCTGGCGAGGCGCTGGCCGGCGACCGCGTCGCGCCGCTCGCTCGTGCGCTACCAGCACCGCGCCGGCGGGCTCACGCGCCAGGTCGACTCGCGGCTCTCGGGAGACGTCGTGCTGTTCGAGCGGCTGGCCGGCGACGCCACGCTGCCCGCACCCTTGCGCGCCGCCGCGCGCCGCCGCGCCGCGCTGTCCGAGTTCAAGATGGGCGTCGCCGACCTGCGTGACGACCGGGCGCACGACGCGCGCGCGCACTTCGCCCGGGCGTTGCGCTTTCCCGACCGCGTGCTGCCGGTGCTCGCCGCGTTCGCGCTCGCCTGGCTGCCGCGCCCGCTGCGCGCCGGGCTCAAGCGCCAGCGTTGGGCCGCGCGCACCGCGGCGCCCCACGTGAGCGTGGGCCGCGCGCGGCTCGTGGCCGACACGCCGGCCCCGGCCGCGCGCGCGCCCGAGGGACGACCGTGAGCGAAGCGCCCCAGCCGCTGCGCTCGAGTTCCGCGCGGGAAGTCCGCGACGCCGCGCGCCGACAGGCCCGCTCGTTCCCGTCCGGGCTCGCGCTGATTTTCAGCATGGGCGTCGCGGCGCTCGCCATCGCCGCGTTCGTCGTGCTCGACTATCGCTTCGGCCAGGACGCGCACCGCATCGTCAAGCTGCTGGTCGGCGCGGTCCTGATCGGCGGCATCCTCGTGCAGCCGCAGGCCGGACTGTGGTTGCTGCCGCTGGCCACGCCGTATCTCGGCTGGATGCCCAAGCTGCCGATTCCCGGCGTGAATCCGCTGAACGTGCTCGTGTTCAGCGTGTTCTCGTCGTACGCGCTCGTCCGCGTGATGAACCGCGAGCCGATCTTCCGGCGTGGCAGCCTGGGCACCGTCCTCGGCGTCATGGTGCTCGTTGCCGGACTCTCCGTCGTGCGCGGCGCCGCCATCCCGACCGGCTACACGTTCCGCGTCGTCGAGGCGGTGTGGGCGCTGATGCGCTGCTCGATGACGTTCACCATCTACTTCATCGCGCTGGCCATGGTGCGCGGCGAGCGCCAGCGCCGCGCGATGGCGTGGGCCATCGTGCTCGGCCTGGTCGCCGAGGCGCTGACCACGATCGCGTACGGACGCAACGGACGCGGCATGCGCGCCATGGGCAGCTTCGGCCAGTCCAACGAGCTCGGCGCGTTCCTGGCCATGTTCACGGCGTTCAGCGCCGCGCTCATCGGCGGGACGCGGCGGTGGTTCGGCAAAGTCGTACTCATGGGCGCCGTGCTGGTCGGGACCGCCGGGGTCATGCTGTCGGTGTCGCGCGGCGCGTTACTCGCGCTCGCCGCGAGCCTCTTGTACGTCGGCGTGCGCAGCTCGCGCGTGCTCACGTTCGTGCTGGTCGCGGCCATGCTGACGGCGCCGCTGTGGATCCCCGACTACATGATGGAACGCCTCACCGGCACGCAGGTCGAGGACGAAGCCGGCGACGACTCCGGCCTCGAGGGCTCGGCGCAGCTGCGCGTCGATACGTGGCGCGCCATCCTCGACGTCGTCACCGATCACCCGCTCGACGGCGTCGGATTCACCGGCCTCGGCTACGTGCTGCCCGAAACGGGCGACGCGCTCGGCGTCGAGGTGAAGGACAGCGCGCATAACACGTACCTGCGCTTTCTCGGCGAGATGGGGATCTTTGGCCTCGGGCTGTTCGTGTGGCTGCTATGGAAGTGCTGGAAGCTCTCGACGGACGGGGTGAAGCTGGCCGCCACGCGTTTCGACCGCCAGCTCGCGGTCGGCGTCGGCGCCGCAACGCTGGCCATGGCCATCTCGTGCGCGTTCGGCGACCGGTTCTTCTCGATCCTGATCACCGGCAATTTCTGGCTGGCGTGCGCGCTGGTCGACGACGCGCGGCTCGAGCGCGCGCGGCGGGCGGCGTGAGCGGGCGCGCCCTGCGCTGGATGTGGAGCCTGGCGCATCGGTCGAACGTCGCGGGCGGGCCGCGCCTCGTCATCGTGCGCCACCACCGCGTGTACGGGAACGGCGAGCGCCCGCTGTACCGCCTCGGTGTCAGCGAGCGGGTGCTCGACGCGCAGCTCGCGTTGCTCGCGGCGCGCGGGCTCGCGCCGCTCACGGTCTCGGACGGGCTGGCCTGGCTGGCCGGCGCGCGCTCGGGCCGGCGCGTGGCCATGACGTTCGACGACGGCTATCGCGACAACGTGGAGCGGGCGCTGCCGCTGCTCGAGCGGCATGGCGCGCGCGCCACGTTCTATCTCACGGCCGGGCTCATCGAGGAGCGGCGCGCGCCATGGTGGGATCGTCTGACCTGGCTGCTCGAGCATGCCGCCGCGCCGAACGCGAGCTGGGAGGTCGAGGGGCGGATCCTGGCGCTCGACGTCCGGGATCGCGCGGGCCGCGCGCGGGCGCTCGCTGCGCTGCTGCCGCTCCTGCGCGTGCCGCCCGATCTCATGGAGCGGCGCCTGCACGAGCTGGGCGGCACGCTGCGCGTGCGCGACGAAGCGCCGTGCGATCTCGCGACGTGGGACGAATGCCGCGCGTTCGTCGAGTGCGGCATGGAACTCGGCGCGCACACGCTGAGCCATCCGTTCCTCACGACGCTGTCCGCCGAGCGCCAGCAGGCGGAAATCACGGGCTCGGTCGAGCGCATCGCGGCGCGGCTCGCCGTGCGCCCGCGCGGCCTCGCGTATCCGGGCGGCGACCACGACGCGGCGAGCGTCGCAGCGGCGGCGCGCGCCGGGCTCGAACACGCGGTCACGACGCGGCGCGGCGACGTGACGCCCGGCGCCGGGCGCTACGAGCTGCTGCGGCGCGGTCTGTCCGACGGCGCGTGCCTGGGCCCGACCGGCGCGTTCTCGCGCTCGCTCGCGCTCGCGGAACTGGACGGCGCGTTCGATCGCCTGCGCGGCGCGGAGGCGGCGTCGTGAGGGACGGCCGCGTGCGCATCCTGTTCGTCGTCGGCAATTTCGTGGCCGGCGGCGCCGAGCGCCACCTGCTCGAGCTGTGGAGCCGCCTCGACCGCGACGCGTTCGACGTGGAGATCGCGTGCTTCCGCCGCGAAGGCCAGTTCACGGCGGACGTCGCGGCGCTCGGCTGGCCGGTGCGCGACCTCGGCGTCGGGCGCCGCATCTACGGCCCGTCCGGGCTGCGCGGGCTCGCGCGGCTCGTCGGCGTCGTGCGGCGCTTCCAGCCCGACGTCGTGCACGGCTACCTGTTCGGCCCGAACCTGTTCGCGGTGCTCGCCGGGCGCTGGTGCGGCACGCGCGCGGTGGTCGTCGCGAAGCGCAACGTGGATGCGTTCGAGACGCCGCGGCAGCGCGCGCTGCAGCGCTGGATCCATCGTGCCGCCACGCACGTCACCGCGGTCAGCGAGGCGGTCGCCGCGAGCGTCGTCGCGCTCGGCGTGCCGCGCGCGCGCATCACCGTGATCGCGAACGGCGTCGACACGCAGCGCTTCCACGAAGGTCGCGGCGACCGCGCCGCGCTCGGCGCGAACGGCGCGACGCCGCTCATCGGCAGCGTCGGCTGCCTGGCGCCGCGCAAGGATTACGCGACGCTGTTCGACGCGCTGGCGCTGCTGCGCGCGCGTGGCATCGACTTCCGCGCGGCCGTGGTCGGCGACGGTCCCGAGCGCGGCGCGCTCGAGGCCCGTCTCGCGACGCTCGGCCTCGGCGATCGCGTGCGCCTGCTTGGCGAGCGCGCGGACGTCGAGACGCTGCTCCCGGCCATGGACCTGTTCGTGCTGTCGTCGCGCGAGGAGGGCATTCCCAACGCGCTGCTCGAGGCCATGGCGGCCGGGCGGCCGGCGGTGGCCACCGCGGTCGGCGGGACGCCCGAAGTGCTGACCGACGGCGTGACGGGCTGGCTCGTGCCGGCGTCGGCGCCCGAGGCGCTGGCCGACGCGCTCGCGGACGCGCTGCGGCGGCCCGACGAGGCCGCGCGCCGCGGGCGCGCCGCGCGCGCGACGGCCGAGCGCGACATGAGCATCGACGCCATGGCGCGGCGTCACGAGGCGTTCTACCGCGCCGTCTCGCGGGGCGCCGCGTGACGTCCGTGCTCTACGTGACCACGACGTTCCCCACGCTGGCCGCGTTCGTCGAGAGCGAGGTCGCGCGCCTGATCGGACGCGGCGTGCGCGTGCGCGTGTGCACGCTGCGCGACGTGGGCACCGAGTACCAGCCCGAGCACGCGCATCTCGTGCCTCTGACCCGGGCCGTGGGTTCGCCGCTCGCGCCGGCCGGCTGGCTCGCGCTCTTCCGCTGGTTCGTGCGGCGCCCGCACGTGCTCGTGCCCGAGGCGCTGCGCATGCTGTGGGCGTCGCGCGGCAGCGCGTACGCGCTGGCCGGCCACGTGGGCTACCTGCCGGCCGCGGCGCGCGTCGCCGACCTCGTCGAGCGCGAGGACTTCGCGCGCGTGCACGGCGCCTGGGCGCACTTCCCGGCCAGCGTCGCGTACCTCGCGTCGCGTCTCACCGGGCGGCGCTTCAGCATGTCGGCGCACGCCGGCGCCGATCTGTACCGCACGCAGGCGTTCCTCGCGCACAAGGCGCGCCACGCCGACTTCACGTCGGCATGTGTGCGCGGCAACGCGGACATGCTGCGCGCGCTGGCCGGACCCGGGGCGCGCGTCGAGTGGATCTACCACGGCGTCGACCGCCGGCGCTTCGACGGCGCGGGGCGCGCCCGCTCGGCCGAAGCACGCCTGCTCGTGGTCGGGCGGCTGGCCGCGCCCAAGGGGTTCGACGACGCGCTGCGCGCCGTCGCCGAGCTGTCGCGCCGCGGCGTGGCCGTTGCGCTCGACGTCGTGGGCGACGGTCCCGAGCGGCACGCGCTCGAAGCCCAGGCGCGCAGCGCCGGCATCCAGGAACGCGTCACGTTTCATGGCAGTCTCGATCACGGCCGGATCCTGCCGCTCTACCGGCGGGCGTGGGCGCTGCTCGCGCCGTGCCGCGTCATGGGCAACGGGCGGCGCGACGGCATCCCGAACGTCGTCGTCGAGGCCATGGCCATGGGCGTACCGTGCGTCGGCACACGCGCGGCCGGGCTCGAGGAGGCGATCGTGCCCGACGTGAACGGCGCGCTCGTCGATCCCGGCGACTGGCGCGCGATCGCCGACGTGCTCGAGCCGCTGCTCGCCGAGCCGCGCACCCTCGACGCCTGGGGCGCGCACGCCCGCGCCGACGTGGCCGAACGCTTCGACGCGGAACACAACTTCGAACGCCTGCTCGCCCTGATCGACGCCGGGGAGCCCGGCGCGGCCGCCGCCGGCCGGCGGGCCGCGCCATGAGCGGCGCGCTGCGCGTCATGCACGTGATCGACGGGATGCGCCAGGGCGGCGCCGAGTCGCTGATCCTCGAGCACGTCAAGCTCGCCGGCCCGGGCGTCGAGAGTTGGGTGTGCGCGCTGAACCAGGGCGGCCCCGCGCTGGAGGCGGCGCGCGCCCTCGGGGCGCACGCCGAGGTGCTGGGCGCGGGTCGCATGGGCCGGCTGTGGGCGCTCGCGGGGCGCCTGCGCGCGGCGCGCATCGACGTCGTCAACGGGCACAATCCGACGGGCGGCCTGTACGCCGCCGGCGCGGCCATGCTGGCCGGCGTACGCACGGTGTTCCGCACGGAACACAGCGTGCACTACACCGGCCGCCACTCGAGCGCCTACCGCCTGATCGAACCGCTCGTGACGCGACGCACGGCGGGCGTGCTGTGCGTGTGCGACGCCGTGCGCGCGTCGCATGCGCCGCGCGCCGGGCGGCGGGCCGCACGATTCGTGACGGTGTTGAACGGGATCGAGGACGTCGCGCTGCCGCTCGAGGCGCGCGCGACGGCCCGCGCCGCGCTCGGGCTCGGCCCGGACGACGAACTGGTCCTGACGGTCGGCAGCCTGACGCGGCAGAAGGCGCAGCACGTGCTGCTCGACGCGTTCGCCGGCGTGGCGCGGGAGAGGCCGCTCGCGCGGCTCGCGATCGCCGGCGAGGGCGCGCTGCGCGAGACGCTCGAGGTCCAGGCTCGCGCGCTCGGGCTCGCGGACCGCGCGCACTTGCTCGGCCCGCGCCAGGACGTCGCGGCGCTGATGGCGGCGTGCGACGTGTTCGTGCTCAGCTCCGAGCGGGAGGGCCTGTCCGTGACGCTGCTCGAGTCGATGCGCGCCAGCCGCCCGGCCGTGGTGACGCGCGTCGGCGGCAACGCCGAGGCCGTCGAGGACGGCGTGAGCGGCCACGTGGTCGCAGCCGGAGACTCGGCGGCGCTGGGCGAGGCGATCGCCGCGCTGCTGGGCGATCCGGCGCGGCGCGAGCGAGAGGGCGCCGCGGCGCGGGCGCGCTTCCTCGGCCGCTTCACGGCGCAACGCATGGTGCGCGAGACCGAGGCGCTGTACCGGCTCGCCCTGCACGGCCAGCCCGTCGGCGGCCACGCGGAGGGACGCCATGCGCTTGCTTGAGCCGGGCGCCGACGTGCACCAACGCGTGGCCGCCATCGGCGACGTCGGCCTGATCGGCCGCGTCCGAGCGCGCGCGCGCGCGAATGGCGTCGACGCCGTCTTCGCGGCGCTCGCGCCGGCGCTCGGAGGCGCGGACTGGGGCTTCGCGAACCTCGAGTTCCCGATCGGCCGCGCCGAGTGGGTGCGCGGCGGCCGCGCCGCCGAGTTCCACCACGACGACGACGTGGCGGCCGCGCTGTTCCGCGCCGGTGTGCGCGTCGTGTCGCTGGCCAACAATCACGTCATGGACTGCGGCGAGCGCGGGCTGGCGCGCACGCTCGAGACGTGCGGGGCCGCGGGGCTCGAGGTCGTGGGCGCCGGGGCGACCCTCGAGGCGGCGCGCCGGCCGGCGCGCTTCGTCGCCGCCGGCCGTCGCCTCGCGGTGCTCGGCTATTTCGCGGGGAAGGACGGCGCGGCGTCGGCGACGGGCTGGGGCTTCGCGCCGCTCGAGCGCGGCGCGGTGATGGAGGACGTCGCCGCCGCGCGTGCCGCGGCGGACCTGGTCGTGGTGAGCGTGCACTGGGGCTCGATGTACGTGGACTTCCCGCCGCCCCGGGTGATGGAATGGGCCGAGACGTTCGAGTCGCTGGGCGTGGATCTCGTGCTCGGCCATCATCCGCACGTCCTCCAGGGGTACCGGCGTCGTGGCCGGACGCTGACGCTGTTCAGCCTGGGCGATGCGGTGCTGGATCCGGCCTCGGGCGATTTCGAGGCGGAGGTCGCGGCCGAAGCGCGGCGCGCAACCGGCGTGTTCACGGCCAGCCTGGGCGTGGCTCCGGGGTTGGACTTCATGCCGCTGCGGCTCGACGCCGAGGGCGTGCCAGAGGCCGTCACGGGCGCCGACGAGGCCGCGGTGCGCGAACGCGTGCTGCGGCTCGCGGCCGGGCTCGAGGGCGCGGAGTCGCGCTTCGCGTCCGAGTCCGCGCCGATGCTCCTGCGCTACGAATGGCAGAGCCTGACCACGTACGTGCGCCAGGGCCGCTGGGGCCGCGTCGCGCGTTTGCTCACGTCGCTGCGCCCGCGGCACGTGCCCATGCTGTGGTCGGCGCTCCGGCATCGGGGTGGGCGGGGCGCCGACGCGGACCCTGCCACCGGGAGGACGACGCGATGACCGAGGACGAGGCCAGGAAGCGCTTCGAACGATTCGTGCGCTGGACGATCGAGGAGGAGTGGCCGGCCCACGAGCAGTTCCTGCCCGAGGGCGAGCGCGAGGCGTACGCGTCGTACTACCGCAACCTGCCGAAGCGCGGGGACGAGCCGGCCATCCGCCGCTACCTGCGCGGCTTCTGGCGTGGCGACGCCGGCTGGACGGCGCGCTGGCTCGCGGCCCGGAGCCGCCCGCGCGTCATGGACGCGGGCTCCGGTTTCGGCACGTACTCGATGCTGTACGCCGCCATGGGCGCCGACGTCGTGGGCGCGGACCTGCGCCCGGACCGGTTGGCCGCGGCCGAGCGGCGCGCCGCGTTCTATCGCGCGCGCACCGGGCTCGCGCTCGACGTGCGTTACGCGCGCGCCGACCTGACGCGCGACTGGGAGCGCGACGTGGACCTGGTGTGGGTGTACAACGCGCTGTCGCACATCGACCCGCTCGACGCGTTCCTCGGCGCCGTTCGCGATCACCTGCGGCCGGGCGGCGTGCTGGTGGTCGGCGACATCAACGGCGCGCATCCCGAGCACCTGCGGCGCCTCGCGAAGCTGCGCGACGAGGTGCACCAGGAATACGTCGCGCCCGACGGCCAGCGCCACGCGTACGCCGTCGAGCGCACGTTCGCGCCGCGCGAGATGCGTTCGGTGATGGAGGCGAACGGGCTGCGCGTCGTGCACCACGAGCTGTACTGGGGCGGCCTCGGCGCCGCGCCCGACCTGCTGTACCACGCCGCACTCGAGCCGCTGCAGCGCGCGTGGTGGACGGGGCACGGCACGGCGCGGCGTCAGCTCGTCGTGGCGGCCAGGGCGTAGGGGCCGCGATCCGCATGCGCGTTCTGTTCGTCAGCCAGTACTGGCCGCCCGAGACCGGCGCCGCGCCGGCCCGTGCGCTGCACTTCGCGCGCGCCCTGGAGCGCGCGGGACATCAGGTGCGCGTCGTCACCGGGTTGCCGAACCACCCGTCGGGCGAGATCCAGGGCGCGTACCGGAACGTGCGCCGCGCGCGCGAGCGCGAGGGCGCGATCGAGGTCGAGCGCGTGTGGCTGCACGCCACGCCGCGAAAGACCCCGTGGACCCGGCTGTGGAACCACGCGACGTTCGCGTGGAGCGCCCTGCCGGTCGCGTGCTCGGGCCCGCGCCCCGACGTCGTGTTCGCGACCACGCCGCCCCTGTTCCTCGGGGTCAGCGCGTGGCTCGCGGCGTGCCTGCATCGCGCGCCGTTCGTGCTCGACGTCCGCGACGACTGGCCGCGCGCTGCGCTCGCGCTCGGCGAGATGAAGGAGGGCCTGGCGTCACGCGCGCTGCAGGCGCTGGCCGGCTTCCTCCACGCGCACGCGGCGCGCCTCGTCGTCGTCACGCCCGGCATGCGGCGCCAGATCGAAGCGCGCGGCGTCTCGGCGTCGCGCGTCACGCTCATCACGAACGGCGCCGACACCGAGCGCTTCACGCCGGCCCCGTTGCGCCCGCGCGACGGGCGCTTCACGGTTCTGTACGCCGGCACGCACGGGCTGGTGCACGGCATGGAGGCCCTGATCGACGCGGCCGACCGCCTGCGGACGCGGCGCGACGTGCACTTCCTGCTGGTCGGTGACGGCGTCGCCAAGTCCGGCCTCGAGCGCCAGGTCGCGGAGCGCGGCCTCGACAACGTCGAGTTCCGCTCGAGCGTGTCGCCCGCCGACCTCGTCGCGCTGATCCACGCCGCCGACGCGTGCGTGGCCACCACACGAGCCCACGAGTTCTCGGGGGAGACGATCCCGGTCAAGCTGTTCGACTACCTGGCGTGCGGCCGCCCGGTCGTGGGCGCGCTCGGCGGGGACGCGGCCGACGTCCTGCGCGCCTCGGGCGCCGGCGAGGTCGTGCCGCCGGGCGACGGCGCGGCGCTGGCCCGGGCGATCGCGGCGCTGGCCGACGACGGGGAGCGGTGCGCGCGCTTCGCCGCGGCCGGCCCCGAGTTCGTGAACGCCCACTACTCGCGACGCGTGCTGGGCGATCGCCTGGTCACGCTGCTCGAGGACGCGCATCGCGCGGCCCACGGGCGCGGCGTGGCGGTGCGTCCGGCCGGGGCGGCGGGCGCGGTGAAGCGCGCCGTCGACTGGACGGTGGCGACGCTGCTGCTCGTCGCGCTCGCGCCGCTGCTCGCGCTCATCGCGGTCGCGGTGCGGCTCGATTCACCGGGGCCCGCGCTGTTCCGCCAGCGCCGCGTCGGCCGCGGCTCGCGCGAATTCACCATCCTCAAGTTCCGCTCCATGAGCGTGGGCACGCCCGACCTCGCGTCCCACCTCATGGGGCCGGGCTCCTCGCACGTCACGCGCGTCGGCCGCCTGCTGCGCCGCACCAGCCTCGACGAGCTGCCGCAGCTGGTGAACGTGTGGCGCGGCGACATGTCGCTCGTCGGCCCGCGGCCCGCGCTGTTCAACCAGGACGACTTGATCGCCATGCGCCAGGCGGAGGGCGTGGACGCGCTGCGCCCCGGGGTCACCGGCTGGGCGCAGATCCACGGCCGCGACGAAATCCCCATGCGCGACAAAGTCGCGTACGATCGATACTATCTGGATCACGTGTCCCCGAGCCTGGACACGGTCATCCTCGCGCGCACGGCCCTGACCGTGTTCTCGTCGCGCGGGGTATTCTAGAGCCCATGGAGGGCGCGCCTTGACGGTTCAGCCTTTCCCCACCGCGTCGCCGCGTCGCGCGTTCGCCGCGGCGGCCCAGTCGGCGGCGCTGCTCGCGCTCGTGGTCGCGATCTACCATCGCACGTTCGGCGAGCTGTGGACGATCTGGACGACGAACGACAACTATTCGCACGGGCCGCTCGTGCCGCTCGCCGCCGTCGTGCTGGTCTGGCTCAGGCGCCGGCGCCTGGCCGAGGTCGCGCTGCGCCCCGAGCCGCTCGGCCTCGCGCTCGTGGCGCTGGGCTGCGCGATGCAGGTGCTGGGCATGCGCATGGACCTGTTCGCGCTCGAGGGCTGGTCGTTGATCGCGCTGGCCTACGGGCTGTCCCTGACGTTCCTCGGCCGGGCCGCGACGCGCCTGCTCGCGTTCCCGATCGCATACCTGGCGTTCATGCTCACGTTCCCGCCGCTCCTCATGAACCAGATCAGCTACGCGCTCAAGGAGATCACCGTGCGGATCTCGACGCGCGTCGCCGAGGGGCTCGGCGTGACGTTGCAGCGCAGCGGCATGACGCTGTACCTGGCCAGTGGCGAGCTGCGCATGGAGAATCCGTGCAGCGGCCTGCGCTCGCTGCTCGCGCTGCTCGCGACGGGCGCGGTGTTCGCGTGGCTGCAGCCGGGCGGGTGGTGGCGGCGCGCGCTGATCCTGCTCTCGGCCGTGCCCATCGCCATGGCCGGGAACGCGCTGCGCATCACGCTGCTCATCGTCGTCGCGCACTACGTGGGCGTGAAGGAGGCGGCCGGCACGTTCCACGACGTCACCGGATACCTCATCTACGTCGTGGCGCTCGGCGGACTCCTGCTGGTGCGCGCCGTGCTGACGCCGCGCGCCTCGCGGAGCGCCGCGTGATCCGCTTTCTCGCCACCTTGCTGCTGCTCGCGGCGACCGCGACGTACGTCGCGACCCACCCCCCGGTCGATCTCGCGGCCGGTCACGGAGCGCTGCGCGCCACGCCGGCCCGCTTCGGGGACTGGAACGGCACCGAGCTGTCGTTCGAGGACGCGGTGGTCGAGGAACTGAAGGCCGACGACATCCTGATCCGGCGCTACGAGCGCGGCTCCGACGTGACCTGGCTGTGCATCGTGTATCACCAGAACAAGCGCTACGGCGCGCACGACCCGCAACTATGCTATGAATCGCAAGGCTACATCGTCGAGCGACCGGGATCGCGCCGCGTGGACGACGGGACGCCCGGCGGAATCGCCGTGAATCGCTTCGTGGCCGATCGCCCGCACGATCAGCGCCTGGTCTACTACTGGTGGACCACCGCGGGGCTCACCACCGCCGACAAGAACGCGTTTCGCAGCCGCATGGCCCTGAGTGGGGCCCTGGAAAACCATTCCTGGGGGGCGTTCGTGCGTGTCGAGGCGTTGATCCGCGACGGGGACGAGGCGGCCGCGGGCCGCTCGCTCGACGACTTCGCGTCGCGCGTGGCGCACGACCTGCCCGCGGTGCTCGCGGCCGCGGGACGCGCCGGGAAGCCCGGCGCGTGAGCCCGTTCGAGCAGCTCGCCGTCGCGTGGCAGGCCCTGCTGCGCGCGCTGCGCGCCATGATCCGGGGCGGCCTGTGGGTGCCGTTCCTGTGGCTCGGGCTGTGCGAGGCGCTCGTGCTGCTCGCGCTCGTCGGATTCGCGCACCCGGCCGTGTCGTGGTTCATGGCGCCGCTGCTGCAGCGCCTGGGTGGGGCGGCGGTGCTCCGCTACCCGAACGTGTTCCGCATCCTGCCCGCGCTGTACGCGCGCGCCGACCTGGCGATCGGCGCGGTGTTCGGCTCGATCGCCGTGGGGGCCGCGACGTGGCTGTTCGCGGAGCACTTCCGCGGCGCGACCACGCCGGCCGGCGAGGGGCTGCGCCGCGGCTTCGGCCGCGCCGTCGCGCTCGTGCTCGTCAACCTGCCGTTCAACCTGCTGGTCGCGGCGCTCGCGTTCGGGCTCGAAGCCTGGGTCGCGCACCGCGGCAGCGGAGGACTCGTGCCGCGCCTCGCGTCCGCGATCATCCTCGGCGGCTCGATCCTGCTCCAGGCCGTGTTCTTCTACGTGAACGCGCTGGTCATGCTGGAGCGCCGTTCCGTGTGGGGCGCGCTGGCCGGCCTGCCCGAGACGTGGGCGCGCGGCTTCTGGGCGGCGCTGTTGCTCGGCATCGTTCTGGCGCTGCCGCTGCTGCCGCTCCAATACCTGTCGAATCGCGCGAACGTGATCGTCGAGCGCGGCACGCCCGAGCTGGTGGGCTGGCTGGTGGCGGCCCAGGCCGTCGTGTCGCTCGGGCTGTGGTTCCTGCTCGCCGGCTCGGCGACGCTCGCGTATCTGAGCCTGGTGCGCGAGGAGGACGCGTGAGCGCGCCGCCTCGTTCGACACCCTCGCCGCGCCACCGGAAGTCGTGGCCGCTCCGGTTCGCCCCGGCGCTCGCGCTCGCGCTCGCCGTCACGGGTTGCGGCGATCCGGCGCTGTGGGCGCGCTGGGGCGCCGATCACGACTTCTGGTACGCGCGCCGCGCGGTGGAGCGGCTGCAGCTCAACCCGCGCCTCGCCACCGACGCCGATTACGCGGCGGCCGGCGCGGCGTTCGCGCGCATCGTGGCGCGCTATCCGGCGGCACGCTGGGCGCAGGCTTCCGAATCCCCGCTGGCCGTGGACGTCGGGACGGTATCCGGTCGCGCCGCGATCGCCGTGGCGCGCATCGAGGAGCTGCGCGGCCATGCGGACGCCGCGCTCGCCGATTATGCGCGCGCCGAGGACGACTTCGCGGCGCTCGTCCCCGTCGCCCTCGAGGCGGCGCTGGCTCGCGCCCGCGCGCTGGAGCGCGCCGATCGCGGCCCGGAATCCATCGCGGCGTGGCAGCGCATCGCCGCGCGCTACCCGCTCGTGGACGAGGCGCGGGACGAGGCCATCCTTCCCGTGCTGGACGCGCCGCTCAAGGTCGCGGCCGCGCGCCGCGCGGCGGGCGATGCCGCGGGCGCGGACTCGATCCTCGGCGCGGCGGAAGTGCGCTTCGACGACGCGCTGACGCGCGCCCGCGGCCACCGCGCGGCGAGCGATCTGTGGGCCCGGCTGTCGCAGATCCGCGCCGCTCGCGGCCGCTGGGACGCATCGCTCGACGCGTTGCGCTCGGGTCTCGCGGAACCGGCCGCAGCGAAGCTCGCGCCGCGCCTCGTGCTGACCCTGGCCGAGCGCTCGGTCGAGGCCGGGCGGCCCGATTCGGCGCTCGCCTACGCGCGCTGGGCGGAGAGCGGGTTCGGCGGCGCGGTGCGGCCCGACGCCATCCTGTTCCTGGCGCAGCTGTGGGAGCGCCGCGGCCAGACCGACTCGGCGCTCGTCGCCTACCAGCGCTTCCTCGATTCCTATTCGCAGGTGCCGCGGGCCAGCGCCATGGCGCGGCTGCACCGCGGCATCCTGCTGGAGGCGGCGGGGCAGTGGGAGCAGGCGCGCACCGAATACCGGGCGCTCGCCGCGCAGCAGCCGACCGACCCCAACGGGCTCGACGCGCTGCTGCGCATCGTCGTGCACCACGCGGCGCGTCACGAGACGGACCTGGCGCGCCTCGAAGGGCAACGCGCGATCGAATCGCTCGACCAGATGATCACGAACCAACGCGACGAGACCGTGCAGTTCAACGCCCGCCGCGCGAAGGCCGATGTGTTGCTGGCGATGGGCGACGGCCCGCGCGCCGCCGACGCGCTGGAAGAGATGTGGCGCCTGTACCCCAACACAGCGGTCGGCATCGGCGCCGCGCTGCGCGCGGCCGACGTCGCGGAAAGGGACTTGCACGATCGCGGACGCGCCGTGACGCTCTACCAGCAGATCGAGGGCGGCGCCCGCAGCGCGGACGCGCAGCGCCGCGCGCGCGCCGCCCTCGATCGGCTGGGGGAGGCCCGGCGATGATCGGAGGCGTCGTGGGCTTTTCCGCCGCTCCATGGCAGGTGAGCCTGGTGACGGCCAGCGCCCTGCTGGCCGGCATGCTCGGGCTGCTCGCGCTGCTGCGCCGCGGCCAGTTCCTCACGACGCTCGTCTTCTCGGCCACGTTCCTGGTCATGGCCGCGCTCCAGGTCGGCACCCTGTTCCTGCTGCGCGCCGATTCGGCGCTCGAGGCGCGCCGCTGGTCGTCGTACATCGCCGGGTGCTCGGCGCTCGCATCGTGGCTGTGGCTGACGCTGAGCGTGGTCCTGGCCCGTCCCGACCCGTGGGAACAGATCAAGCGCGCCGCCGCGTACCTGACGCTCGCGCTGGCCGGTTGCGTGGCGATGTTCTATGCGACGGGGACGCCGTACGTCGTGCGCGAGGTGATCGGCCGCTCCGGCGACGCGATGATCGTCCTCGGCACGTTCGGCAAGATCTACCTGATGTACCTGGTGGTGGTCATGATCGCCGTGGTCATGAACCTGGAGCGCATGCTGCGCACCGCGCCCGCGACCGCGCAGCGCCGGCTGCGCCCGATGTTCGTCGCGTTCCTGATCGGCATCCTGGCCGACCTTCTCGTGGTCTCGGGCGGGCTCCTGTACGGAGGGCTGCGCGTCGCGTGGCTGGTGGCGAGCGCCGTACCGCTGTTCCTGTCGGGCGCCGTGACCGCCCTCGCGCTGGCGCGCCGCCGCCTGTCCGACATGAGCGTGCCGGTGGCGCGGCCGGTCATCTACTACTCGTCCGTTTCGCTGACGCTGGCCGGTGGATTCCTGCTGACGATGGCCGTGCTGTCGAAGCTGCTGCCGATGCTGAACGACGCGTGGCGGCAGATCGTGAGCCTGGCGTTCTACGTCCTCGTCGGTGGCGGCGGCGTGCTGCTGCTGCTCAGCCCGCGCGCGAACCGCACGATCAAGCGTTTCATCGACCGGAACTTCTACGCGAACCGCTACGACTACCGGCGTGAGTGGGAGCGGGTGAGCGGCGCGATCACGCCGACGGCGCGCCCCGAGGACCTGTGCCGCCAGATCGAGACGCTGGTGTGCTCGGTGTTCGACGCCGAGCGCATCGCCATCTACCTGCTGGACGCGCGCGAAGTGCCGGGAGAGGGCGTGCGCTTTCGCCGCCTGCACGGACCGGCGACGCTGCCCGAGTGGGTGCACGCGTCGAATCCGCTCGTCGTCCATCTCGAGGCGTCGCGCGCCCCGGCGCGCCTCGACGAGCTCGCGCAGGACCTGGATCTGCTGCCGGTCGTGGTGGAGAACCGCGAACTGATCCAGGCGCTGAACGCCGCGGTGTGCGCGCCGCTGCGCGTGGGCCCGCTCGCCGTCGGGCTGCTGTGGCTGGCCGAGAAGCGCACGGACGAGGACTACACGCTCGAGGACGTCGAATTCCTGGGCGCGATGTCGCGCCAGCTGGCCGCCGCGCTGTGGTTCGCGCGCCAGGCCGAGCAGTTGGCCGAGACCCGGCAGCTCGAATCGCTGAACCGGCTCTCCACGTTCGTGCTCCACGACATCAAGAACCACGTGTCCGGTCTGTCGCTCGTCGTCGAGAACGCGAAGAAGCATTTCGCGAATCCCGAGTTCCAGCGCGACGCGCTGGCCGTCGTCGAGCGCACCGTGGCGAACCTGCGCGAGCTGATGAGCCAGGTCTCCGCCGTGTCGCGCGCGCCCGAGATGAAGCCGGAGAGCTGCGTCGTGCGCGGACTGGTGGACGAGGCGGTGCAGGCCGCCGGCCTCGACGCCGGGCGCCTCGACGGCGTGCGCCTGCAGGTCAGCTGCCGCGGGCCGGCGTCCGTGCAGGTCGACCGGCGACTGGTGCTGCGCCTGCTCGTCAACCTGTTGACGAACGCGCGCGAATCGCTGGGGCCGACCGGCGGGGCCATCGAGCTGAGCGCCGAGGTCGAGAGCGAGACGGGTCCCGGCGCGCAGCGTCTCGTGCTCGACGTGCGCGACAACGGACGGGGCATGAGCGAGGAGTTCATCCGCTCGGGGCTGTTCAAGCCGTTCTCGACGACGAAGTCGGGCGGTCTCGGCATCGGACTGACGCAGTGTCGCAGCATCGTCGAGGCGCACGGCGGCAGCATCGCGGTGCACAGCCGCGAGGGCGTGGGCACGCAGTTCACCATCGTGCTGCCGCTGGTCCAGGCCGTGGAATCGGACGGAGCGGCTCTCGCATGAGCGACACCACCGTCCTGATCGTCGACGACGAGGAATCGATCCGCAATCAGCTCAAGTGGGGGCTGGCGCCCGAATACGAGGTGCTGACCGCGGCCAGCGTCGACGAGGCGCGTCGCCTGCTGCGCGACGAACGCCCCAGCGTCGTTACGCTCGACCTCACCCTGAGCCCGCCCGGCGGCCCGGCCCAGGAGGGGTTGCTGCTGCTCGACGAGATCGTGGACCACTACCCGTTCACGAAGGTGATCATGGTGACCGGCAACGAGAGCCGCGAGACCGCGCTGACCGCGCTGCGCCGCGGCGCCGTCGACTGGTACGCGAAGCCGATCCAGCTCGAGGAGCTGAAGGCCATCCTGCGGCGCGCGTTCCACGTGCGCGCCATCGAGCAGGCCCACGACCCCAACGCGCGCGACGGGCGCCGCCGCTATCACCGGCTGGTCGGCGAATCCGACGCGATCCGCAAGGTGTTCGCGCTGATCCAGCGCGTCGCGCAAACCGACGCCACCGTGCTCGTGCAGGGCGAGAACGGCACCGGCAAGGAACTCGTGGCCCACGCCATCCATCAGGCCAGCAAGCGCAACCAGGGGCCGTTCGTGCCCATCAACTGCGGCGCCATCCCCGAGAACCTGCTGGAGAGCGAACTGTTCGGGCACGAACGCGGCGCGTTCACGGACGCGTATCGCACGCGCGAGGGCAAGTTCGAGATCGCCGAGGGCGGCACGCTGTTCCTGGACGAGATCGGCGAGCTGCCCACGCACCTGCAGGTCAAGCTGCTGCGCTTCCTGCAGGACCACGTGGTCGAGCGCGTCGGCGGGCGCGACGCGCAGCACGTCGACGCGCGCGTCGTCGCGGCCACGAACCACGACCTGAAGACCGCGATGGCCGAGGGTCGTTTCCGCGAGGACCTGTACTACCGGCTCAGCGTCGACAACATCCAGGTGCCGCCGCTGCGCGAGCGCGGCGACGACCTGCGCATGCTCGCCGACTACTTCCTGGATTTTTACGCGCGTCACTACAAGCGCCGGCTGAAGGGTTTCACCCAGTCCGCCCTGCGCGCGATCCAGAATCACCCATGGCCCGGCACCGATCGCGAGCTCGAGAATCGCGTGCAGCGCGGCGTGATCCTGAGCTCGGACGCGTACCTGCGGCCCGAGGACCTCGAGCTCGGCGAGGCCGATCACCCGACGCCCGCGCGGACGCTGCAGGACGCCCGCGACGACGCCGAACGAACGCTGCTCGTCGAGGCCCTCGTGCGCAACGCCGGCAACATCACGCGCGCCGCGCGCGACATCGACGTGAGCCGGCCGACGCTCCACGACCTGCTGCGCAAACACGCCATCGACGCGGCCCGCTATCGGCATTCCGACGCGCCCGGCGAAGACGACGACGGCGAAGCGGGCGGCGGGGCATGAAGGCCCTCGCTTGACGCTCGACGCCCCGCGCCGATAGCGTTGGCGCGAAGCCCACCGAGCGTCCCCAACTCAGGATGGCCCCATGAAGTCCAGAACGCCTTCACTCATCCTCGTCGCCCTGCTCGGCTGGGCCCACGTCGCCGCCGCGCAAAGCGGCGCCGCCGGCGGTTCGCTCACCGTGTTGTCGCGACCCTCGGGAGCTTCGTTCCGGATCACCGGCGAGCAGGTCGTCGTCGGTCGCACCCCCATGACCCTGGCGCGCGGCCTGACCGGCCGCTACGAGGTGCGCAGCCTGGAGCCGGGCTACGCCACGTGGCGGCGCGAGGTGCACCTGGACGGCGTGAGCGCCGACACGCTGTGGATGACGCTGCAGCGCAAGGGCGCGGCGGGCGCCGGGCTGCGCTCGCTGATCGTTCCGGGCTGGGGTCAGTTCTACAGCGGCCGGTCCGGCATGGGCGCGACGTTCCTGGCCGCCGGCGTGGTGACCGGCGCCGCGTTCGGCCTGACGTCGTGGCGCTATCACGATCGCGTCATGGATTACGATGCGGCGAACGATCGCTATCAGGCGGCGACGACGCAGAGCGCGATCGACGCCGCGTTCGCCGCGCGGCAGCGGGCCTCGGACCGCGCCGAGGACGCGTACCAGCAGCGCCAGATCGCGCTGGGCGTGGCCGGCGGCGTGTGGGGGCTGGCCGTGCTGGATGCGCTGCTGCATTTTCCCAAGGTGTCCGAAGGCGGCGTCAGCCTCGAGTTGGCGCCACCCCAGCCCGGGGCCGGCGCCACGTCGCTCGCCGCCCTCACGGTGAGGTTCTGATGCCGTTCCTTCGTCGTCTGGCCGCCGCCGTCGCCGTCCTCGCCGCACTGGGCATCCTCGCGAGCGGTTGCTCGCGCAAACACCTGCTCGATCCGCCGCACGATTCGCCGCGCGATCCGTTGACGCCGGGCGCGCCCCCCGAGCCGGTGAAGCCCGGCGCGGTGACCGTCGAGGCCGTCGCCGCGAACGCCGTGACGCTGCACTGGACGATGAGCGACTCGACGGGCATCGGCAGCTACCACGTGTTCCTGCTCGGGCCGGGCGATCCCAGCTACCGAGTGGTCACGACCACGACGATCCAGCGCGGCACGGTCAGCGGGCTGCAGACCGGGACCACGTATCTGTTCAAAGTGGCGGGCGTGAACACGGCCGGCCTCGAGGGTCCGCAGTCCGATCCGGTCGGCGCGAAGCCGGTGCTGCTCTCGATCGTGATCAACGGCGATGCGCCGTTCACGAACAACTTGAACGTCTCGGTGCAGGGCACGGCCTCCGGCTTCAACCAGATCCGTGTCGCGCCGACCACCGACAGCCTGTCGCGCACCACCTATACCAGCCTCGGCGGCGGCACCGTCGGCTTCACGCTGACGGGTCCGGACGGGCCGAAGACCCTGTACGGCCAGTTCCGCGACTCCAACACGCTGACCGAGTCGGGCGTCGTCTCCGACGACATCACGCTCGACCGGGTCGCGCAGATCCTGACCGTCTCGCAGAACACCGGAGGCGCGGTCAAGACGGCCGGGCAGGTCATCCACTTCCGCATCCAGGCCGGCGAGAACGGCGGATCCGGCACGGTGGACATCGGCACCGCGCGCACCGGCATCCGGCTGTTCAACGACGGCACGAACGGCGATTCGCTCGCCGACGACAACGTGCTGGCCGTCGACTACGTCGTCGAGCCGACGTTCGACGCGAACAACGCGCAGGTCGTCGGGCACTTCACGGATCGCGCCGGGAACGCGGCGCCGCTCGTGCTCGCGGCCGGGCTCGTGACGGTCGTGAACGCGCCGCCGCCCGTGACATTGCAGAGCGCGGTCAAGCAGAGCTCGGGGCGCGTGCTGCTGCAGTGGACGACGAGCAGCGCGAGCGACTTCAACAACTATCGGGTGTGGCACGCCAGCACGTCGCCGGTGGTGAGCGCAGCGAGCCGCTTCCTGGTGACGACGATCTCGACGCGCAACACGAACACGGTCGTCGATTCGTCGCTGGTCGGGGGCAACAGCTACTTCTTCATGGTCGAGGTCGTCGACAACGCCGGCAACGCGTCGCAGAGCAACGAACTGTCGACGACCGCCGAACCCGCGGTCATCGTGACGTCGCCGCGCGCCGTCAAACCGGAGCCGTTGCCGTCGAGCGGCCGGCGGAGCGGCGGCCCGTAGCGCCGCTGGCGCGGGCTTACCAAAAACACTTCACCCCGCCGGAGTGCACGCTCGGCGGGGTGAAATTATGGGGGGCGTCGCTCTCGGAATCGCGGGCCGCACGCGAGTGTCTTCGAACTAGCCCCCCAACTCTTGGTTGCAATCTACAGACGCTTCGGAGTGCCACGGGGTTCCGATTATTTCTTCGCGACGAAATCGATGGGTCAACGCGCCCCGGATTTCGCCGCCAATGTTTCGAACGCGTCAAGTGAACGATCCGCGCTGAACATCTCTCGAACAGTTGGTGGGGATGCGACGTTGAGCCAAGGTTACTTTCTCGCCATCGCCGGAAACATCGGGGTCGGCAAGACCGAACTCACGAATCGGCTGAGCGCGGAGCTGGGCTGGCTCGCCTACTACGAGCCCGTGATCCAGAACCCGTACCTGGATCCGTTCTACGCCGACATGATGCGCTGGAGTTTCCATCTACAGATCTACTTCCTGAGCGAGCGATTCAAGGCCCAGGCCGAGATCGGCAAGAGCGCGATGCCGTTCATCCAGGACCGCACGATCTACGAGGACGCGGAGATCTTCGCGCGCGTGCTCCACGAGCAGGGCTCGATGACCACCGTGGACTATGAGAACTACACGGCTCTGTTCCACATCCTGGTCTCGTACCTGAGGAAGCCCGACCTGATCATCTATCTGAAGGCCAGCCCCAACGTGCTCATGGAGCGCATCGCGCGCCGCGGCCGGCCCAGCGAACAGGGCATCGGCGTGGACTACATCACGCGCCTGAACCGCGCGTACGACGGCTGGATGACGCGCGCGCGTGCGGAGCTCGAGGTGCTGGAAATCGACACCGACCAGGTGCCGCTGCAGGGCGAGACCGAGGCGTTCCGCCTGCTCGTCGAGAACCTGAAGCGCCGCTATCCGCGCCAGTCGGAGCTGGCCCTGGACAGCGGCGCATAGCGCTCCCCGCTAGACGCGCGCCGGTCCGCCGCGCGCGGCGAGCACGCCGGCGCAGCGGCCGCACAGGCCGGCGGTCGGGCCTTCGGCCGCGACATCGCGGCGGTGCATCCAGCAGCGCTCGCACTTGGGGAACGTGGTCTTCGCCACCTCGACCTCGAACGCCTGACCCTCGCGTCCGGCGCGCACCGCCACCTCGGCCACGATCAGGAAGCCGCCCAGCTCCGTGGCGTAGGGCGCGAGACGCTCCGCGATCGGCGGCGCCACGGTGACCGCGACCTCGGCCTCCGCCGTCGACGCGAACTGCTTCGCCGCGCGCAGCGGTTCGAGCGCGGCGTTCACCGCGTCACGCAGCTCGCGCAGCAGGCCCCACGCGGCGCCCGCGCCTGCGCCCGCCCCGCGTTCCGGCCACTGCGCCAGATGCACACTGGGGCACTCCGCGAGCAACCCGGGATGCGACTGCCACACCTCCTCGCTCGTGAACACGAGCGCGGGCGCCGCGGCCACCACCAGGTCGTGCAGCGCCTGCCACAGCACGGTCTGCGCCGACCGGCGCTCGGGCGCATCGGGGAGCAGCGTGTACAGCCGGTCCTTCGCGACGTCGAGGAAGACCGCCGACAGGTCCACGGTGCACACGTCGAGCAGTCCGTCGAGCACGCGGTGGAACAGCATCTGCTCGGCGTCGCGCCGCAGGTCCGCGACGCGTTCGGTGAGATGCTCGGCGAACGCGCGGTCGACGGCCGTCAGCTGCGCCGCCGGCAGCGCGTCGGCCGGGGTGAAGCCGTCGAGGTTGCCGAGCAGGAAACGGAACGTGTTGCGCACTTTCCGGTACGCGTCGGCCACACGCTGCAGGATCTCGTCGCCGACGCGCACGTCGCTGCGCCAGTCGGTGGCCAGCGCCCACCAGCGCACGAGTTCGGCGCCGTGCTGCTTCACGACGTCGGCGGGAAGAATGACGTTGCCGAGCGACTTGTGCATGGCGCGGCCGGTCGCGTCCAGCACCCAGCCGTGGGTCAGCACGTCGGTGAACGGCGCGCGGTCCGCCGTGCCCACCCCGACCATCAGCGACGACATGAACCAGCCGCGGTGCTGGTCCGGGCCTTCGAAGTAGACGATGCGCCCGTTCTCGCGCACCGCGCGTTCCCACGTCGCGGCCAGTTCGGGATGCGTCCGGCGGATGGCCAGGTGCGTCGAGCCCGAGTCGAACCACACGTCGAGGATGTCGTCCTCGCGGCGGAACGGCCCGGCGGCCTGGCACAGCGGACAGCGGAAGCCCGCGGGCACGAACTCGGCGAGGTCGCGCTCGTACCACGCGTCCGAACCGTGGAGCCGCGTCTGCTCCGCGGCGCGCGCCATGACGCCCGAGTCCAGGAATGCTTCGCCGCATGCTTCGCAATAGACGGCCGGGATGCCGACGCCCCAGGCGCGCTGGCGCGACAGGCACCAGTCGGGCCGGGCCTTCACCGATTCGCGGATGCGGTTCAGCGAACCCGCGGGATCCCAGCGCACGTCGCGCTCGATGGCCTCCAGCGCGCGTTCGCGGTGGGCGAGGCGCGCGTCGCCCTGGGCCAGCGGCTCGGGCGCGTGATCGATGATGAGGAACCACTGCTTCGTGGCGCGGAAGATCACCGGCTGGCGGCAGCGCCAGCAATGCGGATACGAGTGCGTGAACGTGCTCGAGGCGACGAGCCGGCCGCGCTCCTTCAGCCACGCCACGATGTCCGGGTTCACTTCGAGCACGCTGCGCCCGACGAACGGCTCGGCGCCTTCCATGAGCCGCCCCGCTTCGTCGACCGGACACAGCACGCCGAGGCCGCTCCTCTGGCCGACGGCGAAGTCCTCCTTGCCGTGGCCGGGCGCGGTGTGCACGAGGCCGGTGCCGTCCTCCATGCTCACGAACGGCGTGCCGTCGACGACGCGCGAGTCGCCGCCCCACGGGCCCTCGAACACGACGTCGAACAGCGCGCGGCCGTCGAGGAGGCCCTCGCGCACCACGTCCGTCCACCCGGCGGCCTGGGCCGTGGCGTCGAGACGTGCGGCGGCCAAGAGGAAGCGCCGGCCGTCGGCACGGACCACGACGTACTCCGCGCCCGGGTCGACCATGAGCCCGAGGTTCGCGGGCAGCGTCCACGGCGTCGTGGTCCAGGCCAGGGCCGCGACGTCCGGCCACGCGGCGAGGGCGTCCCTGGGATCCGAGCGCAGCGGGAACGCCACGACGATGGAGGGCGACGGGTCGTCCTGATACTCGATCTCGGCCTCGGCCAGTGCCGTGCGATCGGTCGGGCACCAATGGATCGAGCGCAGGCCGCGCTGGATGTAGCCCCGGGCCGCGAGCGCGGCGAACGTCTCGAGGATGCTGGCCTCGAACGCCGAGTCCATGGTCAGGTACGGATGCTCCCATTCGCCCCACACGCCGAGCCGCTCGAACTCTTCGCGCTGGATGCCGACCCACTCGGCGGCGTAGCTGCGGCAACGCCGGCGCAGCTCGACACGCGAGGGGACGAGCTTCTTCTCGCGGAACTCCTTGCTGACCTGGATCTCGATCGGCATGCCGTGATTGTCCCAACCGGGCACGTACGGCGAATCGAAGCCGAGTTGGGACGCGGTGCGCACGACCGCGTCCTTCCAGATCTTGTTCGCCGCCGTTCCCATGTGCAGGTGGTTGTTCGAATACGGCGGCCCATCGTGGAGCATCCACACCGGCTGGCCGGCGCGCGCCTGGCGCAGCTGGGCGTAGACGCCGCGCTCCTTCCACCAGGCCAGGCGCTCGGGCTCGCGGCGCGTCAAGTCCGCCTTCATCGGGAAGTCGGTCTTGGGCAGGTTCAGCGTGTCGCGATAGCCGGCCATGTGATGCCTCCTGACGGCGAGGGCCGAAGCCCCCGGACGGATCGCGCGTGCGCGCCGCGACCCGAAAAACGAAAACGCCCCAACGCATCGGCGTTGGGGCGACTGGAAGTCGCGGTACCACCCAACTTCGCCCGCGGCTCGTCCGGAGCCGCGAACCTCGATGGCGCCGTCAGGCGCCTCGCTCCTCTGTCGGGGGAGCCTCCGTCCGGCTCTACTGGGCGCCGACAGCGCCGTTCGACCGGCGGCTCGGGGGTGATCTTCGGCGCGCGCTCCGGCGCCGGGCTCACACCGTCCCCGGCTCGCTACCAGGCCTCGCTCGACAGCGCCTACTCGTCCCCGTCACTGCCTTAGGCTGCGGCCGCAAAGTGCCACGGGCTCCCGGCCTGCGTCAAGCCGGGAGCCCGTGCGTTGCGGGGGGACGGGAGCGCGCTACAGCCCGCTCTCGACCCACGACAGCGTCGTGAACTGGCCGCCGTAACGCGACAGGGCGCGCGTGATGGCGTCGCTGCTGTAGAGCAGTGTGGAGCCACCATTCTGCTTCACGTTCGTCACGCCCTTCACGATGATGCCGCCCAGCACCCACGCCTGGCCGTTCATGTTGAGATCGCCTTCGACGTACAGCAGGCCGCGATAGAAGAACCCGGCGTTGATGGTGAGGTTGCCGTTCACGTACGTCAGACCCTCGCCGGATCCGCCGTGGATGCCGAGGTCCTGGTTGTAATAACCGATGCCGTTGGGAACCCAGCTCGAGAGCGATGGTCCGACCCACTCGAAGAACTGGGCCTGCGTCATGTTGAGCGCGTCCCACGGGCCGGCATAGAAGCCGCTCTGACCCGTGACGTTCCCGGGCACGACGGGCGAGAAGGTCTGGGATCCGCCACCCCCCGGGTTCGAAGTGCCCGTCGTCCACGACGCCGGGAGTGGGCCGCCGATTTCATAGGGCGCGCAGTCCGGCGCAACGCCACGGCCGTTGTCGCCATAACTGTCCGGCGTGTCCGCCGAGTGGTTGTAGCCGCACACGACCGCGTTGCCGACGAACGAGATGTCGACGTCCGTGGCCAACGCGGCCTTGATGTTCGCGACGATTGGCTTCTGGATGACCTGGGCCACGATCTTGCGCGAGTCGCCGCCCTTACGCCCCACGGAGGTGATGACCATGATCGGCAGGCCGCTCACCGTCTGGACCGGCGGCGTGAGGTTCTTGTCGTACCGGTAGACCACCGTCCTGGCCGGGTCGGTGAGGTACTTCACGGTCAGGACGTCCGGACCGCGGGAAGCGCGGCTGTAATCGAGCCAGGTGCCGGCCGGCTGCGCCGTGCCGAGGAAGACCGAGTCCGTGTTGCCGGGCGTCGGCAGGCTGCCTTCGACCTGGTTGTAGATCTGCGCCGTCATGCGCGCGTTCAGCACGCCGCTCGTCGGGACCTCGCCCGACTTGATGCGCGCCATGGCCTCGGCCACGCCGGCCTCCGCCGTATTCAGCGCCTGACCCTCGCGCATGCTGTGCGAAGCGATCTTCGATTCGGTGTTGATCGTCATCATCATGACGCCGGCGAGGAGCGACAGCACCAGCAGCACCAGCAGCGCCACGACGAGGCCGATGCCACGCTCGTTGCGCACGGGTTCGAAGTCGCGGTTCATGGGCATGCTCCTATCGGACGAACACGACGAGGTTACCCGTCGTCGCCGTGACCTTGACGCCCACTGCGAAGTCCGCCAGATAAGGCGGCAACGGCGTCACCGGCTTCACGCCGTAATTGAAGTTGTTGATCGTCAGAGCGGGCACCATGTTCGTGATCGTTCCCGCGGAGGGATCGGTCGGACTCAGAGGCAGCAGCCCCGAGTCCATGAAGTACAGGCGCAAGGCGCCGACGAACGAGGCCGCGTCGGCACGCGTGCCGCAGATGATGTCCTGGTGCGTGCTGCCGCCCATGTCGGCGACCGCGAGCGACATCGGGAAGCCCGGCGTGTCGACGGTGCGCACGTTCGAGAACGCGAACACGCCGGCCGTCGTGGTGTTGCGATACTGAATGAGGTGCCCGGTCGTCGCGCTGGTCTGCGTGCCGACCACGACGTCGATCTTGCCGTCGCCGTCGAAGTCGCCGCAGGCCAGCGACGTGACCGCCTCGGTCGCGAGTGTGATGCCGGTCTGGTAGATGAAGCGCAGGCCGTTCACCTTGCTGACGTTCTTGAACGCCATCACCTGGCCACTGAACCCGGTGGTGTGTGTGCCCACGATCAGGTCGCGGCGGCCGTCGCCGTCGATGTCGGCCAGCGCCATGGCGGTCACTTCGCCGAGCACGTTGCCCGGAATGCCGCCCGACGACGGATACGTCTCCTGGCGCGAATACGTCGGCGTCGCCGCGTTGTTGCTCATCCACACTTCGAACGTGCCCTGGCCGGCCGTCGGCGACTTCGTGCCGACGATGATGTCGACCTGGTCGGCGCCGGCGCCGCCCGCGCAGTCCATGGTCAGCACCGCCTGCACGTCGCCCTGATCGTTCGTGCGGTAGTTCTGCCCGGCGCTGTACGTGTTCGCGAAGAAGCCTTCGTTGGGATTGCCCTGGTCGAACCACACGAAGAAATTGCCCGATGGCGTCGTGCTCAACTTCGTGCCCGTCACCAGGTCGAGACGCGCCTTGGGCGTGGAGGCGTCCAGCGTGTCCAGCGCCATGCACGTCACGGACTGAGGCGCGAGGCGCGTGTAGTCGGCGGAAGCCGCGAACAGCGGAGTCGAGTCGTATTGGTTGAACCAGACCGAAATGTTGTCGCTGCCGCCCGCGTCGGCGCCCAGCACGAGGTCCGCGTCGTGGCGCGCGTTCTGCGTCTGATTGCCGTTGTAGTCCTGCTCGATCAGGTCGCCGCTCGCGAGGCTGAGCACGCGGCTCGCGTTCAGCGTGATTCGCTGGAACGAGCTCATGCCGAAGTTCTGACCGCTGATGGTCTGCGCGGCCTGCAGCCAGATCGGGCCGACGCTCGTCGTCGTGGTCGGGAAGAAGCCGGTGGGCACGATGGCCATCGCGTACAGCGCCTGCGTGTGAGGCGGATCGTTGATCGGAACGTTGCTGATCGAGTAATTGCCGCTCGCGTCGGTGTAGGCGTAGCCCTTGACCGTGAGGCCGCCGTCCGGCGTGATGCCGACCCACACGTTCTGGATGCCCGCTTCGCCCGCGTCCTTGACGCCGTTCTTGTTGTTGTCCGTGTACACGGAGCCCGAGATCGTGCCGACCTGGCCCTTCAGGATGCCGAACGCGATCGACGCGGAGTCGCCGTTCAGCATGGTGCTCGTGAACGGATTGGGCGACGTGACGCTGGACGATTCGGGCGCGGTCACCGTGCAGCTCCACGCGCCGGCGTTCGCGAACAACCGGACCTTGCCGCTGCTGTTCGTGATCGCCGTTTGCGCCGGGGGCGTCAGGGAGACCAGAACGTTCGAAATCGGATCCTCGCCCGGCTGCTGCGTGCCGTTGCCGTTGACGTCGTTGAACACGAGCGCGGTGACGAAGCCGCCCGGCGTCGCGACGTCCGCGAAGTTGTGTGTCGTGCCGGGCGGGAGGACGCACACGAAGCTGTCGGGCGTCGTGAAGTTCTGGTAGCCGGCGGCCGACGTGTGCTTGAGCGCGTAACTGCCCGCCGGCGCGCGGAGCATGAAGAACCCCGACCCGTCGGTATAGGTCTGCAGCATGGGGCCGAGCTTGACGGAGGTGTTCGGGATGCCCGGCTCGCCCACGTCCTTGTTGTGGTTCGAGTTGAGGTCGTTGAACACGTAGCCGCTGACCCCGTACTCGGGCTGTCCGAAGTCGGGGATGTTGCGCAGGGAATTCACGGTCGTGCTGAGCGTCGACGACGCGTATTGGCCGCGCGAGTCCGGCTTGGACGAGGCCGCGGTCACGTTGATGGTCACGCGTTGGATGTCGTTGAGCCGCGCGACCGGCACCGGCCCGTTCGCCCAGTCGTACGGCGTGTTCATGCCCTTCATGTACACCTGGAACATCGGCTGCGTGCCGTTGCCCGGCTTCTTGACGAGCGCGACGCGCTCCGTCCACGGGCCGTTGTTCCCGGCCACGTCGCCGGTCGAGTCGCCGTACACCTGGCGCACGAGTTCGTAGTCCTGGGGATTCGGCGAGCGTCGCGCGTCGATGCCGTTCGGGTCCTGCCAGTCCACCGAGTCGATGACGCCGTCGTTGTTCACGTCGAGCGTCCAGCGCACCATTTCGGCACCCGTGCGGTACTTGCTGCTCGGGGCCCAGGCCGTGCCGTTGAGCGGATACGGCTTCGGGCTGCCGGCCGGATCGTAGGCGGTCGTATCGCGCGTCCCGATGTCGCCGATGAAGTTCGCGTTCACGAGGATCTGCAGCGAGTCGACGTAGGCGATCGCGGGCTGCGGCGTCGGCGCCGTCTCGTCCGCGCCGTAACCCGCGCAGCGGATGTCGTGCGCCATCATGTCGATGGCCACGCGCGCCATCTGCGTCGCCTCCACGCGCTGCGTGATCTCGGTCTTGTTGTGGCTCGCCGAATACAGGACCACCGTGAGCGCGCCCACGACGAGGGCGAGCACCACGAGCGTGATCATCAGCTCGATGAGCGTGAAGCCACGCGCCGAGCGGAGCGAACGAAGTCGTGCGGGGACGGACGGGCCGTGCATGGCTATCGCCTCAGGTAGGTGGTGGCCGTGACCTGCCGCGTGCCCTGGAGGGTCCAGGAAACGGTGACGTCCACGCGCTTCAGGTTGTCCAGCGGGGTCGCCAGCGTGGTGACCTGATAGAAGCGATGCCACTGGCCGCTGGAGCCCAGATTCTCGGTGGCGCTGCCCGCGGGATGCCGGCCGTCGGTCATGTTCGCGTCCGACCACGTGTAGCCTTCCATCTCCTCGAGCTTCTGCTGCGCGTAGTAATTGGCCGTGGACGTCATGCGATCGCGCAGCTGTCCGCGCGATCCGGCCGGGAACAGCCCGCCGATCGCCAGCACGCCGACCGTCATCACGACGAGCGCGATGAGCAACTCGACGAGCGACATGCCGCGCTCGGAGCGCGGCGCGATGCGCGGATACGTGTTCATGGCTCTCCCTAGTCCTGCACCAGGCCGGACAACTGGACGCTGACGGTGTCGCGGTTGCCGCGCCGGTTCTGCAGCACGATCAGCCCCGCGGCGGGCGCGGTGTACGTGCAACGGCCGTCGCGCTGCATCGTGTACCAGCCGCCGACCATCCCGGACGTGAACGTGACTCCGGTGGGGAGCGTCCACTGCGTCGAAATCCCGCTCGGGTAGTGGATGTGGTACTGCGTCGAGGTCACGAAATGCACCGGCTGCGGGATGCCCGTGGCCAGCGCCTTCTCGCGCGCCAGGCGGATCTGCGCCGCCACGTTTTGCGTCGCGCCCTGCAGCTGGAAGGTCTGGTTCATCTTCTGGAACCCCGGAATGGCAAACGTCAGGACGAGGCCGAGGATGAGCAGCGTCACGGCCATCTCGACGAGCGTGAAACCCGAGTGCGAGGTGCGGTTCATGGAATAAAGTCCCTACCGGATGAAGCAGCGGACATGCCACGCCGGGCTCGTGCACCCCCGGGTGGCTCGTGCATCCGGAATCGGCGCAACGCTCAACGATCTTGAGGAATTTGAATGGAGGCGCGGCGGCCGCGGCGGCTTTCCATGCGCGCGGCACGACCTCGGCGTTGCAGACTGCCCGGCGCGCACGCCTCGACTAGGGCGTGGGGCGGACCTTCTTGGCGCGATGAATCCGCGGCGCCGGACGCGGTTCGGCGACCGCCAGGAGCGCTTCGGCCAGGGTGGGGCCCGGACCGTCGCGCTTGGCGAGTCGGGCCGGCCGAGCGGCCGGCTCCGCGACACCGAAGTGCCGCTCGCACAGCGCGTGCAGGGCGGTGGCCGTGACCTCGACTCGCGGCAGGCGCGAGCCCGCCGCGTGGAGGCGGCCGAGATCGCGGGCGAACTCAGGCCAGTCCACGTCCCCGGTCGAGCGGTCGTGATCTCCGTCCGGCAGCAATGCCATTTCCACGAGCAAGTCCCGGACCTGCTCGGGGTCCTCGGGCACGTCGTCCCGAGAGTGTCGAGCGGCCCGCGCCAGCACCTTCCACCACGCGTCGCGCGTCAGCCGCTCGTCGAGCGGACGCTCGCGCGGGACCAGACCGGCACAGCGCCCGGCCAGCGCGTAGGGCGCGTCCCAGTCGTCGGCATCGGGCGCGGGCGCCAGTCGCGCCGCGACGAATTCGAGGGGATCCACGACCTCGGTCTTCTCCCAGCGCTCGGTCACGTCTCCCGGCAGGCGCACCTCGAAATGCAGATGCGGCGTCGTCGCGCGCCCGCTCTGGCCCACGCGGGCCAGCGGCGCGTCGGCGCCGACCTGGGCGCCGCGCTTGACGCGGATCGTGCCCTTCCGCAAGTGCGCGTACACCGTGTAGGCGACCGCGCCCTCGGGCAGTCGGTGCGCGAGCACCACGTGCCATCCGTAGCCTTCCTGCCAGCCGACGTAGGCGACGAGCCCGGTCGCGGCGGCGTGCACGAGATCGCCGCCGCGACGGTTGCCGAGGTCGGCACCCTGGTGCATGACCGTTCCGTCCTCGCGCCGCTCGACGCCGCGCAACAGCAGATAGCCGGGCGCGCCGTCACGCGACTCGCGATAGTCGAAGCGATCTCCGACGGGGTAGAGCCACGCGCCGGCCCACGCCCAGCGCGCGAGACGGGGCGTGTCGAGCGCGAGACGCCCGGCCAACTCGGCGCCGTTCGCGAACTCGGCGAGCGGGCGCTCCGCCGCGCGCGACGCGCACGGCGCGAGCCAGAGTGGAAGGGAGAGGAGCAAGGCCGCGACGAATCCGGCGCGCGCGGCGCGCCGTCCCGCGACACGGGTCAGCGCAGCACCACCACTCGGCTCGCGGGCGCGGACGAGCCCCGGACCCTCGCGAAGTACACGCCGCTCGACCAGCTGGACGTCTCGGACGCCGACAGCCGCGCGTGGCGCAGCGTGCCGCTTCCTCCGAACTCGAGCGCGGCCACGCGCCGTCCGGCCAGGTCGAAGAACTCGAGCGGAGGCGCGGCCTCGGCCGCGGGGCCCATCCACCACACGTCGAGGCCCTGGCCTGAGCGCAGCGGATTCGGCGCCAGCGCGAAGTGCGTGCGCGCGTCGAGCGTCGGGGCGCCGTCCACCGCTGTCGAGGGCGCGGCGTCCAGACGCCGATCGCGATTCATGAAGCGCGGCGTGCCGGCGATGTACCGCGTGTACAGCACCGTCACGCTGCCGGGGCTGAGCGCGACGATCTGGGGCGAGACGCCGTCGCCGTCCGCCGTCGTGCTGATCTCGGTGCTGCGCGCGTCCCATCCTCGATCGGCGAGATAGCGGCGGTAGCGCACCTGCTGCACGGAGCTGATCGTGGATTCGAACGCGACGTGGATGCCGTCCTTGGGATCGATGGCGAGCGTCGGATGCAGCAGACCGTTGCCCTGCGATTCGAGCAGCGTGTCGCGCAGCCAGGCGTACGTGCGGAAATCGCGGCGCTGGTAATGGAGTTGGCACAGCCCCGGCGCGGTCTCGAGCCACACCGCGTGCAGCACGTGCGAGCTGTCGACGACCGCCGCCGGCCCGGTCTGGGCGTGGATCGTGGCCGGCGCGAAGCGGAGCGCCGGGAACAGCCCCGAGTCGGGCGTGAAGCGCGCGAACATCAGACCCTGTGGCGACAGCGTCCGTTCGGTCCACAGGACGAACGAACGGCCGTTCGCATCCACCGCGAGCGCGGGGGAATCCGGGTCGCCGGTCGGGCTCGAGACGGCGAGCGGGATGCCGAACGGCGAGGCGTACGTGAACCGCATCAGCATCACGCGCGCCGCGGTGTCGCGATTGATCCAGACCAGCGTCAGCGTGCCGCGCGCGTCATGGCCGAGACACGGGCGATAACACGAGCCCGGGCCGTCGACCAGCACCTGCTCCGCCGTCCACGAACCGCCGATGCGCGCGCGATACCAGATCTGCGAGCGGCCGTTGCGCGTGTCGCGCCACGCCACCGCCAGGTCGCCGCCGCGCAGCACCGCGAGCGTCGGATCGAGCGCGGTCTGGCTCGAGTTCGAGACCTGGAATGGCTGGGACCAGCCGCTCGGGCCGCGCGCGTAAAGGATGACCTGGGTCCCGGCGCCGCGCTGCTCGCACTGGACCTCGTACAGGCCGCCGGCGCCGTCGTCGCCCGCGATCGGGGCGGGGCTCGGGGACAGGACCGGCGCGAACGCGGCGTCGGTGTGGTCCTCGGGCGCGGCCCATCCGGGCGCGCGCACCTGCGCGAGGAAGCGCGTGTCCGGGCCGATCGGCGTGATGTCGCGCACGGCCACGTTCGTGATCGCGCCCGAGAACATGCGCATGGATGGATTCGTGTCGTCGTCGAGCAGCGTCCGGTTCGCGGACCCGGGCAGCGGGTCGCCGGCGTCGCCGCGGTTGTGCCCGAGCTGGAGATCGTTCAGTCCGTCACCCTGGAGCAGCGTGAGGCCGGGCGTGAGGCCGGCGTTGATCCGGTTCGAGGGCAGCAACGCGCCGATTTGCGCGTCGTCGACGTGCGACACCAGCAGTCCTTCCGCCGGGATGTATTGGTCGAAGCTGAGACGCCGGCGGTTCTCGACGAGGAAATGTTCGGCGTTCGGCTCGCCCTGGAACCACAGATCGACGACCGGTCCGCCGTTTTCGATGGGAGGCAGGAGCATCGTCTGGTCCTGCGTCGGCCGCACGCTGTTGACCCAGCCGAGGTACAGGAGCGACCAGGCGCCCATGCCGGCCGGAACTTCGGGCGTCAGACCGTTCGCGCCGTAGCCGCCGCTCGACATGAGCGCCCAGTTCCCGGGCCCCATGTTCGGCGCGCCGCTGGTGCCTCCCGACGTGTCGTAGAGGTCGGGCAGTCCGAGCGCGTGCCCGAACTCGTGCGTGTACACGCCGATCTCGGAGCGGCGCCCGGGCAGCAGGTACGACATCTCGGGCAGCGTCGAGAAACGGTCGAGGCGCATGTACTGCGTCGTCGAGCCCGGCACGAGATCGGTGGTCAGGAACGGATCGCCGAAACGCCAGCCCGTGCTCATGCGCGACGTGATCGACCAGAACGCGTTGCGGTCGAGGTTCGACTCGCCGCCCACGCCCGCATGGATCACCCACAGCATGTCGACGTAGCCGTCGTGATCCATGTCGTAGTCCGACCAGTTCACCTGCGACTGGCACGCGAGCAGCGCGTCGCGGATCGCGCCGAACAAGTTGTTCGGCGTGGCCACCGTGCTCAACCCCCAGCTGTTGTAGCCGTAGTAGACATGGTCGTGGGGCAGGGCCACGACCGCGACCACGTCGCCCTGGACGGTCAGCCGGCCGCCCGAGGCCCAGCGGTAGTAGTCGAACACCGACCCATGCGGCGTGGCGTGCGTGGTGTCGAACAACTCGAACTGGAAGTCCTGCGGCGTGTACGTCAGCGGCATGTCCGTGAACCCGATCATGATGATCGGGATGTGCCACACCGTCTGCGCGCTGCTCGTGGAAAGCGGCGAGCGCGCGGGCACCTGGAGCGCGCCATCGGCGAACGCCTGCGCGACTTCCTTGGGCACCGTGCCCGACGGGAACGGCATGGTGGCGTGCGCGGGGCGCGCCAGCAGCGCGGTCAGCGCAAGGGCGAGACCGGCCAGCGGCCGGCGGAACTTCAGCGGACGACTCAAGGCGTGTGGATGGGCTCCGGTAAGAGTGGGAGAGCCCCGGTCAATGCCTTGACTATCGCACGCCCGGCGCCGCCCCGGTCAAGGCATTTCCGCGCCGGGCCGGAACGCTGGTTCGGCCTTTGGGCCTGTGCTAGCGTGCGTTTCAACGTGTTCTCACCCGCCTTCGCTCTTCGCTCCCTCCCAGGTTTCGCTCTCGCCACCGTCGCCCTGGCGCTCCCTGTGCCGGCACGGGCGCTCGATTTCCCGCCGCTGCGCGCGGAGCGCTCCCCCTACTTCACCGCCGACGTCGCCATTTCTCTCGATCGCGACGGCCGGCCGGCGCTCGGCGTCGCCGTTTCGGTTCCGTATTCCGAAATGCAGTGGCTCAAGCTCGAGAACGGCTTCGGCGCCGCCGTCGAATTGACGGTCGCGTTCGAGGCCAAGGGCGGTGGCCGCGTCTACGGGGACGTGTGGACGCGACGCCTCGTCGTCGCGAGCTTCGAATCCGCCCACGCCGCGAACGCGAGACTCGAGGAGAAGCGCACGTTCGACGTGCCGCCCGGGCGTTATCAGGTGCGCGTCGGCGTCCGCGACCTCGACAGCGAACAGTCGTCGCTCGCTCGCGACAACCTGGAGGTGCCCGACTACTCCAAGGTTCCGGTCGGCTTCTCGGACCTGGAACTGGGCGTCGTCGACTCGACCGGTGGCTTCGAGAGCGTTCCGACCCGTGCGTTTGGCGTCAACGTGTCGCACCTCGCGGCCCGCGCGTCGCTGTTCGACCGCCGGCCGGGCGGGTGGCCGCGCAGCTATGCGTTCGACTTCCACGTGCGTGACGAGCGTGGCGAGGACGTGGCGACGGGCGTGCAGCACGTCACCGTCGAGCGCTCCGCGGATCCGGTGCTGATCCGGCCGTCGGCCAGCGAATTGTTCCTCGGCACGTACGTGTTCGAAGTCTCGCTGAGCGAAGGGAAGTCACGCTGGCGCGTCGAGCGCTCGTTCGAAGTCGAGGAGAGCGGGCCGCCGCGCGGCAAGGAATTCGAACGGTTGCTCGAGCCGCTGACGTACATCGCTTCGCCCGGGGAGGTCGAGCGGCTGCGCGGCCTTTCCGCCGACGAGCAGGCGGCGGGCTGGCTGGACTTCTGGCGCCGGCGCGATCCCACGCCGGACACGCCGCGCAATGAAGCACTCATCGAGTTCTTCCGCCGACTGCGTTACGCCGAGCAGCACTTCCAGGGGTTCGGGCCGGGCTGGCGCTCGGACATGGGCCGCATCTACATCAAGTTCGGTCCGCCCGACCAGATCGAGTCGCGCCCGGGAACGGCGCAGATCTCGGCGGTCGAGATCTGGTACTACAACCAGCCGTACCGGCGACTGGTGTTCGTGGATCGGGAGGGGTTCGGGCGCTACACGCTGCAGAACGTGGGCGCCGAGTGAGCTCGGGTCGCGCGGGCCTCACCCATGCGGTGGTCAGCCTGCCCGCGCTCGACCTCAGGCGCCGCCCGGATCACGCCAGCGAGATGCGCAGCCAGCTGCTCATGGGCGAGGTCGTGCGGCGCCTCGCCGCCTCGGGCAACGGTGCGTGGTGGCGGGTCGAGAACCTCGCCGACGACTACCGGGGGTGGGTGCGGACCTGGGGATTGGTGCCGTGCACCGGATCGCGGGCGAAGCGCTGGCTGGCGCGCGCGCGCGCCCAGGTGGTGGATCCGATCGTGGCCGCGCGCGCCCAGCGGGGCGGCCGGTTGGGGGCCGGGCCGCTGTTCTGGAACGCCCGCGTCATCGCCGGCCCGCGCCGCGGAGGGATGCGCAGCGTGGAGTTCCCGGACGGTCGCCGGGCCTGGGTCGCGGCCACGGCGCTGGGGCCGGTCGGGAAGGCTCATCGCCCGCTGATCGAGCGCGTGCGCGAGCTGCAGGGCGTGCCCTACCTGTGGGGCGGGCGCACGCCGGCCGGCATCGATTGCTCGGGGTTCGTGCAGCAGCTGCTGTTCGAACAGGGTGTCCACGTGCCGCGCGACGCCCAACTCCAATATCGAGCGAGTCGGAGCGTGCCGCGCGCGGCGCCCGAGCAGGAGGGACAGCTGTTGTTCTTCGGCTTGCCGCGCCGGCCCGTGGCGCACGTCGCCCTCGTGCTCGGCGGCGGGTACTTCGTGCACGCCCGCGGCTGGGTTCGTATCAACTCGGTCGAGTCCGCCAACCCCTTGTATGACAGGGCGCTGATGGCGCAGTTCCGGGGCCGCCGAGCCGTTAGCTGACTCGTCGGTCATCTATCGTCAAAATTCCTTTGACAAGATTTCTGGAACTTCTCTAACTTCCCACCCGGGCGTTCGCCAGGATCCTTCCATTGAGGAGGTGTGGTCCTGGCTTTTTCTTCAGTGCTCCATCCCAAGGATGCGATGGAGCCTTAACCATGTTCGCTGGAAAATAGAAAAAGACGGCATTGAAAGGAGGTGGGAGTTCAACGCAAATCGCGCGGTAACCGGTCACTCTCGTGTCCGGGTTCGCATCGCACGGTGACTCTCGACTTCAAACTGCCAAGGAGGCATTTCAGATGCACTCTCGCTGGATCCTGAGAAGTTTCGCTCTCGCCGCAGGGCTCGTCCTCGCGCTTCCGGTCGTGGCTCTTGCCCAGACCTCGCGCGTCGAGGGTATGGCGCTCCAGGGCGACTACATCAAGGATTACACGGGCATCTATAGCTATCCGTCGTGCCTGCCGCAGGTCGGTAATCTGGTGTACGCCGAGCTCGGCAACAACCTCACGGACCCCGCGTCCGGTCACCCGATCACCACGGATCGTTCGATGGGCGTGGTGATGGACAAGCTGTTCGACGGCAAGCTCGGCGTGTGGGGTATCCACATGCGCCAGGAAACCGCGCAGTTCGGCCAGGGCGACGCGTTCTCGCACGCGGCGGCGGGCTTCGGACAGGATCCGAACTCCAACGTCAACGAAGCGTTCGACCTCATGTGGGGCAAGAAGTCGGGCACGACCAGCATCGGTCTGCGCCTGAAGCGCTCCTACTCGAACCTGGAAGTCTCGGCGCCGGGTGCCACCACGACGCTGAAGTTCGACATCCCGGGCGAGGCTTTCAACGGCAGCCCGGATCTCGCTCGTAACATTCTCGGCTTCGGCGGCGGTCTCGGCTTCCAGATGAGCCCGACGACGAACATCGAGCTGTCGGTGCAGTACGAGAGCCGGACCTACGAGTTCACGACGAGCCCGCCGACGACGGGACAGGAAGACGACGGTCCGAGCACGTACATGCTGGCCGGCCGTGCCTTCTGGCAGTGGAAGCCGAACTGCGTCGTCGTGCCGGTCGTCAAGTACTACTCGTTCGATCTGTCCGAGAAGACCACGGGCATCACGCCCGCCGTCTCGCTCGACAACTCGCTGAAGGGCTGGCAGGTCGGCGCGGCGGCCAACTGGACGCTGGGCACGAACGACCTGCTGGTGCTGGGCGCGACGTTCGCTCAGAACAAGATCGAGCAGCAGGAAGACCTGTTCGGAATCGCGAACGCGACGGGCCAGGGTGACACGCTGAACGTCACCGAGACCCTCACGCCGCAGATCTTCGGCGCGCTCGAGACGCACGTGAACAGCTGGCTCACGCTGCGTGTCGGCGCGAACAAGGGTGCCTTCCAGAAGCTCAAGTCCGAGGACCAGGGCTTCGGCAAGTCGAACATCGAGTTCTCGTTCTCGTCGTTCAACATGAACATCGGCGCGGGCGTCAAGCTCGGGACGCTGCAGCTCGACGCGATCCTCAGCAACGACTTCCCGCAGAACCTGGGATGGATCGGCAGCGGTATCGCCAAGTCCTACTTCCCGAAGGTCACTGCGACCTACGCGTTCTAGGACCGTCCGTCCTGTCGGGCCTCACGGCGGGGGCGCCTCACGGCGTCCCCGCCGCATTTTTATTGGTTCCGACCCAGGGTCTCCCTCATCGCGATAGGTCCCACCGATACGACCGGCGCGGTGTTGACCTCCACGAAACCCTTTGACAGCGCGGCTCGCGTGGTCCTAGGTTTCATGTGTTCACGGAGGTTCCAAGCAACCGCCACGCCCATGAAGGGCGTCTCCCTGGCGCCCGCACTCCCCAGCACGAGGCGCGTCATGTAGATGTGAACGATCCCCCCAAGCCCCCACTTGCCGAAGTTCTTTCCCCCTTTCAATGGATTGGTCGCCGGGATCCAGGGCCCCTCTCCCTGACCCGAGACTCTCGTCGCCTCTGAAAGGAGTCGCGTCATGTCGCGCAGCGCATCCGTGCTGTATCGCCTGGCCTTTGCCGCACTGGCCCTGCTCGTGATCCCACCGCTGGCTGGTGCGGGCACCACGGGCAAGATCAGCGGCCGTGTCACCAACGAAAAGAAAGAGCCGCTCGCCGGCGTCAACATCCGGATCGAAGGACTGCGTTTGGGCGCGCTGTCCGACGATCAGGGCAATTACTTCATCATCGGCGTGCCCGGCGGCACGTACGTGGTGCGGGCCAATCTGCTCGGCGAGGCGCCGTACGTCGCGGAGAACGTCTCCGTCACGCCCGACTTCACGACCGACCTCAACATCGTGATGAAGTCGGAGGCGGTGCAGATGGCCGAGGTCAAGGTCGAGGCGGAGCGTCCGCTGCTCCAGAAGGACGCGACCAGTACCGCGCGATTCCTGTCGGCGGACCAGATCGCGCGCCTGCCAACCCGCGGCTATCAGGAAGCGGCGGCCCAGCAGTCCGGCGTGGTCGCGTTCCAGCGCCTCATCGATCGCGAGTCGCAGAACGGCCCGACGCTGATCATCCGTGGCGGGCGTCCGAACGAGACCGCGTTCTTCGTCGACGGCTTCTCGCAGCAGGACCCGCTGACCGGAAACTCCACGACCAGCATCAACAACAACGCGATCCAGGAAGTCGTCGTGCTGAACGGCGGATTCAACGCCGAGTACGGACGCATCATGTCCGGCGTCGTCAACGTGCTGACCCGCGAGGGCGCGCGCAACTATTCGGGCAGCGTCGAAGCGCTGACCGACAACTTCGGCGGCACCGGAAACGACCTCCTCGGTTCCAAGATCTACGACTACAACATCTACGACGCGAACTTCGGCGGGCCGCTGCTGCGCGGCCATGACGCAGGCTCGTTCTACTTCAGCGGCGAGCGGCGCTGGGAGGGGGACCGCAACCCGAACTCGGCGTTCGACGGACCTCTGCCCTCGAACAGCCTCGGCGGCTGGACGGGACAGGGCAAGCTCGCCATCCCGCTCGCGAAGAACATCTCGTTCAAGCTCGGCGGCCTGTATTCGCAGGACGACTGGCGCGAGTACCTGAACACGTACCGCTTCGACCTGCTGCACGCGCCGCGCTACGCCGACCGCAACCGCTCGCTGACCGGGTCGCTCAACCACACGTTGAACGCGAAGTCGTTCTATACGCTCGGCGCGAACTACTTCTACACCGAGCGCAAGCGCGGAGACGGGCTGTACTTCGACAACATCGATCAGTACAGCTCGACGCCGCAGGCCGACTTCGACACGGCGATTCCCTGGTTCTGGCCGGGCAATTCCGACCCGAACTCGCCGCTCGGCCACGTGCTGGATTCGCTGGCGACGGCCAGCGGCGGCACCGGTCACGTGTTCGACGACTACCTGCGCCGCCAGTCGTCGTACATCGGCGTCAAGGGCGACTACACGTCGCAGTGGAACGCGTTCCACCAGATCAAGAGCGGCGTCGAAGTCGACCGCCACACGCTGCGCTTCTACGAGCACTACTTCCCGGTCGAGTATCCGTCGAACGTGGTCGACATCGACCGCTACGGCTTCTCGGCCGACGGCCGGAGCTACGACGACTCCGGGCTGGACGGTCCGCGCAAGCCGTTCACCGCGTCGTACTACCTGCAGGACAAGTACGAGCGCGCCGGGTTGGTGGTGAACGCGGGCGCCCGCTACGACTACATCAACGTCGACGTTCAGTCGCTGGCCAGCGAGAACCTGCCGCTGGGTCCCGACGGCCAGCTGCTTTCGAACGATCTCGTCGAGAACAAGAAGTACAGCCGCATCAGCCCGCGTCTCGGCATCGGCTTCCCGGTGAGCGACCGCACGGTGCTGCACGTCAACTACGGACAATTCTTCCAGCAGCCGAACCTTCAGGACCTGTACGTGTCGTACCGGTTCCTCGAGCACAAGGTGCAGACCGGCGGCTACTTCGTCGGCTTCGGCAATCCGAACCTGAAGCCCGAGGAGACGACGGCGTACGAAGTCGGCATCGCGAACCAGATGAGCGACTACGCGAAGTTCGACGCGTCCGTTTACTACAAGGACGTCACGAACCTGGTCGAAATCGCGACCATCGCGTCGTTCCCGAACAGCTTCTCGAGCTACCGCAACAAGGACTTCGCGACCATCAAGGGTCTCGACCTGGGATTCACGCTGCGCCGGGTGAACCACATCCAGGCCAACGTGGCGTACAGCCTGTCGTACGCCGTCGGCACCGGGTCGGTCTCGAACACGCAGCGCAACATCGCGTGGGTGGCCAGCGACCCGCCCAAGCAGACCGCGCCGCTCGACTTCGATCAGCGCCACAAGGTGTCGATCGACATGGACTACTCGCTCGGCAAGGGCGAGGGGCCGAAGGTGATGTCGATGACGTGGCTGCAGAACGTGGACCTGAACGTTCTCTACAACATCGGCAGCGGCACGCCGTACACGCCGACCGAGGTGTATGACGAGCCCACGCTGGCGGCGGTGTCCTCGGTGCCGTCCGGTCCGCTGAACTCGCGTTACGGCCCGTGGACCCAGTCCGTGGACCTGAAGGCCACGAAGTCGTTCAAGATGGCCGGCCTCGACATGAGCGCGTACCTGTGGTTGCTGAACGCGTTCGACGAGCAGAACGCGGTTCAGGTCTACACCAGCACCGGTTCGCCGTTCACGACGAGCTATCTGAACACGGCGGCCGGGCAGGCGGCGAAGCAGGATCTGAGCAACAAGTACGGCCTGGATGCGTCGCAGGCCTACGCGGCGGCGCTGCAGAACCCTTCACTGTTCACGAATCCTCGCATGATTCGGTTCGGCCTCAGGATGGGCTTCTAGCCATGTGTCGACCCACGGGTGAGTCAGAGAGGACTTCCATGAAAACCCTTCGCGTTCTGGCGTGGACGGTCGTGGCCGTGTGCGTCGCGGGCTCAGCGCTCGCGGCGCCCATCGCGGGCGGGGCGCGACGCGCCCAGCCCGCACGCTCCACGCTCGTCGACAACAGCCAGCGCATCGACATCAACAACGTGTCGATGGTGGTGACGAACACGGGATCGTTCGCCTACGACAAGCTGACCGGCAACGCCGGACTCGAGTTCCCGAAGGGGACCGGCAAGACCGCGGTGTTCGCGGCCGGATTGTGGATCGGCGCGAAGGTCGGCGGGATCACACGCGTGGCGGTGGCCGAGTACTCGGACGAGTACGGTCCGGGCGCGATGGTCGGCAACGTGGCCGACGATCCGAACAAGGCCGAGTACAAGGTCTACAAGCTGGACCGGGTGTACGACGACACGGCGACGCGCGACGCCGTGCTGGCTGACTACAACGCGGGCGCCGTGCCGCACGGCGCCCCCGTGGTCACGGTCCAGGGCGATGGTTCGCTCGACATCCTCGGCGACCAGATGACGTGGGCCGTGTACAACGACGCGGACCCGGCGAACCACACGAACCGCGCCGGCGACAACGGGCAGAGTGCGGCGAATCGTGTGCTCGGCGTCGAGATCCAGCAGACCACGTTCGCGTTCAATCGCCAGGGCGCGCTCGGCAACACGATCTTCATCAAGTACCGGATCATCAACAAGGGCGTGAACACGCTGGACAGCATGTTCGTGTCGCAGTGGAGCGATCCGGACCTGGGCGGAGCCGGTGACGACCTCGTCGGCTGCGATCCGTCGCTCGGTCTCGGCTACGTGTACAACGCGACGAACGCGGACCAGCTGTACAGCGGGCAACCGCCCGCGGTCGGCTACGACTTCTTCAAGGGCCCGACCATTCCCGGCCCGATCACGCTGGGCATGACGTCGTTCAACAAGTACATCAACGGCACCGACCCCAACACGGCGTTCAAGAGCTACAACTACATGAAGGGGTTGGACGCGGACGGCAACATCGTCATCAATCCGGTGACGAGCTCGCCGACGACGTTCCAGGTGTCCGGGGATCCGGTCACCGGCTCCGGCTGGCTGGACGCGAGCCCGGCCGATCGCCGTCTCATGCTGTCGAGCGGTCCGTTCACGATGGCGACCGGCGACACGCAGGAGGTCGTCGCCGCGATCGTGGTCGGCCAGAGCAAGAACCGACTGGCCAGCATCTCGCTCATGAAGTTCTTCGACACGTTCGCGCAGACCGCGTTCGACGCGAACTTCGATCTGCCGAATCCGCCGCAGAGCCCGCGCGTCACGCCGTCGACGCGTGACGGCTCGGTATTCCTGTCGTGGGACACGCGCGCCGAGAACTACAACCAGGCGCCGTACCAGTTCGAAGGCTACGTCGTGTACCAGGGCGCCTCGGTGGCGGGTCCGTTCACGCGGATCGCGACCTACGACAAGGTGGACGGCATCACGACCGTGGTCGACGATGACTTCAACGAGGACCAGGGCCTGATCCTGCCGATCGGCAAGGCGTTCGGCCAGGACGTGGGGCTCAAGTACGGCATCGAACTCGACCAGGATGCGGTGCGCGGCGGCCCGCTGTTCGTGGGGCAGAAGTACTTCTTCGCGGTCACCGCGTATGCCGTCGACTTGAGCGGCTTCCCGAAGGTGCTGGAATCCGCGTTCCAGGTGATTCCGGTCATCCCGCAGACGCCGGCCGCGGGGACGGATCTCGCGAGCGCGCAAATCGGCCCGATCGCGCAGGGCCAGGTCGTCGCGAATCCGAACGGGAGCACCGACATCGTCACCAGCACGGTCATCGAGCCGGAGAACGTGCTCAACGCGGACTACCGCGTCGGTTTCAAGCCGGCCGGACCGACGAGCACCGAGATCACGTGGTACCTGGTGCGCACGGTCGGGGCGACGGTCGACACGGTCATCAACAACTGGACCGACTTCGCGGGTGACGACGCGAACCCGATCGTGGACGGCATCCAGGTCAAGATCGTCAGCCAGCCGCCCGGCCTGCTCGCGCGCGTCAGCTACGTCGACACGACGGGCGGCAATCCCGCGGCGATCCAGGGCGTCGATGAAGGGCTGCCGTTCTTCGGCGGCGGCGCCGGCTACGCCGCGGATCTGTTCGGCTCGTCCATCGCGTCGGGTTCGACGGGCCCGAACGTCACGGTCCGCTTCACGGGCGGCCCGGCCGGACAGAAGGCCTACCGCTACGAGCGCTGCAACTGTTCGCCGCGCACGTACCTCATCCAGAACTTCGTCGACGTGCCGTTCAAGGTGTACGACACGGACTCGAACACTCAGCTGAACGTCGCGTTCCTGGAGAACGCCCCGGGCACGATCGACGACGGCATCTGGGATCCCGACGACAGTCCGGACGGACAGCGCGAGCTCCTGTGGGTGATGAGCAGCACGTATACGGGGACCATCGACTCGACGTACTTCAAGGACCCGACGCTGACGGACGTGCTGAACGGCAACATCGACTTCTGGTACGCGGTGTGGCCGAACCGGACATCGGCGGGCGCGGTCATCGATGCCGGCGACAAGCTGCTGTTCACGACGAGCATCCCGTCTTCGGCGAACGACTACTTCACGTTCTCGACGACGGCCGCGAATCGCAGCGACGCGGCGCTGGCCAAGTCCGAGATGGCGCGCATCCGCGCCGTTCCGAACCCGTACTTCAGCCACTCCACGTACGAAACGAACCAGTTCAGCCGAGTCCTCAAGTTCACGCATCTGCCCGCGCGCTGCACCGTGCGCATCTTCAACCTGGCAGGCGACAAAGTGCGGACACTCGACAAGAACGACGATACGTCCCAACTCACCTGGGATCTCGAAACCGACCACGGCCTTCCGGTCGGCAGCGGGATCTACATCTTCCACGTCGACGCGCCCGGCTTCGGCACCCACGTGGGCAAGGTCGCCGTGTTCATGGAGAAGGAGCGCCTGAACAACTTCTGAGTTCCGGCGAAACCCACATGACCGATCGACTTTGTGACCGAGAGGAGCGGAAGACGATGAGGACGATTCGATGGATGGGGGTGGCCTTGGCCATCCTGACGGTGGGGGTTGGCACCAGCTGGGCCGGCTCCACGCAGCGACTGGGAACCGCCGGCGCGCCGGAGTTGCGGCTGCCGGTGGGCGCGCGCAGCACGGCGCTGGCCGGGGCCAACATCGGCGACGTGTCCGGCGTCGAGGCCCTGTACTTCAATCCGGCGGGGCTGGCCGGCAGCGACAACGCGACCCAGGTCATGTTCAGCCACACCGACTACCTGGCCGGCATGGGACTCAACTACGTGGGCATCGGCCGTTCACTCGGCGGCCTCGGGATGATCGGCGTCAGCGTAAAGGTGCTCAGCATCGGCGACATCGAGAAGACCACCGAGACCGCGCCGGACGGCACGGGCGAGATCTTCTCGCCCACGTTCAGCACGCTCGGCCTGACGTACGCCAAGCGCATGACCGACCGCGTCAACTTCGGCGGCACGGCCTACTACGTGTCCGAGCACATCATGCAGGAGACGGCCGCCGGCGTGGCGTTCGACTTCGGCTTCCAGTACGACACCGGCTACCACGGCATGAAGCTGGGGATGGCCATGAAGAACTTCGGGCCGAATCTGAACTTCTCCGGCAGCGACTTCGAGCTGAACCAGCGGCTGAACGTCGACGACCCTCAGTCGGGCAACAAGACGCTGGCCCTGAGCTCGGCGAATTTCGAGATGCCCTCGACGTTTCAGCTCGCGCTGTCGCTGCCGCTCGTTCAGGGCGTGAACACGTTCGCGCTGCACGGGCTGTACCAGAACAACAGCTTCGACGTGGACGAGGGCCGCGTGGGCGCCGAGTTCGTGCTCCACAAGGTCTTCGCGCTGCGCGGCGGGTACAAGATCACGTCGAACAGCGACGATCTGTTCGGGCTCAGCTACGGCGCGGGAGTGCGCGTCCCGCTCGGCGCCACGCAGATGTGGGTCGACTACGCCGGACAGACGGTCAGCAACTTCTTCGACGACGTCCAGCACGTCTCGCTGAACATGCTGTTCTAGAGACCGCCTTCACGGCGAAACACGAAGGCCCGGGTCCCTTCACGGGGACCCGGGCCGTTTTCGTGATCGGAGCCGGCGTCAGGCGTACACGCCGCGCAGCATGATGACCTTCACCACGCGCTCGATCGCGACCATGAACGCCGCGACGCGCATGTTGACGCGGTGTTCCACCGCCTTCGCGAGCACACCCTGGAACGCCTCGACCATCGTGTGCTCGAGCCGCTCGTTCACTTCCTTCTCGGGCCAATAGAGGCCCATGCGGTTCTGCACCCACTCGAAGTAGGAAACCGTCACGCCGCCCGAGTTGCACAGGATGTCGGGGATCACGAACACGCCCTTCTTCTCGAGGATGATGTCGGCATCGGGCGTGGTGGGCCCATTCGCGCCCTCGGCGATGATCTTGGCCTTGACGCGGTCCGCGTTCTCGACCGTGATCTGGCTCTCGAGCGCGGCCGGCACCAGGATGTCGCAGTCCACTTCGATGATCGACGTGGTGAGCGGCTGGCTGCCGGGGAAGCCCTTGACCCCGCGGTGGTCGGCGACCCAGCTCAGGAGCGCCGGGATGTCGAGGCCGGCCGGGTTGTGGATCGCGCCGCTGATGTCCGAGGCGGCGACGACCTTGGCGCCTTGCTTGGCCAGCAGGTCGGCGGAGACCGAACCCACGTTGCCGAAGCCCTGCACCGCCACACGCGCGCCCTTCAAAGGCAGCTTGAGGTGCGCGCACGCGTCGCGCACGCACAGCCAGACGCCGCGGCCCGTCGCCTCACGCCGCCCGGCCGATCCGCCGACTTCCAGCGGCTTGCCGGTCACGACCGCGTACTCCGTGCGCCGTTCATGCATGGAGTACGTGTCGACGATCCAGGCCATGATCTGCGAGTCGGTGTTCACGTCCGGCGCGGGCACGTCGCTCTCGGGTCCGAACAGGTCGGAGAGGTCGGCCGCGTAGCGACGCGTCAGGCGCTCCAGTTCGCCCTTGGAGAGCTTCGACGGATCGCACTCGATGCCGCCCTTGCCGCCGCCGAATGGAATGTTCACGACCGCGCACTTCCACGTCATCCACGCGGCCAGCGCTTCGACCTCTTCGAGGGTGACCTGCGGGTGGTAGCGGATGCCGCCCTTGGCCGGTCCGCGCACGATGCTGTGCTGCACGCGGTACCCGGTGAACACGTGAATCGTGCCGTCGTCCATCTGGATCGGCAGCGACACGATGGTCGCGCGCCGCGGGCGCTTGATGACTTCCTTGATGCCCTCCGCCAGGTTCAGCCGCGCCGCCGCCTCTTCGAACTGGCGTTCGGCGTTGGCGAGCGGGTTCAACTCCTTCTGAATGTTGGCGCCTTCAGCAGGCATGGGATCCTCCACCGACTCGGACGATGACTTCCTGACGGCCGTCGGTGCTTGTCCTCGCGGCCCACGAGAGAGCGCGCGAATCGGTGAGTGAGCACGCAGCGGGCATTTGCTCGGAGCGAAAACGGGCGGCAGTATAGCCCCCGCGTCCCCACGCGAACAAGGAACGCGGGCCAACGACCGCGTCGCAACGGCGCCCCGCGCCGGGCACCCGCGCTGCGAAATCTCGGACGGCCCTGCGGCGCGCCGTGCGGTCAGTGCGGTCCCAGGTAGTAGATCTTGAGCTGGCCCCACAGCATGTCCGCGGGCAGCGTGGCCGCCCCGTCCACGCGGGCGTCGCCGCGTGCCGCGAGCGGCGAGGCCGGTCCCGCAGCGCCCGCCGCTGCGCGGAGCGCCGCGTCTGGGGGAGGCGCGCGCCGGAGGATGGCCTGCGCGATGTTGCCGCCCTCGGTCTCGTCCTCCCAGCGGTCGATCCACCAGCGGTTGTGGTCCGGCTTGAAGCCCTGGTTCTTCAGCTCGAGCGGGATCGCCGCGGAGTCGCCGGCCACGAGATAGAACAAGGCCGGGCCCTTCACTTCCGTCTGTCCGTCTCCGGTCGTGATGCGCAGCAGCACCTGGGCGCGGATCTGCTTGTGCCAGCCGGGATCCATGCCGGGGCGCGCGTCCGGTACGGCGACGAGGTCCGACGTGTAGTCGAACGAGATGTTGCTGGCGGGCGGCGCGTCGGGCGTGCCGGTGACGAACAGCTTCTCGGCGCTCTGCAATTCGTCCTCGCGGATCCACGGGCGGTCGAAGTTGTTACCCGCCGAGTCGCGCGTCGAGAACTTGAACACGTACGTGTCGGTGAAGATCTCGCGGTACTCGGCGATCGCGCGATTCTTGTAGCACCACTGGAGCAGGCGCAGCACGTTCGCCGCGGACGTGGGGACGGGAGGTGGCGTCGGCGGCGCGCCGCCGGCCGCGATCCGCGGGTCGAACGGATTGAAACAGCCGGTCAGGGGCAGCACGACGACGACCAGGGCAAACGCTCGCGCGAAGCGGCGCATGGCTGCTCTGTGGAATGCGTTCATCGGTAGTCGATCCTCCGCGCGCTGAAGCTCTTGTCTTCCTGAGCCGGCGGCGTCACGCCGATCGAGGGATCCACGTGATCCGTCCACTTGACCAGGAACCAGCGCGTGCCGTTGCTCACCATCTCGAGGTCGGCCAACCCGATCGCGATGCGCTCCGCATCGCCTTCCGTGGGGAGAGCGTACACCTGGTACTTCCGATAGAGAATGACGTGTCGATCCTCGATCACGTCGTGCAGGTTCGGGTCGGGATTGGGACTCCATTGCATATCGTAGGCCGTCGAACGCAATCCCACGAAGCCGCCGAAGAAGCGCCGCTCCTCGTCGAGGCCCCAGGGCGGAGCGACAGTCAGGCCCACGTTGATGATGACGGCCGGATCGAACGTGGCGCTGAACGCGCCGCCGTTGTCGGCCGTGCCGAGAGCGCCGGTGTAGGCATCCGGACCGTTGCCCTGGGCCTTGGCGTCCAGCCCGAGCGCCATCGTCGCGAGCAGCGAGTCGGGATCCGTGTAATTCGTGCGTACGAATACGCCCGCGCCGCCGCCTTCGGGCGTCGCGGGGCGGAACAGGTTGCACGCCCCGACCGCGCCCGTGCACATGCCCCAGGTCGCAGCCAGCAGGAGCAGGGGGGCGACACGCGGTTTCATTGCAAGTCCCACGACAGCTCCAGCGTTCCGCTCCAGAAGTCGGTCTGGGAGGCGGGCGAGGGCTGCGGCAATCCGGCGCTGTACGACGTCGTCCGATCCGCGCGGAAATTGCGCGCGATGTTTCCAGTCAGCTTGCCGCGGCGCCCGAGCGGCACGTTGAGGTTCGCGCCGCCCGCGAAGTTCAGGGAGCGGGTCTTGCGCTGCGGCGCGATCACGCCGTCGACCGAATTGTCGCGGTCGATCGCCTCGTACCTGGGATTGAGCGACAGCTGCACGCTTGGAACGGGCGTGTAGCCGATGCGTACGTCGAGCGTGTAGTTGTGGCTCTGGTTCGACTCGCCGAACGCGAGGAAGCCGTCGGGCTGGCGCAGAAACGTGCCGGTGGGTTGGAACAGCACGTTGTGGATGACGTCGACGGTCAGGCGCGGCGTCAGCACGGCGTTGAGCTGCGTGTTCGTGCTGTAGTTCAAGGCCAGCGTGTTGTTCTCGGGCAGGTTCGCGTACACCAGGTAGTCGGCGCTCACCGCGTTGCGCTGCGTCGCGGTGAGCCCGGGGAGCAGGCGGTAGGTCCAGCTCCACTCCGCGCGGTACGTGTGATCCTCGTTGTTGGCCGCGGAGCTGGCGGCCGAGAGGTTGATGAGCAGGGTCCGCGTGACGTCGAGCGCCAGCGAACTGTTCAGCCGCTCGGAGCGCGTGTAGCTCCCCTCGACGCGATAGTTCTGAACGTACTGGTCGTGATCGATGGGCACGGTCGGGTAGAAGCCGATCAGAAAGTAGCGGAACGACGAGAGCGTGACGCGCGCCGTGGCCTTGCCCACGAGGCGCGGGCCGAACGTGCGACTCGTCGTCGCGCCGATGGTGCGGACGTACAGCGACTCGCCGTAACCGCCGGTCGTGTCGCGCAGCGGGAATTCCGAGCGCGAGCGGCTCAGCGAGAAGTCGTGGTCGAGCGTCCAGCCGAGGAGCCCCCAGCGCGCGTCGTAGCCGGCGCTCTTGTCGTGCCGTCGCGATTCGGCGCCGAAGATCTGGCCGCTCAGCTGACGATTGTGCGCGGTGCGCCCGGTGAGGTTCAGGTAATGGTCGCTGTCGCGGCGCAGGCGCATGGTGGCGTCGATGCCGTCGCTCTGGGTGCGCAACTGCTGAATGGAAACCGTGTCGCGCGGCGTCTCGACCACGATGTCGCGGACGTTGTAATTGACCACGAGGCCGGCGACCGGTTCGGGCTGCACGGTCAGCGTGCCGCGCGCGTTGCGTGTGTGATCGCTCGTGTTCAGCTGGAACTGGGTGTTGGGGATGCGCGATCGCGCCAGGTTGCCCTGGAGCTGACCGCTCATGTCCTGCGAGAACCATGGACTCGTGTAGCGCACGCGGCCGTTCACGTCGCCCGACAAGCCGCGCTTGAGCTTGTTGGGATCGCTGTCATCCACGACGCCGGTCAGCGCGTTGAAGTTGGAGTTCAGCCCGTGGCCGGGTTGCTGCTGGCTGCGCATCGAGAGCTGGAGGTGATTCGAGGACTGGCGGTTCGTGGCGCCACCGGGATCCGCCGAGTCGTTGCGGACCAGGTCGGCCTGGGCGCCGAGCGACATGCGCGGCGAGAACTTGTACCCGGATTCCGTGGTCGAACTCCTCGTTTGCAGCAGGCTCAACTGGCCGACGGACTGGCGGCGGTTGAGGGTGATGGTCGTGATGTTGTTCACGAACAAGGGACCGCGCAGGATCGAGGTCGTCGAGTTGTTGTCCCACTCGCTCGACGTCTGCCCGACGTTGTAGGTGCTCCCGTAGTGAAACGCCGTCGAGCTCCGACCCGGGGCGGAAAGCGGATTGAACCGCTCGCGCAGGATGTACGACCCGAGGCTGTCCACCGGAAGCCCGAGGCTGTCGGCCATGGAGACGATCACTGGCAGGCGCAGGCGGTAGCGGATGGACAGGGCGCGCAGCGAATCGGGCAGCAGGTTCAGGCTGTCGGCCAGCTCGAACAGCCGGTCGAAGTGCAGCCCCAGGGTGTCGCGCAGCAACGTGGTGTCCGCGAACGCGAAGCGCGAGGACGTGGTCTGGGCGTGCCCTGGCCCGGTCAGCGAGGCCAGGGCGAGGAGCAGGGGGAGCAGGAGAGCGGAGGCACGTCTCAGCAGCGTCATGCGCGGTTGCGGGACGGCAGGGTCACGTGGAGAGGCTAGCATCGTGCGCGAAGGGGGGTCAACGAATCGGGGCCATGGCGAGCGCGTGAACCACCATACCCCGCACGGCCCCGCGAACGCCCGAAAAGAGAGCCGGCGCCTCGGTAGCGAGGCGCCGGCCTGCGAGTGCCTGGAGAGCCTGGAGGGCACTCGCGAGGAGGTGGGCTCGAGGAGTCGCGCACCGAGCCGCGAAAGAGCAGCACGCAAGCTCCGGACCAGCCCGACCGCGGCCTCCGGGGCGAAACCTCTAAGCGATTGAGTGCCGTCGCGATGACTTCCGATGAAGCCGGCGCGCCGCGCTGCCGATGAGGGTCCTAGTGGAACGACGTTCCGAGAAAGCGTCGGCCGGGCCGACGCTGCGGGCGCGAGTCCTGTTTGAAGCCGATCGATTCGCCTAGCTGCATGGGCGCGAAGGGGATTGGAAGCTTGCAGGGCGCTCCGGGCAGGTGCTAGCGTGCCGCAGCCTGGCGGGCAAGGACGCCCGAGACGCTGTCCCTCGCAAGACTCCCACCCCAAGGCAAACGGCTCGATCGGTTCGACTCAGGCGCCACCCAACCATGGAGAGGTAGGGATGTTTCTCGACAGCTTGATGGGCTTCTTCTCGACCGACGTGGCCATGGACCTGGGGACGGCCAACACCCTCGTGTTCGTGCGCGGGCGCGGAATCGTGCTGAACGAGCCGTCGGTGGTCGCCGTGGACAAAGCCACGGGCAAGGTGCTGGCGGTCGGGAGCGAGGCCAAGCTCATGCTGGGCCGCACCCCTGACGAGATCAACGCCGTGCGCCCGCTCAAGGACGGCGTCATCGCCGATTTCGAGTTGACCGAGGACCTGCTGCGCGAATTCGTGCACCGCGTCCAGAAGCACAAGTTCCTGGTCCGCCCGCGCATCATCATCTGCGTGCCGTCGGGCATCACCGAGGTCGAAAAGCGCGCGGTCATCGATTCGGCGATGCGCGCCAGCGCCCGCGAGGTCCTGCTCGTCCCCGAGCCGATCGCCGCGGCCATCGGCGTCGGGCTTCCCGTGGACACGCCGACCGGCAACATGGTCGTCGACATCGGCGGTGGCACCACCGAGATCGCCGTCATCGCGTTGAACGGCATCGTCACCAAGACCTCGATCCGCACCGGCGGCGACGAGATGGACGAAGCCATCATGAATTACGCGAAGAAGGCGTACAACATGATGATCGGCGAGCAGACCGCGGAGCGCATCAAGATCGAGATCGGCTCGGCGTTCCCGCTGCCCGAAGAGATGGACATGGAGATCAAGGGCCGCGACCTGGTGCGGGGCATTCCGCGCACGCTGCGCGTCTCCTCCGTCGAGATCCGCGAGGCGCTGCAGGAACCGGTCGGCCAGATCGTGAACGCGCTGCGCGAATCGCTGGAGCGCACGCCGCCCGAGCTGGCGGCGGACATCGTGGATCGCGGCATCTTCATGACCGGCGGCGGCGCGCTGCTGCGCGGGCTCGATCTGCTGCTCCGTGAAGTGACGAACCTCAACATTCGCGTCGCCCAGGACCCTCTCACCTGTGTGGTGCTCGGGGCGGGCAAGATCCTCGAGCAGCTCGAGGACTACGAAAAGGTAATCCTGAGCGGCCACAAGGACTGACGCATGGGCGGCTTCCTGCCCCCCGCCGAGCGCCGCAGTAGCGCCCTCTTGGGGCTCTACGCGGCGCTTTCGCTTGTGCTCCTGATGACGGGGGAGCGCATTCCCCAGTCGTGGCTGCGGGCGGGCGGGGCGTTCGTGTTCGCGCCGTTCGACCGCGTCGTCCTGACCGCGGATCGCGTGGCCGCGGCCTGGCGCGACAACCAGCAGCTCCAGCAGCACCTCGCCGAGCTGGAAGTCGAGAACGAGCGCCTGCGCGTGGCCGGCGTCGAGAACCAGCGCCTGCGCCAGCAGCTCGCGCTGCCCACGCTCCACGGCTATGCCCTCAAGCCCGTCGAAGTGCTCGCGCTCTCGGGTGAGGCCGTGCCCGCGGCGGCCACGCTGAGCGCCGGCACTCACCAGGGCGTACGCGAGGGCGACGCCGTGGTGACGGCCGAGGGCCTGCTCGGCCGCGTCGGCGAGAGCTATTCCGGGATGAGCCGCGTCGTGCTGCTCACGGATCTCAACTCCGCGGTGGCGTGCGAGGTCGAGAGCACGGGCGTGCTCGGTGTGCTGCGCTTCAGCATGGCGCCGCGCCCGCGCCTGGTGCTGACCGGCGTGCCCCTGGCCGATACCGTGCGCGTCGGCCAGCAGGTCATCACGTCGGGCCTGTCGCGCCGCTACCCGCGCGGGCTGCCGGTCGGACGCGTCGTGCGCCTGGCGAAGGACCCGAGCGGCCTCGTGCAGGACATCGAGGTCGATGCCGCGGCACGGCTGTCGCGGGTCCGTCAGGCGTTCGTCATCGCGCGGCCGCCCGCGCTCGAGGATCACCCATGAGGGGCATCGTCGGTCTGATCACGATGGCCATGGTCGCGCTGCTGCTGCGCTCGACCGCCCTGTCGACGCTGGCCGCCAAGGGTCTGGTGCTGGACGTGCTCGCGTTCGCGACCGTGGTCTGGGCGTTCCGCGCCGGCGAAACGTGGGGCTCCTCGTTCGGATTCGTGATCGGGCTGGCCGCCGACCTCGACGCCGCGCACTGGCTCGGGCGCCATGCGCTGCTCCTGTCGCTGATGGGCTACGCGGTCGGCCGGCTGAGCCGTACGCTGGTCCGCGACAGCGCGCGTACGCAATTCGTGATCATCCTGCTGGCCACGCTCGTGCATCAATTGTGGTCGGCGGCGTTCGAGTTCAGCGGGCTTGCCGGCTGGCCCTACCTGGCGCTGCGCGTCGTCGTGGCCTCGGCGGCCACGGCCGCCGCCGGAACCGTTTTGCTCGGCATCGTGCGCCGCGTCCTCGGTCAACCCTTGTTCGGACATGCTGTCCTCAAATCAAACACGTCTTCTTAGGGAATCCCGGTTCACGCTGCTCGCGGCGTGCGTCGCGATCGGCTTCGGCCTGGTCGTGATCGGACTGCTGCGCCTGCAGGTGGTGCAGCACGACCAGTACGTGGAACTGGCCAAGGAGAATCGCGTGCGTCTCGAGGTGCTGCGCGCGCCGCGCGGCGCCATCTACGACCGCCACGGCGAGCTGCTCGCCGACAGCGCGCCCAGCTTCAACGTCGTGTTCCGTCCGTTCCCGAGCGAGAGCGTGGCCTCGGTGCGCCTGACGATGAGCCCGCGCTACATCGCGCACCTGTCGGCGCTCGCGGAAATGGACAGCGCGGAAGTGCGGCGCCGCGTCGCGCTCGCGAACCAGAGCGGCCAGACCGCGATGCTCCGGCACAACGCGCCGCCGCCCATCGTCGCGGGCGTCGAGGAGTGGCGGTCGGAACTGCCCGGGCTGGAGGTCCAGATCGAGCCGCTGCGCCACTACCCGAACGGCACGCTCGCCTCGCACCTGCTCGGCTACGCCGGCGAGATCAACGACGTCGAGATGGACTCGCTCCAGCAGGACGGCTACCGACCCGGCGATCTCATCGGTCGCACCGGCGTCGAGCGGCGCTACGAGGACATCCTGCGCGGGCGCGACGGCGCCGAGTTCGTCGTGGTCAACGCCATGGGCAAGCGGGTCAGCAGCCTGAACGAAGGCCCGCCGCTGCCCCCGGTCGCCGGACACAGCCTGACGCTGACCATCGACCTGAAGGTGCAGCGCGCGCTCGAAGAGGCGATGAAGGGCGTGGAGCGCGGCGGCGCCGTGGCCATCGATCCGCGCGACGGCGGCGTGCTCGGAATGGTCAGCCGGCCGGCGTACGATCCCAACGAGTTCTCGGAAGGCCTGACGTGGGCGCGCTGGCGCGAGCTGTCGAGCGGCGGCGCGAATCCGCTGCTCGATCGCGCGCTGCAGGGCATGTATCCGCCCGGCTCGACGTTCAAGATCGTGACCATGCTGGCCGCGCTGCGCTACGGCGCGGCCACGCCGCGCACGACGTTCGCGCCGTGCACCGGGCGCTACTTCTTCGGAGACCGCTCGTTCGCGTGCTGGAAGCCGTCCGGCCACGGCGTGTTGAACCTCATCGAGGCGTTGCAGAATTCCTGCGACGTGTACTTCTACCAGTTGGGCCCGCGCGTCGGCCTCGATCACCTGATGGAGACGGCACGCGCGCTGGGACTCGGCGACCGCACCAGCGTGGACCTGCCGCAGGAGCGGCGCGGGCTCATTCCCGACGCCGCGTGGTACGACCGGCGCTGGGGCGCGGGACATTGGCGCAAGGGCATGATGCTGAACCTGGCGATCGGGCAGGGCGAGATCCTGGTGACGCCGCTGCAACTCGCGCTGATGACCGCGGAGGTCGCCGTCAACGGCCGCGCGTTGTGTCCGCACGTCGTCGAGGCCATCGTCAACGAGCCGCAGTTCAAGGTCGCGCGTCCCGCGTCCAGCGGAATCACCGCCGACGCCGCGGTGTGGGACGCGCTCCACACCGGCATGGAGCGCGTCATCGACACCGGCACCGGGAGCGCGGCGCACATTCCGGGCCTGCGCGTGGCGGGCAAGACCGGCACGGCGCAGAACCCCCACGGCAAACCGCACGCGCTGTTCGTGTGCTACGCGCCGGTCGACAACCCGCAGATCGCGATCGCGGTGGTGGTCGAGAACGTCGGCCACGGCGGCACGTTCGCCGCGCCGCCGGCCGGAGCGGTCCTGCGCAAGCTGTTCCTGCCCGACTCGCTGCAAAACGCCAAGTCGATCCCCGGGGTGCGCGAGACGACGGAGGTCCGCGATGCCGATTAGACTGCGCGTGCCGTCGATCGACGTGCCGCTGGCTCTCGCGTCGATCGCGCTCGTGACGATCGGCCTGCTCGTCGTGTACAGCGCGACGTCGGTGCCGGGCGCTCACCAGGGGCTGTGGACGCGGCAGCTCATGTGGGCCGGGATCGCGCTGGTGGCGGCCTGGGTCGCGGCCACCATCCCGCTGCGCGTGTACGACTCCCTCGCGTATCCCATCTACGGCATTTCCCTGCTGATGCTCGTCGCGGTCCTCGTCGTGGGCACGAGCGCGATGGGCGCGAAGCGCTGGCTGGACATCGGACCGATCCGCTTCCAGCCTTCGGAGATCGCGAAGCTGGCGACCGTGCTCATGCTCGCGCGACGCTTCGACAAGCAGAAGCTCGACCTGAGGCGCGTCCGACACTGGCTGCCGGCGTTGCTGCTCACGCTCGTGCCGTTCGCGCTCGTGGCCAAGGAGCCGGACCTGGGCACCGCCGTGTCGTTCCCGGTCATCCTCGTGACCATGTACTTCTGGGCCGGACTGCCCGTCGGCCAGCTGCTGCTCGGGCTGTCGCCGGTGTTCAACGCGCTGTTGTTCTTCGTGACCGGGACGCTGTGGTGGTTCGCCGGACTGCTCGCGATCCTGCTCGGCGTGGCCCGGCCGCGCATCGTGTCGCTCGTCGTCGTGCTGGTGCTGAACGGAGCGGTCGCGTTCGCGCTGCCGCACGTGTGGCACCACATGCACGACTATCAGCGCCGGCGCATCGAGACGTTCCTCAACCCGGGCAACGATCCGTACGGGGCGGGTTACCAGATCATCCAGTCGCAGATCGCCATCGGCTCGGGCGGCGTGACCGGGAAGGGCTATCTCAAGGGCTCGCAGAAGGCGCTCGCGTTCCTGCCCATGCGCCACACCGACTTCATCTACTCGGTCGTGGGCGAGGAGCTGGGGCTGCTCGGCGCGTTGACGGTGGTGATACTGTACGCGGTCGTCATCGTGCGCGGCTTCCGCCTGGCCGTGGTGACGCGCAATGGATTCGCCAGCCTGCTCACCGTGGGCCTGGTTTCCGCGTTCTTCTACCACATCATGGTGAACATGCTCATGACCATCGGCTGGGCCCCGGTGACCGGGCTGCCCCTGCCGCTGCTCTCGTACGGAGGCACTGCCCTGCTCGTCAACGGCATCCAGCTCGGACTGCTGCAGAACGTCGCGTTGCGCCGGCAGGAAGGCTGACGGCCCGGTGCATCCCGAAATCCTCCACTGGGGCTTCCTGCACATCCGCTCGTACGGATTGATGCTGGCCGTGGCGTTCCTGGTCGGCACCTGGATCGGGCTCGCCGAAGCGCGACGCCGCGGGCTCGACGAGGACCGCGTGGTGACGGTGATCCTGGTCGCGCTCGTCTCGTCCATCCTCGGCGCCCGTGCGCTGTACGTGCTCGAGCACGTCGCCGAGTTCCGTCGCGAGTGGGGCAGCGTGTTCGCGCTGTGGCAGGGCGGGCTCACGCTGTACGGCGGCGTCATCGTCGGCACGCTCGGCGGGCTCATCACGGCGCGGCGGCTCGGGCTGCCGATGTGGACGGTCGCCGACGCGCTGACGCCCTCGATTGCGCTCGGCACGATGTTCGGCCGCGTGGGGTGCTTCCTGAACGGCTGCTGCTACGGCCGGCCGACGCACCTGCCGTGGGGCGTCGTGTTCCCGCCCGATTCCTTCGCCGGTCTCGAGTTCGGCGACACGCCGATCCATCCGTCGCAGCTGTACTTCGCGATGGCCGGCCTCGTCCTGTTTCTGCTCGCGTGGGTCATGCGCAAGCGGCTGCACGTGCCCGGTCAATTGTTCTGGGCGTTCGTCGCGCTGTTCGCGCTCGTGCGCATTCCGCTCGACTTCACGCGCGCGTACGAAGCCGACGCGACGGTGCTCACCCTCAAGACGGTGTCGCTCACCGAGAGCCAGCTCACGAGCATCGCGATGGTCCTGTTCAGCGCGCTCATGCTGCTGCGCCTCGGGCGCCAGAGCCGGACCTGAGCGCGTGGCCGCGTTCTGCCGCGTGGGGGTTCTGGGCGATCCCCTGACGTTCACGCTTTCGCCCGTGCTGCACCGCGCCGGGCTGGAGGCGCTGGGCTGGAGCGGAGAGTCCGTCGCCATGCGCACGCGCAGCGAGGACCTGGGCGCGCGTCTCACGGAGCTGAGCGCCGCCGGATGGCGCGGCGTCAATTTGACCTATCCTCTGAAGACGGTCGCGCTCGAACATCTGGATCGGCTCTCGCCGGCCGCCGCACGCGCACGCTCCGTGAACACCATCGGCTTCGGCACCGAGGGCCTGTGGGGCGACACCACGGACGGCTCGGGGTTCCTCGACCTGCTCGGCGTGATGGGGCGCGATCCGGCGGCGCAGCGCGTGCTGCTGCTGGGCGCGGGCGGCGCGGCCCGCAGCCTGGCGACCGCGCTCGCCGACTCGGGGGCGACCGTCGCGATCAGCGCTCGCTCGCCGGTTCGCGTCGGCGCCGAAGGCGATGCGCTCGGCGCGCACCTGGTCGGTTGGCGCTCGGCCGAGGAGTCCGAGGAACTGGCTCACGCCACCGTGATCGTGAACGCGACGCCGCTGGCCGGGCGCGACGGGCCGCTGCCCGTCGCCGGGATTCCGGGCGGCGCGCTCGTCGTGGACCTGGTCTACGGCGAGGCGCCGACGGCGTGGGTGCGCGAAGCGCGCGCGCGCCGGCTCGAGGCGTGCGACGGGCTCGGCCTGCTCGTGTTCCAGGCGCGCCGCTCGCTGTCGCTGTGGGCCGAGCGCGAGGTGCCGCTCGAACCGCTGTTGCGCGCCGTGGGATGGCCGCGATGAGCGGGCTGCCGCGCGCGCTCGACCGCGCGCGCCGCCGCGCCGGCCGCCATGCGCGGCGTGCGTGGCGCGGCCTCGCGGCGTTCGCGCTGCCGCAGGCGTGCCCGGAATGCGGGGCCGCGGCCTCGCCGGCGCGCGTGCTGTGCCGTGCGTGCTGGGACGCCGTGCCCGCCGTGCGCGTCGCGGTGTGCGTGCGCTGCCTGGGTGCGGGGCGCCCGCCCGTCGGCTGCGCGCGCCACGCGGCGTTCCAGGTGTGGCCGGCCTGGGTCTACGCGGCCGGCGCGGAGGCCGTGATCGCCGCGCTCAAGTTCGAGGAGCGGCCGCGGGTGGCCGCGGCGCTCGGCGCCGCGATGGCGCGGGTCGCGCCGCTCGTGCCGCGCGCCGATCTCGTCGTGCCGGTCCCGCTCCACGCCGCGCGGCGCCGCGAACGCGGCTACGATCAGGCGTCGGCGCTGGCCCACGCGCTCGGCAAGGCGCTCGGCGTGCCCGTGCTCGATTGCGCGCTGGAGCGCGTGCGCGCCACGACGCCGCAGACGCGGCTCGACGCGCGCGAGCGCCGGGCGAACCTGGCGGGCGCGTTCCGCGTGCGCGAGCCGGGGTGCTGGAGCGGGCGGCGCGTGCTCGTGGTGGACGACGTGGTCACGACCGGCGCGACGTTCGAGGCCGCGCTGAGCATGTTCGCCGCGGCCGGCGCAAACCCCTGCGGCGTCGCCGCGGCGTGGGCGCAGTAGCCGTGTCCCACCTGCACATTCCCGACGGCGTGCTGGCCTGGTGGGTATGGGCGCCCGGGCTCGCGCTCGCCCTGCTGCTGCTCGTGCTGGCCTCGCGCCGCGCCGGGCACGACGAGGGAGTCCAGGTCGCGCTGCGTGGCGCGCTGGGTGGGCTGGTGCTCGCGGCCATGGCGGTCGAGCTGCCGCTCGGCCCGGTGGACTACCATCTGAGCCTGGCCGGCCCGCTCGGCGTGCTGCTCGGCGCCGCCGGCGCGTTCCAGGTGCTGTTCGTGGTCAGCGCCATCCTGGCGCTGGCCGGGCACGGAGGATTCACGGTGATCGGATTGAACGCGCTGGTGCTGGGATCGGGCGCGGCGCTGGCCCGGCCCCTGTATCGCGCGCTCCGCGCGCATCGCTCACCGGCGGTGTCGCTGGCACTCGCGGCCGGCGCCGCGCAGGGCGTGTCCGGCCTCGCGTGGTTCGCGGTCGTCGGGCTCGCGCTGCGCCTGGGCGTCGCCGCCGCTCCGGCGCGGCTCGGCGTGCTGTCGGGGATCGCGCTGCCGCTGTGGGTCGTAGGCATGCTGCTCGAGGGGGCCGTCGGCTACGGCCTCGGGCGCTTCTTGGCGAAAGTTCGGCCCGACCTGCTGCCGGGGACCACGGCGCCACGCGTGGGGGCGGCATGATCGGCGTGATGGCGCGCATCGATCACCTGGCGAGCCGTGGCGGCACCGTGTGGCATCGCGCGAGCGCGCTGTCCAAGCTGATCCTGGCGCTGCTCGTGCTCGCGCTCGCGCTGGCCACGCGTTCGCTCGCGCTGCTCGGCGCGCTGTACGCGCTGGCCGCCGCGCTCGCGCTCACGAGCCGACTGCCGCTGCGGCTCGTCGCGATCGCGGCCGGCTATCCGATCGTGTTCTCGGGGCTGTTCCTGGTCAGCGCGTGGGACGGGACGTGGCAGACGCCGGCGCGCCTGCTGCTGAGGCCGCTCGCCGCCAGCCTGATCGCGGTGTGGCTGGTCGGCACGACGCCGTATCCCGACCTGTTCGCGCCGCTGTCGCGCGTGCTGCCGCGCTCGGTCGGCGACGGCTTGTTCCTGACGTACCGCGCGCTGTTCGACATCGGCGCGCGCGGCGAACGGCTGTGGCGCGCGATGCGACTGCGCGGCGGCGCGGGCGGCGCGAACGGCCGGCGCCTGGCGCAGGCCGGCGACGGTTTCGCGACGCTCGTGCTCTACGCGTTCGAGCGCAGCCAGCGCCAGTATGCGACGATGCGCCTGCGCGGCCACCAGGGCCGCATCTGCGGCTGCCGCCACTACGCCGAACTGACTCCGTTCGACGGGTGGGTGGCGCTCGTCGCCGCCCTGGTCGTGACCGCGGCGTGCGTGTTGTGGAGGAGCGTGTGAACGACCCGGCGGTGCGCGTCTCGTGCGTGCGCCACACCTATCCCGACAAGACCCAGGTGCACCTGTGCGGCCTCGACTTCGTCGTCGAGAAGGGCCAGCGCGTGGTCATCCTCGGGCCCAACGGCTGCGGCAAGACCACGCTGCTGTTCCACGTGCTCGGTCTGCTGGAACCGCAGGAGGGCGAGGTCAGCGTGTTCGGCGTCAACCCGGCGCGGCACTTCAACAAGATCCGCGAGCGCGTCGGCGTGCTGATGCAGAACGTCGACGACCAGATCCTCGCGCCGACGGTGTGGGACGACGTGTCGTTCTCGCCGCGCAACTACGGATATCCCGACGCCAAGGTCGATCGTCTCGTGAGCGAGGCGCTCGAGTGCGTCGGCATCGCGCACTTGCGCGACCGCGTGTGCCACCAGCTGTCCGGGGGCGAGAAGCGTAAGGTCGCGCTCGCCGGCGCGCTCGTGCTGCGCCCCGAACTGCTCGTGCTCGACGAGCCGTTCGAGGGCCTGGACCCGGCCTCGCGCAGCGACCTCGTGGCGCTGCTCAATCGCCTGCACAAGGACGACGGCGTGTCGCTGGTGATGGCGACGCACGACGTGAACGTGGTCGCGGCCATGGCCGACATGGTGTACGTGTTGCTGCGCGGCGGTGAGATCGTCGCCCAGGGCGCGCCGCGCGACATCTTCCGCGACCCGGGCGTGCTCCGGCGCAGCAACATCGAGCCTCCGGTGCTGGCGGAACTGTTCCAGCGGCTCGAGGAGCACGGCCTCGCGCTGGGGCGTCCGGAGACGGTGGACGAGGCCGCGGCGCTGCTGGTGGCCGCCGCGCGCCGCACTCCCGTTGCGGCCACGCCCGCGGCGCGCCCGTCCGGCGACCTGTTCGCCCCGTCCGACACCGGCGATCCGGAAACGGCGCCGGACGCCGCGAACCGGAGACGCGGCTGAGCGGGCTTCATCGCCCGCGCGGCACGGCGTTCGCTCGATGAGCGGCGATCTGTTCGACAAGGGAGACACGCCCCACCGCCGCGCGAAGACCGCCCCGGCGCCGCTCGCCGACCGGATGCGCCCGCAGACCTTCGAGGAGCTCGTCGGTCAGGACGCGCTGTTCGAGCCGGGCGCGCCGCTCGCGCTCATGCGCGACGGACGGCACCTCGCGTCGATCATCCTGTGGGGACCGCCGGGGACGGGCAAGACCACGGTCGCGCGGCTCGTGGCCAAGGGCGCGAACGTGCCGTTCGTCTCGTTCAGCGCCGTGCTGTCCGGAGTCAAGGAGGTGCGCGAGACCATGGAGCGCGCCGTCCTCGAGAAGAAGCGCAGCGGACGCCCGACGCTGCTGTTCGTGGACGAGATCCACCGATTCAACAAGGCCCAGCAGGACGCGTTCCTGTCGCACGTCGAAGCCGGCGACATCGTCCTGATCGGCGCGACGACCGAGAATCCGTCGTTCGAGGTGAATGCCGCGTTGCTGTCGCGCGCGCGCGTCGTGGTGCTCAAGGAGCTGGGTCCCGACGATCTGCTCGTGCTGCTGCGCCGTGCGCTGGCCGACCGCGAGCGCGGGCTGCCGCGCGCCGTCGAGATCGACGACGACGCGCTGCGCCTCCTGGCCGAGGGCGCGGACGGCGACGCGCGACGCGCGCTGAACGCGCTCGAAGTCGCGGCCGCCTCGGGCGCGCGCATCACGCGCGAAGCCGCGGAGCGCGCGCTCTCGCACCGCCACTTGCGCTACGACAAGGTCGGGGAGGAGCACTACAACCTCATCTCGGCGCTCCACAAGTCGCTGCGCGACTCGGATCCGCACGCCGGGCTCTACTGGCTCGCGCGCATGCTGGCCGCGGGCGACGATCCGCTGTACGTGGCGCGCCGCCTGGTGCGCTTCGCGAGCGAGGACGTGGGCAACGCCGAACCGCGCGCGCTGCTCATCGCCGTCGCCGCGTTCCAGGCCTACCACCAGCTGGGCAGTCCCGAGGGCGAACTCGCGATCGCGCAGTGCTGCGTGTTCCTCGCCACCGCGCCCAAGAGCAACGCGATCTATCGCGGCTTCGGGGCGGCCATGAGCGAGGTCGAAACCAGCGGCAGCCTGCCGCCGCCGCTCGTCATCCGCAATGCCCCGACCCGGCTCATGAAGGATCTGGGCTACGGGGCCGGCTACCGGTACGCGCACGACGAGCCGGGGGCCATCGCCGACCAGCAACATTTGCCGGACACGCTCGTGGGCCGGCGCTTCTACGAGCCGGTGGACGCCGGAGAAGAAGTCGAGGTCGCGCGCCGCATGCGCGAGTGGCAGAAGCTCCTCGACGAGCGGCGACCGGGATCGGACGACGCGGGTCGCTGAGCGCTTCGGGGTGCCGAGCCCCGAGCCTTCGCGACTCGTCGAGCGGGCATGAAAGGGCTGCGCCGGGCGCAGGGCGGGCGTATGCTGCCCTCGTAGCTCGCCGTCGCCCGAGGGATCGGGCGCCCGTTTGCCATCACGCCGGCTCCTGGCAGGTCGCGCCGGACGGCAGGGGCGCACGCCTCATCCGAGACGTCATGACCGCAGCACCCACTCGACGCGGGCCCGTACCGTGGTCGAGCATCCGCACCCGAATCTTCCTCATGGTCCTGGTGGCCGGTGTGCCGGCGCTGCTGGCCGCGGCGTGGCACATGCGCCAGGACACCCTCGACGCGAGGGCCGCCGCCGAAGCCGATGTCGCGTCGTCCGCGCGGCATGTGGCCGGCCTCGTCGCCGAGCACGTGCAGAATCTCGATCTGGCGCTGGCCGCGGCCACGCGCGGGTTCGATCGCGCGGCGCCCGACGCGGCCGCGCTCGAGGCGCTGCGCCGCACGTTGCCCTCCTCGATCGTCGCGCTCGAGATCGAGGACGCGAGCGGCAATAGCCGGGCCGCGACGTTGGCCCCTGTCGCGCCGCCGCTACGCGACGCGATCGCCGGGGCGGTGGCCCGCGCGCGCGCGACGGGGCGCCTCGCGTTCGCGGGTCCGGTACGCGTCGAGGGTCGGGGCTGGGTGGTGATCGCCGCGCGCGGCGTGCGCGACGGGCCGGCACGCGGTTCGACGCTCGTCGCGCTGGAGCGCCAATCGCGGCTCCAGGACTTGCTGCAGGCCGCCGGCCCGGCCGCGCGGCGCGTGGCCGGCATCGTCGACGAGCAGGGTCGCGTGCTCGCGCGCGCCCCGGATCCCGAGCGCTGGCTGGGACAGCCCCGTGATGCGCCGGCGTTCGTCGCGCGGCGCGGCGCGCTGTCGCCCGTCGAGCGCCGTGGCCTCGACGGCGTCACGCGCCTCTACGCAGCCGAGCCGATCGCGGCCGCGCGCTGGACCGCGTATGTCGGCATTCCGCGCGACGTGGCCCTCGCCCAGGTGCGGACGCGCGTCACGCTGGTGGCGGTCGTCGGGCTCGGCGCGCTGCTGCTGTCGCTGCTCATGGCCTGGTCGTTGGCCCAGCGCCTGACCCGGCCGTTGCGCCAGCTGCAACTCGACGCGTCGATCCTCGGTGCGGGTCACCTCGCGCATCGCAGTCAGGTGCGCTCGGGCGACGAGGTCGGCCGCCTCGCCGAGACGTTCAACAACATGGCGGCCGCGCTGGCCGATCGTGAGCTCGCGCTGCACGAGAGTCGCGAGCGAGTCGCGGTGATCCTGCGCAGCATCGCCGACGGCGTCATCGTGACGGACGCCGCGGGCCGCGTCCGTTTCATGAACCCGGTCGCCGAGGCGATGAGCGGCTGGCGCGAGGTCGACGCGCTTGGGCGACCCCTGCCCGAGGTCTTCGCGGCGACGCGCGAAGCGACCGGCGAGCCGCTGCCCGACCTGGTGCGCCAGGTCGTCGAACGCGGCGTCGTCGTGGCGTTCGGGGAAAGCACGGCGCTGGCGCGCCCGCAGCGGCCGCGCATCCCGATCGAGGTCAGCGGCTCGCCGATCCGCGACGCGCGCGAGCACATCTCGGGCGTCGTCGTGGCGTTCCACGACATCAGCGAGCAGCGGCGCGGCGAGCGCGAGTCCGCCGAGCTCGCGTCCATCGTGCAGTCCACGGACGACGCCATCGTCGGCGTCACGCCGGACGGCACGATCGCGAGCTGGAACGCCGGCGCACGGGTGCTGTACGGCTACGTGCCCGAGGAAGCGCTGGGCCGGCGTCTGAGCGTGCTCGCGCCCGAAGGGCGTGCCGCCGAGGTCGAGGCGCTGCTTGCGCGCGCGCGCGCCGGCGAGCCCGTGCAGGGCGTCGAGAGCGAACGGCTCACGCGCGACGGCCGCGTCCTCGCGGTGTCCCTCACGCTGAGCCCGACGCGCGACGCGCTCGGGCGGGTGACCGGGGTCTCCGAGATCGCGCGCGACATCTCCGAGCGACGCCGCCTCGAGGCTCGGCTCCGCGAGTCGCAGAAGCTGGAGGCGGTCGGCCGGCTCGCCGGCGGCCTGGCTCAGGATTTCCATCAGCGCCTGGAGACGCTGCTCGGGCACTGCCGGCGCGGCCTCGTCGAGATCGCGGCGCGCCGCTCGGGGCGTGAAGCGCTGGAGGAGATCGAGCGCCTCGCGCTGCGCGCGAACGCGCGGCTCGGACCGCTGATGGTGTTCAGCCGGCGCCGCAGGGTGCGGCTGCGGCCGGTCGACGTCGGCGCGCTCCTGCTCGAGATGCAGCGCATGATCGAGCGCATGATCGGCGACGACGTGCGTCTGACGTTGACTCTGGACCAGAAGCTCGGCGCGGCGCTGGCCGATCCCGTCGCGCTGCAGCACGTCGTGCTGCAGCTCGCGCTGAACGCGCGCGACGCCATGCCGGACGGCGGGCGACTGTCGATCGAGACGTCCGAGACGTCGCTCGAGCCGTCCGACCTGCGCCAGCACCCCGATCTCGCGCCCGGGCGTTACGCCGTGATCACCGTGTGCGATACGGGCGCGGGGATGGACGAGTCGACGCGCGAGCAGTTGTTCGAGCCGTTCTTCACGACGAAGGCTGAAGCGTCCGCCGCCGGCAGCGGGCTGGCGATGGTGTACGGCATCGTCCGCCAGTGCGGCGGAGCGGTCGGCGTGGTGAGCGCGCCGGGATCGGGCAGCACGTTCCGCGTCCTGCTGCCGCGCGCCGACGCGCCCGATCTGCCGTTCGACGCCGCGTCGTCGCAGCTGCCGACCGGCAAGGAGTGCGTGCTGCTGGCCGAGGACGATCCGATGCTGCTGCGTCTGACCGCGGACGTGCTGCGCGACTTCGGCTATCGCGTCATCGCCGCGTCCAGCGGCCAGGACGCGCTCGACAAGGCGCGCATCGAGCCCGACGTCGACCTGTTGCTCACCGACATCGTGATGCCGGGCATGAGTGGACGCGCGCTGGCCGAGCGTCTGGCCGGCGAGCGGCCCGGGCTGCGCGTGCTGTACATCACAGGCTACGCCGAGCACCTGACGCCGTCCGGGGAAACCGAGGTCGCGGGCGGCCGCGTGCTCGAGAAGCCGTTCACGCCTTCCGTGCTGGCGCGCGCCGTGCGCGAGACGCTCGACGCGCCGGCGCCGGCGCCGGCGCCGACGGCGGAGGGGTAGCGGCGCGCCCCGCCGTGGGCCGCCGCGCGGGTTCGTCCGTGAGCCTGGGCGGCCGCGCGCCTAGAGCCGGAATCCCGCCGTGACGCCGAGCGTCTCGCCGGTGATGCCGCGCGCGTCGTCCGAGCACAGGAAGACCGCGGTCGCGGCGATCTCCTCCGGGTCCAGCATCCGTTTGAGCGCGGTCGGCTCGACGTAGAACTCGCGCTCGATCTCGGCGGTCGACTTGCCGAGCGACGTGGCGCGGTCGCGCACCACGTTCGCGATGCGCTCGCCGCGCACCGAACCCGGCGCGATCGCGTTCACGGTGATCCCGTGCGCGCCGACTTCCAGCGCGAGCGAGCGCGTCAGCCCGATCATGCCCCACTTGGACGCGGCATATGGGCTGCGCATCGCGTAGCCGATGAGCCCGGCCACCGACGTGATGTTGAGGATGCGGCCGCCCTTTTGAGCAATGAGGTGAGGGATGGCGTGCTTGGAGCACAGGAACGCGCCGGTCAGATTGACGGCGAGCGTGCGCTCCCAGTCTTCGCACTTGGCCTCGGCGACGGACGCCGTGGGGCCGGCGATGCCGGCGTTGTTGACGAGGATGTCGAGGCCGCCGAACTCGGCGATCGTGGCCGCGACCATGCGCACGACGTCCGGTTCCTTCGCGACGTCGGCGACGACGGCGAGGGAGCGGCCGCCCGCCGCCACGATCTCACGGGCCGTCGCCTCGAGGTGCTCGCGCCCGGTGCCGGTGAGCGCGACCGCGGCGCCCTCTTCGGCGAAGCGCAGTGCGATGGCGCGGCCCAAACCCCGTCCGCCACCGGTGATGATCGCGACCTTCCCGGCGAGTTTCATGGCGCGCAAGGTAGCAGGTCTCCCATGGCCTCGCCCGTGGCCTGGCCCCCTCGCGGCGGACGCCTAGAACTTCCCTCGCCGCCTCTCGCGCGACGGCAGGTTCTCGAGGCAGGTCGTCCACCAGCCGGTGCGGATCGTCTCGACGAACTCGGCGGGCAGCGCCTCTTCTTCCATCTCGCGCGCCAGCGACTCGTGGTCGTAGCTCACCGGGCGGAACGTGACCGTGACGTCCGCGCCGAGCTCGAGCGCGGCGTACCACACGTCGGTGCGTCCGTCGTTCGCGGGGCGTCCGATGGCGCCGACGTTGATCACGTGCCGGCCGGAGGGCAGCGCGCGGTGCCAATGCAGCCCGGTGTGCGTGCACGCCAGCACGTCGGCTTCGTACGCGTCGCACAGCCACTCGAGGAACGCGTCGGAGCACGCGCTGTCCCACAGGAATTCGTTCACGCGCCGTGGCGAACCGTGCGTGAGCAACACGCGCCGCTCTCCCGCGGTGAAGCGCGCATGCTCGGGCAGCGCGCGCAGCCACGCGCGGTGCGCGCTCGACGTGCGCGCGAGCGTGTAGTCGTACGAACGCTGCGCGTACTGCTGATCGAGCGGATCGGCGTAGCCGCAGCCACAGTCGTCGAGCGCCTCGCCGATGCTCGCGTCATAGTTGCCGCGCAGCGTGGGCACGCCCGCGGCGCGCAGACGCTCGAGCGAATGGTCCGGGTGCGGGCCGAAGCCGCCGACGTCGCCCAGGCACCACGTGGCGTCCGCGCCGAAGCGCGCGGCGTCGGCCAGCGTCGCGTCCAGCGCGAGGTGGTTGCTGTAGACGCCGCCGAACAGCGCCAGGCGCAGGCCGGTCTCAGCCATTCGCGCAGCTCATGCCGGTCGCGTAGCACGTGACGCACGCGCTGTGCGCCAGCGCGAACGGCTTCAACGTCTCGTCGAGCCGCGCGCCCATGCGTCCGCCCGGCTCGTCCACGAGCAGCGGGCACACGAACACGCCGCGCGACGTCACCGCGCGGCAGTGCCCGCACTGGAGCCGGGTCGCGTCGAACGCGTCCTGCCCGAGGCCGGCCAGCGACGCCGCGAACGGGGCGCCGCGGCGCCCGACCTCACGCCCGAGCGCGAACAGGGGCAGCAGCTTGATGCGGGCGCGGCGCACGCCGGCCGCCTCCAGCGCTGCGACCACGCGCCGCCGCAACACGAGCGGATCCTCGCCCGTCGTCTCGGTCACGGTCACGATCGGCACGAGCCCGGCGTCGGTCAGCGCGCGCACGCCGGCGAGCGCGCGTTCGAAGCTGCCCGCTCCGCGGAACGCGTCGTGCTCGGGCGCGGTCGGCGCGTCGAGGCTGACGCGGATCTCGAGCGAATAGCGCGAACGCTCGCCGAGTTCGGCGAGCGCCGCGACCCGGGCCGCCGTGAACAGCGTCCCGTTCGTCAGCACCGTGCACGGGGTGTGGGGCAGCGTGTCTTCGAGGATGTCGAGCAGGTCCGGATGGAGGAACGGCTCGCCACCCGTGAAATAGCATTCGCGCACGCCGAGCGGCAGCGCTTCGGCAACGCGCGCCGCGACCTCGGCGCGGGTCATGAGCGCGTGCCGCGCGTCGCCCGGACCGCACGACACGAAGCAGTGCGTGCACGACAGGTTGCACAGCGTCCCGGCGACCTGGATCCACAGCTCGTCGAGGTGCGCGAACGGCTGGCGCGGGACGTCCGCAGTCGTGCGCGAGGCGGTGAAGGCGGGAAGGACCTGGCTCATGGGCGGCGGGACGACGCTCGGACCTCCGGACGACGCTGAAATCGCTCGGGCTGCGTCGGTTGACTCGGTCGCGCGCGCCCGCCTATTCTGACCTATTCCGTCACGGGACCGCGCGACCGCCGAGCGGGTCGGAGCGGCCTTCCAAGCGGGTACTATGCGTGAATCCTGCGAAAAAATCATGCGCGCGAGGCTCGGCCTTGGAACCGGCCGGGGCCGCGCTCCATCCAAGCGAGCGACCCGCGTTTCGGGGGTTCGATGACGCTCTCGGGCCCGGGAACCGGAGTTCCGCTTCGGGAAGCCGCCATGCCGCTCGAATCCCACGACGTCTTGAAGGCCCTGGGCACGGTCCAGGACCCGGACCTGCACCGCGATCTCGTCACGCTCGGCATGATCGAGGCGTTGACGATCGCGGACGGCGTGGTCGCGTTCGACCTGGTGCTGACGACCGCGGCCTGCCCGCTCAAGGAGCAGATCGAGGGCGAGGCGCGCGCCGCCGTCGCCGCGCTGCCGGGAGTGCGCGACGTGCGCATCCGCACCACGTCGCGCGTGCGCAAGGCCAAGGATCCCACGGCCGAGCGCAAGGCGCTGGTCGGCGTCGGGCACGTGCTGGCCATCGGTTCGGGCAAGGGCGGCGTCGGCAAGTCGACGGTGAGCGCGAACCTCGCGGTGGCGCTGGCCCGCGCCGGCGCCAAGGTCGGTCTGCTGGACGCGGACATCTACGGCCCGAACCTGCCGCGGATGCTCGGCGTGCGCCGCCAGCCTTCGCAGCGCGACGGCAAGATCCTGCCGGTCGAGGCGTACGGGCTCTCGTTCATGTCGATGGGCCTCCTCGTCGACCAGGGCGAGGCCGTGGTCTGGCGCGGCCCGATGCTGCACGGCGCGATCAAGAGCTTCCTGCACGACGTCGACTGGGGCGACCTCGACTACCTGCTCGTCGACCTGCCGCCCGGGACCGGCGACGTGCAGCTGTCGCTGATCCAGCAGACCGCGGTGGCCGGCGCGGTGATCGTGACCACGCCTTCCGAGGTCGCGCTCGAAGACGCGACGAAGGCGGTCAACATGTTCGTGAAGCTGCAGGTGCCGGTGATCGGCGTGATCGAGAACATGAGCTACTTCGTGTGCCCGAACTGCCAGGAGCGCCACGCCATCTTCAACACCGGCGACACCGAGGCGCGCGCGCTGGCGATGGGGCTGCCGTTCCTCGGCGCGATCCCGCTGCATCCCGACGTGAGAAAGGGCGGCGACACCGGCCGCCCGGTCGTCGACGAGAAGCCCGACAGCGAATACGCGAAGGCCCTGACCCGCATCGCCGGCCATCTCGCGCAGCAGGCCTCGATCCAGAGCCTGGGAGTGTCATGAGCGCCCGACGCGAGGTCTATGCCGATCACGCCGCGACCACGCGGCCCGACCCGGACGCCGTCGCCGCCATGGCGCCGTATCTGGGCGAGGAGTTCGGCAACGCGTCGTCGGTGCACGGACGCGGCCAGCGCGCGCGCGACGCGGTGGACCGCGCGCGTCGCCAGGTCGCCGACCTGGTGGGCGCGGCCCCGGAAGAGATCGTGTTCACGGCGACCGGCAGCGAGGCGAACAACCTCGCGTTGCAGGGCGTGCTCGGCGTCTCCAGCTTCGGCGGACCCGGCGCGCGGCGCCGGCTGATCGTGTCGGCGATCGAACATCCGTCCGTGCTGGAAACGGCAAGCCATCTCGAAGCGCTCGGGGTGCGGCTCGACGTCGTGCCCGTCGGCGCGGACGGCGTCGTCGACCCCGATGAGGTCGCGAAGCGCCTGGGCGCCGACGTGGCGCTCGTCTCCGTCATGCTCGTCAATAACGAGATCGGCACGCTCCAGCCCGTCGCCGAGATCGCGGCGCTGGCCCGCGCGGCCGGCGCGCGCATGCACTGCGACGCCGTGCAGGCCGCCGGCAAGCTCGCGCTCGACGTGGACGCGCTCGGCGTCGACCTGCTGACGCTGGCCGGGCACAAGTTCGGCGGGCCCGCGGGAGCGGCCGCGCTGTACGTGCGCCGGCGCACGCCGCTCGTCGGGCTCGTGCACGGCGGGCATCAGGAGCGCTCGCGCCGCGCCGGAACCGAGAACCTGGCGGCGCTCGTCGGCTTCGGCGTCGCCGCCGAGCGCGCGGCCGCCCGCGCCTCCGGCCCCGAGCCCGCGCGCCTCGCCGCGCTGTCGGCCCGGCTCCTCGAGGGGCTCGAGCGCGTCGCGCCCGGCGTGCGCCTGAACGGCGACCGCGTGCGTCGCGCGCCCGGGTTCGTCAACGTCCGCTTCGAAGGCGTCGACGGCGAGGCCGTGCTGCACGAACTGGACGCCGTCGGCATCACCGTCTCGACCGGCTCGGCGTGCAGCGCCGCGAGCCCCGGACCGTCGCACGTGCTGCTCGCCCTCGGCCTCGATGCGGAAGACGCGCACGCCAGCGTGCGGTTCTCGCTGGGCGAGGGCAACGACGTGGACGACATCGCCACGATCCTCGATCAAATCCCCGCCGTCCTCGAGCGGCTGCGCGCGCTCGATGCCGCCCACGGGGAGCGCCGCGCCTAGAAGGCGCCTGCCAAGGAGCAGCCATGAACCAGCACGAACAGTTCCGCCTCAAGGTCGGCTTGGCCGAGATGCTGAAGGGCGGCGTGATCATGGACGTGATGAGCGCGGAGCAGGCCGAGATCGCGCAGGAAGCCGGCGCCGCGGCCGTGATGGCGCTCGAGCGCATCCCGTCCGAGATCCGCCGTCACGGCGGCGTCGCGCGCATGAGCGACCCGCACATGATCAAGGCCATCCAGAGCGCCGTCGACATCCCGGTCATGGCCAAGTGCCGGATCGGCCACCGCGTGGAGGCGCAGATCCTCGAGGCGCTCGAGGTCGACTTCGTCGACGAGAGCGAGGTGCTGACCCCGGCCGACGAGGAGCACCACGTCTGGAAGCACGACTTCAAGGTTCCGTTCGTGTGCGGCTGCCGCGATCTGGGCGAGGCGCTGCGCCGGATCGGCGAGGGCGCGGCCATGATCCGCACGAAGGGCGAGGCCGGCACCGGCAACATCGTCGAGGCCGTGCGCCACATGCGAAGCGTCCAGAAGCACATGAAGCATCTGGTCACGCTGCGCGCGGACGAGTTGATGGCGGAGTCCAAGCAGATGGGCGCGCCGTTCGAGGTCGTGCAGCAGGTGGCCAAGACCGGCACGCTGCCGGTGCCGAATTTCGCGGCCGGCGGCGTCGCGTTGCCGGCGGACGCCGCGCTGATGATGCAGCTCGGCGCGGAGGCCGTGTTCGTGGGCTCGGGCATTTTCGAGGTGGGCAAGGATCTCGCGCCCGCCGATCAGCGGCGCGCCCAGCTGCGCATGGCGCAGGCCATCGTCAAGGCCGTCGCGAACTACGACCGGCCCGACGTCCTGGCCGAAGTCAGCACCGGGCTGCCGTCGGCCATGCGCGGCCTGTCGCTCGAGACGCTGTCGGAGGAGCAACTGCTTGCCAAACGCGGCTGGTGATGGCGCGCCGCGCCCGCGCGTCGGCGTGCTGAGCCTGCAGGGCGACTTCGCGAAGCACGGCGCGGTGCTCGAGCGGCTCGGCGCGACCGCCGTGCGCGTGTCGTTGCCCGAACACCTCGCGGAGCTGGACGCGCTCGTGCTGCCGGGCGGCGAGTCGAGCACGATGCTGCGCCTGCTCGACGCGACGGGGCTGGCGCGGCCGCTCGCCGCGTTCGTGCGCGAACGGCCGGTGCTCGGCACGTGCGCCGGCCTCATCCTGCTGGCCGCCGAGGCGGATCGCCTGCCGGCGGCGACGCTCGGCGTGCTCGACGTGTCCGTGCGCCGCAACGGCTACGGGCGTCAGGTGCACTCGTTCAGCGACGCCGTCGAATTCGCGCCGCTCGGCGATCGGGTGAGCGGCGTATTCATCCGCGCGCCGCGCCTCGTGCGCGTCGGCGCGGGCGTCGAGCTCATCGCCCATCACGCCGGCGAGCCGGTCGGCGTGCGTGCGGGCCGCGTGGTGGGTCTCGCGTTCCACCCCGAACTGACGGGCGACGCGCGCGTCCATCGCTGGTTCCTCGAGGACGTGGCCGGGCTCGCCCTGTCGCGCGCCACGACGGTGGCGCACGGGGAGGCGGCGTGACCCAGCGCGTCGCGGCGCGCCGCGCCGTGCACGACTTCGTGGCCCGCCACCAGCGTTTCCTGCTCACGACCCATCTCAACCCTGACGGCGACGCGATCGGCAGCGAAGTCGCGTTCGCGCGCTGGCTGCGCGGCATGGGCAAGAGCGTGCGCATCCTGAACGACTCGGTGACGCCGAACGCGTTCCTGTTCCTGACGGACGAGGATCCGGTCGAGGTCTACGAGCCCGAGCTGGCCGAGCGGCGCTTCGCGGAAGCCGACGCGCTCGTCGTGCTCGACACCAGCAATCGCCAGCGCATCGGCCGTCTGGCCACGGCGCTCGACCAGCACGTGATCGAGATCGCCGTGCTCGACCACCACGTGTCGCAGCCGCAGGGCTTCGGGCGCGTGAATCTGATCGACCCCGAGCTGGCCGCGACCGGCGAGTTGGTCTACGACCTCATGCGCGAGGCCGGCGCGACCATCGACCGGCGCGCGGCGGAGGCGCTGTACGTCGCGCTCATGACCGACACCGGCGGCTTCCGCTATTCCAACACCGACAGCCACGCGCATCGCATGGCCGCCGAGCTGTTGGCGCTCGGCCTCGACCCGCAGGAGCTGTACGCGCGCGTCCACTCGAACGCGCCGGCCGGCCGGCTGCGCTTCTTCGGTGAGGTGCTCGCGAAGCTCGAGATGCGCGCGGACGGACAGCTTGCCGTGCTCGACGCCGCGCCCGAACAGTTCCAGCGCCACGGCCTCGTCGGCGCCGACACCGAGGGTCTCGTCGACATGCCGCGCAGCATCGCCGGGGTCGAGCTGGTCGCGCTGTTCTCGGAAGTCGAGCCGGGCAAGGTGAAGGTCAGCCTGCGCTCGGCCGGCCGCGTCGCGATCGACCAGGTGTGCACGCGACTGGGCGGCGGCGGGCACCCGCACGCCGCCGGCGTGCTGTTGCGCGGCACGCGCGACGACGCGCGCGCGCGCGTGCTCCCCGAGCTGGAGGCGGCGCTCGCGGCTTGGAACGGCGCGGCGGCGCGGCCCGCGTCGTGAGCGCGACGTTGCGCCTCGAGGCGCGCGGGCTCGGGCACCGTTTCGCGGCAGGCCGGGGGCTCGACCCGGTCGACTTCGCCGTCGAGGGGCCGGGCGTGACCGCGGTCACCGGCGAGAACGGCTCGGGCAAGAGCACGCTGCTGCGCATCGTCGCCGGCCTGCTGCGCGCGACCCACGGCACGGAGCGCCTCGAGGTCGACGGTCGCACGCTGCCGGCGTCCGGTCGGCGCGACGCGATCGGCCTCGCCAGCCCGGACCTGGCGTTCTACGAGGAATTGAGCGTCGGCGAGAACCTCGAGTTCGCCGGCGAGGCGCGCGGCCTCGCCGCGCCCGCGCGCGCGGCCGGGGAGGCCCTCACGCGTGTCGGGCTCGAGTCGCGCCGCGACGATCGCGTCGCCGCGCTGTCGAGCGGCATGCGCCAGCGCCTGCGCCTGGCGTTCGCGGTGCTGCACCGGCCGCGCTGGCTCCTGCTCGACGAACCGGGCGGGCACCTCGACGATTCCGGCCGCGCCACGCTCGAGCGGATCGTCCGCGAGCATGCGCGGGACGGGCACGTGCTGCTGGCCACCAACGACGAAAGGGAATGGCGCCTTGGCGGGCAACGCATCGCGCTCCGCGGCCGCGGTCTGGGCCATCCTGCGTAAGGAGTGCAGAACCGAATGGCGCACGCGCTGGGGCTTGAACGCCGCGCTGCTGTTCGCGGTGACCACGCTGACCGCGGTGAGCTTCGCGGTCGGACGGATGCCCGATCGGCCGGACGTGCTGTCCGCGCTGCTGTGGATCGTGCTGCTGTTCGGCGCACTGTCGTCGCTCGCCCACGCGTTCGTGCGCGAGGTCGAGGGCCACACGCTGACGCTGCTGCGCCTCGTGGCCTCGCCGCTCGAGATCGCGACGGGCAAATTCCTGTTCAACGTGGTCTTCCTGCTCGTGATCGAAGCGGTCACGGTGCCGCTGTTCCTGGCGCTCATGGGCGCGCCGCCGCCGCGCTGGGGCACGTTCATCGCGGTGCTGCTGCTGGGCACGCTGGGGCTCGCCGCCTCGGGCACGCTGACCGGCGCCCTGATCTCGCAGACCCGCGGCCGGGGCGCGCTGTTCGCGGCCGTCTCCCTGCCGCTGCTGCTGCCGGTCCTGGCCGCCGCGGTGAGCGGCACCCGCGCGCAGTGGAGTGGGCTCGATCCGGGCGCGCCGCTCAACCTGCTCGCGGCGTACGCGCTCGGCGTGGTCGCGATCGGCGTGCTGCTCGTCGACCATCTCTGGGAGGAGTGACGTGATCGCGCGCGTATTCCTGCTGCTGTGGATCGCCGCCGCGCTCGTCGCGGCGTTCCTGTGGGCGCCGCTCGTGCCCGTGCTGGGCGCGACGACCCGCGTGTTCTATTTCCACTTTCCGGCGGCGCTCGTCACGTGTCTCGCGCTCGGCTGGTCGATGGTGCACAGTGCGCTCTATCTGCGCACGCGCGATCTGGCGCACGACGACCACGCCGCGGCGTCCGCGGAGCTCGGGCTCCTGTTCTGCGTCGTGGCCACGGTCAGCGGCTCGATGTGGGCCAAGGCGATGTGGGGCGCGTACTGGAACTGGGACCCGCGCGAGACGTCGATCTTCTTCCTGCTGCTGCTGTACGGCGCGTACCTCGCGCTGCGCGCCAGCCTCGACGAGCCGGTGCGCCGCGCCAGGCTCGCGGCGGTGTACTCGTGCATCGCGTTCGTGGCCGTGCCGTTCCTCGTGTTCGTCGTGCCGCGCCTGTACTTCTCGCTGCATCCGGACCCGCTCCTGAACACGCGCGGCAAACCGGACATGGACTGGCGTATCATGGCCTGCGCCGGCGCGATGCTGATCGGCCTCACCGCCACGTTCTTCTGGATGCTGTCGCTGCGCGTGCGCCTCGGGCGCGTCGAGCGGCGGCGCGAACGCTCGAAAGACGCGCCGGCCGTGCCGGCCGGAGGGAAGTCATGAACGGAAATCTCGTCGTCCTGGGAGTCGCGCTGCTGACCTGGGGCCTGTTGTTCACGTACCTGGTGCGGCTCGAGAAGCGCATCCGCGACTTGGAGAAGCCATGAACCTGAAGCTCGCGCTGGCCGCGGTGTTGCTGATCGCCGCGACCGCCATCGGCGTCTCCAGCTTCAAGAAGTCGGTGACGCCGTACATCTCGTTCGTCGAGGCGCGGCACTCGACCGGGCTCGTGCAGGTGAACGGCGTGCTGGCCGACAAGAACTACGTGGCGCGTCCCGAGGACCAGTTCCTCGAGTTCTCGCTCAAGGACTCGCGCGGCGAAGTCATGCGCGTGCGCTACCGCGGCGTGATCCCCGGCAACTTCGATCAGGCGGTCTCGGTGGTGGCGATCGGGCGCTACACGTCCGACCACTTCGAAGCCGAGCAGTTGCTCGTCAAGTGTCCTTCCAAGTACCAGGCCGAAGCCGAGAAGGCGAGGAAGACTTCGTGACCCTGCGCTCGCTGCTGCGCGGGGCGGGATTGATCGGTGCGCTGGCCATCGTCCCCGCGCTGCTCGGCGCGGCGAACGTCCTGAACACCGGCCAGGTGTTCACCTGGATCGCGTTCCTCGCCGCGCTCGTCGCGTTGCTCGCGTACGTCGCCGCGGCCGGAGGCCGCGACGGCGCGCTGCCGGCGGCGCGGCTCGCGTACCGCGTGCAGTGGGCCGCCTACATCGCCGCCGCGGCCACGTTGTGGCACATCCTGTTCACGCACCAGTTCCGCTACGAGTACGTGGCGTCGTACTCCTCGCTGTCGATGCCCGGACGCTACGTGTACGCGGCGTTCTGGGGCGGGCAGGAGGGCACGTTCATGCTGTGGGCGCTGCTCACGTGCTCGCTCGGACTCGTGCTCATGCGCGTGCGCCATCCGCTGATCCCGACGGCCATGGTGTTCCTGAACCTGCCGCTCGTGATGCTCGGTCTCGTCACCGTCATGCGCGGGCCGTTCCTGACGTTCGCGGCGAATCGCATTCCGGTGGACGGCAACGGCCTCAATCCGCTGCTCCAGGATCCGTGGATGACCATCCACCCGCCGGTGCTGTTCACCGGCTTCTCGTCGCTGGCGATTCCGTTCGCGATCGCCATGGCCGCGCTGGTCAAGCGCCGCTACGACGACTGGATCCGCGTCGCGCTGCCGTGGGTCGTGCTCAGCACGGGCGTGCTGTCGATGGGCTTCATCATGGGCGGCGTGTGGGCGTACAAGGTGCTGGGCTGGGGCGGCTACTGGGGCTGGGACCCGGTCGAGAACGGCTCGCTCATCCCGTGGCTGTCGAACGTCGCGCTGCTGCACGGCCTGCTCGTGCAGCGCGTGACCGGGAGCCTGCGTCGCACGAACTTCTTCCTCGCGATCACGTCGTACGTGCTCGTGCTGTACGCGTCGTTCCTCACGCGCAGCGGCGTGCTCGCCGACTTCTCGGTGCACTCGTTCGTGAACCTCGGACTGAACGGCTTCCTGCTCACGTTCCTGATCCTCGTCGCCGTCGTCGGCTACGGCGCGCTCGTGCTGCGCCTCCGCGACATCCCGAAGCCCCAGGAGCCGCTCGGCAACCTGTCGCGCGAGTCCATGATGTGGCTCGGCCAGCTGGTGTTCATGCTGATGTGCGCGCTGACCGCGGTCGGCATGAGCGCGCCGCTGATCACGCGCCTGTTCGGCCCGCCGTCCAACGTGCAGACGTCGTACTACAACCTGGTGAACGCGCCTCTGGCCATCGCCATGGGGCTGCTGCTCGGCATCTCGCCGCTCATGCGCTGGCGCAAGCACGAGGCCTCCGCGCTCGGCCGCGCCGCCGCGCCGGCGCTCGTGCTCGCGCTCGTCGTGACCGTGACCGCCGTGGCGTTCGGGGTGCGCGAGGCCATTCCGGCGTGCGTGGTGTTCGCGGCGAGCTTCGCGCTGGCCGCGAACGCGATCGTGACGTGGCGTGGCTTCCGCGCGGGATGGAAGCACGGCATCGCGTACCTCGGGCACATGGGCGTGTCGCTGCTCCTCATCGGCGTGATCGCGTCGTCGCACTACGGGAACGCGGTGCAGGTGCAACTGCCGCGCGGCCAGGCGCGCAGCGCGCTCGGCTACCGGCTCACGTACCAGGGCGTGCGGCACGAGGCCAACGGCAAGGACCGGGTGATGATCGCGGTCGCCGCGCCCGAGCGCTCGTTCGAGGCGTCGCCGGCGCTGTATTGGAGCGACTACAACCAGGGCTATATGAAGAAGCCGCACATCGAGCGCTTCCTGACGCACGACATCTACATCTCGCCGCTCGAGATGGTCGGGACCGATGCAAACGACGAGTCGGGCGCGGTGTGGCTGGCGAAGGGCGAGAGCAAGAAGGTCGGCGACGTCACGTACACGTTCGTGGACTTCGACGCGCAGATGGGGCAGGTCGTGCACGTCGCCGCCCGGCTGCGCGCCGAGACCGGCGGTCGCACCGTGCCCGTGCGCCCGGTGCTCGAGATGGATCTGAAGACCGGCGCCCGCAATTCCATTCCCGACTACCTCCCGGGCGGCGGCTCCATCGAGATCGTGCGCGTCGATCCGAGTCAGGGTCGCGTCGCGCTGCGCCTCCCCGGCGCCGAGCGCGGCGCGAAAGTGGGAGACGTGCTCGCCGTCGAGGTGAGCACGAAGCCGCTCATCAATCTGGTATGGATCGGCGCGATCGTCATGCTCGGGAGTGTGTTCCTGAGCGTGCTCCGGCGCGGCCTCGACCTCGGTCGCAACCCTACCGCGCGCGTCTAGCAGGGACGGCCGGCCTCAAGTTGGGCCGATGTGGCTCACATTCCACGTATGACTCGTTCGCACTGCATTCGACGCACGATAAGGTGGGGCAATTTTCCATTCGTGAGTCGGAATTCCACATGGCAATCGCGAGTCCGGTATGGTTAACATGTGAGCGCGAGATTCGTCTGCCCACCCCTTCGCACGAATCCTCGCGATGTGCCAGCCATGGAAGGCGCTTTCGCAAGATCACTGGCCGACGCGCACCGATGCGACGTGGTCCTGTCTCGCCCGCTCGCGAAAGTTCCAGACCCATGATCCAGCGTTCCTCTCCAAAAGAGTCGACGGCCGGCCGTCTGTTGATCGTCGAGGACGACGATCAGATTCGCACGCTGCTCGCGTATCTGCTCGGCCAGAGCGGCTACGCCGTGTTCACCGCCACGACCGGGGAAGAAGCGCTCGCGCGCCGTGCCGAGTGCAATCCCGATCTCGTGCTCCTTGACGTGCATCTGCCCGGACGCAGCGGCCATGACGTGCTGCGCGAGATCCGCGCCAGCGAGGACGGCCGACTCCTTCCGGTGGTGATGATGACGGGCTGGGTGAGCCGCCAGGAGAAGTTGGACGCGCTCGCGGCGGGCGTCACCGATTTCATCGTGAAGCCGTTCGATCCCGAGGAGATGGTCGCGCGCGTGCGGTCGCTCGTGAGCTTCAAGAGCCTGACCGACGTGCTCGAAGAGGCGACGAAGGTCGTCATCGCCCTGGCCAAGACCATCGACGCGCGCGATCCCTATACGGCCGGCCATAGCGAACGGGTCTCCTTGTTCGCCGGACTGCTCGCTGAGCGCATCGGGCTGTCGGCCTCCGATACGCGCGTCGTGCGCGAGGGCGGACTGTTCCACGACATCGGCAAGATCGCGCTGCCCGATCCGATCCTGCTGAAGCCCGGTCCGCTCACGCCGACCGAGTTCGAACAGATCAAGCGCCATCCGGTCGTCGGGCGCGATCTCATCGCGCACTTGAAGACGCTGGCACCGGCGCTGCCGATCGTGCTGTACCACCACGAGCGGCTCGACGGCTCCGGCTATCCCGATGGATTGATGGGGGACTCGATTCCCCTGTTCGCGCGGGTGACGTCGGTGGCCGACATCTACGACAGCATGACCACCGTGCGGCCGTACCGCCGCGCGCTTTCGCAGGACGAAGCGCTCAGCATCATGCACACCGAGGCGCGGCGCGGGTGGTGGGACGATGAACTGGTCGACGAATTCTGCGCCGTGATGTCCGTCATGAAAGAAGCGCATACCGGCTGATCGCGATGGCCGTCGCGGCGCGGTCCATGCGGGGCGCGCCGCGAGAACGGCGGGACGGGGAGGCAAGACGATGTCTCCCCGTTTTTCGCGCTTGGCATGTGCCCATATGTGCAGTAGATTGTCCGCGGTGCCCGAGACGCACAATGTTCGAATCACTCAACGATCCCGTGGACGTGCTGACCTCGTTCGTCGACGGTCGCATGGAGCCGTTGCGCTTCCGCTGGAACGGTCGGGTGGTCCGCATCGCCCGCATCACGGGCCGGTGGAGTCGCCGGGAAGGACAGAACGTGATCCAGTGCTTCGCGGTCGAAGGGGCGTCCGAGGAGAGCTTCGAATTGTGCTACGACGCGCGACGCCCGAGTTGGACGCTGAGTCGGGCGTGGCGCACGGCGGGCCGGGAGTCGTCCTCGTGATCCTGCTCGTCGACATGGACGCGTTCTTCGCTTCGGTGGAGCAGGCCCACCACCCGCATCTCGTGGGCAAACCGGTGATCGTGTGCGGCGATCCCTCGCGGCGCGGCGTGGTCACGGCGGCTTCGTACGAGGCGCGCCCCTTCGGCGTACGTGCCGGGATGCCGCTCGGCGAGGCGCGGAAGCTGTGCCCGCAGGCGGAATACGTCGAGGGAAATCCCGAGAAATACGTGGCGCTGTCGCTGCGTCTGCTCGACCTCTACCTGACATTCAGTCCCGACGTGGAACCGTTCAGCGTCGACGAGGCGTTCGTCGGGCTGGATCGAAGGCTTTCGCTGGCGGACGCATCGGAGATCGCGGCGTCGATCCAGCGCGAAGTCGACGCGCGCTTCCGGCTGGGAGCGTCGATCGGCGTCGGGCCCAACAAGCTCGTGGCCAAGATGGCCTCGGGCGTCAACAAACCGCGAGGGCTGACCGCGCTCTCGGAAGAGGACTTCCGTCGCGTGTTCTGGTCGCGCGACGTGCAGGAGATGTGGGGCGTGGGACCCAGGCTCGCCGAGCGCATGCGGTCGCTCGGGATCGAGACCGTCGGCGGCTTGGCCCACGCCCCCGAAACCGAATTGCGCGCCGCGTTCGGCGTGGTCGGCGCGCAGCTGCGCGAGGCCGCGTGGGGGCGGGACGACACGCCGCTCGTGCCCTATCACCGCGGCGTCGATCCCAAGTCGATGGGCCACGAGGTCACCCTGGAGCGGGATTCAGGGAGCGCCGGGTTCCTCGACGGCACGTTGCTGCGGCTCTCTGATCAGGTCGCGAGACGCCTGCGCACCGAGGGTTTCTGCGGGCGCACGGTCACGCTCAAGCTGCGCAACTCTCGGTTCGAGACGCGCCTCCGCCAGCGCGCCCTCGCGAACCACACGGAGGATCACCTGCGCATCTACGAAGTCGCGAAGTCCCTGCTCGCCGAGATGTGGACCGGTGACCGAGTGCGCCTGATCGGGGTCAGCGTTTCGAGCCTCGAGAGGTCGGCGAGCGGGGCCCAAGCGGAATTGTTCGAAGACCACCGTCGCGATCACGCGTTGACGCGCGCCCTCGACGGACTGCGCGACAAGCTCGGCGAAGGGAGCGTGGTTCCGGCCGGATCGCTGATCTGCCGTCACGATCTCGGGCACGTGCCGTTCGGCGCCGTGTCGCCGCGCAGGGATCCGGAAAGCGGCACGAGGGCCGACGGAAGTGGCGCGCCGCCGGCGCGTCCCACGCCCGCCACGAGACGGTCCGCCGCGCGTCACAACGTGCGCGGCGCTTTCGGGAACGCGCCGCGCGTCCCGCGGTCCGATCCGTCGTGAACGCCGGCTCGCGCCCCGCCTCCGGCCGCGCTCCGCGGACGCCGCACGACCCGCGGTCGCCGCAGGACCCGCGGTCGCGCACACGCGCGAATCCTTCCGAGGATCTTCTCCTGCCGCTCGACCTGCCCTCCAAGGCGGAAGAGCCGGCGCCCGAGCCGCGACCCGAGACGCGCATCCGCATCGGGACCAGCGGCTATTCGTTCGCGGACTGGGTCGGGCCGTTCTATCCGCAGGGCACGAAGCCGTCGGACTTTCTGACCTACTACTCGCGCCACTTCGACATTGTCGAGGTCAACGCCACGTACTACCGGATTCCGCAGCCGCGCGTGCTCGAGCAGATGGAACGCAAGACGCCCGCCCGGTTCCGCTTCGTCGTCAAACTGCACCACTCCATGACCCACGAAGACACGCTCGACGCCGGTTCGGTGCAGGACTTCCGCGCGGCGCTCGTGCCGCTCCGCGAGGCCGGCAAGCTGGACGCGCTGCTCGCCCAGTTCCCGTGGGCGTTTCGCAGCAGCGCCGCGTCGTGGGAGCGCCTGTCCCGACTGCGCGATGCGCTCCCCGACGATCCGCTGTTCGTCGAGTTCCGCCACGACTCGTGGAACACGCCCGACCTGGCGGAGCGGCTGCGCGAGCGCCGACTCGGCTTCTGCGCGGTGGACGAGCCCGCGCTCAGCGGACTCATGCCGCCCGTCGTTCATCTCACCGCGGACGACGGCTACGTGCGCTTCCACGGCCGCAACGCGGCCACGTGGTGGGGCAGCGGCGCGGGCGGCGGCGACCGCTACGACTGGAATTATCGCCGGGAGGAGTTGAACGAATGGGTGGGCAAGATCGCCGAGCTGGCCGATCGCGCCCGGCGCACGTACCTGTTCTTCAACAACTGCCACGCCGGACAGGCCGCGCGCAGCGCGAAGCTCATGCAGGAGCTGCTGCGCCAGCAGAAACTGTCGGCCTGAGACGCCAGCGCCCGCTTGCCCGCCGCGGCCAGGCTCGTCTAGCGTAGCGGCACGCCTCGAAATTCCAACGGAGACCCGCTCATGTCCGACGCCCAGTATCCGGCCGCGTTCATCACGACGCCGCCGCGGCGCGTGCTGTTCCTGTGCGTACACAACGCCGCGCGCAGCCAGATGGCCGAGGGCTTCGCGCGCCTCATGGCGCCCGCGGACGCGATGGTGTGGAGCGCGGGGTCAAAGGCCACGCTCGTCCATCCGCTCGCGATCGAGGTGATGCGCGAAGTCGGCGTCGACATCTCGGCCCAGCGTTCGCAGACCGTCGACGACGTGCCATGGCGCGAGGCCGACACGGTCGTCACGCTGTGCGGGGAGGCGGACGCCGTGTGCCCGCAGGTGGCGGGCACGGTGCGGCGCGTCCACTGGCCGCTGCCCGATCCGAGCGCGGCACCCGAGGAAAGGCGCCTCACCGCGTTCCGCGAGGTGCGTGACGAGATCCGCTGGCGCGTGTCGTGCCTGTGGCCGCAGGGCGATTGAA
>DATJGS010000004.1:0-51256 GCA_035494735.1 Saccharimonadaceae bacterium (SeqCode)
TTGCGAAACGGGGCATTCGGCACAGGGTCGCGGCTGCGATCCGCACGCGGCCGCGCCGCGCCTTGCATGACGCGCGACGAGCGCGGCAGAGGCGCGAAGGGCCCCGTCTCGCGCGGTTCGGGCGCGGGCGCTGAGCGCGGGTCGGCCGCCGCCGGTGCCCGGCGCGGCGCGAGGAAGGAGGCGCGCGCGGGCAGGCGTCGCTCGGGGGCGCCGCAGGCGTTCCCGGTCCCGTTCGCGCTCGGCGCGATCCTGGCCCTCGGTCTCGTGCTCCGGCTGTGGGAGCTGAGCCAGCAGCCCTGGGTCACGGTCGATGGCACCGAGTACATCCGCTTCGCCGACGCGCTGCGCCACGGGCGGCTGTTCGCGAGCATCTTCCCGCCGGGCTACCCGGCCATGATCGCGCTGGCCCGCGTCGCGGTCGCGGATCGCGTGCTGGCCGCGGCGCTGGTGTCGCTCGCGGCCGGCGCCGTGCTGCCGTGGCCGGTGTGGCGGCTCGCCAAGGAGGCGGTGGGCCCGCGCTGGGCGCTCGTCGCCGCCGCCCTCGTCGCGGTCCACCCCGTGCTGCTCGTGTTCTCGTCCATCAGCATGTCCGAGTCGGCGTTCGTGCTCGCGCTCTACGGCGCGCTCGCGCTCGTCGCGCTGGCCCGCGGCGGCGGGCGCGCGTGGGCGGCCCCGGCGGCGGGCCTCGCGCTGGGCGCCGCGTTCGCGATCCGGCCGGAGGCGCTCGTCGCGGCCGCGGCCTTGGCGGCGCTTGGCGCGCTCGCGCTCCTGCGCCGCCGCGCGTCGCCGCGCGCGGTCGGGCTCGCGGCGGCCGGGTTCCTCGCCGTCGCGGTGCCGTGCTGGTTGTACTTCCACGCCGAGTTCGGCGCGTGGACCATCACCCCCAAGATCGAAGCGCTGCGCGTCGAGGCCGGATCGTGGCGCGCCGAGGAAGTGCGCCCGGGCGCGGCCACGCCCGCGGCCGAGCGCTTCGATCTGGGCTCGCGCCTCGCACGCTTCGGCGGCGCGGGCCTCGCGCGCTATCCGGCGCGCGCGCGGCTCCACGCGCGCTCGCTGCTCCAGCTGTGGCCCATCCCGCTGCTCGCCCTGTCGCTGCTCGGCCTCTGGTGGCGGCGCGGCCTCGAATCCGTCGGTCTGCTGCACGTGCTGGCCATCCCGCTGCTCGCGCTGTCCGGGCAGCCGCGCTTCGTGCTGGGCGCCGTGCCGGCGCTGGCCGTGCTCGCCGTCGTGCCGCTCGCGCGCCTCCGGCGTGCGGACGCGCGCTGGGGGCTGGCGGCGCTCGCGGTCGCGGGCGCGGCCTGGGCGTACCGGCGGAACGGCCCCGATCTCGTGCTGCCGTTCGACGCGCACCTCGGGGCCGAGCGCGACGCCGGCGAATGGCTGGCTTCGGTCGCCGCGCCGGGCGACGCGGTGATGGACCGCAAACCGTACGTCGCGTTCTACGCGGACCTCGACTACCGCGTCATGCCCGACGTGCCGTACGACGACATCCTGAACGGCGCGCGCGCGAGCGGCGTGCGCTACCTGGTGATCGAGCAGGGCGTGGCGCGCGTGTTCCGGCCACAGCTGCTGCCGCTGCTCCACGACCGCGAGTTCCTGGCGCGCGAGCCGCGCCTGGACGCGGTCTACGTGGGTGGGCGGTTCAAGGGATACGCCATCGGCGTCTTTCGCGTGCTGAGAGACGGCGAGATAAAGAGCGGCCGCCCGCCGTTCGTGAACGTGGCGTGGAGTTCGGCGCCGACGTTGCGCTAGAGGTCGCGCCCGCGCCTTCGCGCGCCCGCCTCGCGGTCGAATCGGAGCGCCGCGATCGGTGTCGCGGAGTACGCCTCGCCGGTCGCGCCGAGCCTTGACAGCCCCAGGGGTCACCCCTAGACTTCTGCACGCAGGTTGGCTCCGACGCGCGATCGAACGCTCCCTCAAGTCTCGATCCAGAGGAGCCGCCCAACTCCGGCCCGAGGATGCTCTCCCCGAGAGCATCCGCCGACCCACCCGGTTCCTTCCACAGTTCTTCCGAGGATTTCGTTCGCGGCTGACCCCCAGTCTCCCGAACCCGCCCACCCTCACCACTAACCTCCGGCCCGCACGCTCTTCCTGAGCGCCGCGACCACGGCCACAACCTCCGGCACGCGAGCCTTCGGTTCGACGGGTGGAGGCAACGCCGCAACCTCAAAGGCGAACCGCATGGAATCTTCGGTTACCCCGACTCAGGCCGCCCCGACCACCACACCGACGACCCAGATGATGGAGCTGACGCAGCTCAAGGGCATGACCATGTCCGAGCTGCTGAACCTGTGTCAGGAGTTGAACGTCGAGGGCACCAGCGGCCTGCGCAAGCAGGAGCTGATCTTCAAGATTCTGGAAGCCCAGACCGAGAAGAACGGGCTGATCTTCGCCGAGGGCGTGCTCGAGATCCTGCCCGAGGGCTACGGCTTCCTGCGCTCGCCCATGTACAACTACCTGCCGGGGCCGGACGACATCTACGTGTCGCCGTCCCAGATCAAGCGCTTCGATCTGCACACCGGCGACACCGTGTCGGGGCAGGTGCGGCCGCCCAAGGAGGGCGAGCGCTACTTCGCGCTGCTGCGCGTCGAGGCCGTCAACTTCGAGAGCCCCGAGGCGGCGAAGGACAAGATCCTCTTCGACAACCTCACGCCGCTGTATCCGCACGAGAAGCTGAACCTCGAGACCAAGGACCGCTGCATCGAGACGCGCATCATCGACCTGCTGTGCCCGTTCGGAAAAGGCCAGCGCGCGCTCATCACGTCGCCGCCGAAGGCCGGAAAGACGGTCCTGCTGCAGAAGATCGCGAACGCGATCACCGAGAACCACCCCGAGGTCATGCTCATCGTGCTGCTGATCGACGAGCGGCCCGAGGAAGTCACGGACATGCAGCGCACGGTCAAGGGCGAGGTCGTGTCGAGCACGTTCGACGAGCCCGCCGAGCGCCACGTGCAGGTCGCCGACATGGTGATCGAGAAGGCCAAGCGCCTCGTCGAGCACAAGCGCGACGTCGTGATCCTGCTGGATTCGATCACGCGCCTGGCGCGCGCCCACAACACGGTCGTTCCCCACTCCGGCAAGATCCTGTCGGGCGGCGTCGACGCGAACGCGCTGCAGCGCCCCAAGCGCTTCTTCGGCAGCGCGCGCAAGATCGAAGGCGGCGGTTCGCTGACCATCATCGCCACCGCGCTCGTCGAGACCGGCTCGCGCATGGACGAAGTGATCTTCGAGGAGTTCAAGGGCACCGGTAACTCGGAACTCGTGCTGGACCGGAAGATCGCCGACAAGCGCATCTTCCCGGCCATCGACATCAACCGCTCGGGCACGCGCAAGGAAGAGATCCTGATGGCGCCCGACGTGCTGTCGCGCGTGTGGATCCTGCGCAAGTTCCTGAACGAGCTGAACCCGGTCGAGGCCATGGAATTCCTGATCGGCAAGATGAGCGACACGAAGACGAACAAGAAATTCCTCGAGAGCATGAACTCGTAAGAGGGCGGGGATCGCATGCCGAGCGTCTCCACTCGAAGCGCGGTGAAGCGTGTGAGCGCCGCGAAGGCGGCGCGTGCCACGAGGCCCGCCCGCGCCGGAATGCCCGCCCGCGCGAAACCCACCGGCGCGGCCGCCGAGAAGCAGCTCGCGTCGTTCCTCGCCAAGTACACGCCGGACGTCGCGCGCCTTGCGCGCACGCTGCGCGACCGGCTGCGCGCCGACGTTCATGGCGGCGTCGAGTTCGCGTACGACAACTACAACAGCCTCGTGCTCGGTTACGGTCCGACGGAGCGTCCGTCCGAGGCCGTGTTGTCGCTCGCGCTCAGCCCACGCTGGGTGAATCTGTGCTTCCTCAAGATCGCGCGGCTGAAGGATCCCGACCGCGTCCTGCTCGGCAGCGGCAAGGTCGCGCGTCACGTGCCGCTCGCGAGTCTCGACGAGTTCGAGCGGCCCGCGGTGCAGCGGCTCCTACGCCAGGCCATCGCCGAAGCGTCGCCCGCGTTTCCACACGACGGCGGGCCGCGGCTCGTCATCCAGTCGATCTCGGCGAAGCAGCGCGCACGCCGGCCGGACTGAGATCGGGCGGCCGCGCATCATGCCCCGGCACATCGGCATCGGCGAGTTGATGCCCGACCCGTCGCCCACCTTGGATTCGACGCGCCTGCTGGCGCGCGCCGCCCTGCGCCGCGCCGTCACGGATGGAGGAGGTGTGCCATGTGGTTCGTCTTGATTGCCCTGTTCGGCCTGCTCGTCCCGAACGGCCTGTTCGTCGTGTGGCTGACCCGCGAATACCACGGCCTCGGCCCCGTGCTCGCGGACAAGCTGGCGCTCGGCTTCATCCTCGACGCGCTGCTGGCGCTCGCGCTCCTGAGCGCTTACTTCGCGCGCCGCCCGATCGGGGCGGTACGCTGGTACTGGTTTACGCTGCTGTCGCTGATCGGCGGGCTCGGCTTCTCGCTGCCGTTCTACTACTGGTTGAACGTGCGGCGCGAGCCGCGAAAGGCGTGAGGCACGGATGCCCGGCTCGTATCTCGTCGATGAAGCGCAGGAGATCGTGTTCAGCCGCGCGTGGGGCGAGCTGACGAACCTCGACCTCGTCGACCACGCGCGCACGCTGCGCGCCGATCCGCGCTTCGGGCGGCACTATCGCCAGATCATCGACTTCCGCGACGTCACGCACGTCAAGGTGACGAGCGAGGGCGTGCGCCTGCTCGTGCACATCAATCCGTTCGAGCGCTCGGCGCGCCGCGCGTTCGTGGTCGCGAGCGACGTCGCGTTCGGCATGGCGCGCATGTACCAGATCACCCTCGACCCGGAGCCCGAATCGCTGCACATCTGCCGCGACCTGGGCGAAGGGTTCGTCTGGCTCGGCATCGACGCCGCCACGCCGTGGCCGGCGCGGACCCCCGATCACCTGACCGCGGTCGGATAGGAGCGCGCGTGCCGACGGTGCTGATGGTTCCCGGGTTCACGGGCGCGAGCCCCGGCCACTGGCAGAGCCTGTGGATCAAGGAGCGGCCCGAGTATCGTCGCGTCGAGCAGCGTGATTGGGACGCGCCGGAGGCGCACGAGTGGGTCGACGTGCTGGATCGCGCCGTGATCGCCGCGCCGGCTCCCGTCGTGCTCGTGGGACACAGTCTCGGCTGCATCACCATCGTGCGCTGGGCCGCGGAGCGCGCAACGTTCCGGGCCGGCGCCGCGCTTCTCGTGGCCGCGTGCGACGTCGAGGCCGACACGGCGCCTTCCGAAGTGCGCGGGTTCGCACCGATTCCGCTCGGGCGCCTGCCGTTCCCATCGGTCCTCGTCACCAGCAGCACGGATCCGCTCGCGACCGAGACGCGCTCGGCGGAGTTCGCGCGAGGCTGGGGCTCGCGCATCGTCGCGATCGGCGACGCGGGGCACATTCACACGGCGGCCGGATTCGGGCCGTGGCCGGAGGGGCATCGCCTGCTGCACGATCTCCTCGCGACCTGCGCATGAGCGGACCCGCAGGAGAGATGCTCCGAGCGCTCCTCGTGTGGCTGCTGCTGTGCGTTCTCGCCGTGATCAACGGCGCCGTGCGCGAGGCCGCGCTCGTGCCGTCGCTCGGGGTCGCCGCCGCGCACGTCGCGAGCACCGCGCTCCTGTGCGCGATCATCCTGGTAGTCGCCTGGCTCACGACGCGTTGGGTGGGCGCGCGCACGGCGCGCGACGCGTGGCGCGTCGGCCTGCTGTGGGTGACGCTCACCCTCGCGTTCGAGCTCCTGGCCGGGCACTACGCGTTCGGCGCATCGTGGAGCGCGCTGCTCGCAGACTACGACGTGACGCGCGGCCGCGTGTGGATCCTTGTGCCGATCGTGACGCTGCTCGCGCCGGTCGCGGCGGCGCGCGGGCGGCGGCGCGCGTGATGCGCATCGCCCTCGCGCTGCTCGTCGCGCTGCCGGCGTTCCTCGCCCCTCGCGTGAGTGGACGGATGCCTTTACGATAGCCGGCGCCGAGGGCCGCGAGTCACCTCTTCCACAACCGGGAGCATCCCATGTCGGAGCCCACTGCCGCCGCGCCGCGTGAGCCGTACCCGTACGTCACCCATCTCGACATCAAGTTCGCGCCGCTCGAGGTCGTCGAGGTGGGGGCTCTCGTCGATGCCTGCACCGATCGCTGGTACAACCAGACGCTGTGCCAGGTGAACGAATCCGTCGTGCGCCTGGGCGTCGCCCAGGGCGAATACCACTGGCACGAGCACAAGGATCTCGACGAGTTCTTCTACGTCGTCGAAGGTCGTTTCCTGATCGATCTCGAGGGCCGCACCGTGACGCTGGAGCCGCGCCAGGGCTTCGTCGTGCCGAAGGGCGTGCGGCACCGGCCGCGCGCGCCCGAGCGCACGGTCGTCCTCATGGTCGAAGGCGCGGGCATCGTCCCGACGGGCGACGCGTAGCCCCACAGGTTATCGGTCGGCGCCGAGCCGCCCGCGATACGTGCGGCTCATCGGCACGGTCGCGCCGTCCGCGAGGCGCACCGTGTAGTCGCCATGCGCTGTCGGCGTGACCTCGCGCACCTCGTCGAGGCCGACGATGATCGTGCGGTGGATGCGCGCGAAGCGCTCGGCGTCGAGCTGGCGCTCCAGCGCGTCCATCGTGCCGCGCACGAGATGCGTGCCGCGTGCGGTGTGCAGCTCGGCGTAGTTGCCGGCCGAACGGACCCAGCGCACGTCCTCGACGCGCACGATCGAGAAGCCGCTCGGCCCGCGCACCACGAAGCGCCGCAGCACGCACGGCGGGCTGCCCGCGCGCGGCGCCGGATCGAGCGCGTCGAGCAGCGCGCCCAGGCGCTCGGGCGCGGCGCGGTCCTCGCCGCGCGCGAGATCGGCGCGGGCCCGGCGCACGGCTTCCGCGAGGCGCTCGGCGCGCACCGGCTTCAGCACGTAGTCGAGCGCGTGCACGTCGAACGCGCGCACCGCGTGGCGGTCGTGCGACGTCACGAACACGACGGCGGGCAGGTGCTCCGACGCGACGCGTCCGAGCACGCCGAACCCGTCGAGCCCCGGCATCTGCACGTCGAGGAACACCAGGTCGGGCCGGAGCGCGACGATGGCGGAGACCGCGGACTCGCCGTCGCCGGCCTCGCCGATCACCTCGAGGTCCGGCTCGTGGCCCAACCACAGCCGCAGCCCCTCGCGGGCCAGAGGTTCGTCGTCGACGATCAGCGCGCGGATCACGGCGCGTGGTTCGCCGCGGAGCGCCCGGCGGCGCCGGCCTGATCCGAGGCCGCGTCGCCCGCGGTCGCACGGCCGCCGCCCGCGTCGCCCGCGCCGCTCGTCGTCTCAGAGACGCGATACGGAATGCGCACGCGCACGATCGCGCCGCCCGCGGGGTCGTCGAGGCACTCGAGCGACTGCGCGGCGCCGTACATCGCGGCGAGCCGGGCGCGCGTATTCGCGAGGCCGATGCCTTCGCGCGGGCGCCGAGCGCCGAAGCCGGGCCCGCGGTCGCGCACTTCCAGACGCAGCGTCGCGCCGTCGCGCGCCGCGACGAGCGCAACGGAGCCGCCGGCCACGGTCGAAAGGCCGTGATGCACCGCGTTCTCGACGAGCGGCTGCAGCAGGAAGCTCGGGACGAGCGCGGCGAGCGCCTCGCTCGACACGTCGCGCTCGACCTGCAGCCGCGCCGCGAAGCGCAGGCGTTCGAGCCCGAGGTAGCGTTCGAGGAACTCGAGCTCGCGGGTCAGCGGGATGAACTGCGGCACGTCGTCATCGAGCGTCGCGCGCAGCAGCTCGCCGAGTTCGCCGAGCGCATGCGCGACGCGTTCGCCTTCGCCCTTCATGGCCATCACCGCGATGCCGTTCAGCGCGTTGAACAGGAAGTGGGGGTGGAGCTGCGCGCGCAGCGCCTGGAGACGCGCCTCGCCGAGCGCGGCCTCGAGCCGCGCCGCGGCCAGCGCGCGATCGCGCGCCTCGCGCTGGCGCTGCACGAGCATGAACGTGCCGACGATGCCCCAGTAGATGAACGACTCGACGCCGAGGTAGTAGCCGACGAGCGACGCGAAACTGCGCAGCGTGACGCCGTCCGGCAGGCGCCCGAGCGCGCTCTGCGCGAGCACGTCGAGCACGAGGTGGAGCAGGCAGAACACGATCGCCGCGCCGAGATGCAGCGGCACGCGGCGCATCCAGTTCGTCGAGTCGATGGGGAAACGCCGCGCCATCCACAGGCAGGCCGGCGTGAGCAGCACGAACGTGAGCCACACGGCCAGCTCGGCGACGACGACGCCGCCGACGCGATACTCGCTGCCCTCCGCGATGTGGCGCAGGATCTCGCCGGACGTCTCGAGCCCGGCGACGAGCAGCGCGATGCCGACGATGACGAGGACCGGCCGCCACGAGCGCACGCGCATGGATCGAGCATAGCGCAGGCCGCGCCGCTCGTTCGCGCCCGCGAGCGCGATTCATCCCACGGACGCGGCGGCTCGTCCCACGGACGCGTCGCCAGCGAAGCCTTGCCCCGAGCCGCTCGCGCGCGCATGCTCGGCGCCGCGCGAGCGCCGATGCGGGCGCCGCGCGCGTCCCTCGGCGTCGCGAACGCGACGCTCCCTCTGCGGGACGCTCCATCACCGATCCGGAATCGCGAGGTCCGGCCCTTGTCCGAAGTCGTTCCCGAGCAGGCGCCGCGGCGGCGAGAGGCCGCAGTGATCGTGCCTGTGTATCGCGACGCCGAGGGCGTCACGCGGCTCGTGCTCATCCGCCGCAGCGAGGGCGGGCGGCACGGCGGGCAGCTCGCGTTCCCGGGCGGCACGCGCGATCGCGGCGACCGCGACCTGTTGGCCACGGCGCTGCGCGAAGCGGAAGAGGAGATCGGGCTGGCCGCGGCAGCGATCGACGTGCTCGAAACGCTGACGCCGCTCGACACGCGCACGACCGGCTTCCACATCCAGCCGTTCCTCGCGCGGATCACGCGACCGGCGACCTGGCGTCTCGCTCCGGACGAGGTGGCCGAGGTGCTCGAGCCGGCGCTGGCCGACCTCGCGGACCCCAAGGCGCACGGCGAGGAGGAGTGGCAACTCGCCGGCTGGCCGCGCGCGCATCGCGTGGAGTTCTACCGCGTCGGCCCGCATCACTTGTGGGGCGCGAGCTACCGCATGTTGTCGCCGGTCCTGCCGCGCCTGGTGGCCGGCGACTGGCGCTTGTGAAGCCGCGGGAAAACCCGCGCAACCTCACCGCACATCGCGCGTCCAGTGCCATGCGAGCGGCATTGCATCGCCTCTCGATCGATCGCGGACGGCATCCGTCGGGCGTCGGGGCCGTCGCGATCCATTGACCGGGCCGTGCACACTCGTTCCTGATGCCAAGCCGCACGAGCTTGCCGCGTCGTCACGCGGTTCGCCCAGGGCGGCGCGGCGTCAGGGAGGGCCCGCGCCGCCCGGGCCAGCTTCCAGGAGAATCGCCTTGCGTCGATTCGTGGGTCATTCGCCGAAGCCGCCTGTCTCCGAGCCGCCGAACGCGGGGTTCGCGACCGCGCTCGTGTACGTCGTGTGCGGCGCCGCGCTGGTGCTGGCGCTTCTCGTCTCGACCGCGGTGCTCACGCGTGCCGACGACACGGGTGCGAAGCTGTCGGGCTTGTGGAAGCTGAACGAGAAAGAGAGCGAGTCCTTCCAGCAGAAGATGCAGGAACTGCGCGGTTCGGGTGGCGGCGGTGGCGGCGGACGCATGGGCGGCGGTGGTGGCGGCTTCGGGCGCCACGGTGGTGGTGGTGGCGGCGGTCGTGGTGGGTACGGGGGAGGTATGCGCGGCGGGTCGGGCGAAGATGGAGGTGGTCCGGGAGGAGAGCCCGGGGGCGCCTCTGGGGGAAACCCCGACATGAACGATCTCGTTCGCCCGCCGCTCATGCTTCTCGTCGAGCAGACCGACGCCTCGGTGATCCTGAGCGAGCGCGGCAAGACGCTCGAAGTGATCACGCTCGGCGACACGGCCGCGGCCGGAGCCTCGCTCGGCGACGCGCCGCGCGCGACCGGCGCGTGGCACGGCAGGAGCCTCGTCGCGACGCGGAATTCACCGCGCGGCGGCAAGATGACGCAGACGTTCACCGCCGCCGCGGACGGCAAGGCCCTGGTGGTCGTCACCCGCCGCGAACCGCCGGCCTCGTCGAACCGACCGGCCATCGAGCTCAAGCGCGTCTACGACCACTACGAAGGCGACTAGAGCGAGGCGAACCGAACGCCGCGCGAGGGAGAGGCGCGGCGGTCCCGCGGCGCATGGCGATCGTGCCGTGCGCCGCGCTCGCTTCCACGACGCGGCCCTCGCGCCTACTGCCGTGGCCTCGCGAACACCGCGTCCCACGCGGAGAGCGCGGGCTTGGCACGCAGCGTGGCGTCGACCAGGCCGAGGTACGCGAACGGCGCGACGCTGGTGTTGTAGGGCGGCGGCAGCGACGCGAGGTCGATGTCGGTGAACGGGATCTGCATCCAACCGATCGCGCCCACCCGGTCGCACAGCGCGGCCTGCTTCACGATGTAGCGGCGCTGCTTGTCGGGATCCGAGGTGATGCCCGCCACGGAAGCCGACGACCAGCCGCCCTCGGTGATGATCACCGGAATCGGCGCGCCCTGGACGAGCTTCGAGTAGTAATCCGCCGGAATGTCCTCCGGCTTCGCGAATCCCGAGAGGTACGGGTACGACGACAGGCCCAGCACCTGCTCGAACGCGAAATCGATCCGGTCTTGGTCGATCCCCTGATACGTGGCCGGCGGCCCGATGTGCCCCCACGCCTGATCGACCTGGACGGACGTGACCAGCTTCACCGTCGCGTCCACGGCGCGCACGTCGGCGGCCGCGCTGTCCGCGAACAGGATCTCGGCCTGATACAGCGGCGCCGGCGAGTACGCGCGCACGAGGTTCGTCTCGACGGCGAGCTCCAGATAGTCGGGACGCAGCAGCGTGTCGAGCGCGACGGCGTAGGCGCGGGCGAGCGCGCGCATCGCCGGCTCCGTCAGGCTGTGGCCGAGCGCCTTCAACGGGTCCGAATCGCTCGCGCGGTCGAGTCCGTTCAACGGATCGACGACGAGGAAGAGTTTGAGGTTCTGCGCACGAAAATACTGGGCGAGCACGAGCTGATTGCGGATGACGAGCGAGTCGGGGCGCAGTCCGGCGAGCAGAGAGTCCCAGGGCGGCTCGCCGCCCATTTGCGCGATGTCGGCGCGCGGCGTCCAGGTCTGGATGGCGCGCACGGCGAGCGCGAAGTCCGCGCTCGGCGGATTCGGGCTGAAGCCCATCGCGTACGTGCGCGGCGTGAGCGCGACCGGCGCGGTCGTCTTCCTGGCGCACCCGCCGGTGACGACGAGCATCAACAGCGCGCCGAGAACGGCGTGCGCATGCACCCGCGCGCGCGTCCGCCCGCCGACGCCCTCACCGGGGCCGTTCTGTGACGTCGACCTGCGCATAGCCGCATTATCGACCGGGTCGGGCGGAGATTGTGTGGTTTTCGTTCCGTCTGGAATCGCGCTGGAAGTGCCGAGCATCTTCAGGCATACTGCTCGGCCGCTCATCAAACCCCCGGCGGGTTGGCGTTCGGAACGTCCGTCGCCGCCGCCGTCCAACTGAGGTGTGCCATGAAAGCTGGAATCCATCCGGTCTACGAAACGACCCGCATCGTGTGTGTGTGCGGCAACGTGATCGAGACCCGATCCACGATCGCGAGACCAGAGCTTCACGTCGAAATCTGCGCCGCGTGCCATCCCTTCTTCACGGGCAAGCAGAAGCTCATGGACAAGGCCGGCCGCGTCGAGCGCTTCCGCAAGCGCTACCAGAAGGGCGAAGCCGCCCCGGTCGCGACCGCACAGAAGTAGCTGCTTCGGCACGGCTCCCCTCCGGGAGGTCGCTTCCGGTGGGGAGCCGTTGCCATGGAGAGCGATGCCCTTCCTGCCCGTCGGCGGCCAGGCCGTCATCGAAGGCGTCATGATGCGTTCGCCGTCGCGCGTCGCGGTCGCGGTGCGCCGGCCGGACGGCGGCATCGGGTTCAGCGAACGCTCGTTCGCGTCCGTCACCACGCGGCACCGCCTGCTCGGACTGCCCGTCGTGCGCGGCGCGGTCTCGCTGTTCGAGACCATGTACCTCGGCATCAGCGCGCTGAACTTCAGCGCCGAGGAAGCATCGCGCGGCGAGGCCGAGCAGCCCGCGTCCGCCGCCCAGGGCGCGGCGCAATGGGTCACGGTCGCGATCTCGCTCGGCCTCGGGGTGCTGCTGTTCGTCGTGCTCCCGGCCCGGCTCACGTCGTGGCTGGGTTTCCACGGACGCGTCGGGTTCGGGCTCATCGACGGCGTGTTCCGCCTCACGTTCTTCCTGCTCTACCTCTTGCTCATCCGCCAGTGGAAGGAGATGGCGCGCGTGCTCGGCTACCACGGCGCCGAGCACAAGGCGATCCACGCCATCGAGAACGGCGCCCCGCTGACGCCCGAGAGCGTGCAGACGTTCAGCCGGCTCCATCCGCGCTGCGGCACGTCGTTCCTGTTTCTCGTCGTCGTGATCAGCGTCGTCGCGTTCACGCTGATCGGACGTCCGCAGACGCTCGGCGAGCACCTGCTGCGCGTCGCGTGCATGCCGCTCATCGCCGGCGTCGCGTTCGAGTTCATCCGCCTCTCGGGGCGCTACGCCGACCGGCCGCTGGTGCGCGCGCTGGTGTGGCCGGGGCTCCAGTTCCAGCGCCTGACGACGCGCGAGCCCGACCTGTCGATGTGCGAGGTGGCGATCGCGGCGCTCGAGCGCGTGCGCGCGGACGAGGTGCTGATCCGGCTCGAGCGCGAGGGCGTGCGCAACGCCGAGGTCGCGTTCATCCAATGATGGATCGCGCCATGCAGGACGCGCTGCGCAAGGTCGAGGAGCGCTTCGCCGAGCTCGACCGCCAGCTCGCGGACCCCGAAGTGACGCGCGACCCGCGCAAGATCCGCGATCTGTCCAAGGAACGCGCGCGGTTGCAGGAGACAATGACCAAGCTCGCCGAGTACCGGCGCGTCGACGCCACGCTGACGGACGACGAGGCGGCCGTCGCCTCGGGCGACGCGGAGCTGGCCGAGCTGGCGCGCGCCGAGATGCCCGAGCTGGCGGCGCGACGCGAGCAACTCGTCGCCGCGCTCAAGAAGCTGCTCCTGCCGCGCGACCCCGACGACGACAAGAACGTCATCCTCGAAATCCGCGCCGGCACCGGCGGCGACGAAGCTTCGCTGTTCGCCGCGGACCTGTACCGCATGTACACGAAGCACGCCGAGACCCGCGGCTGGAAGCAGGAGATCATCAGCTCGAGTCCGTCCGAAGTCGGCGGCCTCAAGGAGATCATCCTGATGCTCGAGGGCGACGGCGTGTACCGCGAGATGAAGTTCGAATCGGGCGTGCATCGCGTGCAGCGCGTGCCCGCGACCGAGGCGGCCGGGCGCATCCACACGTCGGCCGCGACCGTCGCCGTGCTGCCCGAGGTCGAGGACGTCGACGTCGAGGTGCGCGAGCAAGACCTGCGCGTCGACGTGTACCGCGCGGGCGGCCCCGGTGGACAGGGCGTCAACACCACGGACTCCGCGGTGCGCATCACGCATCTGCCGACCGGCCTCGTCGTGACGTGCCAGGACGAGCGCTCGCAGATCAAGAACCGGGCGAAGGCGCTGAAGGTGCTGCGCGCGCGGCTCTACGACGCGAAGCTGCAGGAAGCGGAAGCCAAGTACGCCGCGCTACGCAAGTCGCAGGTCTCGACCGGCGACCGCGCCGCGAAGATCCGCACGTACAACTTCCCGCAAGGCCGCGTCACCGACCACCGCATCAACATGACGCTGTACCGGCTCGACGACTTCCTCGAGGGCAACATCGGCGAGATGGCGAACGCCCTGCTCGAGGCCGACGTCGCCGAGCGCCTCGCCGCCCTCGGCGCGAGCTGAGCGCACCCCCGGCCCGTCGTGCGCTTCGTTCGCGAGGCCGCGGCAACCCTCGTTCGCGTGCCCGCGGGCGCGCCGCTATCCTGCGCGCCATGCCTGTCACCGTGCACGAGGCGTTGCGCGCCGCGCACGGCGCGCTCGAGAGGCTGCCGAGCGGCGCGAGCGACGCCCAGGAGCTGGTGAGCCGCGCCATCGGCGTCACGCGGGCGCGCCTCCTCATGGAACGCACGCGCGCGCTCGCTCCCGAGGAGAGCCGGACGCTGGACGCGTGGCTCAGCCGCCGGCTCGCCGGCGAGCCCGTCCAGTACATCACCGGGCGCGCCGCGTTTCGCCACCTCGATCTCGAAGTCGGCCCGGCCGTGCTCATCCCGCGCCCCGAAACGGAAGGCCTCGTCGAGTGCGTGTTGGACGTGCTGGACTTGGAGGCCGCGCGCTGGAGCGCGCCGCGCGTGCTCGACCTCGGCACCGGCTCGGGCGCGATCGCGCTCGCCATCGCGTCCGAGCGACCGCGCGCGATCGTCACCGCCACCGACGCGAGCCCGGCGGCGCTGGCGCTGGCCCGCGGCAACGCGGTCGCGCTCGGGCTCGAGGCACGCGTCACGTTCGCCGCCGGCGACTGGTTCGGCGCGGTCGCGGCCGACGATCTGTTCGAAGTGGTCGTCGCGAACCCGCCGTACATCGCGATGGGCGAACGCGACGCGCTGCCCGAGGACGTGCGCGCGCACGAGCCCGAGGAAGCGCTGTTCTCGGGAGCGAGCGGGCTGGAGGCGCTGCGCGAGATCGTCGACGAGGCGCCTCAGCACCTCGTGGCCGGCGGACTGCTCGCGCTGGAACTGGCCGAGGCCCGTGCCGGCGAAGTCGCAGCGTGGCTCGACGGCGCCCACGACTGGAGCGGCGTGGAACTGCGCGACGACCTGTCCGGCCGCCCGCGCGTGCTGCTGGCGCGGCGCGAAGCCGGCCCGGCGATCGCGCCGCGCCAGTGGCCGGAGGATCGGTAGGCGCTGGAGCAGCGCCCGCGAACGTCGCCTCGGCCCGTCGCGCCGCGCCAGTGGCCCGAGGATCGGTAGCGTCGCGGCGGCGGCGCTAGTGGTACTTCGAGTCCATCTCGCCGGCGCGAATCGCGACCTTCAGCGTGTTCACCTTGCGCGGGATCGGGCAGTTGTAGTGATCCGAGAACGCGCACGCCGGGTTGTAGGCCGAGTTGAAGTCGATGAGCCAGCGGCCGTCGGGCAGCGGCTGCGGATCGACGTAGCGGCCCATGCCGTAGCTCTCCTTTCCGCTCGTCGCGTCGCGGAAGAACACGCTCACGTCGTGCTCGCCGACGCCGGGTTCGAGCAGGCGCACGGCTTCGAGGCGGCACGGCGTCGATCCCACGAGAAAGTCGAACCAGCCCTCGCGCACCGCGCGGCGCTGGTTGCCGCGCGTGCTCGTGATGATCACCGTGTCGGGCGCCGGATTCGGCGTGAGCGACAGCTCGTAGCGGTAGCGCAGGTCGACCGGGAAGACTTTGTTGCCGTGGTACGCGGCGTAATGCGGGCTCTTCGGGTCGAACACGATGATCGCCGGGAAGCGCTGGTGCGACAGGCGCAGCGTGAAGCGTCCGATGCGGATGCTGCTCGGCCCCACGGTCGCGTCGCGCAGCCACGCGTCCTTGACCGCGAAGCGCGCGGTGTCGCCGAGGGCCTCCACGTGGAACGAGTCGCCGACCACGGTGACGCGCACGTGCCGTGCGGCCATCTCCGGGTCGTCGACGCGCACGTCGCATCCGACCTCGCGGCCGACCACCATGCTCGCGCGATCCCCGAAGTCCTGGCGCTGAACGGTCGCCAGGTACGACGTCGGCGAACTCTTCAGCCAGTCGGCCGTGTCCTTCCAGTCCTTCTCCTCGGATTTCCGGATCGAGTCGGCGACGGCGGGGGCCAGATGAACGGGCGGCAGGGCGTGAATCGCGGGCGCGGAAGGCGTGGCCGCGAGCGCGGCCAGAACGGCGAGGACGACGTTCATGAGGTCTCCAGTCGGCGCGAATGGGGTCGAACGTGTGGAATCCGCCCCATCATAGGCCACGGGCCGCGCGGGACGCACGGGCGCCGCGACGGCCTCACAAGAAAATGACGCCGCCGGGTTGATTCTGCGGGGGGACGTGCCGATAATCCCGTCGCGCCGAAACTCCTCGCGCTCCCCAACATTTCGCGGGGCTCACCCCTTCGCGACCAGCACCCAAGGACGGCACACATGGATGTGGGCACGCACGATTCCATGATCGACCCCGGCAGCGCGACGGCGGACTCCACCGAAAAGGCCACGATGGACGCATTGATCATCCGCGGCGGCAGGCGGCTCTCGGGCCGTGTCGAAGTGAGCGGCGCCAAGAACGCGGCGCTTCCGGTCATGGCCGCGACGCTGCTCGCGCCCGGCGTGCATACGCTGCGCAACGTGCCGCTGCTGTCGGACACGCGCACGATGGCCAGCGTGCTCGAGCGGCTCGGGGCGCGCGTCGAGTTCCGCGGCCACGCCTGCAAGATCGACACGTCGAACGTCTCGAGCGTGGAGGCGCCGTACGACCTGGTGCGCACCATGCGCGCGAGCGTGTACGTGCTCGGACCGCTGCTCGCGCGCTTCGGCGCGGCGCGCGTCTCGCTTCCAGGCGGCTGCGCGTGGGGCCCGCGGCCCGTCAACCTGCACCTCGACGGGCTGAACGCGATGAACGCGCAGCTCGAGATCGACCACGGCTACATCGTGGGCAAGGACGTGCGCCTGCGCGGCGCCCAGGTCAACTTCGACGTCGTCTCCGTCGGCGCCACGGCGCAGCTCATGATGGCGGCCGTGCTGGCCGAGGGCACGACGACGCTCGACAACGTCGCGATCGAGCCCGACATCACGGTGCTCGGCGAGATCCTGAGCGGCTGCGGCGCGCGCATCGAAGGCCTTGGCACCCGGCGCATCACGGTCCACGGCGTGCGCGAACTGCGCCCCATCGACACCACGATCATCCCCGACCGCATCGAGGCCGCGACGCTGCTGGCCGCGGTCGGCATCACCGGCGGCAGCGTCACGCTGGAACGCTGCGAAGCCGGTCACATGGCCGCGGCCATGCACAAGCTGGAGGAGATGGGCTGCGAGATCCTGCCGGGCAACGGCGAGGTCACGATCAGCGGCCCGTCACGGCCTTCGGCGGTCGACGTCACGACCGCGCCGTTCCCGGGATTCCCGACGGACATGCAGGCGCAGATGATGGCCCTGTGCGCCGTCGCCGACGGGACGAGCGTCATCACCGACACCATCTATCTGGATCGCTTCACGCACGTGCCCGAGCTGCAGCGCCTCGGCGCGCAGATCGAGCTGAAGAACAACAGCGCCGTCATCCGCGGCGTCGAGCGGCTGCAGGGCGCGCCGGTGATGGCCACCGACATCCGCGCCAGCGCGGCGCTCGTCCTCGCCGCGCTCGTGGCCGAGGGGGAGACGCGCATCTCGCGCATCTACCACTTGGATCGCGGCTACGAGCAGCTCGAGACGAAGCTGCGCGGTCTCGGCGCCGACGTGGAGCGCATTCAGGAGTAGTCGACCCGCGCGCCCATGCCCCCGCCCTTCGCGCGCCCGCCGCGTGGACCCGAGAAGCGCTACGACCGCGCGTACTTCGAGCACTGGTACCGGCGCGCGGACTCGCGCATCCACGTGCGTTCGGCCGTGGAGCGCAAGGTGGCGATCGCGCTCGCGTCCGCGGAGTACCTGCTCGGGCGTCGTGTGCGCGACGTGCTCGACGTCGGCTGCGGCGAGGCGCCGTGGCGCGCGATCCTCAAGCGGCTGCGCCCCGGGCTGCGCTACCAGGGCGTGGACGGCAGCCCGTATGCAGTGCAGCGCTTCGGGCGCTCCCGGCAGATCGTGCTCGGTCGCTTCGGAGCCCTCGAACAGCTCGAATTGCGCGGCCCGTACGACCTCGTCGTGGTGAGCGACATGCTGCACTACGTGCCGACCGCGGAGGCGCGCCGTGGCCTTGCCGCCGTGTCGCGGCTGATGGCGGGCGTCGCGTGGATCGAAGTGTTCACCTCGGCGGATTCGTTCACCGGGGATCACCGCGAATTCCAGCGGCGCTCGCCGGCCCAGTATCGCCGGCTGTTCCGCGAGGCCGGGCTCGTGCATTGCGGAAACTACGCGTTCGTCGGTGAGCGCCTCGCGCACACGCTGACGGCGTTCGAGCAGGGCCAGCGAACCTGAGGGCGCTGGCGCCGGCCTGAGCGACGCGGCGCCGGACCGAGCCGCGGCCCCCAGCCTGAGCTGCGCGGCGCCGGCGCCGGCCGCGCGCCGCGTGCAAACGAACGCGCGGGCGACCAGCGTCGTCGCCCGCGCGTGACTCTGACGCCCCGCGGCCTCGGCGGGCGCGGTTCGTCGCGCTAGTAGCCCAGGTGCACGTACGCCTGGACCTCGTTCGTCTTCGGTCCGTCGATGTCGTCCGACACGTGCGACCACTCGAGGCCGAGCCGCGCGTTCGGGTTCGCGTACCAGTTCACGCCGCCGACGATCGACTGGTCGGTCTCCTTGACCAGGCTCATGAACTTCGGCAACTGCCGTTGTTCGTAGCGCGCGGTCAGCAGCCACTTCGAGTCCTTGTCCAGGAACACGAGCCCCTCGAGCAGCGCCGTTTCGATCTTGTCGCGCGCACCGTTCGTCAGGTTCTCGGGATCGAACAGCGTTTCATCGGCCTTGTCGAACTTCTCGTACGTGAACCCGGGGATCAGCACCCAGCGCCCGTGGTTCAGGTACGCGCTCAGCTCGGCCTGGGTGTGGAGCGACGAGCTGGTCGTCGTGTCGCGCGGGTCCTGCCGGTCGAGGACCACGCGGGCCGTCACCAGCTGGCCTTTGAAATCGCGCATCAGCCACGCATACGTGTTCTCGAGCCGGTTCAGCGAGCGATCCGTGCTCTTGCCTTGCGTCCGCGAGCTGTTGCCGAGCCCGAGCGCGTAAGTCCACGCGCTCTTCGTCCCGTTCAGCTCGAAGCCCTCGGCGCCGAGCGTGACGGGGGACAGATAGTGCGACCACGTCGTGCGGCGCGAGTCGGAGAGATAGGGAATCTCCTGGTCGTAGATGCCGAGTTTCACGTTCAGCGCGCCGTCCTTGGCCACGTCGTCGAACATGACGAACGCCATGCCGCTGTTCAGCGGGCCGTCCACGCCTTCGAAGTTGTTGTCGAAGTGGAACGTGATCTCGGGCGCCAGCGTGCCGGCGGTATGGAACTCCACCGTGTTCTGGACGAACTCGCTGGCGGACGTGGTCTGGCGCTTGCCGGCCGCGCTGTCGAACGCGTCCGTGCTGAAATAGTCGACGCCGACGCTGGCCACGAGCGACAGTGGGAACTCCTTGTCTTCCCACGGCGACGTGCCCTTGGCCGCGGGCATGCGATAGCCGTTCTGGCGGAACGCCATTCCGAACGAATTGAGGCGTGGGAACGCCATGTGGCACGTGGTGCACGCCACGCCGTACTTGCGCGCGAACAACGGCAGACCGTTCGAGGGGCGGGGCAGGATGCCTTGGATGACGAGAGTCAGCAGGGGTGCGACGAGGAGAATCATTCTCAACAGCCGCATAGCGTGACCTCCTGGCGGATGACACGCAGTCGGGGCGAGGCACGTAGCTTCGTCCGGTCCGGCCAAGCCGAGGAGCGAGGTCGAGCGGTATCCCGCTGCGTTCTCTCCCGACGCGGCATTCGTCGGAGCGGGACACTAACACCGATCGCGCGCCGCGCGTATGAGTCACGACGGGCGGGCGACCGCGGTGTGCTCCGACCGCTGTGCTCAACGCTCGCGAATGCGGCGGGGGACACTGTGTCGCGCTCGACGGCGACGGCGCCGGACGACTTGCGGTGGCGCGTGCGGCGAAGGGCCTACGGCGCGGCGCGCGGCGGGCTCACGCGGTCCAGGAACAGCAGCGCGTCGTACTGCTCGCGCGGCACCCACGACTCGATGTCCGTGCCGTACGCGTACGCCGCCGTGGCGTGACGCATCCACGCCGTCGCCGGAATTTCGGGCGCGTGCGCCAGGTCGACGAGCAGCGTGCGCGCGCCGGCGCCGGCCATGATCGCCTCGGCGCTTCCCGGCCTGGGCTCGGCCACGGTGTACGGTCGCCCGGCGAGCGTAACGGCCTGACCCGACCCCATGAATGCACCGACGGCCAGTACGTCCGCGCGTCGTTCGGCGGCCAGCCAGCTGCCCAGGTTCCGCGTCGCCGTGGGCACGGCGCGTTCGGGCGCGAGGCGCACCTCCGAATTGTTCGCCCATACCACGACGCGCCGTCCCGGATACACGACGTCGAGCTGGTATTCGAGATTGCGCGCCATGTACTCGCTGCGATCGAGCGCGCGCCGCGTCGGCGACTCGGCGTCCGACGTCATTTCGTACGCGCGCGCCGAGCACCACGCGGTGCGCCAGGCCATCTTCGTGATCTCCTGGTCGTCGAGGTGGGCCGTGGCCAGGTCGGCGGCGTGCGCACGCAGCCAGTCGGCGAGTGAGTCGTATCGCGCCACGAGGTGGGCGCGCTCGCGGGCCAGCCACGCGTCGCGCTCGCCGGCGGTGCGCATCGCGCGCTGCGTGGCCGCGAGCGCGAGCAGCCAGTCCTGCGTCTGGTCGGCGAACACGCCGTCCACCGGCCCGATCGCCTCGCCGAAGAACGCGGACTGCTCCTGCGTCGCCGTGCCGCTCGGCAGCACGTCGAATCCGGCCAGAACCAGCGGATGCCCGGTATGCCGGGTGGCCTGCACGTAGCGGAACAGTTCGAGCGCTTCCTGCGTGGCGAACGTGCGGCTCGCGCAGTGCCACAGCAGCGTGCCGGCCGACAGCGTGTCGCCCGTTCGATAGGCGCGCCAGCACTCGAAGAAGCCGCTCTCGATCGCCACCAGGTCGAAGTCGAGCCGCTCGTGCAGGTAACGAATGAGCCGCACCTTCACGCGGCTGAACTCGCCGGTTCCGTACGTGCTCTCGCCCAGCTCCACGATGCGCTTTCCGGCGACGAGCGTGTCGAGGAACGCGAGCGAACGATCCGACACGGAGTCGGGGAACGCGAGACGGTGGGCGTGCGCCGTCAGCCACGCGCTCGCGGCGCGCGTCTCGGCGGAAGGCCCCGCGCTGTCGCCGGGCATCGGCAACGGCCGCGCGACCACGGTCGGCTGGTGCGTTTCGACGCGCGCCGGGGCGGGATCGCGCGCGGCCCGGCCGGCGGACGCCAGCAGTGCGAGCGCGACGAGCGCGGCGGGCGCGAGCGCCGCAAGCCCGGCGCGCGGCGGCGCGTGGCGCGGCGCGCGCCGCAAGCCTGGGACGTTCCCGAAACCCATCTCTCCTCCGTGAGCGGCTCGACGAGCGCGCACCATAGCGCGTGGCGGGTTCGAGTACCATGCGCGCATGAACGAATCCACGCCGCCGGCGTCGCCTGCGACGGCGGTTTCCGCGGCTGGCGCGCGCCTCGCCGTCGTCGGCACCGCCGGCCACATCGATCACGGGAAGACCGCGCTCGTTCGGCGCCTGACGGGCGTCGACACCGACCGGCTGCCCGAAGAGAAGAAGCGCGGCATCTCGATCGACCTCGGTTTCGCCCCGCTCGTCACGCCGAGCGGCGTGCGCGTGGGACTGGTCGACGTGCCCGGCCACGAGCGTTTCGTCAAGAACATGCTGGCCGGCGTGGGCGGCATCGACCTCGTGCTGCTGGTGATCGCGGCCGACGAGGGCGTCATGCCGCAGACGCTCGAGCACCTGGCGATCGTACGGCTGCTCGGCGTGCCGCGGGCCATCGTCGTGCTCACGAAGAGCGATCTCGTGGAACGCGCGTGGCTCGACGAGATCGCCGCCGACGTGCGCCGGGTCCTGGCCGGCGGCGCGTACGCCGATGCGCCGATCGTCGAGTTCAGCGCCACGACCGGCGCGGGCCGCGACGCCCTGCTCGCCGAACTGGATCGCCAGCTCGCCGGCGCTCCGGAGCGGGGCAGCCGCGAACCGGCCCGGCTGCCGGTGGATCGCGTGTTCACGGTCGAGGGTTTCGGCACCGTCGTCACCGGCACGCTGTGGCGCGGCGCGATCCGCACCGGCGAGACGCTCGCGCTGCTCCCGGCCGGCCACGCGGTGCGCGTGCGGCGCGTCCAGGTGCACGGCGCGACCGTCGGCGAGGCGCTCGCCGGCCAGCGCACGGCGCTCGCGCTGCACGGCGTCGAGCGCGATCAGGTGACGCGCGGCGACTGGCTCGTCGCGCCCGATTCGCTGCGCCCGTCGGCCATCCTCGACGTGCGTTTCGAGCTGCTCGCCGAGCCGCCGCGCCCGTGGCCCGGGAACACGCGCGTGCGCTTCCACCTCGGCGCGAGCGAGATCATCGGGCGCCTCGTCACGCTGGACGGCGCGGCGATCGCGCCGGGCAAGAGCGCGCTCGCCCAGGTCCGCCTCGAACAGCCCACCGTCGCCGCGCGCGGCGACCGATTCGTGATCCGCCAGTACTCGCCGAGCCGCACCATCGGCGGCGGCAGCGTGATCGAGCCGGTCGCCGCGAAGCGCCGCCGGCACGGCGCCGGTCTCGAAGCGCTGGCCGTGCACGAGAGCGGCTCGCTCGAGGCCCGCCTCCTCGAGCGATTGCGCGGCGAGCCGCACCCCGTCTCGACCGCGGCGCTGGCCCAGGGCGCCGGCGAGAGCGAGGCCGCGACGCGCGCCGCCCTCGAAGCGCTGCTGGGCGGCGGCGACGTCGTCGAGCCCAGGGACGGGCGCTGGCTGTCCGTCGAGCGCTGGGAGGCGGCGCGCGAGCGCATCGCCGGCGAGGTCGCGGCGTTCGCCGAGTCGCATCCCGCGCGCTTCGGCGTGATGAAGGGCGAGCTGAAGAGCGGGCTCAAGAGCGCGCTCGAGGCGCCGCTCTTCGATGTGGCGTTCGAAGCGCTCGAGCGCGAGGGCGCGCTCGAGGTGCGCGGCGAGCGCGTGCGCCCCGCGGGCGTGCCATGGTCGCCGCCGCCCGCGATGCTCGAAGCGCTGGAGCGCGTCACGCGCGATCTCGAGGCGGCCGGCATGCAGGTGCCGGACGCGCCCGCGTGGCAGGCTTCGCTCGGAAAGGGCGCCGCCGAGATCGTGGCGCTCGGCACGTTCCTCGGCCGGCTGGTGCGGGTCAGCCAGGACCTGACGTACACCGGCGCACAGATGGAATCGCTGCGCGCCAAGCTCGTCGCCTGGTTCGCCGCCCATCCCACGCTCAACGTGGCCGCGCTGCGCGATCTGGCCGGGGTCTCGCGCAAGTTCGCCGTGCCGCTCCTCGAGCACACCGACCGAATGGGCTGGACGGTCCGGGTCGGCGACGAGCGCAAGGCGGGCGGCCGTCTGGGCGGCGATCGCGTGTAGCGCGGCACCGCCCCAAGCCCCGGACTCGCCCCATGGGCCAGAATGGCCCACACCCGCCCTCGCGATCGGGACTCCTGCGTCAAGTCGGGGCCGAATCCGCCGAGACCTCAGGGTGAACCATCCGAACGTTTCGGCGAGGAGGCGGGCCTCCGCCTCGTCCGTCGCCGGCGTGATCCTCGTGGATTCCCGGAGATCCGACGTGAAGCTCTCGCTGCGCGCCCGCTTCTCGATTCTGGCCTTCACGACGTCCGTGCTGGTCGCGGCCCTCCTGATCGTCGGCCTGGGCGCGTACCGGCGACTGAACGCCGGACTCGCCGACCTCGACGCCGGAATGCACGTCACGGTGCTCGCCGAGCGGCTCGTACGCAGCGTCGATTCCCAGGTCAAGGAATACGGCGACGTCGCGAACGGCGAGGACCGCCAGGCCACCGCGAACCTCGCGCGCCTCGACCTGGAGTCGCGCGCGACGCTGAAGGCGTGGCAGGCGCATCTCGCGAGCATCCCCGCGGACATGGGGCGCGAGGCGCAGGTGGCTTCGTATCGCGAAGTCGAGGCCCAGTACGCGTCGTTTCGCGCGACCGGCGATCGCGTCGTGCGCCTGGCTCATGAGGGGCGGCGCAGCGAGGCGTTCGACGTGATCGAGAGCGAACTGGACCAGATCTCGGCGGGAACGCTGGGGCAGAACGTCGCCCAGTTCGTCACGAGTCAGGAGTCGCGACTCGCCGAGGACGTGCGCGCCGTGCGCACCGAGGTCGTCCGCATCGGCTTCGGCCTGGGCATCGCGATGCTGTTGCTGCTCGTCGTCAGCCTGATCGTGCCCGTGCTGCTCGGTCGTCAGGTCCTGACGCCCATCCACGACCTGGAGATCGCCGCACGGCAGGTCGCGGCCGGGATCCTCGAGGTCACGGTTCCCGTGCGCTCGACCGACGAACTCGGGGGACTTGCGCACACGTTCAACGGGATGGTGCTCGGCCTCCACCACGGACAGCAGGAGATGGTGAGAGCGAACGATGCGCTGCGCGCGGCGCGCGACATCGCGGAATCGGCGAGTCGCGCGAAGAGCGAGTTCCTCGCGAACATGAGCCACGAGATCCGCACGCCGCTGAACGGCCTGCTCGGCATGACCGAACTCGCGCTCGACACCGAGCTGGAAGCGGAGACGCGCGAGTACCTGACGACGGCGCACACGTCGGCGGAGGGACTGCTCGAGGTCATCAACGACATCCTCGACTTCTCGAAGATCGAGGCCGGCCATCTGGAGCTGGACGTGCGGCCTTTCGACCTGCGCGGCGGCCTCGAGCGCGTCGGCAAGACGCTGGCCCTGCGCGCGCACCAGAAGTCGCTCGAGCTGGCCTGCCAGGTTCACGAGGACGTGCCCGAGCAAGTCGTAGGCGACGAGGCGCGCCTGCGCCAGGTGCTGGTCAACCTCATCGGCAACGCCGTCAAGTTCACGGAGAGCGGTGAAATCGTCCTCGCGGCCGATCACGTCTCCGAGACCCCGACGCACACGCGCGTGAAGTTCCAGGTCACGGACACCGGCATCGGGATTCCGTCCGACAAACAGGCGATGATCTTCGACTCGTTCACCCAGGCCGACACGTCGACCACGCGCCGCTACGGCGGCACCGGGCTCGGGCTCGCCATCTCGTCGCGGCTCGTGCGCCTCATGGGCGGCCGGCTGCTCGTGGACAGCGCGCCGGGGCGCGGCAGCACGTTCTGGTTCGAGCTGGACCTGGCGCGCGTTTCCGCCCAGCCGCCGCGGCTCGATCACGAGATCCGCGGCGTGCTCGCCGGGCGGCCGGCCCTGATCGTCGACGACAACGCCACGAACCGGCGCATCCTCGAGCACATGCTGCTGCAATGGGGCGCGGAGGTGCGCGACGTCGAGAGCGGGCCTCTGGCGCTGACCGCGATGGAGATCGCGATGCGCAACGGCCACCCGTTCGCGCTCGTGCTGCTCGACGCGAACATGCCCTCGATGGACGGCTTCGCCCTGGCCGAGGAGATCCGGCGCCGGCCGCGCCTCGCGTCGCCCAGCATCATGATGCTGAGCTCCGCGCACCGGCCGGGCGATCTGGCGCGTTGCCGCGAGCTGGGGATCGCGCTGCACCTGACCAAGCCGATCGGTCGCGCCGATCTGCGCGCCGCGATCGTGCAAGTGCTGTCCGCCTCGACCGGCGTGAACCCGGCATCGGCCGCGGCCGCGCCTCATGGACTCGCGCTCGTCACCGGCGCCGCGGGCGGCGCGCTGCCGCCGCTCCACCTCCTCGTCGTCGAGGACAACCCGGTGAACCAGCGCCTCGCCACGCTCCTGCTCGAGAAGCAGGGACACCGCGTCACGTCGGTGAGCGACGGCCCGGCGGCCCTCGACGCCCTCGGCCGCGAGACCTTCGACGTCGTCCTGATGGACGTGCAGATGCCGGAGATGAGCGGGCTCGAGGTCACGCGCCGCGTGCGCGCCGCCGAGAAGGGAACCGGTCGGCACGTGCCCATCGTCGCGCTCACCGCGCGCGTCATGAGTGGAGATCGCCAGCAGTGCGCCGAGGCCGGCATGGACGCGTTCCTCGCCAAGCCGATCCGCCGCCCGGACCTGATCGCGACGCTCGAGGACATCGTGGCGCGGTTCCACGCCGAGACGCCGGCGCCGGCCACGGCCACGAAAAGGCCACTCGCCGCACACGCGCGCGCCACGGAATCGCCGTTCGACGCCGCCGAGATGATGGAACGCTTCGACGGGAGCGAGGACGTGCTGAACGAGGTGTTCACCCTGTTCCGCCAGGACATGCCCGGTCGAATCGCGGCGCTGCACGCCGCGATCGCGAAGCAGGACGGCATGGCGCTGCAGCACGCCGCGCACAGCATCAAGGGTGCGCTCGCCACGCTCGCCGCGCATCCCGCGCGCGACGTGGCCGCCGAGCTCGAGGAGATGGGCGAGGCCCGGTCTCTGGCCGGCGTGCCCGACGCCATGGTGCGGCTCGACCGCGAACTCGCGCGACTCTCGCTCGCGCTCCACGACTTCCGCCCGCCCGCCGCCGCGGCCTAGAGCCGCGCTCCCGACCTACGAGGAATCGGTCGCGGCCGGGGCCGCGAGCCGCAGTTCGCCGTCCACGAGTTCGAGCGCCGGCAGGTACGCGCCGGCCGGCCGGCGCACCCACCAGGCGCCGTCGGCGCGCCGCTCGGCCGCGGTCGAGAAGCGATAGTCGTACAGCGTCGCGCGCACGAAGCGCGGCGGCGTCGCGCCGAACGGGTCACGGGCGAGGAGCGCGCGGACCGGCGCCGATCCCTCGAGCAGGCGACCGCACAGCGCCACCAGCCACGGGTTCTGGCGCACGTCGCCGAGCGCCGCGAACCACATCTGCCAGTCGAGGCGCGGCATGTGCGGCGTGGTGAACGCCGGCCGGCGCGTCACGTCGCCGGGTTTGTAGCGGAACTCGTACGGCTGCCACGCACGGCCGTCGCGACTGCCCTCGATGACGATCTCGGCGCGGCGCACGGTCATGACCGCGAACAGTCCGTAGGGATTGACCACGTGGATCGGCGCCAGCGCGCGATACGCCGCGAACGCCGGAGCGAGCAGCCACGACGGGCGGCGCAGCGCGCTCGACAGCGGCGCCAGGCTGGCCACGAACAGCGTGGCCGCGATCAGCCCGCGCGCCGCGCGCGCCGTCGCGCGTGGCGCGGTCGCGAGCGCTCCCGCCGCGGCCGGCGCGCGGCGCGCGAAGCCGCGAAGGCCCCACACCGCGTCGTCCAGCCACGGCACGCACAGCGTGAGCGCGAGCGGGTTGAAGAATCCGTAGTTGCCGCTGATCAGGATCAGTGTCTGCAGCGCGGCGATCGCGCCGAGCGCGGCCAGCCGCACGCGTCGCGGGCCCGGCAGGAGGAACGGGACGACGCCTTCGATCGCGAACATCGCGAGCGCGGACAACGCGTGAAAGCGCGCGGGCAGGTGGTGCGCGTACCACGCGGTCCACGGCGGCAGCGGCTGGGTCTGGTAGTGGAACGTGAGCGCGGTCAGCGAGTGCCACGTCGGATCGCCGCTCGTCCACTTGGCCGCGGCCGACGACACCATGAGGCGGAACAGGAGCCAGCGCGCCAGCCAGCGCGCGGCGCGCGGCGCCGGCCCGGCGTCCAGCCCGCGCACGCGCCAGCGCCACGGCGCGGCGAGCAGCGCGACAAAGCCGGCCTCGAGCAGCAGGCTGTCCCACTGGAACCACAGGAAGTCCTGGCCGACCGAGACGATCGACAGGTAGCACCCCCAGGCCCCGGCCAGCGCGAACGCCGGCATCAGGCCGAGCGCGGCCAGCGCGCCGCACAGCGCGCCGCTCCAGGCGATCAGCGACAGTGCGTGGTCTCCCGCGCCGAACCAGGCGAGCGTGGGCACATCGAGCCACGCGGCGCCGCCCAGCTGGGCGCGCGCGGCGTGGAGGTAGCCGGCCGCCGGCAGGATCCCGTCCACTCCGATCAGCCCGGCGAGCTGCGGCGCGATCGACGCGAACGCCGCGACGTAGACGACGCCCATGAGCCGCCCGAACAGCGCCATGGCGCGGGCCTCGCCGGGCGGCACGAGGTGACGACCCCACAGCGCTTCGGTCAGCCACGAGAACGTCCCGCGATGCCGCGCGACCACGCGGTACGCCGCTTCGCACAGGGCGCCCCAACCCGGCACGCGTTCGTACAGCGCGAGCCACGCGCCGTGCCCGGGCGCCGCGGCCAGCGAGCGGAATACCGCCTCGGCGCCGCGCGTCACGCGTCCATCGGGCTCGATCAGGTGCACGGCGGCCGCGAAGCGCTCGCGTGGAATCTCGGGGAATCGCTCCGCGACGTCCTGGTAGGGCGCGGCCTCGACGCGATCGCGAGTCGTCACGCGCCAGCGCTCGATCCACCGCCGGCAGAAGCCGCACGTGCCGTCGAATACGAGCAGCGGACGCGGAGGGGCGCGCATGCGCGGCATTGTATCCGCGCCGCCGCCTCGTCGCGCCGGTCTTGCGGGACGCGCGCCCGACCGCGCACAATGCGGCGTGATGAAGCGGCTCGGCTGGAACGTTGGTCTCGTACTGCTCCTGGCGGCTCCCGAGGTGGCGCGCGGACAGATGGGTTCGCGCCCGGGCTCCGCGCCCGCGGCCTCGGCGAACGCCGCGACGGCGCCGCGCACGCTCGCGGCGGCTGCGCCGACGGCCCGCGCCGACGGCGCCGCGCTGTTCCGCGCCCATGACGTTACGCTCGCGGCGCTCGTCGTCGCCGCCACGTTCGGCGTCGCGGCGAACGACGCCGCCATCCGCGGCGACGTTCTGCGCCACGATTCCGGGACGAGCCGCGATCTCGCGCGTCTCGCTCAACCGCTTGGAAACGCCGCGGTCATCGTGCCGGCGCTCGCGCTCACGTATCTCGGCGCGCGCGCCAGCGGCCGGCGGCCGCTGGCCGACGCCACGGAGCGCGTCACGCTCTCCGTCGGCGTCGCCGGCGTCGCGGCCCTCGCGATCAAGGAGGTGGCCGGCCGGCGCCGACCGAATTCCGGCGGCGACCCGGACGACTTCCGGCCGTTCTCCGGAAACGTGTCGTTCCCCTCGGGACACGCGACCGTCGCGTTCGCGCTGGCCTCCGCGCTCGATCGCGAATCCGGCGCAGGCTGGGTCCGCTGGGTCGCCTATCCGGCGGCCGGGCTCGTCGCCTGGTCGCGTCTGCGCGACGACGAGCACTGGGCCAGCGACGTGGTCTTCGGCGGCGCGCTCGGGGCGTTCGCCGCGGCGCGCGTCGACGATCGCCTGCGCGCCCGCGCGGCGTCGGGTGCGGCGCACGCGCTGCTGCGCTGGTCGCGCGGCGAACCCCAGATCGGGATCACGCGCGCGTTCTAGGGAGAGCGCCTACTCGCTCGCGACGCCCGACGCGTCGTCGGGGCCCGGCGCGCTCGGCGTGGCGTCGGGCGGCGGCTCGTGCGGGCGCACGATCACGGTCTTCTCGCGCTCGCACACCGCGAGCCCGGGCGGCGCCTTGCGCGGTTTGCGCACGTACTTCTTGAGCGTGACGATCACCGGCACCTTGCCGGCGGTGCGGGCCTGCGAATAGAACGCCGCCCACGACGCGACCTCGTCGAGCGTGCGCTTGCTCGGTTCGTTCTTGCCCTTGCCGCGGCGCAGCACGACGTGCGAGCCGGGCGAACCGTGGACGTGGAACCAGTAGTCCTCGGGCCGCGCCAGCGAGTGCGTGAGGTAGTCGTTGCCTTCGTTGTTGCGGCCGATGAGCACGTCCCAGCCCTCCGCGCTCTTCAGGCGCCGCGGCTGGAGTCGTGCGCTCGGGGCGCGCATCGCGCCCGCCGCCACGGCGCGCGCCACCGCCTTCGCGCCGCGCGGCGCGGGCGGCGCGGACGGTCCGGCGCGGCGCACCGGCAGCCCGGCGCGCAACGCCGGCGGCAGGCGGCCGAGCGCGGCCTCGAGATCGTCGTCGAGCGCGGGATCGTTCTCGTGCTCGGCGACCGATCCGCCTTCCGCCGCCGGAGAGCGCTCGTCGAAGCGCTCCGCGCGCTCGAGGAGCCGGGCCAGCGCGTGCGCCTCGGCCTCGACCGCCGCGATGCGCGGCGGCACGTCCAGCAGCCCGCGTTCGCCCTTGGCCGCGCGCTTGAACAGGCGCGCCGCGTTGACCTGCGGCTTCACCGCGGGATCGAGCGCGATCTCCAGCGAACCGGCCGGGTCCGCCGGGTCGGGCAGCGTCACGCGCGCGGCGCGCGGCGGAACCTGGCCGAGGTACGCGAGCAGCGCCTCGCCGTGACGACGCTGGAGCGGCGCGCGCTCGGCCTCGGCGAGATCGCCGCGCAGCGCTTCCAGCTTGCGCGCGAGCTTCTGGCGCTGCTTGCGCAGCGCGCGCACGATCGCGGCGCGACGCTCCTCCGGGTCCGTCGTCGTCATGGTGACGCAACGTAGAGCATGCGCGCGCCGGGCGGAAGGCACGGGCGGCCGCGGGCCGGCTTGACGGGAGTCGCCGCACCTCGCACGCTCTCTGCCATGCCCACCCTCGACTGCCACCACTGCGGCGCCCACGTCCAGATCGACGAGCCGCTCGCGCGCGACGCGGAGTGCCCGACGTGCAAGCGCGACCTGCGCTGCTGCATCAACTGCCGGCACTACGACACGACGCGCAACAACCAGTGCCGCGAGACGCAGGCCGAGCTCGTCGAGGACAAGGCGCGGCGCAATTTCTGCGAGTACTTCTCCTACCGGCAGGACCCGTGGACGCTGCCCGCCAAGGGGCAGGTCGCGCAGGCGCGGGAAGGCCTCGAGCGCATGTTCAAGGACCCTCCGGGCACGCCGCAGAAGCGCGCGCCGAGTGCGCGCGATTCGCTGGACTCGCTGTTCGGCGGCAGCGCGCCGCCCTCCGACCGGGCGGAAGAGGCGCGGCGCAAGCTCGAACGGCTGTTCGAGAAGCCGGACGACGAAGCCGGGCAGGGTTAGGCGGGACAGCGCCGGGCGCGCGGCGCGCGCCTTCTCCACAGCGGCGGGTTGAGAACCGGTGGAGGCGCTCGTCACGACGCGCGGCACCGTCCGCGCGTCCGCGCGTCGCATGCGTTCCCCGCGCCGGCTCAGCGCTCGCGCGCGCCGCGAGCCCGCGCGACGAAGGTCGCGCGCGGCGCGCGTGCTTTGACGGCGCCAGCGTTCCTCGCATAACCTCCCCGTCCCCTCTGGAGGATCTGATGATCCGCAGCATGACCGGCTACGGCTCGGCCGATCTCGAGCGCGACGGACAGCGGCTCACGGCCGAAATTCGTTCCGTGAACCATCGATTTTGCGAGGTCTCGATCCGTGCCCCCAAGGTCGTGGGGCTGTTCGAGGACCAGCTGCGCCAGCTCATCTCCGAGAAGTTCTCGCGCGGCAAGTTCAACCTCACCATCACCTGGAGCGGGACGGGCGAGGGCGGCGAGGTGCTGAAGCTGAACGAGGGCGTGACCGACCGCTACGTGGCCCTGCTCGCCCAGCTCAAGGAGCGCTACGGCATCGACAGCGGCGTCGACCTGCGCACGCTGGCCATGCTGCCCGACGTCTTCCAGTGGGAGCACAGCGCGTTGTCCGACGAGGAGACATGGACGATCGTGCGCCAGGTCGTGGTCGGCGCGTGCGAGAACATGAATGGCATGAAGGCGCGCGAAGGCGCCGCGCTGGCCAAGGACCTGGGGGAGCGGCTGACGCTCGTGCGGCGCCAGCTCGACATCGTCTCGGAGCGCGCGCCGCTCCGGCCTCAGGAGGCGAAGGAGCGGCTCAGCGCGCGCCTGAAGACGCTGCTCGGCGACGTCGAGATGGATCCGATCCGCATCGCGCAGGAAGTGGCGCTGATGGTCGACCGCCTCGACTGCACCGAGGAGTGCGTGCGACTGGCCGCGCATCTCGACCAGTTCCGCAGCCTGATCGAGGGACCGGAGCTGGCCGGGCGCAAGCTGAACTTCCTGCTCCAGGAGATGAACCGGGAGGCGAACACGATCGGTTCCAAGAGCAACGACGTCGACGTGACGCGCGCCGTGATCGTCATCAAGGAAGAGATCGAGCGCCTGCGCGAGCAGGTGCAGAACGTGGAATGACCTTGGAACTCGGACAGCCGGGGGCGGAAGCTCGCGAGACGACGCCGTTTCGTTTCTCGGCGAGCGGCTTCCTGCTCGTGCTGTCCGGGCCGTCGGGCGCGGGCAAGGGCACGCTCGTCGACCGGCTCGTCGCGGCGCGCCCGCAGTGCGTGTTCTCGATCTCCGCGACGACGCGGCCGCGGCGCCCGAGCGAAGTGGAGGGCGTGCAGTACGAGTTCGTGACCCGCGAGGAATTCGAGCGCCGGCGTTCGGCCGGCCTGTTCCTCGAGTGGGCGGAAGTGCACGGCCAGCTGTACGCGACGCCGGTCCGGTTCGTGGACGAAGCGGTGCGCGGCGGCCGCGTGGTGGTGCTCGACGTCGACGTGCAGGGCGGCGCCAGCGTGCGCCGGGCGCGCCCCGACGCCGTGTCGGTGTTCGTGTATCCGCCGTCCTTCGACGCGCTGCGCCGGCGGCTCGAGGGGCGGAGGACCGAAACGTCCGACGCGGTCGAGCGGCGCCTCGCGCAGGCGCCCGCCGAGCTGGCCGAATGGCGCATGTACGACTACCTGGTCGTGAACGACGAATTGGAAGCGGCGGTCGAACGACTCACCGCCATCGTGGATGCCGAGCTGGCGCGCGTGCGCCGGCTCGACGCCGAAGTGTAGGGCGCCCGACTCCTCGGGCGTCCCGCGGAACCGAAAGGATCGACCCATGAAGCTGGCTTCGCTGATTCCCCCGCTGGGCACGAACAAGTACGAGCTGGCCATCGTGGCCGCGCGCGAGGCGCGTCGCCTCAACGAGTGGTCGCGCCAGACCAGCCAGAACGTGCCGGGCAAGGTCACGGCGGCGGCGCTCGAGCGCACGATTCGCCGCGAGGTGCCGTACCTGTACGAAGAATTCGCGCAGTAGGCCCGTCATGCTGCGCGGGCGCACGGTGGTGGTGGGCGTGTCGGGCGGCATCGCCGCCTACAAGGCCTGCGAACTCGTGCGCGCGCTGCGCGGCGACGGCGCCTCGGTGATCGTGGTGATGACGCGGGCCGCCGCGGAATTCGTCACGCCGCTCACGTTCCAGACGCTGTCCGCGAATCCGGTGGTGCACGACCTGTGGGGCGATCAGCGCCCCGGGTTCGCCGTTCCCAAGTCGCACGCCCGGCGCGTGCGCGGCGCCGTGGAACACGTCGACGTCGCCGAGGCCGCGGACTGCGTGGTCCTCGCGCCGGCCACCGCCGACCTCATGGCGCGGCTCGTGCACGGCGAAGCGCCGGACGCGCTGACCGCGGTCGTGCTCGCGTCGCGTGCGCCGCTCGTCGTGTGCCCGGCCATGGACCTCGAGATGTGGCGCCAGGCCGCGACCCAGGCCAACGTGCGCGCGCTGAAGGCGCGCGGCGCCCGCGTCGTCGGTCCCGACGAGGGTCCGCTCGCCTCGGGCCTGGTCGGCCCGGGACGCCTGGCCGCGATCGAGCGCATCGGCGAGGCCGTCCACGACGTGATCGCGCGCCGCGCCAGCCTGGCCGGCGTGCGCGTGCTCGTCGGCGCGGGCCGCACCGAGGAGCCGCTCGACCCGGTGCGCGTGCTCACGAACCGTTCGAGCGGGCGCATGGGCGTCGCGCTGGCCGAGGCCGCGCGCGACCGCGGCGCCGACGTCACGCTCGTGCTGGGCGCGACGAGCGTGGACGCGCCGGACGGCGTCGCGAAGATTCCGGTCGCGACCGCCGCCGACATGGAGCGCGCGATGCGCGCCGCGGCGCCGCGCGCGCACGTCGTGCTGATGGCGGCCGCGGTCTCCGACTACCGGCCGCTGCACGCGGCGCGCGAGAAGCTGAAGCGCGGTGACGGGACCCTGACGCTGACGCTCACGCCGAACCCCGACATCCTCGCGCGGCTGGCGGCCGCGCGCCGCCCGGGGCAGGTGCTGGTCGGCTTCGCGCTCGAGACGTCGCGCGGCGTGGCGCGCGCGCGGGAGAAGCTGGTGAAGAAGGGGCTGGATCTCGTCGTGCTGAACGCGCCCGCCGACAGCCTGGGCCGCGACACGAACCGGGTCACGCTGGTCGGTCGCCGCGGCGTCGAAAAACTGCCCGTGCAGACGAAGCGCGAGGTCGCGGAACACATCCTCGACCGCGCGCTCGCGCTGCGACCGGGGCGCGGCGTGGCCCGCCGCCCGGCGAAGCGCCGGGCCGGCGCGCGCCCCGGCCGCGCGAAGGCGGAGCGATGAGCGACACGTCGCGCGAGCTGGCGGCGATCGTGCGCGGCGTGCGCCGCGCGCTCGAACGCGAGCGCGCCCAGGGCTCGGGCGAACTGCTCGCCAGCGCGGCGCGCCGGGCGCGTGGCGCCACGCCCGAAGGGACCGGCATCCTCGCGCGCGAAGCGCTCGCGAGCGCGTACCGGGTGGGCGCGCCGGGCGCGGCGCCGGCCGGGGGCGGCGCGGACGCCGAGTCGCTGTTCGACGAGGCCACGTCCCGACCGCTGCCCGCGTTCCACGCGCCGCTGAACCCGGGCGGGCTCGAGGCGCGCGCCGCGATCGCCGCCGCCGCCGAACCGCTGCTCGCCCGGATCGCCGAGGAAGTGAAGGCGTGCGAGAAGTGCGCGCTCGCCAAGCTGCGCCAGCGCGCCGTGCCCGGCGTCGGCTCGGCGAAAAGCGGCATCATGTTCGTGGGCGAGGGGCCCGGCGCGGACGAAGACCGCCTCGGCGAGCCGTTCGTGGGCCGCGCCGGTCAGCTGCTGGACCGCATCATCCTCGCCATGCACGAGGCCGCGCTGATCCCCGGCGTGCCGCTCGATCGCAGCACCGTGTTCATCGGCAACGTCGTGCACTGCCGGCCGCCCGAGAATCGCGTGCCGCTGCCACACGAAGTCGAGATGAGCTCGCCGTACCTGCTGCGGCAGATCGAGGCCATCCGGCCGCGTATCGTGTGCTGCCTCGGCAAGACGGCGGCGGAAATGCTGCTCGGCGAGAAGGGCCCGCTCGGCGGCATGCGCGGCAAGGTGTATCGCTTCCATGGCGCGAAGCTGATCGTGACGTACCATCCCGCCGCCTGCCTGCGCAATCCGGCCTACAAGCGACCGGTGTGGGAGGATATGCAGATGCTGGCGCGCGAGTACCTGGCCGACGACGCCTCGACTCCCGACATCGTCACACCGAGGGGAGCACACGCATGATGGACACGCTCACCGCCCCGCGCGGCCTCGCCGCCGAGGGGCCCACGCCGCCGCAGGCGCTCGACGCCGAGCGCTCCGTGCTGGCCGCGCTGCTGCTCGATCACGAGTCCGTGGGCCGGGCCATCGAGATGATGGATCCGAGCGACTTCTACCGGGCCGCGCATCAGCGCATCTTCGACGCCATCGTCGCGCTCTACAACCGCAACGAGAAGGCCGACCTGATCACGCTCGGCGAGGAACTGCGCAAGCGCGGCGAGCTCGAGGCGGTCGGCGGCGCGTCGGCGCTCGGGCAGATCCTCGAATACGCGGCCGCGACCGCGAACCTCGACCAGCACATCCGCATCCTGCGAGCGAAGGCGCTGCTGCGCACGCTGATCGTGGCGTCGCGCGACATCCAGCAGGAGTGCTACGCCGGCACGGAAGAGGCCGCGATCATCGTGGACCGCGCCGAGCAGCGCATCTTCGCGATCAACGATCAGCGCGTGCGCCAGGGCTTCTATCCGGTGAAGGAGCTCGTCATGCCGGCCATGAAGCACATCGAGGAGCTGTCCGAGCGAAAGGTCTTCGTGACCGGCGTGGCTTCGGGTTACGAGGATCTCGACAAGCTCACGTCCGGCTTCCAGAAGGGCGACCTCGTCATCATCGCCGGCCGACCGAGCATGGGAAAGACGTCGTTCGCGATGAACATCGCCGAGAACGCCGCGACCGGCCGCGAGAAGATCCCGGCCGCGATCTTCTCGCTGGAAATGAGCAAGGAGCAGCTCGTGCTGCGCATGCTGTGCTCGCAGAGCGAGGTGCCGCTGCACAAGGTGCGCAACGGTCACCTGAGCGACGTGGAAATGCGCAAGCTCACGAACATGATCGGGCCGCTGTACAACGCGCCGCTCCTGATCGACGACAGCGCCGCGCCGACGCTCATGGAGATTCGCGCGAAGTGCCGCCGGCTGAAGAGCGAGAACAAGCTCGGCCTGGTCGTGATCGACTACCTGCAGCTCATCCGGCCGGGCGGCCCGGCCGAGAACCGCGTGCAGGAGATCTCGCAGATCTCGCGCGGACTAAAGGCGCTGGCCAAGGAGCTGAACGTGCCCGTCATCGCGCTGTCGCAGCTGTCGCGCGCGGTCGAGCAGCGCGGCGGCAGCGGCCGGCCGCAGCTCTCCGACCTGCGCGAGTCGGGCTCGATCGAGCAGGACGCCGACGTCGTGATGTTCGTGTACCGCGAAGTCGTCTACAAGCGCGACACGCCGGAGCCGGGCAAGGCGCAGATCATCGTCGCGAAGCAGCGCAACGGCCCCACCGACGACGTGGACCTCACGTTCCTGCGCGAGTGCACGAAGTTCGTGCCGTACAGCCCGATGATGCCCGGCGAAACGGACCCGGGATTCTGACGCCGTGACGAGCGAGGACCTGGCGCTGCGCGGCGTGAATTTCCTGTGGCGGCGCTTCTTCAACTGGGTGGCCGAAGTCGGCCGGGTCACGATGCTGCTCGGCGACACCGCGCGCATGCTGATCCCCGGGCTCGGCTCGTTCCGGCTGCTCGTGCAGCAGTGCCACGCGATCGGCGTCGGCTCGCTGCCGCTCGTGTTCGTGGTCAGCCTGTTCACCGGCGCCGTGGCCGCGGTGCAGGCCGCCTACCAGTTCAGCAGCGTCGTCCCGCTCAAGTTCATCGGCTCGGTCATCCTGCGTTCCGTCATCATCGAGCTGGGGCCGGTGCTGACGGCGCTCATCGTCGGCGGCCGCGTCGGCGCGTCGATCGCCGCGGAACTCGGCACGATGAAGGTCACGGAGCAGATCGACGCGCTGCGTGCCATGGCGATCAACCCGGTGCGCTTCCTGGTCGTGCCGCGCGTGGTCGGCGCGATCATCATGCTGCCCATCCTCACCGTGTTCGCGGACGCGATCGGCGTGTTCGGCGGCTGGGTCGTGTCCGTCACGAGCGTCGGCGTCAGCACGCACACGTACGTCACCGGCTTGAAGACGTTCTACTACAACAAGGACCTGTTCTCGGGACTGCTCAAAGCCGTGTTCTTCGGCGGCATCATCGGCACCATGGGCTGCTATTCGGGCTTCGCGACCGAGGGCGGCGCGGAAGGCGTCGGCCAGGCCACGACGCGCGCTGTGGTCGCGTCGTGCGTGCTCGTGTTGATCAGCGACTACGTGCTCGCGAACGTCCTGTTCCGGTTCATCTTCGCGTCATGATCCAGATCCGGGGCTTGAAGAAGCGGCTCGGCCAGAAGCAGGTGCTGGACGGCATCGATCTCGACATCCAGAAGGGCGAGACGCTCGTCGTGCTGGGGCCGAGCGGCACCGGGAAGAGCGTGCTCCTCAAGCACATCATCGGGCTGATGCAGCCCGACTCCGGCTCCATCCAGGTGGACGGCGAGGAAATCGTGGGCATGAAGGAGCACGACCTGGACGAGATGCGCAAGCGCTTCGGCATGCTGTTCCAGGGCGCGGCGCTGTTCGACTCGATGACCGTGGGCGACAACGTCGGCCTCGGATTGCGCGAGCACCAGCGCCTGAGCGACAAGATCGTGCGCCAGCGCGTCGCTGAACGGCTCGAGTGGGTGGGCCTGCGCGGCGTCGAGGACATGAAGCCCGCGTCGTTGTCCGGCGGCATGCGCAAGCGCGCCGGGCTGGCCCGCGCCATCGCCATGGATCCGCAGTTCATCCTGTACGACGAGCCCACGACCGGGCTCGATCCGGTGATGTCGGACGTGATCAATCAGCTCATTCGCGGGCTGCAGCGCCGGCTCGGCGTCACGTCCGTCGTGGTCACGCACGATCTGACGAGCGCGTACACGGTCGGCGACCGTATGGCCATGCTGTATGGCGGCAAGGTAGTGTTCAGCGGAACCGTCGAGGACGTGCGCACCACGCGCGACCCGCTCATGAGGCAATTCATCGAAGGGTCCAGCGAAGGGCCCATTCGGCCCGTCTGACCAGGGAGACGATCAGGGTGTCGCGAAAGACCGAGATCCAGGTGGGCCTGACGGTGCTCGTCGCCGTCGGCATCCTGCTGTGGGGCGTGACGTGGCTCAAGGAATTGCAGCTCAATCGCGGCGTGCGCGTGTGGCACGTGCGCTTCTCGCAGACCGGCGGCCTCGGCGCGAGCGACGAAGTGCAGGTGAACGGCATGCGCAAGGGCTCGGTGCAGTCCATCCAGCTGCGCGGCGACCACGTCGCCGTCGACCTCGCGCTGACGAATGAAGTCACGCTGACGGAGGACTGCCGCGTCGCCATTCGCAACGTCGGGCTGATGGGCGAGAAGGTGATCGCCGTGGACCTGAAGACGAGCGGGCGCGCGTACACGGACCGGGACACGATCGCCGGCGTGTTCGAGCTCGGCATGGGCGAGGTGATGGCGAGCGTCGGCGGCTCGATCGACGCCCTGAACCAGCTGACCACGCGTCTCCAGGGCGCCGCCGACATGCTGAGCCCGAAGGGCGAGTTCGGGCAGACGCTGCGCAACTTCCGCGACACGAGCAAGGAGCTGGCGGCCGAGGTCAAGGAGAACCGCGCGGCGCTGAAGGCGACGCTCGAAAACATCTCGGCGTCGTCCAAGACGGTGAAGTCGCTGACCACCGACCGCGAGCAGCAGCTGCGTACGGCCATGGACCACTTCTCGTCCGCGGCCGAACGGCTCGACGCGCTGAGCGCGCGGCTCGATTCGCTGCGCGCTTCCGTGGCGAGCGTGACCGGCAAGGTGGACCGCGGCGACGGCACGCTCGGCAAGCTCGTGAACGACGACAAGCTGTACACGGACGTCAACAGCTCCGTGCAGTCCCTGAAAGCGCTGATCGAGGACATCAAGAAGAACCCGAAGAAGTACCTGACGGTCCGCATCTTCTAGCGCGCCGGTCGCGGTCCGCCCGGGCGCCGAGCGCCGCACCCGCCCCCGTCCCAAGGGGACGACATGCCAAAACCTTCCCGCGAACATTTCTTCTGCTCCGCGTGCGGCCACGAGTCCGCGCGCTGGTTCGGACGCTGCCCGGCGTGCGGCGCCTGGAACACCGCGGCGGAAGCGCCGGCCGCGACCGCTGCCAAGGGCGCGAAGGGGGCACGCGCGGCACGCGCGCGCTGGACGCCGGCCTCGGCCGAGGCGCCGGCGGGTCCGCGCCCGCTCGCGAACGTCGAAGTCAGCGCCGCGCCGCGCCGGCCGACCGGCCTCGGCGAGCTCGATCGCGTGCTCGGCGGCGGCATCATGCCCGGCTCGCTCGTGCTCGTGGGCGGCGATCCGGGCATCGGCAAGAGCACGCTGCTGCTCCAGCTCGCGCGCTCGGTGGCCGGCGCCGAGACCGGCGCCCCGAAGGTGCTGTACGTGTCGGGCGAGGAGAGCGAGGAGCAGATCCGCCTGCGCGCGTCGCGCCTGGGCCCGGTGCCGGAATCGCTGCTCGTGCTGTGCGACACGGATCTCGAGGCCGTGCTCGAAGCCGCGTCGGCCGTCCAGCCCGACGTGCTCGTCGTCGACTCGATCCAAACGATGGCGCGCGCCGATCTGGAAGGCGGGCCGGGCACCGTGACCCAGGTGCGCGAGTGCGCGCTCGCGCTGCTGCACTTCGCGAAGGGTTCGCGCACGGCCGTGTTCCTGGTCGGGCACGTCACGAAGGACGGCGCCGTGGCCGGGCCGCGCGTCCTCGAGCACATGGTCGATGCCGTGCTGTACCTGGAAGGCGAGCGCTACCAGCACTACCGCGTGCTGCGCGCCGCCAAGAACCGGTTCGGCTCGACGCACGAACTCGGCGTGTTCGAAATGAGCGAGGGCGGCCTCGCGGAGGTGGCGAATCCCAGCGCCGCGTTCTTGTCGGGCTCGAACCGCGCGGAGCCGGGCACGGCCGTCGTCGCCAGCCTCGAAGGCACGCGGCCGCTGCTCGTCGAGGTGCAGGCGCTGGTGTCGACGTCGTTCTACGGGACGCCGCAGCGCGTGACGAGCGGCGTGGACGGACGCCGGCTCGCGGTGCTGCTCGCCGTGCTCGAGCGTCGCGTGGGCCTCCGGCTCGGGCGCCACGACGTGTTCGTCACGGTGACCGGCGGCCTGACGCTGGACGAGCCCGGCACCGATCTCGGCGTGGCCCTCGCCATCGCGTCGTCGTTCCGCAGCCGCCCGCTGCTGCCGCGGACCCTGGCGGTCGGCGAAGTCAGCCTGTCCGGCGAGCTGCGCCGCGTGCCGCGCCTCGACGCGCGCCTGCGCGAGGCCGCGCAGGTCGGCTTCGCGCGCGCCGGCGTTCCGGCCGCGCAGGCCGCGGAGGGCGAGGGCGCGGGGCTGGAAGTCGTGCCGCTCGGCACCCTGCGCCAGGCCATCGAGACGCTGTTCGGCGAGCGCGTCACGATCGGGACGGAGGCCGCCGAAGGCGCGCCGGTCGTGGGCCCCGCGGAGCGTCGCGCGTGAGCGTCGGCGCGCTCCTCCTGTGCGCCGGCCAGGGCGAGAGGCTCGGACTCGGCATGCCGAAGGCCGCGGCAACGCTCGCCGGCCGGCCGCTGTTCACGTGGAGCCTGGACGCGCTCGACCGCTGCCCCGCGGTCCACGCCATCGTCATGGTCGGGCCGGTGCGCACGCTCAAGGATCTGGCCGCGGCCAGCGCCGCGCCGACGGCGAAGGTGGCCGGCTGGGTCGAGGGGGGACGCGAGCGGCAGCACTCGGTCGCGAAGGGCCTGGCCGCGCTGCCGGCGGACTGTACGCTCGTCGCGGTGCACGATTCGGCGCGCGCCCTCGTCAGTCCCGACTGCGTGGCGCGGGTGATCGGCGCGGCGCTGGAACACGGCGCGGCGCTCGCCGCGATGCCGCTCGAGGACACGCTGAAGCGGGCGACGCTGGACACGGTCGATGCGACCGTGACGCGCGCCGGCCTGTGGCGCGCGCAGACGCCGCAGGTCTTCCGCCGTGACTGGCTCGAGGCGGCGCACGCCGCCGCCCAGGCCACGGCCACCGACGACGCCGCGCTCGTCGAGGCGCTCGGGCATCGCGTGCATCTCGTGCAGGGAGAGAGCACGAACTTCAAGATCACGACCGCCGACGATCTCAGCCTCGCCGAGGCCTGGCTCGCCGGCGCCCACGGAGAGGACGCGCGATGGCGCTGAGAGTCGGCATGGGCTACGACATCCACCGGAAGGCCGACGGCCGGCACCTCGTGCTGGGCGGACTGTGGTTCCAGGGCGAGCGCGGACTCGACGGCCACAGCGACGCCGACGTGCTGCTGCACGCGATCGCCGACGCGCTCCTCGGCGCGGCCGCGCTCGGCGACATCGGCAAGCATTTTCCGCCCGGCGACGCGCGCTGGAAGGACTCGTCCAGCCTCGAGCTGCTCGGCCTCGTGCGCGCCATGCTCGACGGGCGCGGCGCGCGGATCCTGAACGTCGACTCGACCGTGGTCGCGGAGCGCCCGCGCATCGAGCACGCGCGGGACGCCATGTGCGCGAACATCGCGCGCGCGCTGCGCGTCGGCATCGAGCAGGTGTCGGTGAAGGCCACGACGAACGAAGGGCTCGGCGCCGTCGGCCGCGACGAGGGCATCGCGGCGTGGGCGGTGGCCGCGATCGAACTGCCGGATCCCGCGTCGCGCTGAGCGCACGGGCTCGGTGCGTGCGGCCGGTGCGCACGCCGCATACGCGACCTGGCGAGCCGCGGCCGCGACGCCGCGCGTTCGGCCGTCTGTGCGCGTCCGCTTGCGTCGTGCCGCGCGCCGGGGGTTAAATCCGCGCTTCGTGTGTCCGCTGGACCGTTCGCCCGCGTCGCGGCGTCCATTCCGATCGGAGAGTCTCGAGATGAAGGTGGCCGTGCTGATGGGCGGTCGTTCCGCCGAGCGCGAGATCTCGCTGCGCACCGGGCGCGGCGTCGCGCAGGCGTTGCGCAATCTCGGCCATCAGGTCGCGGCGCTCGACGCCGCGAACGGGCGCCTGCTCCCGGCCGGCGACGAGGAACGCGGCGCGTTGCCGTCCTCGGCGCTGGAGCCGGCCGGCGAGGCCGCGCTCGTCCGCCCCGAGACGCTCGGGGACGCCGACGTCGTGTTCCTGGCGCTGCACGGCGCGGCCGGCGAGAACGGCACGCTGCAGGCGCTGCTCGACTTGACCGGCAAGCCGTACACCGGCTCGGGCATGCTGGCGAGCGCGCTGGCCATGAACAAGGCGATGGCCAAGCGCATCTTCGAGCGAGAAGGCGTGCCGACGCCGGCCTGGCAGCTGCTGCCGCCCGACGCGCCGGCCAAGCAGGTCGCGGTCGACGCGCTGGGCGGGCTGCCGCTCGTGATCAAGCCCAACGAGGAGGGATCGAGCGTCGGCCTCACGGTCGTGCACGAGGCCGGTCAACTGGAGCAGGCGCTGCGCCTGGCCGGCGACACCGGGCAGGAGATCCTGATCGAGCGCTTCATCGAGGGCCGCGAGCTGACCGTGTCGCTGCTCGGCGACGACGCGCTGCCGATCGTCGAGATCCGGCCGAAGAGCGGGCTCTACGACTACGAGTCGAAGTACACGGCGGGGAAAAGTGAGTACTTCTGCCCGGCCGATCTGCCGCGCGATGTGGCCGCGCGCGTGCGCGATCTCGGCGTGCGCGCGGCGCGCGTGCTGGGCTGTCGCGGCGTGACGCGCGTCGACTTCCGACTCGACGCCGAGAACGTCGCGTGGTGTCTCGAAGTGAACACGATTCCAGGCATGACGCCGACCAGTCTCGTACCCATGGCCGCGAAGGCGCGCGGCATGAGCTACGACCAGCTCGTCGAGCGCATGCTCGAAATGGCGGTGGCCGATGCCCGTGGCCGGCAGGCGGGCGGCGCCGCGCCGCATTCCGAATCGCACCCCTAAGGAGACCCCATGGACGCAACCGAAAAATTCCTGAAGGAGCTGGTCGAGGCCCCGGGCGCGCCGGGATTCGAGGGCGACGTCGCGAAGGTGATGGAGCGCTACCTGAAGGGCGTGGGCCCGATGAGCCGCGACCGGCTCGGCAGCTTCATCTGCGAGAAGAAGGGCGCTTCGGCCGGCCCGCGCGTCATGCTCGCCGGGCACCTGGACGAGGTCGGGTTCCTGGTCAAGGGCGTCGGCAAGGACGGCTTCGTGCGCTTCCTGCCGCTCGGCGGCTGGTGGGGCCACGTCGTGCTCGGCCAGCGCCTCGTCATCAAGACGCGCAAGGGCGACGTGCTCGGCGTCGTCGGCTCCAAGCCGCCGCACGAGCTGCGCGACGAGGATCGCAAGCGCGTGCTCGAGATCAAGGACATGTACATCGACGTCGGCGGGACGTCGGACTGGGACGTGAAGAAGAAGCTCGACATCCGTCCCGGCGACCCGATCCTGCCGATCTCCGACTACACGCGCATGGCCAACACGAACCTGCTGCTCGCGAAGGCCTGGGACAATCGCATCGGCTGCGCGCTCGCGGCCGAGACGGCGAAGCGCCTCAAGGGCGTCTCGCACCCGAACACGGTGTTCGCGGTGGCCACGGTGCAGGAGGAAGTCGGCCTGCGCGGCGCGCAGACTTCGGCGTTCAAGGTGCAGCCCGACGTGGCGTTCGCGCTCGACGTCGGCATCGCACACGACACCCCGGGCACCGAGGGCGACGAGAAGCTCGGCGGTGGTCCGCTGATCGTCGTCTACGACTCGTCCGCGATCCCGAACCGCGCGCTGCTCGACCTGGTGGCGGACACGGCGAAGAAGCTGAAACTCCCGCTCCAGTTCGAGTCGGTGGAGCGCGGCGGCACGGATGCCGGGCGCATCCACATGACCGGGCAGGGCGTGCCGTCGCTGTCGATGGGCGTGCCGGCGCGCTACATCCACAGCCACGTCAGCATCATCGACCGGCGCGATTTCGAGATGACGGTGAAGCTGCTGGTCGCGCTCGTGAAGCGCCTGGATCGGCGCACCGTCGAGGATCTGATCTAGTCGGGAGTCCGCGCCGGTCCGCCGGCGCGGACGCTCCCCATCCCCCTCATGTTCGTGGCCATGCACGTACCGATTCAGCTTCCCGACGGCGAGAAGCTGCTCGATATGGCGGTGCACATCGCGCTCACCATCGCGGTGGCGTGGATCGCGCAGCGCCTGTTCTTCCTCGTCGTGGCGCGCTTCGAGCGCCTGATCACCCGCGCCCACGATCAGAGTCTGCCCGCGCAGCAGCGCGCGCGCACGCTCGGCCAGATCCTGCGCAGCCTGATCAGCGTCGTGGTGCTGGTCGCCGCGTTCATCCACGTCCTGTCGATCTGCGGCTGGGACGTGAAGCCGCTGCTCGCCGGCGCCGGCATCCTCGGCGTGGCCGTCGGCTTCGGCGCGCAGTGGCTCGTGCGCGACGTCATCGCCGGCGTGTTCATCCTGGTCGAGGACCAGTTCTCGGTCGGGGACGTGATCGAGCTGGACGGCAAGGCGGCGTCCGTCGAGGCCATCACCGTGCGCTCGACGCGCCTGCGCGACTTCAACGGGTTCGTCCACTTCGTGCCGAACGGCTCGATGAAGTCGGTGACGAATCGCAGCCGCGAATGGAATCGCGTGGCGATCGACCTGCCCGTCGACGCGAACGCGGACGTGGATCGCGCGCTCGGCGCGGCCCGCGACGTGGTCGACGCGATGAACGTCGATCCGCAGTGGAAGGACCGCCTGCTCGAGCCGGTGCAGATGTGGGGCCTCGAGCAGCTCAGCCCCGCCCAGGCGCAGATCCGCCTCGTGCTGCGCGCGCGCCCCGGCGCCGACGCGGCCGAGGGCGCCCGCGAGCTCCGGCGTCGCGCGCATCGCGCGCTGGCCTCGGCCGGCGTGCGCCTGGCCGGCTCCGTCCCGTATGCTGACGCGCCTGCCGCGCCCGCTGCGCGGCGCGACGATCCGGACGCCACGGAGGACCCCTCGTGACGCTGCGCATCTACGACACGCTGAGCCGGGAAAAACGCGAGTTCGTTCCCGTGCACCCGGGCAAGGTCGGGATGTACGTGTGCGGCATGACGGTGCAGGACCGCCCGCACGTCGGCCACATCCGCGCGTCGCTGTCGGGCGAGCTGATGCGGCGCTACCTGGAGCACGTCGGCTACGACGTCACGTACGTCTACAACTTCACCGACGTGGACGACAAGATCATCGAGCGCGCGAACCAGGAGGGCGTCGAGTACGGGTCGGTCAGCGAGCGCAACATCGAGGCCTACCTGCGCTTCGCCGACCTGCACAACATCCTCAGGGCCACGCACTACCCGCGGGCCACGCAGCACATCCCCGAGATCTTCGAGCTGATTCGCACACTGATCGAGAAGGGCCACGCGTACGCGGCGGGCGGGGACGTGTACTTCGACGTTCGCTCGAAGAGCGACTACGGCAAGCTGTCGGGGCGGCGCGTCGACGACATGCGCGAGGGCTATCGCATCGAGCCCGGGGAGCAGAAGCGCGACCCGCTGGACTTCGCGCTGTGGAAGGGCGCGAAACCCGGCGAGCCGGCGTGGGACAGCCCGTGGGGCCCGGGGCGGCCGGGATGGCACATCGAGTGCTCGGCGATGAGCCTGAAGTATCTGGGTTCGCCCTTCGACCTCCACGGCGGCGGGCAGGACCTGATCTTCCCGCACCACGAGAACGAGATCGCCCAGTCCGAGGCCGCGACCGGCCGGGCGTTCGCGAACTTCTGGACCGAGAACGGCATGGTCAACCTCGGCGGCGAGAAGATGTCGAAGAGCACCGGCAAGCTGTTCTTCATCGAGGACATCGCGGCCAGCGTCGACCCCGAGGTCGTGCGCTACTACCTGCTGTCGACGCATTACCGCAGCCCGATCGAGTTCACCCTCGAGCGCTTGAGCGAGGCCGGAGTCGCTTACCAGAGGTTGCGCTCGCCGCTCGAGCGGGCTGACGCGTGGGACGCTCCCGATGGTCCCGATCCCGGCGGCGAACTGGGCGAGCAGCTCGAGGCGGCCGGCCGTCTGTTCCACGAGGCCATGGACGACGACTTCAACAGCGCGAAAGCCATCGGACACCTGTTCGATCTGTCGCGTCAGGTCAATCGAGCCCTCGACGACGGTCTGGGGAGCGCCGCACGGGTGGCGGCTCGCCGCCTGCTGAACCTGGGCGCCGTGCTCGGTCTTTTCTGGAAGGCCCCGGGCGGCGAGGCTTGGAGCCCGGAGGTCCTCGGCCTGGTCGAGGCTCGTGAAACGGCGCGAAAGGCCAGGAACTGGACCGAGGCCGATCGGCTGCGCGGCCAGTTGCTCGGGCTCGGCGTCATCGTCGAGGACAGCCCCGGCGGAGCCAAGATCAAGCGCCGCTGAAGATTGCCGGCGTCCGGCTGCCCTAGCGATCTCACTTGCCTCCCGGCGGCCCGCGCCCGGTCACTCCTACGCTGTCGAGGGGGCGAGGCCTTTCATTCCACTCCCTTGCGACAAGCCCAGGCATCCAACGCTCCGGCTCGCCGCCGCCAGGGGTGTGATGAGTGGATGCCTGGGGGCCGTCGGGGCCGTGGGACGGCGCGTCGGGGGACTTCTCCACATGTTCTGACGGCGGCTCCAAAACAATGTCTTGACGGCTTCAAACATAGGGGACTAGCCTCATTGTGCGTTTCCAGGCGAGAAGTTTCCGCCGGGTGAGATCACCCGTATCCCGAATCCCCTCTCACTCGACGGTTGGACCCTCAGGAAACGACGCAGTGGATCGAGCGCTTTCGATCCGAGATTTGCACCAGACCAGGATTTGGGAAAGGGCTTCATGCTTCGGTTCACGAAGAATCGTTGGTGGACCTTCCTCCTCGCGCTGGTTCTCATCAGTGCGGCCGGCTTCTCGATGCCGACCCGCGCGTCCGCCGGTAGCGGATCGCAGGCCGGAACGGGAGACACGAGTGGCGGTGGCGGTGGCACCGGGATTGGCGACCCTGACAATCCCACCGGCAAGTCATCGTTCCGCTATGGCCGCATGACGGCTGGGAACTCGACGTACCGTGCGCGCGCCGCGGGTGACGGCAGCGGCTCGGACAGTGTGTGGGTGGTTCGTCTCCGTGTCGTGATGGATGCACTGCGGCGGGTCATCTTCCGCTTCTAGGCATCGCACGATCGACATCCAGTTGATGACCGGAGTTTCGGCGTGCAGAAAGACGACCGAAATGTGATCGCTCATCTGGAGGAGCGGTTGGCGCTGCGATCCGAGGAAACTCGGGACGACGCGCTGGCCGAGCTCGAGATGCTTGCCGATCTCTATATCCAGGCGGACAGTCACCTGCCCGCGCTGGAAACCATCGACCGCCTGCTCTCATTGCCGGCGGCGCGGACCCTGTCGCGTGCCCGTCGTGCGGCGCTCGAGAGCAAGGCCGTGTCGTGCCGCATCGCTCAGGGCCAGTGCCAGGCGGCACTGGCCCAGTGTCGCGAGTTGCTGCAGCGCGAGTCCGAGATCGAGTCGCCTTCGCTGCGTGCCCGACTCCATCTGCAGGCGGCGGCCGCGCTGTTCCAGCTCGGTCGGCTCGTCGAGAGCCGCGAAAGCGCGCAGCGCGGGCTCGAGATCGCCGACGAATGCGGCGACCTCGCGCTGTCGGCGCAGGCCATCAACTACCAGGGGCGCACGCTGTACCGCGAAGGCGACCTGGCGGGCGCGCGCGACCACTACGAGCACGCGCTCGCGCTCTACAAGCGCGTCGGCGACCTCGCGAACACCGCGCACCTTCGCAACAATCTCGGGCTCGTGCACAAGAATCTGTGCGAGTGGGAAGCGGCGATCGCGCACTTCCGCGCGGCGCTCGACCTGCACCGCGACGCGGGCCGGTTCGGCGAGGCCGGCAATCCGCTACTCCACCTCGGTATCGTGTATCAGAAGAGCGGCGAATGGGCTCGCGCCGACGAGTACTACACCGAAGCCCAGCGCGTGTTCTCGCAGGTCGGCGACCAATTGGGTCTCGTCCGAACCGGGATCGGCCAGGGCAACGTGGCCCGGCTGCAGCGCCGCTTCAGCGACGCCGAGACCCTGCTGCTGGCGGCGCTCGAGCGCGCCCGCGTGAACGGCGCGCGCCGCGAAGAAGTGCTCGCGCAGGAATTCCTCGGCGAACTGGACTTCGATCGTGAACGTCCGGCGGCGGCGCTGGCGCGGTACGGCGAAGTACTGCCGATGGCCGAGAAGATCGCGCCGGAGGGCGACCTCGTTGTCGAACTCGAACGGCGTCGCGCCGAAGCGTTGCTCGCGGTCGGCCGGATCGACGAAGCCTCGACTGCCTGCGCCCGCGCGCTGCGGCTCGCGCGCCTCACCGAGGATCGCCTCGAGCACGCCGTGGCGCATCGCCTGTCGGGCGACATCGCGATGGCGCGTGGCGCGCGTGGCGAAGCGCTCGAGCTGTGGCGCTCGGCCATCGTGCGCCTGACGCAGTGCCGCGAACGCCTCGAGCAGGGTCGCGCGCACCTCGCGCTCGGCCGTGGCACCGAGGATTCGCGCGAGGCGCGTCGCGAGTTGTACCTGGCGGGCGCCGTGTTCGCGGAGCTGGAGAGCCCGTTCTGGCTGGAGCAGGCGGAACGCGAGCTGCAGAAGCTGCTGGGCGCGCCTCTCGATCCCGCGCCGGCGCGTGCCGCGTCGCCGCTCGGCCGGCGTCATCGCGCGCCGGGTCTGGTGGCGTGCTCCATGTCGATGCATCGCATCGAGAGCCTGGCGCGGCGCGCCGCGCAGACCGAGTTGTCGGTGCTGATCACCGGCGAGACCGGCACGGGCAAGGAACTGATCGCGCGCACCATCCACTCGCTGTCCGCGCGCAAGGACCGACCTTTCCTGGCCGTGAACTGCGGCGCGCTGCGCGCCGACCTCGCGCTCTCGCAGCTGTTCGGGCACCGCAAGGGCGCGTTCACCGGCGCTCATGCCGAGGGCATCGGCCTCGTGGAAGCGGCGAACGGTGGAACGCTGTTCCTCGACGAAGTCGGCGAACTGCCGCATGACGTGCAGGTCACCCTGCTGCGCTTCCTCGAGAGCGGCGAGTACCTGCGCCTCGGCGAGACCCAGGTGCGGCGCGCGGACGTGCGCGTCATCGCCGCGACCAATCGCGAATTGCGCGGCGACGCCGGCGAGCGGCTGTTCCGGCGCGACCTGCTGTTCCGGCTGAACGAGATCGAGATCCACGTGCCCACGCTCGGTGAGCGTGCGGACGACATCGTTCCGCTGGCCCGCCATTTCCTGGCGTTCTACGGAGGCTTCGAAGGACCGCGCCTGGGCGCAGACGCCGAGGCGGTGCTCGGCTCGTATCCGTGGCCGGGCAACGTACGCGAGCTGGAGAACGTCATGAAGCGCGTGGCCGCGCTGCACGCGGGCGATCCCGAAGTCGACGCCGAGTCGCTGCTGCCCTTCCTGTCCTCGATCGACGTCGCGCGCCCGGCGGCCGAGAACGGCCATGCGGACGAGCGTGACGCGCTGCTCACGGCGCTGCGCCAGGCGCAGGGCAACAAGAGCCGCGTCGCCGAGCTGCTCGGCGTGAGCCGCAAGACGCTCTACGCGCGCATGCGCCGGTTCCACATCGGCCTGCACTAGTCTTCGGCTCGGACGACCTTCGCGGGCGGAGAATCCTCCGCCCGTTTTTCTTTTCCCGCGTGCGTCCGATCCGTCACTGGAGACCGTCACCCTGTTTCCTTCGGGGTAACACTCGTCGAGCGCCATGAAGGGCAGTGGTTTGAGACCATTCCCCACACGCGCGAGTGTTACCTCGAGGGGTGACAACCTCCTGACTCCAAGCCGCGCCCGTCGCGCCCGCGGGAATGGGGAGCACGAGTTTCGACCAATGAAATCAACGGTCTAACGCGGATCTCCGGCGTCGGCGTTCAGGTCCGGACCCGTTGGCACGCGAGGTGCTCTGTGCTCGGACGGATACGGGGATCAGCGCAGCAAGCTGATTGGATGTCGGGGTTCCCCTGGGGGAGGGGGACCTCGGAACTCGGGCGATCAACGCGCAGGTTGGCACCTCCATCGGCGTGATGGGTCGCCCGAGAGTATCCACCAGATTTCAGACTGAGGTGCACGGCACGCCGTGCGGGGCTCGTACCCTCTTCAGTCGCAGTCGAACAAGGACAGAGCATCGTCCAGGGCTCGTACCTCTGGAAGCGCCGAGATCTCTTCGGCGTCGCGAAAATGGAAAGGGGTGAGAGCAACTCCAGACCTGAAGCCTGTGTAGTCTGGTGAGTAGTGGTTCGCAGGTAACTAAAAAAACTAAATACGCCCGGTCAACGAAGCCGGGAGGGTGTTGGGGTTCATCCCGGTCACTCCGCACCTTCTCGGGAAGAGGCAGCCAGAGTCAGGAGCCCTCAGGGGTTCATCTCTCTCGGCTGCCTTTTCAATTGCAGAGGAGCCGTTGTCTTGACAGTCGGCAGGCAGGCTGACTATCTTGCCATCGCCCTGATGCCTCGACCCAAGGTCCGCTGGCGTAGCTCAATTGGTAGAGCATCTCATTTGTAATGAGGTGGTTGGGGGTTCGAGTCCCTTCGCCAGCTCTGTTATGCCCCGCTGTCGGCCGCCCGATTCGAGCGGCCCGAAACGGCTGGAGGGGTTCCCGAGCGGTCAAAGGGAACAGACTGTAAATCTGTCGGCGATGCCTTCGAAGGTTCGAATCCTTCCCCCTCCACCATCTTTTTCTGCGGTAACGGTTTGAGCGGGAATAGCTCAGTGGCTAGAGCGTCAGCCTTCCAAGCTGAGGGTCGCGGGTTCGAATCCCGTTTCCCGCTCCAACTTTCTCGAGGAAGGCAGTGCTGAGCGGCGACCGACCGGGCCGCCGCGCGGGGCCGAAAGAGTGTGGATCTGGTCAGGGCGTGGCGGCTTAAATCTACAGATTTGAAGATTTTCCAGTTGACAGCCCCGATTGTGGAGTCCTAGATTCCGGTGCTCGCGCTGAGCCCCGACGACTTTCGCACCGTGGAAGTCGCCTCGGGGCAGTGCGTCTTTCGACCCCAGGACTCTGAGCCACGTCGTCGGTCCGGTGCAGTACTCCAACACTGCGGTCACATCCAAAGCAGTGCTGCCCACCTGGACGTCCCGGTCGTCAAAGCCCACGTAGCTCAGTCGGTAGAGCATCTCCATGGTAAGGAGAAGGTCATCGGTTCGATTCCGATCGTGGGCTCCATTCCGAAGCCCGCACGCTCGGCGTGTGGCATCCGGAAGGGGCAGCGCGGAGTGATGGCGATTGGGCGCGTGAGCGATCGCGACACCGCCGAATTTCCGTGACGAGCAAGTCGCAGCAGCGTCCCAAACGTCCTTTCGCACCTTCGCGTCGTGTGTCGACGGCGAAGCAGCCGCAACGAAACCGTCAAACGTCTCTGAGGAGCCCTTAGGCCATGGCCAAGCAGAAGTATGAGCGCACGAAGCCGCACGTGAACGTGGGGACGATCGGACACGTGGATCACGGGAAGACGACGCTGACGGCGGCGATCACGATGGTGTTGGCGCAGAACAACCCGAAGATCGCGGTGCGGGA
>DATJGS010000005.1:0-6267 GCA_035494735.1 Saccharimonadaceae bacterium (SeqCode)
GTCGTCCACGGACCGTCCGCGGTGGGCACGTCGTGCGCGAACCACGTGCCGCGCAGCACCGCGGCCGCGCCGTTCACGCGCACGCCCACCGTCAGCTCGGGCGCCGCCTCCAGCACGTTGTTCTTCCAGAACGTGGTCTTGAACGCCGGAATCACCGAGTCGCCGAGCGCGACGCCGGCGCGGGCCGGCTCGAACGCCGCGCCGCCCAGGTCGAGCGGCCAGCGCGCGCCGGCCGCGGTGACCACGAAGTTCGGGCCGGTGCCGCGCAACGTGCGCGCCAGGTCGTCACCGACGCGCAGCGCCAGCGTGGCCAGCGCCGTGGCCACGGCCACGCCCACCGTGACGGCGAGCAGGGCGAGCGCCACGCGCGCGCGGCGCGCGGCGAGCGAGCCGAGGAGCATGCGCGCGATCACGCCTCAGCGGCCTCCCAGGTGCGGCCGGATCGTCTCGAGGGCCACGGCGCTCACCGTGATGGCGCCGCCGACCTGTTCGTGCGCGAGCGGGATCGGGTTGCATCCGCCGCTGTGACCGAGCGTGGCGATCGAAATCGGCGACGTGCAGTTGCGGCACACGAGCGCGCCGCCGTCCTCGAAGTAGCCCTTGTCGCCGCAGATCTGACACGCGTCGAAGCACGTCTTGACGTCCGAGCCGACGCGAATCGCGAAGAAGCGCACGGCGCGCGGCGCGCTCCCGGCCGTGGCCGGCAGGTCCGCGGAATAGAAGTGCGCGCGGCCGTCGGCGAGCGGCGCGGCGTCGAACGTCAGCACGCCGCCGGACGCGGCGAGCGGTTGCGCCGGCGGCCGGTCGGGCAGGCGCGAGTGCTGCACGAACGCGGTGGTCAGGAAGCCGACCACGAGCAACGCGACGACGCCGGTCCAGCGCCGGCGCGCGCGTTCGCGGTCGCGCGCCGCGCGCTCGAGGCGCGCCTCGGGACCGCTGCCCGCGTGGGCCGGGGCGGCCGCGCCGCGCGCCCCGAACAGCAGCCAGCCCGCGGCCAGCGCCACGGTCAGCGTGAACAGCAGCAGTTCGTTCTTGATGAGCGGGCCGATCACCGCCATCTCGACGCGGCTCGCCGGCAGGACCTGGGCCTCGGACAGTTCGTGGAGTCCGCCGATCAGCAACTGCGTCCCGAGCAGCAGCAGCACCGCGGACGTCAGCGAGAAGAACGGCTTGAGCGGCACGCGCAACGTGCCGCGAATGAACAGCACGCCGAACAGCACGGCGAGCAGCAGTCCGCCGAGCGCCCCCAGCCACAGCCCGAGACCGTGGCTGTTGAACTCGGCGGCCGACAGGAACACGGCGGTCTCGACGCCCTCGCGGAAGACCATGCCGAACGCGAACAGGCCGACGCCGAACGCCGAGCCGCCGCCGGCCGCGCGCTCGATGCCGCTCTCGACTTCGTCCTTCATGTGCGGCCCGGCCCGCCACATCCACCACGTGAGGCTGAACACCAGCGCGGCGCCGACCAGCATGGCGATGCCCTCGGCCAGCTCCTCGTTCCAGGTCAGGCGCGACGCCAGGACCGCGACGCCGGCCGACGCCACGACGGCGAGCGCGGCGCCGCCGTACAGCGCGCCGAGCTGCGCGGCGCGGCCGCGGCGGCGCAGCAGGCTGGTCGCGATGGCCAGCACGAGCGCGGCCTCGACGCCCTCGCGCAGCGTCACCACCAGCGCCTCAAACATGGCCCGTCTCCTTCGCGCCCGGGCGCACCAGCGTGTCGCCCTCGAGCGAGCGCCGCCAGGCGTGGCACACGCGCGGCGCGCAGAAGCCGAACGCCTGCTCGTTGAGCGCGTACAGCTGGCTCTTGCCCGAGCGGCGCGTGCGCACGATGTCGAGATCGCGCAGGATGCGCAGCTGGTGCGACGTCGCGGACAGCGTCGCGCCGAGCGCGCTTGCCAGGTCGCTCACGCACATCTCGTGGATGGACAGCGCGAACACGAGCTTGCTGCGCGTCGGATCGCCGAGCGCCTTGAACGTGCGCGCGAGACGCTCGACCATCGCATGGTCGGCGAGCGCGAGCCGCACGCGCTCGTGCGCTTCGGGAGCGGCGTCGGGGCGGGCCGGCGCGTCGTGGCGCGCGGCCGGCGTCGAGCGGCGCGCGCGCGGGGCGCGAGAGCGACGCGCCTTGCGGGCCGGAACATGGGGCATGGGACCTCCGAGTTGAACACTTGAGGAAACGTTCACGTGAGCGCATCGTGCCCGAGTGCGGCCGGCCCGGTCAAGCCGGCCTGCGGCGTTGACCCTGGAGGCCGCGCGCGCCGATACTCGGGCGGGCCGGGTGTTTCGAGGAGCCGAATGCGCGTCGCCGCCGCCCTCATCGTGTTGCTCTCGTGGTCCGCGCCCGCCGCCGCCCGCGCCGCCCCGGCGCCGCGCGCGGCCGCGGCCGACACGCTGGCCGCCCAGGCTCGCGCCCACCTGGCGCGCGGCACCGTCGACACGCGGCGCATGGCGCTGCGCGAGTTGGAGCAGGCCACGCTGCTCGCGCCCGAGCGGGCCGACCTGCACCTGGAGTTGGGCCGTGCCTACTACGCGTGCGGATTCCTCAAGTACGCGCGGCGCCGCTTCGAGCTCGTGTCCCGCCTGACGCCCCAGGACCCGGCCGCGCGCTTCGGGCTCGGCCAGGTGTGGCGGCGCGACTGGCTCAAGTACCTGGATCCGACGTCGCTCGACCGCGCCATCGACAACTTCTCGGAAGCCGCCCGCCGCGACCCGGCCCATCCCGAGAGCTGGGTGATGCTGTCGCCGCTGCTCGTGGCCAAGGGCCTGCTGCCGGCGGCGCGCGCCGCGGCCGAGCACGCGCTCGACGTCGCGCCCGGCAACGGCGACGCCCAGCTGGCCGCGGCTTCGGCGGCGTGGCGGCTCGGCGACACCGGGCGCGCCGACAGCCTCTTCGAGCGCGCGCTGCCGCGGCTCGATCGCCGCGTGCGCGCGTGCTTCGAGGACATCAGCCCGATCGCCACCGAGCGCGACACGATGCTGCTGCACCAGCTGCCGTACCTCATGCAGCTCGACTTCGTCCGCAGCTTCTGGAAGGAACACGATCCCGATCCGACGACCAAGGAGAACGAGGCCCAGCTCGAGTACTGGGCGCGCTGCACGCAGGCCTATTTCCTGTACTACGACGCCAAGCGCCGCGAATGGGACGAGCGCGGCGAGTTGTACGTGCGCTACGGCCCGCCGGACAGCGCCCAGTACAACCCGATCGGCAGTCCGATGGTCGTGCACATGGGCACGTACGGCGAATTCCCGGCGAATGTGCTGGTGTGGCGGTACCGCGATCTGGGGATGAACGTGACGCTGCAGGATCGCCTGCTGTCCGAGTACTACCTGCTGCCCATCCGCCTGGACGCCGACGCCGATCCGCGCCCCGATCCCGATTCGCTCGCGGCGCACGGCGACGCGCTGGCCACCCACGACGCGCGCGGCGTGTTCCCGAAGTATCCGCCCGGGTCGAAGCCGATCGGCGTGGCGGGCAGCGTGGCCCGCTTCGAGGGCGACGCCGCGCCGCGCCTGCTCGCGCAGCTCGAGACGCGCGGAAGTCCGGCCGACAGCCTGTGGGCGGAATGGGTCGTGCTCGATTCCACCGAGCTCGAAGTGGCGCGCGCGTCGCGGCCGCTGTCGCCCGCGCCGTGCGATCCCGCGGCGCGGCGCACCGCCGAGTTCGCGGCCCCGCTCGCGCCGGGGCCCTATCACGTGGCGATCGCCGTGCGCGGGAAGGGCGGGCGGCGCGGCGTGTACCGCACCGACGTGCGCCTGGAACCGGCGGCTGCGGCGCTCGAGCTGAGTGATCTCGTGATCACGTGCGGCGCGCCGGACGTGGGGGCGGGCGCCGTCCAACTCGGCGCGAACCCCGGCGCCACGGTCGAAGCCGGCCAGCCGCTGACGGCGTACTTCGAGATCTATCACCTGCAGTCGGGGAGTGACGGCCTCGCGCGCTTCGAATACGTGTACACCGTGCGCTCCGACGAACGCGATCCGCGCATCTGGGTGCAGCGCATGTTCGCGCCGCGCCCGCAGCCGACCCCGCTCGTGGCCAGTCGCACCGAGGAGAACCCCGGCGCGCTGCGCCGCCAGTTCCTGTCGGCCCCGATCCAGTCGCTGCCGCCCGGCCGCTACCGGCTGGACATCGTCGTGCGCGATCGGATCGCCGGCACGGAAGCGCGCCAGAGCGCGCCGTTCACGCACCTGGCGGCCCCGGCTCCGGCGGGCACGGGCGGCGGCGCCGGCGCCCTCGGAGCGGGCGCGGGGCGCTGAAAAAGCGTGTTGAGTCGCACCTCCTTGGGGCCGATAACCCTGAGCGAAGCGCAGTCTCAACTCATTCGAGGACATGATGTCCGACAAGTCGCGCATTCTCATCGTGGACGACGAAGCCGATCTCGTGGCCGTGCTGCGCGTGGGCCTCGAGATCGAGGGCTTCGACGTCATCGAAGCGGCGGATGGCGAGGAGGGGCTGCGTCTCGCGCGCGAACAGAAACCCGCGCTCATGCTGCTCGACCTGATGCTGCCCAAACTCGACGGCTACAAGGTGTGCCGCGCGCTGAAATTCGACGAGCGCTACAAGAGCCTGCCGATCCTCATCCTCAGCGCGCGCTCCGGCGAGCAGGATCGTCGCCTCGCCATGGACATGGGTGCGGACGGCTTCATCACGAAGCCGTACGAGATGAAGGACCTCGTGGCCAAGGTGAAGCACAAGCTCGGACTCCCGCCAGGTCGCGTCGCCGCCTGAGCCGGGCCGCCGCGTCCCGCGGCGCTCCCCACATTCCAGAAATGACGGGGGCATGACGCGCGTTCCGCGCCGCGTGCGGCATCGTGCGCGCATGATCGACCGCCGCTTTCGTGCCGCGCTCACCGGACTCGCGACCGTCGCCGCGCTCGCCGGCGTTCCCGCGCCGTCCGCCGCGGCGCCGGCGCGAACGCCCGAGACTCCCGCGCCCGCCGACTCGGCGCGCCGGCGACCCGCCGCGCGCGGCGCCGAAGACGCGATGCCGGGCATGGACATGGGCGGCGCGCACCACGCGCACGCCGCACCGACGGCCGGCGCGCCTCACGTTCACACCGCGACGATGGCCGGCATGGACCACGCGGGGCACGGCGCGATGCGCGGGGCGCTCGGCGAGTACCCCATGTCGCGCGAGGCCTCGGGCACGTCGTGGCAGCCGGAGGCCGCGCCGCACGTCGGCCTGCACGAGATGCGCGGCGACTGGACGCTGATGCTGCACGGCAACGTCGACCTGATCGGGGACGCCCAGGGCGGACCGCGCGGCGACGATCGCGTGTTCAGCGCGAACATGTTGATGGCCATGGCGCGCCGCCCGCTCGCCGGCGGCTGGCTCGGCCTGAGGGCCATGACTTCGCTCGAGCCCGCGACCATCGGCCCGCGCGGCTACCCGCTGCTGCTGCAGACCGGGGAGAGCGCGGATGGCGTGACGCCGCTCGTCGACCGGCAGCACCCGCACGACCTCTTCATGGAGCTGGCCGCGAGCTGGAGCGTGAGCGCCGGCGACGCCTCGGCCTTCGTGTACGCGGGCCTCCCCGGCGAGCCGGCGCTGGGCCCGCCCGCGTACATGCACCGCTTCTCGGGCGAGGACGTGCCGGAGACGCCGATCACGCACCACTGGCTGGATTCGACGCACATCACGTACGGCGTCGTCACGCTGGGCGCGATTCGCGGCGCGCTCAAGCTCGAGGCCTCGGCGTTCCGCGGCCGCGAACCGGACGAGCGACGCTGGAATCTGGAGTCGCCGAAGCTCGACTCCTACGCCGGGCGCGTGACGTTCAATCCCACGCCGGCCTGGTCGATGCAGGGGAGCGCCGGCCGTCTCGAGAGCCCCGAGGCCCTGGAACCCGGCGTCGACCAGGCGCGCGTCACGGCGTCGATCGCGCATCAGACCACCGACGCGCGCGGCGGCTGGGGCAGCCTCCTGGCCGTGGCGCGCGCGCGCAACCGGCCCGGGCACACCCTGGACGCCGCGCTGCTCGAGAGCACGCGGCACCTGGGCCGGCACGCCGTGTTCGCGCGGCTCGAGAGCGTCGAGAAGGACGAGTTGTTCGGCGGAAGCGATCCGCTCGCCGGCCACGTGTTCCACGTCGCCAAGCTCGGCGCCGGCTATGCGTTCGAACTGTGGCACGCCGCGCACGGATCGTTGGCGCTCGGCGCCTATGGCAGCGTGAGCCGCGTGCCGCCGAGCCTGCGCGGCGCGTACGGCGACGTGCCGCGCGGCGGGATGCTGTTCGCGCGCGCCCGGCTGCGCTAGACACGTCGGCGCG
>DATJGS010000006.1:0-2144 GCA_035494735.1 Saccharimonadaceae bacterium (SeqCode)
ACCGCGCCGGTTTCCTCGAAGAAGCCCGGCGTCACGACACGGTAGTCCGCGGAGGGCGCGTTCGAATCGTCGCCGCCGGCCCTCACCAGATACGGCCCACCCCAGTTCGGCAGGTCGTCGTACGGCAGATGACTGATCGCTCCGACGCCGGTCACGCCCGGCAGCGCGGCAATCGACTCGCGCAGTTGCTTGACGAGCGCATTGGACGCGGCCGGCGGGCGGTACCGGGCGAACGGCACCGATATCCGGAACGTGATCATGCCATCCGACTGAAAGCCGGGATCGATGTGCTGAACGGCCACGAAGGTGCGGACCAGCAAGCCGGCGCCGACGAGCAGCACGACCCCGAGCGCGACCTGCACGACGACCAGACCCGCGCGCGTGCGCGCATCGAGCGAGCCAAGCACGCGCTGGCCGTCTCGCTGGAACGCGCTGAGCAGGCTCGCGCGCAGGATCTCGCGGAGCGGCGCGAGCGAGCACAGCAATCCCCAGAAGCACGCGGCGACACACGTGAAGAGCAGCACGCTGGTGTCGATCTCCGCGCGCCCGAGCCGCGCGAGGCTCGCCGGCCGAATCGCGAGAAGCCATTTCAGGCCGGCCCACCCCACCAGCAGACCCGCGGCAGCGCCAAGCGTGGAGAGCACGACGCCCTCCGCGAGGCACTGGCGCGCGAGACGCCACGCGCCCGCGCCGAGCGTCCGGCGCACGCTGGTCTCACGCACGCGCGAGGCGCTCCTCGCCATCAGCAGGCTCGTGACATTCACGCACGCGACGATCAGCAGCAGCACGACGCCGCCGAACAACGCCAGCAGCGCTGGCCGGATCTCGCGGACGCCGTCGGCCTGCAACCCGACGGTCGTGAACTGCCGCCCGCTGACGCCGTACTCCGAGAACTCGCGGGAGATCTGCGCGGCGACGGACGCGATCTCCTGACGCGCCTCCGACACGCTGACGCCAGGTTTCATGCGGCCGACGACGCGCAGGTACAACTGCCCGCGCGGCGCGCGCGCGAAATTTGCGGCGCGCAGCATCTGCCAGGCCTGCAGATCGTCCGGCACGGCCGAGTCGGCCGGCAAGAGCAGCCGGAAGTCCTTCGGCATGACGCCGATGACGGTGACCGGTTGCCCGTTCGCCTGGATGCGGCGGCCGACCACGGTCGGATCGCCACCGAAGCGCCGCTCGAACAGACCCCAGCTGATGAGCATGCCAGGCGTGCCCGTTTCGTCCGTCTGATCGAACGTCCGCCCGAGAGCCGCGGTCGCGCCCAGGACCGAGAAGAAATCTGACGTGACGAGCCCGATGCGCAGCTGTTCGGGCTCGCCGTCGCCGGTGAGCGTGGTCGTGTTCGCCCAAATCGCGCCGAAGCCGTCGAAGTGAGTCGTGCGCGTGCGCAGGTCCGTCAGCTCCGCCGGCGACAGCGGCGCGCGCGGATACCCCGAGCTCGTCATGTCGGTCCACACGAACACGAGCCGCGACGCGTCGCGGTACGGCAGCGGCGCGAGGAGCATCGCGTGAACGACGCTGAAGATCGCGGTGTTCGCGCCGATGCCGAGCGCGAACGTCGAGACGATCGCGACGAGAAACCCCGGCGAGCGCCGGAGCGATCGCCAGGCGTATCGAAGGTCCTGCATGACGCCCTCCACGGTGTGGCCCGGGCGCGTCGATCGCACCTCGTCGCGCAGCCGATCGACGCCGCCGAGATCGCCGAGCGCGAGGCGTCGCGCGGTCGGCTCGTCGTGGCCGCGACGGCGGTGGCGGCTGGCGAGCTCCTCCACCCAGGTCCCGAGCTCCTCGTCAAGCTCGCGATCCACCCGATCGCGTCGAAAGACGGCCCGCCAGTAGTAACGAGCGCGATCGATCCAGCGCATCCGCGTCCTCCTACGCTGAATCCAGGACCTGGCCGACGGCCGCGACGATGCGCGCCCAGGCCTTGCGTTCGGCGGCGAGCTGGCGGCGGCCGGACGCCGTGAGCGTGTACGCGCGCGTGCGCCGGCCTTCGTCCGAGACGCGCCATTCCCCTTTCACCCACCCCTCTCGCTCGAGGCGATGGAGCGCGGGAAACAGCGAGCCCGGGCCGACGTCGAACGTGCCGCCAGTGACCTGATGGATCCGGTCGGCGATCGCGATGCCGTGGAGCGGCTGCA
>DATJGS010000007.1:0-41216 GCA_035494735.1 Saccharimonadaceae bacterium (SeqCode)
GCTCGATCTCGCGCGCCAGGCCGAACAACGTGAGGCGGTCGGCGTTGTGGACGATCGGGACGGTGAGTCCATCGTCCGTGTTCGTGGCCAGGCCCAGATGGAACTCGTGCTTCAGCAGGATCTCGTGCGCGTCGTCGTCGAGCGACGCGTTCAGGAGCGGGAACTGGCGCAGCGTCTCGGGCAGCGCGCGGAAGACATACGCGAGATACGTGAGGCGGACTCCCGCGGCCCCCGCCTGCGGGCCAGCACCGCCAGCAACGCTCTCGCCCTCCACCGCGATCGACACGATCACCGAGCCCACGGGCACCATCGCGCCTTCCTCCGCGAGCAACTCCGCGATCGTGCCCGTTCGTGGCGACGGGATCTCGACGCTCGCCTTGTCGGTCATGACCTCGACGAGCGGCTGGTCCTCACGCACGCGGTCGCCGGCCTTCACGAGCCACTTCACGATCTCGCCCTCGGCGATCCCCTCGCCGATGTCGGGCAGCTTCACGTCGTACGGCATCGTGCCTTGCTCCCTCTCTAGTCCACGAAGTCGAAGCGCCCGACCTCGGTCTCGTGGTCGATGAGGCGCCCGCCGCGCTCGCTCAGCGCGGCGTATTCGGCCGAATGGTCGCGCTTGAATTCCTCGTACAGCGTCTCGCTCGTCCAGCGGTCCGCGATCATGAACCGCGCCGGATCGCGCAGGTCCTTCATCAGCGTCACGCTCACGAACCCCGGCGCATCGCGGAACAGTTCGGACCACGCGCCGTCCGGACGGTACAGCGCTTCGAAGTCGTCCAGGTGGCCCGTCTTCACCCGGTACTCCCAGACGATCACGAGCATGGCGGGCCCTAGAACTGCAACACGTGCTCGATCGCGCGCAGCACGCGCGCCGGGTCGGGCAGGTACGTGTGCTCCAGCGTGTACGGGAACGGCGTGTCGTAGCCGGTGACGCGCACGATCGGCGCCTGCAAGGACGTGAGCGCGCGCTCCGCGATCAGCGCGGCGAGTTCGGCGCCGTACCCGCACGTGCGCGGCGCCTCGTGCACGATCACGACGCGGCCGGTCTTCTGCACGCTGGCCAGCACCGCGTCCTGATCGAGCGGCACGAGCGTGCGCAAGTCCACGACCTCGACGGACGCGCCCGTCACCTCGGCGCGCACCGCGGCATCGAGCGACACCTGCACCATCGCGCCGTAGGCCAGCACCGTGACCTGCGTGCCCTCGCGCGCCACGCGCGCCTTGGACAGCGGCGTGTGCGTGCGGCCCTCGGGCACGTCTTCCTTGATCGTGCGATACAGCCGCTTGGGCTCGAGGAAGATCACCGGGTCTTCGCATTCGAGCGCGGCGAGCAGGAGTCCCTTGGCGTCGGCGGGCGTGGACGGGATCACGACCTGCAGTCCGGCGGTATGGCAGAAATACGCCTCGGGGCTCTGGCTGTGGTACAGGCCGCCCTTGATGCCGCCGCCGTACGGCGCGCGCACGATGACCGGACACGCGTACTGCCCGGCCGAGCGCCAGCGCAGCTTCGCCAGCTCCGAGACGATCTGGTCGAACGCCGGATAGATGAAGTCGACGAACTGGATCTCGGCGATCGGGCGCATGCCGTACAGCGCGAGTCCGATGGCGCCGCCGACGATGCCGTTCTCGGCCAATGGCGTGTCGGCGACGCGCTCCTCGCCAAACTCGGCCTGCAGGCCCTCGGTCACCCGGAACACGCCGCCGTTCCTGCCGACGTCCTCGCCGAGAACGATCACGCGCGGATCCTCGCGCAGCGCCACGCGCAGCGCGTCCTGGATGGCCTGGACCATGGTCATCTGGGGCATCGAACGCCTCCGAAAGTCGAGAAATGACGCGGCAGCGTAGCCGAGAGCACGCGCGGGCGGCAACCGGCCGCCGCGAACGCCGCGCGCCGCGCGTCACGCCGGCATGAGGCGTTCGATCCAGGGCCGGAAGATTAGCCTCGACAAACTCGCGAATTAGCTGTAGCTAATCACCGTTCTGTGGCCGGCCCGCACGGCCGGCCCCTCACCGCGCGCGCTGCCCTCTCCGCAGGAGTCGCCCTTGAACGCCTCGCCGCGTTTCGCCCTTCGCTTCACGACGGCCGTGCTGGCGCTCGTCGTGATCTCGAGCGCGGCCGCCCGCGCATCCGCCGACGACTTCGAGTCGGACCGGCCCGATCTCGCCGAGGGGCCGCGCACGCTGTCGACGGGCCACGTTCAGATGGAGGCCGGCTGGACGCGCAGCACGACCGACGACACGCGGAGCGACGCGGTGGGCGAGGGGCTGGTGCGCTTCGGCGTCGCCTCGCGCCTCGAGCTGCGCCTCGCCATCCCGACGTGGAACGAGCTCCACGTCGATCAGGCGCTCGGGCTCGCGGGCCATGACGACGGGGGCTTCGGGCCGACCGGATTTGGCGGGAAGGTCACGCTCGCGCGCGACGACGACTCGGCGCTCGGCGTGGTCGCCGACGTCGCGCTGCCCGGCGGCGGCGGGCCGTTCCACGACGCCCATACGAACCTCGACCTGGTCCTGGCCGGAGCGCGCGAACTCGGTCACGGCGAGTTGAGCGCGAACGTCTCCTACCTGCGCGAAGAGGGCGCGAACGGCGTCGGCGGCGTCCTGTCGTACGAACGCGACTGGACGGAACGCCTGGCTTCCTACGGCGAATGGGCCGTCACCGACATCGACGAGTCGGTCGCGCACGTCGTCGACGCGGGCGTCACGCTGCGCGTTGCGCCCGTGACCCAGCTCGACGCGCGGATCGGCTTCGGGGCCGGCGACGCGAGCGGCCTCTTGCTGTTCGGCGCCGGCATCACCCAACGATGGTGAAACCCCGCTCGCGGACGAAGGTCGCGCTCAGCCGATCGCGCGGCGACTACCTGAAGGCGCTCTACGTGCTCGCCGAGACCGAGCCCGACGTCGCGCCTTCGCGTCTCGCCGCCCGGCTCGCGGTGTCGGCGCCTTCGGTCACGAACATGCTGCGCCGCCTCGCCGCCGAAGGCCTCGTGGCCCGCTCGCGCGGCGCCGGAGCGCGCCTGACCGCGGCCGGCCGCCACGAGGCGCTGATCCTCGTGCGCCGCCACCGCATCCTCGAGGCGTTCCTGGTGCGCGTGCTCGGGCTCGACTGGAGCGACGTGCACGAAGACGCCGAAGTGCTCGAGCACCACGTCAGCGACCGCGTGCTGGACGCGCTCGACCGGCTGATGGCGCATCCCAGCGAAGATCCGCACGGCCATCCGATCCCGGACCGTCGCGGGCGGCTCGCGCGCCGGGCGCTGCGCCCGCTCGCGTCGCTGCCGCGCGGCGCGCGCGCCACGGTGCGCGAGATCCGCGATCGCGACCGCCGGCGCATGGCGGCGTGGAAGCAGTCGGGGCTCGTGCCGGGCGCGCGCGTGCGCATGTGCGACGTGCGCGCGCTCGACGACGTGTACGAGGTCGACGTCGAAGGGCGCCGCCTGGTCACCGGCAGCGAAGGCCTCGACGGCGTGCTCGTCGAGCCGCGGCGCGAGGGTGCGCATGAGCGCTGAACACGAGACCCGCTCGCTCGCCGAGGTGCATCGCACGGTGCACATTCCAGGCGGCCGCTCGTGGCTGCGCCGACTGTTCGCGTTCGCGGGGCCCGCCTACCTGGTGAGCGTCGGCTACATGGACCCGGGCAACTGGGCGACGGACCTCGCGGGCGGCGCGCGCTTCGGCGAGCAGCTGTTGTGGGTCCTGCTCATGAGCAACCTGATGGCCGTGCTGCTGCAGACGCTGAGCGCACGGCTCGGCGTGGTCACCGGCCGCGACCTGGCGCAGGCGTGCCGCGACTGGTACCCGCGGGAAATGGCGATTCCGCTGTGGCTCCTGTGCGAGATCGCGATCGTGGCCTGCGACCTGGCGGAAGTGCTCGGCGCCGCGATCGGACTCCAACTGCTGTTCCACCTGCCGCTGCTGATCGGCGTGCTCGTGACGTCGCTCGACGTCCTGCTGCTGCTCGCCCTGTCGCGGCTCGGCATGCGGCGCATGGAGGCGCTGATCGTCGTGCTCGTCCTGACGATCGGCGGCTGCTTCGCCGTCGAGATGGCGCTGGCGCGGCCCGACGTCGCGTCGGTGCTGCGTGGCCTGCTACCGCGCGATCCTGGCGGGCACCTGGCGTTCCTGCAGCGCGACGCCGGTGGCTGGCGCGTGCTGGGGCTCGACCACGCGTCGCTGTACATCGCGATGGGCATCCTCGGCGCGACCGTGATGCCGCACAACCTGTACCTGCACAGCGCGCTCGTCCAGAGCCGCGAGGTCGAGGACTCGCCGGCCGGCAAACGCGACGCGTGCCGCATGAACCTCGTGGACTCGACGGTCGCGCTGAACTGCGCGTTCTTCGTGAATGCGGCGATCCTGGTGCTGGCCTCGGCCGCGTTCCATCGCACAGGCCACGCCGACGTCGCGCGGCTCGAGGACGCGCATCGCCTGCTCGCGCCGCTGCTCGGCACCGGGCTCGCGTCCACGCTGTTCGCGGTCGCGCTGTTGTGCTCCGGCCAGTCGAGCACCATCACCGGCACGCTCGCCGGGCAGATCGTGATGGAAGGCTTCCTGCGCATCCGCATCCGCCCGTGGCTGAGGCGCCTGATCAGCCGCGGCCTCGCCATCATTCCCGCGGGCCTCGTCATCCTGTTGCGTGGTCCGGGCGCGGTGGACGATCTGCTGGTCCTGTCGCAGGTCGTCCTCAGCCTGCAGTTGTCGTTCGCCGTCATCCCGCTCGTCGCGTTCACGAGCGACCGCCGGCGCATGGGCGAATTCGTGTCGCCGTGGTGGGTGACGACGCTGGCCGTGGTCGTGGGCGCGATCATCCTGACGCTGAATGCGAACCTCGTGGCCCAGCAGATCGGCGTGTGGATGCACGCCGCGGGCCCGGGCGGGCTGATCGTGCGCCTCATCGTGCTCCCGGTGACGGCGGCGCTCGCGCTGATGCTGCTCTACCTGCTCGCCACGCCGTTGCTCGAGCGCGTCGCGCCCGCGTGGGTGCGCTCGGGCGGCGAGCGTCTGCCGACGACGCCCGCGCTCCGTCCGGCGTCGCCGCCGTCGCGCCGTGCGCTGCCGGCGATGGGGCCCCTGCACCGCGTCGCGGTGGCCCTGGAACTCGGGCCCGCGGATCCCGCGGTGCTCGATCACGTGCGCACGCTGACCCTCGAGCCGGACGGCGAGATCGTGCTGCTGCACGTCGTCGAGAGCGCGGCCGGGCGCTACCTCGGGCCCGAAACCGGCGATGCCGAGGCGCGCGAGGACCGGGCCACGCTCGAGTCGCTGGCCGAGGCGCTGCGAGCGCGCGGTATGCGCACGTCGGTGCGGCTGGGCTTCGGCAGCGTCAAGCCGGAGCTGGCGCGCCTCGTGGAGGAGGCCGGCGTGGACCTGCTCGTCACCGGCGGACACGGCCACCGGCTGCTCGGCGACCTCCTCCACGGCTCGACGAACTCCGGCCTCCGGCACCTCGTGCGCTGCCCCGTGCTCACGGTGCCATCGCGGCGCCGGTCGGGCGCGGTTTGAACGTCGAGGGCGGCGGGTCCTAGTATCGCCGCTCGCCCGAAACGTCACGGAAGGCCGCGCGATTCCAGTTCCGCGAGAGAATCGCGCGCGCTCCGCATCCACGGTGCACGCGCACGGGAGTTCCGATGAGTGAGCGGTTGTTCCACGGCACGCTGTCCGCCACCTCGGCCGACGTCGTCGATGCCGGCATCGACCTGCTGCATCACTACGAAATGGCCGCGCTCGCGGTGCTCGACGGCCACGAGCGTCCGGGCGAGTTGCCGGCCGTGCGCCGCCGGTTGCGCGCGGAAGGCATCCGCATGCGCGAGCATCGCGGCGTGATCCTGCTCGAGCCCGGCGAGCTGGATCAGAGTTCGTCCATCGGCATGCTGGGCGGCGCCGAGGAACTGTTCCTGTGCTCGGAGTGGAACGACGAGTTCGAACCGTTCCCCGGGCGCGTCGGTGGCGATGGGCCGAACTTCGACGAGGGCACGCCGCTCGGTCTCGAAGAATGGATGGTGGACGCGCACTGCCTGCTCGCGCTCGGCGATGGTCGCGCCCTGAACTACGCCACGCTCGACGCCGATCTGGCGAAGCGGCTCGAGGCGCGCTTCCCACGCGCCCGGCGCTGAGCGCGTGAGCCACGCGGGCGGGACGCGCCTCGTTCCGTTGTCGCTGCCCGGGCCGGCGGGCGCTCTGGAGGCGCTGCTGCAGGAGCGCGACGGCGTGCCCGCGGCGTTGGCCGCGCTGGTCTGCCACCCGCACCCGCTGTACGGCGGCACGCTCCACAACAAGGTCGTGCATCGCGTCGCCGCGACGCTGCACGGGCTCGGCGCCACCGTGCTGCGTTTCAATTTCCGTGGCGTGGGCAGGAGCGAGGGCCGCTTCGACGAAGGCGACGGCGAGCTGGAGGACGCGCGCGCCATGCGCGCCGAGCTGGCGCGGCGCTGTCCCGGCGCGCACGTGTGGCTCGCCGGGTTCTCGTTCGGCTCGTGGATCGCGGCGCGGCTCGCGGCCTCGGACGACACGATCGAGCGCCTCGTGCTCGTCGCGCCGCCGGTGTCGACGCAAGACTTCGCGGCGATGCACGCGTGCGCGGTGCCCAAGCTCGTGGTCCAGGGCGACGCCGACACGATCTGCCCGCCGTCCGCGCTCGATCGCGAGTGGCCGCGCTGGTCCGAGCCTAAGCAGCGCATCGACGTCGCGGGCGCGTCGCACTTCTTCGATCGCCAGCTGGCGCCGCTCGGCGACGCGCTGGCCGTCGCGCTCGCCCCGCACGTTCCGGCGGGGCGGGCTTAAGCTCAGTCCTCGGCCTTGAGCCCGCCGCCTTCGCGAGCCTTGGCGCGCTCGCTCTCGAGCGCGGGCTCGACGTGCACGACGACGTCGGTGAGCCCGAGCCAGCGCTCGCGCAGGCGGCGTTCCACGCGATGGCCGAGCGCGTGGGCCGCGGCCAGCGACAGCTGCGGATCGACGAGGATGTGCAGGTCGACGTGGATGTCGTCGAGCGGCCCGCGCGAGCGCACGTTGTGGGCCTCGAGCACGCCCGGCTCCTCGAGCGTGGTCTGCTCGATCAACTCGGGCGCGATGCGCCGCTCGTCGGAGAGCGTCGACAGCGTGCCGCGCAGCAATTCGAATCCCGCGTACAGGATGAGCACGACGATCATGCCGGCCGCGGCCGCGTCGGCGTACGGGACGTGCAGCCGTGCCGCGCCGAAGCTCACGAGCACGAGCAGACTCGCGAACACGTCGCTGCGCGTGTGCGCGGCGTCGGCGAGCAACAGCTCGCTCTGCAGTTCACGGCCTTCGCGCGTTTCCACCGAGACCACGATCAGGTTGATCATCAGCGTGAGCGCCAGGACCGCGAACGCCGCGACCGGAATCACCGGCGGCGTCGCATGGCGCACGCGCTCCATGCCGGCCAGCACGAGTTCGTAGCACCCGAAGAACATCATCGCGGCGACGCCGAGCGCAGCGACCGTCTCGTACTTGCGATGGCCGTACGGATGATTCGCGTCCGGCGGGCGGCGCGCCGCGGCAATGCCGATCAACGCGACGACGTTCCCCGAAGCATCGAGCAGCGAGTGCACGCCGTCGGCGCTGAGCGCGATGGCCCCGATGCGCATTCCGTAGAGGATCTTGGCCGCGGCCACGACCAGGTTGAGGACGAGGATGGCCCACAGCACCTGGGTGATCCGCTGGAAGCGTCGGCCGGAGTGGGCGCTCATGAGGCTCTCCTGACGGTCGCGAGGCGGCTCGAGCGTACGCCCCGAGTCGCGCGGCCGGGCATCATGACCCGCGCCGCCGACGCACGCAAACCCGCGCGTGCGTTCGTCGTCCGCGCCCGTGCGCTGGTCGGGCCGCTCGCCATGGCGGCGCATCCTCGGCTAGGCTCGTACGTCGCATTGATGAGGCCGTCCGCCGGGGAAGAACACGCTCGAGGCCTTCCCGATGGACCGCCACCGACAGGAGGACGCTTGAATCGCAAGGGTGCTTGGATCGTCGCCGGCATCGTGATCGTGATCGTGACCGGCGGCCTGTGGTGGAAGTCGCACAAGGGCGCGGGCGGCGCGCATTGGCGCACCGCCACGGTCGAACGCGGGACGATCGAGTCGCGCGTCTCGGCCACCGGCACGATCCGTCCAGTCGTCCAGGTCCAGGTCGGCAGCCAGGTCAGCGGCGTCGTCCAGTCGCTGCACGCCGACTACAACCAGCGCGTGAAGAAGGGCGAGCTGCTGCTGCAGATCGATCCGTCTTCGTTCCGCGCGCGCGCCGTGCAGAGCGAAGCGGCCGTGGCTCGGGCCGAAGCCGCGCTCAAGGACGCGAAGCGCCAGTACGCCCGCGCCCAGGAACTCATCAAGCAGAACTACATCTCGCAGGCCGAGGTCGACGGCGCCGAGGTCACGGTCGAACAGCGTGACGCCGATCTCAAGCAGGCGCGCGCCCAGCTCGACGCCGCGCGCGTCGATCTCACGAACACTAGCATTCGCGCGCCCATCGACGGCGTCGTCATTTCGCGCTCGGTGGACGTCGGGCAGACCGTGGCCGCCAGCCTGCAGGCGCCTCAGCTGTTCGTCCTCGGCAACGACCTCACCCAGATGCAGGTCGAGACGCGCATCGACGAGTCGGACATCGGACGCATCCATCAGGGTCTGCCCGTCACGTTCAACGTCGACGCGTTCCCCGACGACGAGTTCGGAGGCAAGGTCGCGCAGGTGCGGCTCGAGCCGATCACCGATCAGGGCGTCGTCACCTACACGACCGTCATCGAGACACGAAATCCCGATCTCAAGCTGCGCCCGGGCATGACGGCGAACGTGTCCGTGCTGGTCGAGAAGCGCGACAGCGTGCTGAAGGTCCCGGCCGCCGCGCTGCGCTTCCGGCTCCCCGGTGAAGGCCGCGGCGCGGGCGGGGGCGCGGGTGGGGCGGGCGGCGGTTCGCGGGGCGGTCGACTGAGCGCGAACGCCGGCGCCGGCGCGCCAATGATGGCGGGCGCGGTGGGCACCGGCGCCGCGGAGCCGGGGGCGCGCCCCGGCGCGGCGACCTCCGGCACGGCCGGCGGAGCGGCGCGAGGCGCGGGCGGCGCGGGCGGCGCCGGGGCGAACGGCGGCGGCTGGCGCGCTCGCGGCGCGGCGGCGGGCATGGACACGGCGGCGATCGCGCGCATCCGGGCCGCGGTCCAGGCCGGCACGATGACGCGCGACGAAGCGCGCGCGCAATTCCAGAAGCTGCGCGGCGCGTCGGGCGGAGGCGCGGGCGGCGCGCGTGGCGCCGATCAGGGCGGGATGGCGGGCGCCGCGGGGACGCGCTGGGGCGGCGCGGGATCGCGTGCGGTGGGCACCGGGCGAAGCGGCGAACGCGGCGCGGGCGGCGCGGCGGCCGACGCTGCGGCCTATCGGCCGGGCGTCATTTACCTGCTGCGCGGCGGCAAGCCTGAGCCGGTGCGCGTGCTCACCGGGCTGAGCGACGGCACCACGGTCGAAGTCGTCTCGCGCGATCTCCAGGCCGGCGACCTCGTCATCACGGGCCAGGACCTGCCGGTCGCCGGCAACGCCGGGCTGCAGCCGCCGCCCGGGCTCGGCGGCCCGCAGTTCCGGATCCGCGGCGGTGGCGGCGGCGGCGGTGGCGGACGGGGCCGATGATCTTCTCGTCCCTGCTCCAGCTCGGACTGCAGGCACTGTCGCGCAACCGCATGCGTTCCGCGCTGACCGTGCTCGGCATCGTGATCGGCGTGGCGGCGGTCATCGCCACGCTGGCGATCGGCCAGGGCGCGCGCGCCGCGGTGCAGGCGCAGATCAGCGCGCTCGGCGCGAACACGCTCACCGTGCTGCCCGGCACCGTGACGGCGGGCGGCGTGCGCACGGGCGCGGGCGGCACGATCACGCTGACGCCCGACGACGCGCTGGCCATCCGCCGCGAGTGCCCGGCGGTGGTCGCGGTCGCGCCGACGGTGCGCACGGTGGCGCAGGTGGTGGCCGCGAATCAGAACTGGGGAACGCAGATCCAGGGCACGACCGCCGACTACGTGATCGTGCGCCAGTGGCCGGTCGCGAGCGGCGTGTTCGTATCCGATTCCGACGTGCGCGGCGCGGCCAAGGTGTGCGTGCTCGGCCAGAAGGTCGCGCAACAGCTGTTCCCGGGCATGGACCCGGTCGGCGCCGTCGTGCGCATCAAGAACATCCCGTTCAAGGTGGTCGGCGTCATGTCCTACAAGGGCGGGACCGGATTCGGCGGCGACCAGGACGACGTCGTGCTGATGCCGCTGACGACCGCGCAGCACAAGCTGCTCGGCATCACGCACGTGAATTCGGTCAACGTGTCCGCGGCGAGCGAACAGCAGGTCGATCTCGCCGTGAGCCAGATCACGGACCTCCTGCGCCAGCGCCATCGCATCCGCCAGGGCGCGGACGACGACTTCTTCATCTTCAACCAGAAAGACATCGCGAGCACCGCCGAGGCCAGCTCCAAGGTGATGACGCTGCTCCTCGCCAGCATCGCCGCGGTGTCGCTGCTGGTCGGCGGCATCGGCATCATGAACATCATGCTGGTCTCGGTCACCGAGCGGACGCGCGAGATCGGCATCCGCCGCGCCATCGGCGCGAAGCGCCGCGACATCCTGCTGCAGTTCCTGGTCGAGGCCGCGTTCCTGTCGCTCGCGGGCGGCGCGCTCGGCGTCGCGCTCGGCATCGGGTCCGCCGTGCTCATCACCCAGATCGCGCGCTGGCCGACGCTCATCCAGCCCGCCGCCGTGATGCTGGCGTTCGGGTTCGCGAGCCTGGTCGGTCTGTTCTTCGGGTTCTATCCGGCGCGCCGCGCGTCGCGGCTGGACCCGATCGACGCGCTGCGCTTCGAATAGCGCTCAGCGCACGATGGCGACGCGGGCGATGCGTGTCCCGTAGCCCGCGACCGTGACGCGCGTGAAGTAGAGGCCGCTCGCGAGCGCGGGCGGCACGGGCGCCGACAGCGTGCGCGCGCCCGCGTCCATCCGACCGCGCACGAGCGTCGCCAGGCGCCGGCCGGCGACGTCGAACAGGCTCCACTCGACGTCGGCGGCGCGCGGCAGTGACAGCGACAGCGCGAGCGCGCGGCTCGTCGGATTGGGCCACGGCGCCCCGACGACGAACGCGACGCCGCCCGGCACCGACGTGACCGGCCCGCTCATGGGCCGCGTCACACGCACGTGGTCGATCCACCAGCCGTGGCCGCCGACCGATTCGTCCGCGCCCATGTGGAAACGCACGCGGATGGCCTGGCCCGCGTACGGGCTCAGGTCGATGATCTCGCTCTGCCAGCCGTTCGACGTGCCGCTCCAGCACGGCGTGCCCTGGACGAACGGGAAGCTCCACGCCTGGTGCGTGTAGCCGGAGGCCGTGGCGACCGGGTCCCACGGGCTGCCGTTCGCGAGCAGTTCGACGAGCGCGCCGTCGAACGCGATCGTCGGGCTCGCCTCTTCGAGGTCGTAGCGATGCTCGAAGCGCAGCAACGTGCCCGGCACGACGGGGTAGATGATGGGCATCTGCAGCACGGCGTCCTGCTGCGGCGCATAGAGTCCGGTGTCGCATGCGCCGGCCTTCCAGGCCGTGCCGCCCCCCGGGAACGACTCGTCGACGGCCATGTGCCAGGGATCGCGATAGCCGGTGCTCTTCAAGTAGTGCTCCCAGTGCGCGTCGCCGTTCTCGAAGTCCTCGACCCAGTCCGACGTCGCCGTCAGCGTGTCGAACGCCGGGTTCGAGTACGTGACGTGCGCGGCCGCGGAGCGATCGCGCGCCACGAAGCGATATGCGACGCGCGAACCGATGGCCAGCCCCGAGCCGATCGCGACGGCGAACGAGTCCTCGCCCGCGAAGGCCGCCGGAGTCCGGGTCCGCGCTCCGCCGTCGACGCTGCTCTCGACCCACACGGAGTCCACGCCGACGTTGTCGGTCACGTGCGCGAGCACCGTGCGCGGCAGCTGCTCCGGCGCCGAGTGATCGACGGGCACGTGCACGACCACGGGCGGGATCGTATCGGGACCGGTGAAGTAGGAGAGCGGCGCGGCGGCCCCGTCTTCGGGGAACGTCGCGTCGATGCCCGCGGAATCGCTGGCCGCGCTCACGTAGTACTCGACGCGCGTGCCCGAGGGCTGCGCGGGCAGGCTGCCCGAGAACGTGTCCGCCGCGGCCGGGGCGAGCGGCACCGCGGCATACGCTCCGCTGCCCGCGACGCGCCACCACGCCTTGACCGACGAAGGATCCAGGGCGATCGGGATGCCGGCCGGATCGATCCAGGCGCGCGCCACGACCGTTCGCGGCGACGACGTGTCCTCGGTGTCGGCCAGCGGCCGATGCGCGAGGCGCACGCGGCCGGCGTGCGACAGCAGTGTCGGATCGACGGCGCCGCGCCCCTGGGTCGCGACCGCGAACGTGGACGGGAAGCGGTCGCGGATGACCCCGAGCTTCGCCAGGTCGTCCGCGGTCGGATCCGTGCCACGCGCGACGAGCAGCACCATGGCGATGCGGAACGTGTGCGGCGCCGAGGCCGCGTCCGGCACGCGCGGGCCGTGTACGGCTTCGATGTCCGAGACGTGCCAGAACGTCGCGCGACCGCGGCAGCCGAGCCCGACGAACGGGGACGTCGAAGGAATGTACGTGCCGGGTGGATCGAACGCGGTCGGCGCGTTGACCACGAAGAACGAATCGGTCTCCGCCTTGGAGCGCAGCCCCATCAGGTACTGGTCGAGCATGCCGTACGCGCCGCTCACGCCGTCCGTGCGGAACGAATCGGGCGCGGGGCGGGCCCAGTCGCAGCCTTCCATGTACGACGAATCCACGTCCGCGAAGAAATTCCAGTGCTGCAGATCGCGCCCGAGCAGCGCGTCCGACGGCTGGCCCGCCGAGTCGACCTGGACGTACGCGAGCCAGCGATGCGCGAACTCGTGGGCGAGCACGTCGAGCGTCGTGAACGTATCGCCGCCGATGTTCGCGTCCGGGTCGTGCGGGTAGCGGTTCAGCGCGTTCATGTTGAGGAACGTGCGCAGCCGCGACGGGCTGCCGAACGGACCGCCCACGTCGTAACGATCGAGTCCGATGCCGTCCACGTCATTGCGGATGACGTCGGCCGACGCGAGCGCTCCCGTCGACCCCAGCCAGTCGGGCAGTCCGCTCGCCAGGTAGACGGCGAGCGCATCGTAGTCGTCGCCGTGTGTGCGATAGAACGCTTTGGCGACCGAGACCTCGTCGAGCCCCGTCTTGGCAAACGCGAGGTTGATGAAGAACGTGCCGTCGTCCTCGAGCACGGCGATGCCGTTCGTGTCGCTCGAGTGCGGCGTGGGCAGCGGGTCGCAGTCGGTGCGCGACTCGTGACGCCGGATGCGCTCGGTCACCGACGTGACGTCGGTCGCGCATGCGCCCGATTCCACGTCATCGCCGGGGAGGCGACGGAGGTCCGTCAGGCCGGGGAGCGCGGGCCGGATGGCCGGCGCGGGCCGGGCGGACGCGGCCATCGCCGCGAGGACGATCGCGACACCGGTGAGGAGCGCTGCAAGACGCGGCATGCGGATCCCAGGGACAACGACGCGAGTGGCGGGAACCCAACAGCGCGTCGATTCTAGCCTAGGGCCGAGTCTCCGGGCCACGCCCGGCGGACGCCCCGGTCGCCGGAACCCCGGCGTCGTCGTGGAACCACGCCTCGCCCGTGGCGCCGCGCACGGGACGGTCGGCGGGCGGGCGGCCGGCGCCACGCTCCGGCAGGCGCGCGTACTCGGCGCGCGTCAGCCACACCGTCGGCCGGTCGAGCGCGAACGCGACGAAGTCGGGCATGTCCGAGAACAGGACGGGTGGCGCGCCCGACGCCGCCCGCGCCAATGCCGCGCGCTCGCGTTCCAGCCACGCCGCGTGCGTGCGGGCCTCCCGCGCCACGTCGCGCAGCGCCGGACCTTCGACGAGCAGCTCCGCGGCGATGAGCAGCGTGAGCCACACGCGTGTCGTCCGACCCCAGGGCGGGAGCCGCCGCGCGAGCGCCCGCGCGCCGAGCGCCGCGGCCAGCGCATAGCCCGGGAGGAACGGTGTGAGGTAGCGCTCGTCGTAGACGGTGAGCGTCATGATGGCGATCGGGATCGCGGCCAGAGTCGCGCCGACCGCGAGCAGCGCGGCGTTCGTGACGCGCGGCGCGGCACCGCGCGCCGGCGCCGCGCCGTCGCGCGCCTCCGTGGTCTCGCGCGTCGCCGCGTCGCCGCGCCAGGCCACGGCCAGCGCGCCGATCGGCACGAGCCAGCCGATCGGGCCGCTCGGCGCGAGCAGACCACGCTTGAGCGCGTGCGGCAGGAAGTCGCGCCACTTCGCGGGCAGCGCGGCCAGGTTGTCGCGCAATGCGTGCGGCCACGCGGCCGGAGGAATCGCGAAGTCGCGCAGCGGACTCAGGCCCGGGTGCGCGCCCCAGTAGCCGATGAGGAGATACGACGACAGATTGAAGAACGGCATGCCGACCGCTCGCGCGGCATGGATCCACGCGGGTGCGGCGCACGACAGGGCGACGAAGAGCAGGACCGGCCCGCGCCGTCCGGCGAGCAGCGCCACGAACGGCGCGGCGAGCAGCATCTCGGGCCGCGTCAGCGTGGCGGCTCCGAGGAGCAGCCCGGCGCGCCACGGCTGGGCTTGGTCACGGCTCGCGCGCTCCACCGCTTCGCTCAGCAGCCAGGCGCCGAGCAGGAGGGACACGTCGTGGTGCACGGCGCGCAGCACGAGCGGCGACAGCGTGAACGCGGCCGCCGCGCCCCACCCGACCGCCGTGCCGAAACGCCGCGCCGCGAAACGCGCCAGGGCCAGCGCGGCGAGGAGCGCGCACGCCGCGCCGGCCCACGCGATCGCGTCGAGCGCACGCGGGCCGAACGCCACGAGCGCCGGAGCGACCAGCGCGGGCAGCAGCGCGCCGTGAATCAGCACCGGAACCGTGCCGCGCGCGTCGCGCAGCGTCCATAGCGGCGGATGAACGACCTGGGTGCGGAAGCCGTGGCCCTCCAGCATCTGCCGCGCGGCCACGCCGTACTCCCACGTGTCGTCGAGAGGATCGGGAACGCCGGCGCGCAGCAGCCCGAGGTCCACGCACCAGAACAGCGCGAGCGCGACGAGGCCGAGCGCCCACGAGCGGTCGACGCGGGAGACGGATGCGAGCATGGCGCGGCACTCTGTCACGGGCCGCGCGATCCGGGCAACCGGAACGCGCGTGCTATAGTCCGCGGTCCGATTTCGAGGGGGAGCCGCGTGAACCTGGACTGGCGCCGACTCAAGGCGGTGGTGCTCGAAAGCGACGACTGGGGGCTGTGCGCCTGGTCGCCGGACGACCAGGCGTTCCGGGTGCTCGCCGACACGCCGGTGTTCCGCTCGAACGTCGGTGCGCGCTACGGCGGCTCGACGCTCGAGCGCGCTGAGGACGTGCGCGAGATGGTCGCGACGCTGCTCGAATTCCGCGGCGGCGACGGATTCCCACCGGTGCTCCAGGCCAACACCGTGGTCGCCGCGCCCGACTATGTCGGGCTCACGCCGCCGGGCTTCGAGGCCGATCCCATGCCGCTCGTCGACTTCCCGGCGACGCCGTCGCGCTGGGTGCGGCCCGGCCTGTGGGGCGAGATCTCCCGGGCGCGCGAGGCCGGCGTGTGGTGGCCCGAGCTGCACGGTCTGCACCACCTGCCCGAGCGCGCGTGGCTGACCGCGCTGCGCCGTGGCGCGTCGGACGCGCGGCGCGCGCACGAACAGCAGAGTCCGATATGCCAGGCGGTCGACGGGAGCGGCGAGTACGCGGCCGCCGAACCGATCGAGCTGAGGCGGCGCAACCTGGGCCTGGCGGTCGAGAAGTTCACGGCCGTCTTCGGCCGCCCGCCCGGTTCGTTCTGTCCGCCCGACTACCAGTGGGACTCCGCGCTCGACGACGACGCCGTACGGCTCGGCCTGTCCACGTTCCAGGGGCGGAGCGAGCGCGCGGATGCGCCGCTGCCGCTCCTCAGCCGCACGATCGGCCGCTATCGCTGGCCGGACCTGTCGGGCAAGCGCTTCTCGCTGCCGCCGCGCATCGCGTTCGAACCTTCAGCCGGGCCGCGCGAGGCGGCGCGCGTCGGCGTCGAGGCAGTGCGCCGCTCGGTGCGCGCGGCGTGGAATCTCGGCCAGCCGGCCATCGTCAGCACGCATCGCGTGAACTACGTGCACCTGGACGCGAAGCGTCAGGCGAACGGTCTCGCGCAGCTGCGCGACCTGCTTGCCGCGCTCGTCGAGGACGGCGCCGTGTTCGTCACCGACGCCGAGGTCCACGGGCTGCTGGAACACGGCTGGTCGGAGCGCGCCATCGGCGCGCGTGGCGCACTCGTGCGCTACTACGGCGTGCCGCGCGATCCCGTGCGCTGGCCGGCGCCGGCCGGCGCGAGCGGCGTGAGCCTGCGCGAGGGCAAGGCCGACGACGTGGACGTGCGCCTCGACAGCGGTCGCGTCGAGCTGCGCGCGAACGTGGGCGAGTACCTGCTGGAGTGGGCGCAACCGTGAGCGGCACGTGGCGCGCGTTCACCGCGGGGCCGACCGGCCACTGGACGCCGTGGAAGTTCAACTGGCTCGCGAACCACAAGATCCTGGGCGCGCTCGAGCGCGCGCGCGGCTTCGCGCACGGACGGCTGCTCGACGTGGGCTGTGGCTCGCGCCCGTTCGCGCACGTGTTCGCGGGCCGCGTGTCGCACTACTTCGGCACCGACCTGAGCGTCTCGCCGTATCTGGCGGCGCGGCCACCCGACGCGTTCGCCCGCGCCGAGGCGCAGCCGGTGCGCACCGCGAGCATGGACACGGTGCTCGGTCTGTCCATGCTCACGTACCTGCCCGAGCCGCGCCTCATGCTCGAGGAGGCGCATCGCGTCCTCAAGCCGGGCGGCGTGCTGCTGCTCGAGTTCACGCAGATGGTGCCGCTCCACGACGCGCCGCACGACTACTTCCGCTTCACGCGCTACGGCGCCGCGTACCTGCTCACACGCGCCGGATTCGAGCCGCTCGAGTACATCCCGATCGGCGGGCTGTGGGCGCGCGTCGGGCTCAGCGCGATCGCCGCGCTCAACCGCGTGAACCGCGGGCCGACGCGCGTGCTCACCGAACTTCCGGTGCGCGCGCTGTACGTGGTCATCCAGCTCGCGTGCGAAGCGCTCGATCGCGTGTTCTTCGACCCGGCCGAAGTGCTGGCGCACCTCGTCGTGGCGCGTCGCAATGCGTAGTCGCGCGTCGCACGTGCGCCGGCTTCGCCACGAGTTTCCGGCATTCTTGACCGTGTTTTAACACGGGTGCTAGTGTCGCTCCGTGCCTTCCACATCCGCTCCAGCGCCGGTCGTGCGGCTGATTCCCGAGCTCGCCGACTTCGCCGCCCGGCGCCACGCCGATGCCCCGTTCCTCCTGCGTTTCACCCCGACGGGCTGGCAGGGCGCAACGTTCCGCCAAGCGGCCACGGCCATGCACGCGTATTCGGCGTGGCTCATCGCCGAGGGCGTGCGCCCCGGTGACCGGGTCGCGATCCAGGGCGAGAACCGCCCCGAACTGGCGCTCGCGTACCTCGCCGTGCTCGACGCCGGCGCCGTGCTCGTCCCGATGGACGCCCAGCTCGGCGAGACCGAAGTGGGAGAGATCCTCGCGACCGCCGGCGTCACGCTGGCCATCGCCAGCCTACGGCACCTGCCGCTGATGCGCGCGGTGCGCGACACGCGGATCCCCGCGCTCCGCATCGTGGCGCTCGAGGGCTCGACGGAGGGCCCGAGCCTGGCCGACGCGCTCGCGCGTTTCCCAGCGGCCGAACCCCGACCGCTCGCCGGTTCGCCCGACGATCTCGCGGTACTCGTCTTCACGTCCGGCACTACCGGCCACGCGAAGGGGGTCATGCTGTCCCACGCGAACCTGCTGTCGAACGTGGAAGGCGTCGTCCAGACGTTCGAATTCGGCGCGGGCGACCGGTTCCTCTCGGTCCTGCCGCTCCATCACACGTTCGAGTTCACGGGCGGGCTGCTGTGTCCGATGCGCGCCGGCGCGAGCGTGGCGTACGCGCGCGGCCTCAAGTCCAACGAGCTGCGCGAGGATCTGAGCACGTCGGGTGCGACGATCCTGCTCGGCGTTCCGCTGCTGTACGAGAAGCTGCTGGGCGCCCTGCACCGCGGCATCGACGAGGCCCCGTTCGCGCGCCGCTGGCTCGTGCGCGCGCTGCTCGCCGGATCGCGCATCGCGCGGGTGCTGACCGGCGCGCGTCCCGGGCGCGCGTGGCTGCGGTCGGTGCGCGAGCGCGCCGGACTCGACACGCTCAGGCTGTTCGTGTCGGGCGCGGCGCCGCTGCCCTCGGAGCTGTTCTGGGCGTACACCGATTTCGGCTGGCCGGTGCTCGAGGGCTACGGACTGACCGAGTGCTCGCCGGTGGTCGCGGCCAATCGCCCGCACCGCCCGCGGCCCGGAGCGGTGGGCTGGCCGCTCGTGGGGGTCGAGGTCCGCATCGCCGACCCGGACGCCGAGGGCAACGGCGAGATCACGGTGCGCGGCCCCAACGTCATGCTCGGCTACTACGGCAATCCGGCCGCGACGCGCGACGTGCTGCACGACGGCTGGTTCGCGACCGGCGATCTCGGACGCTTCACGGACGACGGGCGCGTGCGCATCACGGGCCGGCTCAAGAACATGATCGCGACCGCGGCCGGCAAGAAGATCTACCCGGAGGAAGTCGAAGCGCAGCTCGCCGGCTCGCCGTACATCGCCGAGATCGTGGTGGTCGGCGGGCGCGACGCGCGCACCGGACGCGAAGAAGTGCACGCCCACGTCGTGCCCAACCTCAGCGCGCTCGAGGCCCTCGCCGGCACGAGCCATGTCGCGTTCGACGACGCGTTCGTCGAGCGCGTGCTGCGCCGCGAGATCGACGGGCGCAGCCAGCACTTGGCGCCGTACAAGCACGTCAAACGTGTGATCGTGCGCCGCGAGGAATTCCCCAAGACGACGACCGGCAAGATCCGGCGCCACGGCCTGGGCGGCGATGCGGACGCGCCCCGCGCGTCGGCGGTGGCCTGATCATGGCGATCGATCCGATCCCGACCGTCTCGATCAGCCGCGTCATGGGGCTGCTCGAAGTGCTGGACGACGCCGGCGGCCGCTACGACGTGTTCCGCCTGGCGCGCGACGTCAACTACGAGTTCGGCGAGATCCTGATGGTGATCAAGGCCGCCGAGCTGCTGGACCTCGTGGTGACGCCGGGCGGCGACGTCGTGCTGACCGGGACGGGGAGCGCGCTGCTGCGCGCGAAGGTGAACGCGCGCAAGAAGCTCTTGAAGGAACAGATCAAGAAGCTGCCGCTGTTCCACACGGTGGTCGAGGCGCTGCTGCGCAGCGAGGATCGGCGCAGTGACGAAGAGGCGTTCCTCGAGATCTTCGCGCTGCACCTGCCCGCGGAATCCGGCGAGGCGCTGATGAAGACCGTCATCGACTGGGGCCGCTACACGGAACTCCTCGGCTACAGCCCGGAGAACCGTGAGCTGTACCTCGACCAGATCGATTGAGCGCCGGCGACTACTTGTTCTCCGGCGTGTAGATCACCTCGCCGTTGCCGTCGATGGTCATGATGTGGCGTTGCACCATCGGCCCGCGCGGGACCATGCCGCCCGTCCAGCGCATCTCGCCCAGCTTGTCCGCCCACTGCCACACCAGCTCGAACGACGCGTCGTGGGTGACCTTGAACGGGAACACCGCCCGGTCGTTGTCGGCCAGCGTCTCCTTGACGAACGTCTGGCCGTCCACCGTCACGCGCACGCGCTGTAGCGTGTGACCCGTGTTGTTGACGACGACGGCTTCGTGCGACGGCGTGCGATTGAGGATGTCGGGGTAGTGCTTCCAGCCGTACCAGGCGGCGATTGCTACCAGCACGAGGAAGAAGAGGCGTTTCATGGATCCCTCCAGTGTGGGCGCCGGCGTCCTTCCGGCGGTTGGTCGGCGAGGCTAGACGCACACGCGATGGGGCGCAAGGGATCGCATCGGCTAGGATGCCGCGCATGTCGTCTGCGCCCGGCTCGAGCACTCCCATGACGAGAGATTCCATCGCGCCTTCGAGCGACGGCGGCTGGTGGCCGGCGCTCGGCGCGGGGGTGGGCATGTTCGCCCTCGCCGCTCTCCTCCTTCCGCCGGCTCCGGGCATGGGCGACTCCGCGGAGCTGACCCTGGCTCTCGCGTTGGCGGGCATCCCGCACCCCACCGGATATCCGCTGTACGTCCTCGCGGGGCACGTGTTCGCTCTGGCCGTTCACGGGCTGGGAGCGTCCTGGGTTGCGGCTTCGGCGCTGTGGAGTGCGGCCGGCGCCGCCGTCGCGCTGGGCGCCTACGTGCGCCTCGGTCAACACGTCCTCTCGGCGCTCGAGGACCAGGCCCGGCGGGAAGGCCGAGTTCGGGACCGCTCGGTCGTCACATGGACGGCGGTTGCCCTTCCAGCCCTGGCACTCGCGCTCAATCCGATCTGGATCGATTCCGCGACCGTCGCGGAGGTCTACAGCTGGCACCACGCGTGTCTCGCGCTCTCGGCGGCTTTCATGATGGGCTGGCTTCGTCGTCTCGAATCGATCGGCGCGCCGCCCGCGCCCACCCCTGCGCAGGGTGCCCGATCGCGTCTCGGCTCCACGGAGTTGCGCGGCGCGGCGACGTGGGGGTTGCTGTGTGGCGCCTGCGGGGCCCAGCACGCCACGGCCGTGTTCTTCGTTCTCCCGATGACGGCGGCGCTCGTCGCCGGCCTGGTGAGAGCCAGGCGATGGCACCCATCGCTCGCATTCGTCTCTTTCGGTGCGTCCCTCGTGCCGCTCGCGAGCTATGGGTGGATCGCGTGGCGGGCTCTTCACCCCGCACCCTTCCAGTGGCCGGTCGGAGTCGGCCTCGCCGCGCTGCTGATGCACGTGCGTGGCGCCGCCTACTCGTACCTGCTGGGCCGCTTCTCGCCGACGACGGCGGAGTGGGTGCTGATCCGCGGAGCGATCCTGCCGTGGGCCCTGCCAGGCCTCACGCTTGGGTCGGCGTTTGCGCTCTCGAGTCGTTCGACGGCTCTGCGCTGGGGGCTGCTCGCGCTGTTCGCCGCGGCAACGATCCAGGTCGCGTTCATCGTGTCGTACGGCGTGCCGGATCCGGCCACCTACTTCCTCCCGGTGCTCATGGCGGCTCTTCTCGCGGTGACCCCGGGGACCGTTCTGCTCGGGCGACGCGTTCCCGCGGGGCTGCTCGCGGTGATCGCGCTGGGCATCGTCGGGGCGGTGGCCGCCTGGTCGGTGCCGCGGGCCGTCGCGCAACGCGCGGAACTCGCGAGAGTCGATGCCGAGTTTCACGCGGCGTGGCGCGCGATTCCATTCGACCGCGGCATCGTGCTCTGGGCCGACGACCACTATCACCGGTTCGTCCTGATTCAGCTCCTCGAAGGCGCGAGGCCCGGCCTCTACGTCGACAACCCCGAGATGCTGATCTGGCCCGGACGACGTCGAGCGTTTGCGAAGCGCTTTGGATTCGATCCGCTCGAAGGCCTCACGTTTCGCAGCGAGGCCGACCTCGGGAAGATCCCGGACAACATCCGGCGCCGTGCGCACGTTCCCGTCGCGGTCATCCCGGAAGTCCATCCGCAGTAGGTGACGGGGAACGGGGCGTGACGCAGCGCCCGCCTAGTCCGCGGTCGGCCCGCCGCCGAGGCGGCCCTTTGCCTCTTCGCTCAGCTGCGGCATCGCTTCGCCCTCGGGCATGCGGCGGAACGCGAGGAAGAACGTGGTCGCGGCCGTCGCGTACAGGCCGGCCGTGATGTAGAACGGCACGGCGTAGCCCAGGTGCTGGATCACGACGCCGGCCAGGGTCGTGCTCGCGGCCCAGCCCAGGTTCCACGCGAGGTTGATGAGGCTCGTCGAGCGGGAGCGGAGCGCGGGTGGCAGCGCCTCCATCACGAACGCCTGGACGAGCGGCGTCGCCGCCTGCATGAGCGACGAGCGGCACCAGAACGACACGACCGCGATGCTCAGCCGGCGCTCGGCGCCGAGCGTCACGAGAAACGGCAGCGACAGCATCTCGGACGCCGTCGCCGTGCGCAGCTTGCCGAAGCGCCGCGCCACGACCGGCCCCAGCAGTGCCGCGGCCGCCGTGCACACCTGGGCGATCGAGAAGAACATGCCGATCTGCGCGCTCGAGCACTGGAAGCGCGTCGCGAAGTACAGGTTCATGAACGGAATGACGAGGCCCGCGCCCACGCCGATCAGCGTCGCGTTCAGCACGATGGGCCACAGCCGGCGCGTCACGCCGGGCGGCCACGCCGCCTCGCGGCGCTGCGTGACGCGCGCCTCCTGGATCCTTCCCAGTCGCAGCAGCGGGATCGACGCGGCGAGGGCGATCAGCGCGGCGAGCGACAGCGTCACCTGATACGCGACGCGCTTCGTGACGGGCGCGGCCAGCGGCAGGGCGCGCAGCCCGGCCGGCACCCAGCCGCCGAGCAGCGAGCCGATGACGCCGGCGATCAGCTCGCTCGCGAAGAACGCGCTGAAGAGGTGCGTGCGCTCGCGCGGCGTCGAGTGCTCGGTCAGGTACGGCGCGGCGGCGATCGCGAGCAGCGACTGCCCGGCGCCGGCGACGAAACTGGACGCGTAGATCACACCGGGCAGGGGCACGTTCGCGCGCACGAGCATGCCGACGCCGTCGAGCACGGCGCCGAGGACCAGGCAGCGCCGGCGGCCCCAGCGATCCGCGAGCCAGCCGGCGGGCAGCGCGGCTGCGGCCAGGCCGATGCCGGTCAGCGACAGCGCGCGCCCGATCAGCGCTTCGCGGAACCCGGCCTCGACCAGGTACAGGTTGTACAGCACCTGGAACACGCCCGCGCCGCTCCAGGCCAGGAACACCGACAGGAGGAAGTGGCGCGCGGGCGGCGAGAACTGGCCGACGGCTTCGCGATAGTCGTCCCACGCGTTCTGGATCGGGCGCATGGCTCCAAACCGAACGGCGGCCGTCGTGGCCGCCGCGGGATGTGCTTCGGTGCCGCGATTCGACTCAGTCGATCGCGGGCTCCGGAACGCGCGTCTCGGGGAGCACGTGCGGGACTTCTTCGACGACCCGGATGAGCGGCTCGAACGCGGCCGGTGTCACGGCGATCAGCACGCGCGCGGTCGACGTCCCCACGTTCTCGACGGCGTGCGGCGTCCGCCCGTCGAAGTGGCACGAGTCGCCGCAACCCAGCACCGTGGTCAATTCTCCGCACACGAGACTGACCCGGCCCTCGAGACACACCACGATCTCTTCGCCGTGGTGGTAATGGCGCTTGTTGCCGGCCGACAGCCCCGGCGGCAGCTCGGCCATGAGCAACTCGAGATTGCGTTTGGGCCGCGCGGACAGCAGCTCGACGCGCGACGTGTTGCCGCCGACGAGGACGTGCGGCCGCTCATCGGCTCGCACCACGTGCGGCTGGGGCTCTTCCTCGACGACGAGGTAGGCGACCGAGGTTTCCAGGGACCTGGCCAGATCGGCGAGCGTGGCCAGGGAGGGAGACGTGCGATCGTTCTCGACCTGACTGATGAAGCCCTTCGACAGCCCGCTTGCTTCGGCCAGGCGCTGAACGGTAAGTCCGCGCCGCAGGCGGAGATCACGAATCTTCCGACCCAATTGCATGGGTGTCCTCGAGGGGTTTAGGACAGGTGATATTCGTTTAGAAAGGCTAAGCGAGCGGAAACGGAGAGTCAACGACAGGCTCCGTCGCCTGCTCGCCATCCATCTCCGGCCGTTCCCCGGTGTCCCGGCCGGTGCGCCCGCTCATGAACTGGAGCTGGTACAGACGGCTGTAGATGCCGTTCCGCGCCAGGAGTTCCGCATGAGTTCCGATTTCGCGAACTCGCCCGTGGTGGAGGACCACGATGCGATCGACGTCCTGGATGGTGGACAGTCGGTGGGCGATGACCAGCGAGGTGCGGTCGCGCATGAGGCGCTTGAGCGCGTCCTGGATCAGCTGTTCGGTGCGGGTGTCGACGGACGACGTGGCCTCGTCCAGGATCAGCACGCCGGGATTGCGCGCCAGCGTCCGGGCGAACGCCAGCAGCTGGCGCTGGCCCGACGACAGCGTGGCGCCGCGCTCCTGGACGGGCGCGGCGTAGCCTCCCTCGAGGCGCTCGATGAACGGGTGCGCGTGCACTTCGCGCGCCGCCCGCTCGAGCGCGTCGTGCGACAACGCATCCTCGCCGAGCCTCAGGTTGCTCTCGATCGTGCCGCTGAACAGGAACACGTCCTGCAGGACGAGGCCGACGCGGCGGCGCAGCGCGTGCACGTCCCACGCCGCGAGCGGCCGGCCGTCGAGGCGGATCTCGCCGCGGGTCGGCTCGTAGAAGCGCAGCAGCAGGCTGGCCAGGGTCGTCTTGCCCGAACCGGTCGCGCCGACCAATGCGACGCGCTCGCCCGGCGCGATCGCGAACGACACGTCGTCCAGCACGAGGTGATCGCCGAGGTAGGCGAACGACACGCGATCGAACTCGACGCATGGTTGAGCCGCGCGCGCTGCGGCGCGCCGCGCTTCCGGGTGGGCGGCGCCGGCGGTCTCGGCGTGTGCCGTGCCGTTCGTGGCGTGCGCAGCGCCGGCCGGCCGCGCGGTGGCCTCCGCGGCACGCCGCGCCGCCGGGCTCGCCGCGGCGGGCGCGAGCGCGGGATCCTCGGGCGCGTCGAGGAGGTCGAAAATGCGCTCGGCCGAGGCCATGGCCTGCTGCAGGATGTTGTACTTCTCGCTCAGGTCCGAGATCGGCCGGAAGAAACGCTGGGTGTACTGAATGAACGCGACGAGCGTGCCGAGCGTGATGCCGGTCCACATCACCTGGCGGCCGCCGTACCACACGATCAGCGACACGGCGAGCGCGCCCACCAGTTCCAGCACCGGGAAGAACACGGCGTTGTAGAACACCGCGGTCAGGTTCGCGTCGCGGTGCCCGGCGTTGACGTCGCGGAACTGCGCGAAGTTGCGCGGCTCGCGATTCAGCATCTGCACGGTGCTCATGCCGGTCAGGTTCTCGTTGAGGAACGCGTTGAGCCGGGCCAGGCGCGTGCGGATGTCGCGGAACGACGCGCGCACCTTCACCCGGAACACGATCGTCACGATGGCGATGAGCGGCAGCACCGAGAACGTGACGACGAGCAGCTCGGCGTTCAGCCGGGACATGGCGACGACGATGCCGATCAGCGCGAACAGGTCGCCGAACAGCGCGCCGACGCCGGCCGTCACCAGTTCGTTCAGGACGTCGACGTCGTTCGTGACGCGCGTCATCAGGCGGCCGATCGGGTTGCGGTCGTAGTACGCGACCGGCAGCCGCTGCAGTTTCTCGAACAGGGCCGTGCGCAGATCGAGCATGACGTGCTGGCCGACGCGCTGCATGACCTGGTTCTGCAGGTAGCCGAGGCCGAAGCCGGCGCCGAGCAGCCCGAGAAAGACCAGCGCGACGTGGTCGAGGTACGCGGCGTCGTGGTGGCGGATGCCGTTGTCGATCGCTTCCTTCGTCAGCCACGGGAACACCAGCTGGACGAGCGCGTCGCCCAGAACGACGGCGCCCGCGAACAGCACCTGGCTGCGATACGGGCGCAGGTAGCCGAGCAGCCGACGCATCAGCCGGCGATCGTAGGCGCGGCCCAGGACCTCGTCGTCGTGCGTCACGAGGCTTCCAGCTCCTCTTCCAACTGCTGGCTGCGCGACAGCTCGGCGTACGCGCCGCCCGCGGCCATCAGCTCCGCGTGCGTGCCCTGCTCGACGACGCGTCCGGCGTCGAGCACGACGATGAGATCGGCGTCGCGCACCGTGCTCACGCGATGCGACACGAGCAGGGTCGTGCGCCCGCGCATCTCGCCGCGCAGGCCGTGCAGGATCGCGTCCTCGGTGTGCGTGTCGACGCTCGACAGACAGTCGTCGAGCACGAGCAGCGGCGCGTCGCGCAGCACGGCGCGGGCGATCGCGGTGCGCTGCTTCTGGCCGCCGGACAGCGTGATGCCGCGCTCGCCGACGCGCGTCTCGAAGCCGTCGGGAAAGCCGCTCACGTCGGAGTCGAGTCCGGCAATGGAGGCCGCGCGACGAATCGCGTCGTCCGACGCGTCGGCCGCGCCGTACGCCACGTTCTCGGCGAGCGTCGCCGAGAACAGGAACGTCTCCTGCGGCGTGCACGCGATCTGCGCGCGCAGCCACGCGACGTCGACGTCACGCACGTCGTGACCGTCGAGGAGCACGGCGCCGGGCGGGGGGTCGAACACGCGCGGCAGAAGCGCGAGCAGCGTGCTCTTGCCCGAGCCCGTGCGTCCGACGAGCGCGACGGTCTGCCCGGCGCGGACGCGGAACGAGATGTGCTCGAGCGCGGGCGCCGCCACGCCGGGGTAGTGGAACGTGAGATCGCGGAACTCGATCTCGCCGCGGCACGACGCCGGGCGGACCGCGTCCGGCGCGCTCACGATGGCCGGCTCGACTTCGAGCAACTGCTCGAGCCGGCCGAACGACGCGACGCCGCGCTGGAACAGGTTGATGACCCAGCCGAGCGCGACCATCGGCCAGTTCAGCATCCCCAGGTACCACGTGAAGGCCACGAACTGCCCGAGCGTGATGTGGGTGGCGATGACCTCGCGCCCGCCCAGGTACAGCGCGAGCAGCGCGGCCGTCCCGGACAGGAACGCGAGCGCCGGGTAGAACAGCCCGGACGTGCGGATGAGCTGCAGGTTCTTGTCCAGGTAGTCCCGGTTCAGGTCGCGGAACTCGTCGGACTCGCCGCGCTCCCGCGTGAACGCGCGCACCACCCGCACACCAGCGAGGTTCTCCTGCACTTTCGCGGAAAGCATCGCGAACTGCGCCTGGATCTCCTCGAAGCGGCGGTGGATGCGCTCGCCGAAGAACCAGGCGCACAGCGAGACGAGCGGCAGCGGGGCCAGCGCGTAGAGCGCGATGCGCGGGCTGATCGAGAGCATGAACCCGATCGACACGACGGCCACGACCGCGGTGTTCACCAGGTACATGATGCCCGGGCCGAGCATCATGCGCACCGCCGACACGTCGTTCGTCGCGCGCGACATGATCTCGCCGGTGCGCGCGTGCTGGAAGTACGAGACGCTCAGGCGCTGGAGGTGCGCGAACAGGTCGTTACGCAGGTCGTACTCGATGTGCCGGGAGATGGCGATGACGGACTGGCGCATCCAGTACTTGAACACGGCCGCGGTCAACGCGATCGCGAACAGGATGATCGCGTAGCGTCCGAGCTTCTCGGCCGTGACGCCGCGGTACAGATCGTCGATCGCGAAGCGCAGGACCTGCGGCTGCGCCAGCGCGATGACGTTCGTCAGCGCGACGCAGGTCACGCCCCACACCAGGCCGCGCCGGTAGCGCGTGACGTAAGGCAGCAGGCGGGCGTCGAGGCCGCGTAGCAGCGGACGGGCTCCCTTCACGACCCGGAAGGAACCAGCGGAGCCGCGACCTCCGAGTGACGCGTCAGGGCTGGCGCGTTCCCCCGAGGAGCCCCTGCAGGCGGTTGAGCCGGGTCTGCTTCACCGCGAGAGCCACGTAGAACTGGTCGACGTGCAGCGCGTTCTTGGCGGACGCGGTATGCAGGGAGCCGCCGATCAGGTCCAAGTGCTCGTCGACACGATACACCAGCATCGGGCCGGCGAGATGCACGCTGATCTGATCGTTCGTCGTGCCCGGCGCCGCGTCGCCGTTGAGCGCCCGATAGTCGCCGTCCGAGTTCGCGCCGAAAGCGCCCTGATAGCGCCCGGCCGCCAGCACGCGCGAGCCGAGCCAGAAGCCGAGCGTGCCGCCGGCCAGCGCCTGATTCGTGGGCGCGAACTTGTCGAGATAGTAGCGATATCCGCCCGAGACCTCGATGAAGCCGCGGCGGCCGATCGCGGAACCCAGCTCGAGCGAGCCGACGAAGCTCTGCCGCCCTTCGCCGAGGCTCGGCACCAGGCGCCGGTCGTAGCCCATGGGCGCGTTCCATTGCACTTCCAGCGCCGCGTTCGCGGCCAGCCGCCGCCTCAGCCCGAAGCGCAGATCGCCGAAGCCGGTCTCGGTCTGATCGAACGTCGTGCCGCCGGTGCGCCGCGTCACGCTGAGCGCCGGCACCTCGAGGAACGCGGACATGTTCTTCTTCCAGCCGAATTCGCTGTACGACGTGAAGCTGCGCTCCTCGTGCAGGCCGCTCTGGAACAACGGGTGACGGACGCCGTCCTGATCGTAGTAGCTGTCCGCCGAGAACACGCTGGCGCGCATCTCGAACGTGTGGTCCCCCGGTGGCGGCAGCCAGGGATCGGCATGGAGCGGGGTGGAAACGGCGAGCGCCAGTCCGGCGCAGGCCACGAAGGGCAACGCAATTCGCGCGATCATGGGTGGAAGAAAGCCTCCAGGAACGTCCTCGGTCAGGGAATCCGCGCAGACTATCCGCGCCCCGCGGGGCGCGCAAGCGATACGTGAGGCCGCGGGGGAGGGGGCCGGTCTCGCCCGCCCGCGCGCGCTGTGGCACCATGCCGGCCTCATGACCCGCTCCCGCGTGCTCGTCTACGTCCGCGATCCCGAAGGCGTCTGGAATCTCCCGGACGGCGCGCTGGGCGCGCTGGAACGCCGCCATCCCGGCGTGGACTTCGTGGACGCCGAAGATCGGGCCGCCGCCGACGCCGCCCTGCCGGCCGTCGACGCCGTCTACGGCTGGGCGGTGACGCCGAAGAACTTCGCGTCAGCCCGGCGTCTGCGCTGGATCCACGTGTCGGCCGCCGGCGTCGGCACGCTGCTCTTCCCCGAACTCGTCGCCAGCGACGTGATCGTGACGAACGGTCGTGGGCTCCACGCCGCGGCCATGGCCGAGCACGCGCTCGGCGTGCTGCTGGCGTTCGCACGCCAGCTGCACCTCGCGAGGGACGCGCAGCGCGACGCGCGCTGGACCCAGCGCGAACTGTGGACGCAGCCGCCGGGCTTTCGCACGCTGTCGGGGTCGACGCTCGGCGTCGTCGGCTTCGGGCGCGTCGGGCAGGCGGTCGCGACGCTGGCGCGTGCGGTCGGCATGCGCGTCATCGCCGTGCGCAGGCACCCCGCGCCCGCTCCAGCGCCGGCCCACGAGCAGTGGGGCGAGGATCGGCTCGACGAGATGCTGGGCATGTGCGACGCGGTCGTGCTGACGCCCGCGCTGACGGACGCCACGCGTCATCTGCTGAATGCGCCCCGCCTCGCGCGGCTGCGCCGCGAAGCGCTCGTCGTCAACCTGGGACGCGGCGCGCTCATCGACGAGCCGGCCCTGGTCGAGGCGCTGGCTGCGAAGCGCATCGCCGGCGCCGCGCTGGACGTGTTCGAGGACGAGCCGCTGCCGGCCGCGAGCCCGTTGTGGAAGATGGCGAACGTGATCGTCACGCCGCACGTGTCGGGGCTCGGGCCGCACTACTGGGAGCGCGCCCTCGCTCAGTTCGAATCGCACCTCGACGCGTTTCTCGGCGGCCGGCCGCTCGAGAACGTGGTCGACAAGCGGGCCGGCTACTGACGATGAAGCTCGCCCTCGGCATCGTGCTCGCGGGAGGCCTGGGAGAACGGCTCGGCGGCGGGCGCGTGAAAGCGCTCGCGGTCGTGGCCGGCCGCACGCTGCTGGCGCGCGCGATCGAGCGCGTCGCAGCGGCGGCGGACGACTGGTGCGTCGCCGCGCCGCGCGGCCTCGATCTGCCGGTCGCGCCCGAGCGGCGCGTCGACGACGCTGCGGGAATCGAAGGCCCGCTCGGCGGCGTGGTGGCCGCGCTGGAACGCCGCGCGGGGCGGCCCGTCGTCGTGCTCGGCGTGGACTTCCCGCTGCTCGAGCCCGGCGCGCTCGAAGCCCTCGCCGACCATCTCGGCGACGCGAGCGCCGTGCTGCCGGCGCCCCATGGCGCGCCGCAGCCGCTCGTCGCCGTCTACTCGGCCGCGGCGGCACGCGCCATCTCGGCCGCGGCGGCGCGCGGCGAGCGCTCGCTGCGCCGCGCCGCGCTCGCGCTCGAACCGCGGCTCCTCGGCGACACGGACCTCGCCGCGCTGCCCGGCGGGCTCGCGGGCTTCCTCAACGTGAACACGCCGGACGAACGCGCCGCGGCCGAGCGCGCCCTGGCCGCGACCCTGGGACGGCGCGCGTGAGCGCGACCCACGGCGCGCGCGGCGCGGTCCGGATCGCCGACGAGCGCCTGGGCGGCGTGCCGATCGGGCGCATCCCCGCGGCGCTGCGCGCGCTCGAGCCGGCGGCGCGCGCGTGCTGGGCGTACGACGCCGACGCGTTCGAAGCGCGGGCGCGGCGCTTCCTCGCGGCGTTCGCGCCCCTCGAACCACGCGTCGCGGTCGCGCTCAAGGCGAACGGGCTGCCCGCGCTGCTCGAGCGCGCGTCGCGCCTCGGGCTGGCCGCGGACGCGGGCTCGCTCGGGGAACTGGCGCTGGCCAGGGCGACCGGCTTCGGCGCGGATGCGCGCGTGCTGAACGGCAACGGGCGCACCCCCGAGGAAGCGGCCTGGGTCGCCGCGCACGGCGTGTTTCTCGTCAACGCCGATCATGCCGGTGAGCTGGACCTGCTGGAGCGCGCCGCGGCCGAAGCCCAGGCGCGCACGCCGCAGCGCGTCGCGTTGCGCGTCAACCCGCGCATCGACACGCCGGGCCACCGTTACGTCGCGACCGGCGGGGAAGGCGCGAAGTTCGGCATGGCGCCGGACGAGGCGCTCGCGGCGTGGCGCGCGCGCGCGCGCTGGCCGCATCTCCTCGTCGACGGCGTGCACCTGCACGTCGGCTCGCAGCTGCTCGATCCCGGGCCGCTCGCGCGGGCGCTCGACACGGCGTTCGAACTGGCCGACGCCGCGGCGCGCGACGGCGCGCCGCTCGGACTGCTGAACCTGGGCGGCGGCTTCGGCGTCGACTACACGGGGGCGAACGCGGAATTCCCGATCGAGACGCACGCGTCCGCGCTCATCGCGCGCGCCGGGAAACGGGCCGCCGACTTCGACTGGGTGTTCGAGCCCGGCCGCTGGCTGTTCGCGCCGATCGGCACGCTGCTCGCGGAGGTGCTGTGGGAAAAGCGGCGCGACGGACGGCGCTTCGTCGTGCTGGCCGCCGGCATGAACGATCTCCTGCGCCCCGCGCTCTACGGCGCGACCCATCGCATCGAACCGCTCGCGCCGCGGGCCGGCACGCGCACCCCGGCCACCGTGGTCGGGCCGGTGTGCGAGAGCGCGGACGTGTTCGCGAGCGACGTCGATCTGCCGCCGCTCGCCGCGGGCGACTGGGTCGCGATCCGCGACGCCGGCGCGTACGGCGCAAGCATGTCGTCGAACTACAACGGACGCGGCCGCCTCGCCGAGGTCGTCGCGTCCGGCGGCCGACTGATGCGCGCGCGCGCAACGGAAACGCCGGCGGACCTGATGGCCCGCCGGCGTTCCGACGAACTGACGTGGTGAAGCGCGAAGCCTAAAGCGCCATCCTCGGACGCACCGAGATGAGCAGCACGGCGGGATTCGACGCCAGGTTCAGGTACGAATGCGGCCGGTGCGCGCGGAAGTGCACGGAATCACCCTCGCGCAACACGTACGACGTGCCGTCGATGCGGATCTCCGCCACCCCGGACAGCGCCATCGCCCATTCTTCACCCTCGTGGTGATGCGTCAGGGCTGGCTCGCGGCGGATGGGCAGCGTCATGATCTGCGCCCCGATGGCCGCCGAATGCACCGGCTCGGTGGCGGCTTCGATGAGCGCCGCGCCCCACTGCATGCGGCGTTCCGTGCGATCCGCGGCGCGCGTCACCGAGATCTCGGGCAGCACGCGCGGCTCGACGAGCGTCGCCGGGCGCATGTCGAGCGCGCGCGCGATGCGGCCGAGCGCGCCGACGGTCGGGGAGGCCTTGCCGCGCTCGATCTCCGAGACGTGCGTCGCCGAGATGCCGCCGCGCTCCTCGAGGTCCTTCAGCGTGAGACCGCGCGAGACGCGCAACAGTTTGATACGACGCCCCAGCTCGCTGGGTGACGGATCGCGCGGACGCAATCCGGGAGTGCTCTCGAGCGTTTCGGTTTCGGGGAGCGGGCTCGGCGTCGCCGCCGAGTGCGACGGTGTGGTTCGCATGTTCAAACGGGCTCCTCGAGCGAGCGGGTGAGCAGCGCGATGACTTCGGCGCCATGGCCTTCGGTGACGCGCAGCCGATGCGCGAGCGTGAGCGATGCCTGCACCGCGTCGCCTTCGCCGAGCGAGAGGCGCGTGTCGCCGATCTGGGTGTCGAGGCGGCCGCGCCGCACCATGTAGAGGGCGTCGCCCTCGACTTCCTGCGCCTTCAAGTGCAGCTCGGAGGGCGCGCCGATCGCGAACGTGAGCCGATACGGGAACATCCGGCTCCCGGGAATCCCCGGCGAGAGCGCTTCGGCGGTGACGCCGGGCGCGGGGGCGATGGCCGGCGCCTTCTCGTGGGCCTGGTATGCGATGTCGGGGCGCTCCTCGTGTTCGATGAAGTACGAGGCGTCCCTCTCGAGGGCGCGCGCGATGCGCACGAGCGCGCCGATCGTGGGCGACGTGCGGCCGCGCTCGATCTCGGAGAGATGGGTCGCGGAGAGGCCTGACGCCTGCTCGACCTGCTTGAGCGTCATGCGTCGTTCCAGCCGAAGTTTGCGAATCCTTCGGCCGAGTTCGTCGATTTCAACGATTGCAGTCATGGAGCTGGTTTCCCTCAGGGTGCGTGGGCTTTGCTCCGCCTAGGCGGCAGCGAATCCGGAGCGGGGGAATCTGTCGATCAACCGATTCGAATCGTACTGGATGCCGGAATCAATGCGGCCGACCCAAGACTGAGGCGTCGTCGCACGACTCACACGCCACCCAAACTCCCGAAAAGCAGAGGCACACATTGAGGGGACTCTCCCGTACTCACCGCCCGCCTACGATGTGTCGGCGATCGTGTGAGCCAGTATTGCCCATAATGTTGCCACATCGCGGAAAATAGCGTCAAGCCTGAAGCCGAAATTGTCTCGATTCGCGGTGCGAGCGACTCACTCGCCATCCTCCGGGTGGCGAAGGATGGGCGAAGCGTGATGCGGCCAACTCGCGTGGCGGCCCACGACTGCCGTGTCGCGGCCGATCGCGACCGCCGCGGAGTTCGCTCCGCGCCGAGATAATGCAATTCGACCTCAGCGGCGTCGCTCGCGCGATCGACCGACGTGACGAGTATTCCCGACGTCGATCGCAGCGCGCGGCGGAGCTCACGCGCTCGCGCCGATGCGACGGGGGCCGTCACGCTCGCGCGTCGCGTCGTGTCCCGGCCTTGACACTCGGCACGGCCGGCGCGAAACTGCGGCCCTCAACTTCCCCCTCTTGCGTCTGTGGCATCGTGATTTGCGCGCCAGATTGTGAAACTTGGCGCAAGACGATGCGCGGTCGGTCTGCAACCCGTCGAGGATCTCGTGATCCAGGTCGTGTGCGTCAAGCAGGTGGCCGACACCGAGACCCGCGTCAAGGTCGCGGGCGACGGCAAGTCGCTCGATCCCGCGGGCGTCACCTGGATCCTGAATCCGTACGATGAGTTCGCGGTCGAGCAGGCGCTGCGCGTCAAGGAGAAGGCCGGCGCCGGCGAAGTGATCGTGATCTCGATGGGCGGCGCCGGCGTCGCGACCACGCTGCGCAACGCCCTGGCGATGGGCGCCGATCGCGCCATCCATCTGCGCAGCGACACGGCGGCCGATCCGCTGTCCGTGGCGCGCGCGCTCGCCGCCGAGATCGCCGCGCTCGCGCCGCGCCTCGTGTGGCTCGGCAAGCAGGCCGTCGACGACGACGCCGCGCAGGTCGGGCCGATGCTCGCCGAACTGCTTCACGTGCCCGCCGTCACCGCGATCGCCACGTTCGAACTGGAGGGCGAGAAGGCCACGGTCGAGCGCGAGATCGAGGGCGGCCGCGAGGTCGTCGAGGTCCAGCTCCCCGCGCTGTTCACGGCCGACAAAGGTCTGAACGAGCCGCGCTACGCGTCCCTCAAGGGCATCATGGCCGCGAAGAAGAAGCCCATCGAGGAGAAGCCGGCGGTCCTCGGCGATCCGACGCTCGACGTCGTGTCGCTCGCGCTGCCTCCGGCGCGCTCGGCGGGTCGTATCGTCGGGCAGGGCGTCGACGGAGTCGCGGAACTGGTGCGCGTGCTGCACGAAGAAGCGAAGGTGATCTAGATGAGCGTGCTCGTCTTCATCGAACAGCGCGACGGCAAGATCCGTTCGGTGTCGCGCGAGGCACTCGGCGAAGCGGTGCGCCTCGCCGAGAAGCTCTCGGGCCCGGTCGTCGCGGTGTGCGCCGCGGCCGCCGATCCCGGCGTCGCGGCGCTCGGAGAGGCGGGGGCGGAGCGCGCTCTGCTGGCGAGCGATCCACGCTTCGCGCTCTACGACGCGGAGGCGACGGTCGCCGTGGTCGCGGCCGCGGTCGAAGCCGTGCGGCCCGACGTCGTGCTGTTCGCGGCGTCGGCGATGGGGCGCGACCTCGCGCCGCGCGTGGCCGCGCGGCTCGGGCTCGGTCTCGCGTCGGACTGCACCGCGCTCGCGGTCGAAGGCGGCAAGCTGCGCGCGACGCGCCCCGTGTTCGCCGGCAAGGCGCTCCAGACCGTCGGCTTCGTGCGCACGCCGGCGCTCGTCTCGCTGCGCCCGAAGGTGTTCGCGCCCGTGAGCCGCACGGGACGACAGGCGAACGTCGAAGTGCTGGCCGGCGCGTGGGGCGATCCGTCGCGCGCGCATGTGGTGCGCGTCGCCGCGGCCGCGTCCGGCAAGGCCGATCTCACCGAGTCCGAGATCATCGTCTCGGGCGGGCGCGGCCTGAAGGGCCCCGAGAATTTCGCGCTGCTCGATCAGCTCGCGGCGGCGCTCGGCGCCACCGTCGGCGCCTCGCGCGCGGTCGTGGACGCCGGCTGGCGGCCGCACTCGGACCAGGTGGGACAGACCGGCAAGACGGTTTCGCCCAAGCTGTACGTCGCCGTCGGGATCTCCGGCGCGATCCAGCATCTGGCCGGCATGTCGTCGTCGCGTTGCATCGTGGCCATCAACAAGGATCCGGACGCGCCCATCTTCAAGGTCGCCGACTACGGGCTCGTCGGGGATCTGTTCGAGGTCGTCCCGGCGCTCACCGAGGCCGTGCAGAAGTTGAACGCGCACGTCTGACGCGTCCCGTTCGCGGAGCGCTTGACGGCTCCGAAGGGCGCTCCTAGGGTGCGGGGTTCAGGACGCAATGTGCGGCGCGCCACCATGACGTGTGGCGCCCGATGCGGAGGAACGGATGCTGCAGTACCTGCCGGTGCTGCTCTTCTTCGCGGTCGCGGTCGGGTTTGCCGGCGGCACCATCGGCATGTCCGCTCTGATCGTGCCGCAGCGCCCCAACGCCGTGAAGAACTCGGCCTACGAGTGCGGCGTCGATCCCGTCGGCAACGCGCGCGGCCGGTTCAACGTGAAGTTCTATCTCGTGGCCGTTCTGTTCATCCTGTTCGACATCGAAGCCGTCTTTCTCTACCCCTGGGCGGTCACGTTCCGCCAGCTCGGGTGGTACGGCTTGATCGAGATGTTCCTGTTCATCCTGATTCTGCTGGTGGGCTACGTCTACCTGCTGCAGAAGCGCGCCCTGGAGTGGGATTGACGCCCTCGCGTCCCGCTCCGAGCGCGTTCTAGAGGCCGGCCGCGCCACCGGAGAAGTCCATGTCCGAACCCCGCTCGTCGAATCCATTCCGGCCGCTCGCGCCGCCGCCGGCCGTCGCGCCGTCGCCGCTCGAACCCGCGGCGCCGCGCACCGAGGAGGACTCGGTGCGCGAGGAGCTGGAGCGCGGTATCCTGTTCACGACCGTCGACTCGGTGGTGAACTGGGCGCGCGCGAACGCGATCTGGCCGCTCGGCTTCGGGCTCGCGTGCTGCGCGATCGAGATGATGGGCACGCTGGGGCCGCGCTACGACCTGTCGCGCTTCGGTGCCGAGGTGATGCGCGGCTCGCCGCGCCAGGCCGACCTGATGATCGTCGCCGGCCGCGTCAGCGTGAAGATGGCGCCGGTGCTGCGCCAGCTCTACGACCAGATGCCGGATCCCAAGTGGGTCATCTCGATGGGCGCATGCGCGTCGTGCGGCGGCGTGTTCAACAACTACGCGATCCTGCAGGGCGTCGACAAAATCGTGCCGGTCGACGTGTACGTGCCGGGCTGCCCGCCGCGGCCCGAGAGCCTCATCCACGGCATCATGAAACTGCAGGAGAAGATCCTCGCGTCGCACGTCGAGATCGGGCCGTTCCCGGCGAAGCCGAAAAAGAAGAAGGCGCGCGCGTGAGCCTGGCGCCCGAACGCATCGAGCAGCGGCTGAAAGAGGGGCTCCCCGGCGTGTCGATCCGCCGCGTCACCGGGGACGCGATCCGCGACCTGACGTTGCTCGTGCCCACCGAACGCATCGTCGACGTGTGCCGCTTCCTGCGCGACGATCCCGAGATGGACTTCTCGATGCTGTCGTGGATTTCGGGGCTCGACTGGCTGCCGCGCGATCCGCGCTTCGAGGTCGTGTACGGGCTGCTGTCGATGAGCGGCCACGCGCGTGTCACGCTCAAGGTCGAGCTGCCCGAGGAGAATCCGCGCGTGCCCTCGGTCGTTGACGTGTGGCCGACCGCGAACTGGCACGAGCGCGAGACGTACGACTTCTTCGGCATCGAGTTCACGGGACATCCCGACCTGACGCGCATCCTCCTGCCGGAAGAGTGGGTGGGCTGGCCGCTGCGCAAGGACTCGCCGCTCGGCTACGAAGAGGTCGCGTTCACGCACAACACGCCCGATCGCATCCTGCCGTCGCCCGATCTGACGCGGCTCAAGCCCAAGAAGGTCAAGTACCGTGCGCAGTGAAACCATGACCCTGAACATGGGGCCGCAGCACCCCTCGACGCACGGCGTGCTGCGCGTCGCGCTCGAGCTGGACGGCGAGACCGTGGTGCGCGCGAAGCCGATCATGGGCTACCTGCACACCGGCATGGAGAAGCAGGCCGAGTACAAGACGTACACGCAGTCCATCCCGCAGACCGACCGGATGGACTACCTGTCGCCGATGAGCAACAACCTCGCGCTGTGCCTCTCGGCCGAGCGCCTGCTCGGCATCGAGGCGCCGCCGCGCGCACAGGCGATCCGCGTGCTGCTCACCGAACTCACGCGCATCAGCGCGCACTGCCTGTGGCTCGGCACCCACGCCATCGACATCGGCGCCATGACGCTGTTCTGGTACTGCTTCCGCGAGCGCGAGAAGGTGCTGTCGATCTACGATCAGGTGTGCGGCGCGCGCATGACGGCCTCGTACTTCCGCGTCGGCGGGCTCGCGATGGACATTCCCGACGGCTTCCTCGACCGCTGCCAGACGTTCGCGGACGAGATGGCCGCGCACGTCGACGAGTATGAGAGCCTGCTCACCAAGAACCCGATCTGGCTCGCGCGCCTCAAGGGCGTCGCGCCGCTGTCCGCGCGCGACGCGATCGCGCTCGGCGCGACCGGACCGGTGCTGCGCGGGTCGGGCGTGAAGTGGGACCTGCGCAAGGACGAGCCGTACTCGAGCTACGAGACGTACGACTTCGACATTCCGGTCGGCACGAACGGCGACGCGTTCGATCGCTACGCCGTGCGCGTCGCCGAGATGCGCCAGTCGGCGCGCATCGCGCAGCAGGCCGTGCAGCGCCTGCGCGACCTCGGCCCCGGGCTGTACCGCCTGCGCGACTACAAGTACGTGCTGCCTCCGAAGGAGGACGTGAAGACGTCGATGGAGGCGCTCATCCACCACTTCAAGATCGTCGCGCACGGATTCTTCCCGCCGGTCGGCGAGGCGTACCACGCCGTCGAGGCGCCGAAGGGCGAACTGGGCTTCTACTTCGTTTCGGACGGCACGCCGCGGCCGTGGCGCATGAAGGTGCGCTCGCCTTCGTTCGTGAACCTGCAGACGCTGGCGGCCATGATCGAGGGCAAGCTGGTGGCGGACGTGATCGTGGCGATCGGCAGCCTCGACATCGTGCTCGGGGAGATCGATCGATGAGCGCGACCGCGGCACCGCGCGCGCTCGGCGACCTGCGCCCGCTCGAACTGACGAAGGAGACGCGCGCCGAGATCGACGCGGCGATCGCGCGCTATCCGAACAAGCGCTCCGCGATCCTGCCGGTGCTGTGGGCGCTACAGCGTCAGATCGGATGGCTGCCGCCGAACGCGCTCCAGCGCGCCGCCGAACTCGTGGAATTGCCCGAGCCCGAAGTGTTCGGCATCGCCACGTTCTACACGATGTTCAACCTTCAGCCCGTGGGCCGGCACCACCTGCAGGTGTGCATGACGCTGTCGTGCTCGCTCATGGGCGCCGATCGGCTGTTCCGCCATCTCGAGCGCAAGCTCGGCATCGGGCACGGCGAGACCACGCCGGACGGGCGCTTCACGCTGCGCCGCGTCGAGTGCCTCGCGGCGTGCGGCGGCGGTCCCTGCCTGCAGGCGAACTTCGACTACCACGAGAACCTCGACGAAGCCAAAGTCGATCGCCTGCTGGAGGCGCTGAAGTGAGCCGCGGCCCGCTGTTGTTCCAGGACATCGACACGCCGGGCCTCGTGCGTCTCGACACGTACCGCGCGGGCGGCGGTTACGTCGCCCTCACCGAGACGCTGGGCAAGAAGACGCCGGCCGAGTGCATCGAGGTGGTGAAGGCCTCGGGCCTGCGCGGCCGCGGCGGCGCCGGCTTCCCGACCGGGCTCAAGTGGAGCTTCGTCCCGAAGGACTCGCCGAAACCACGCTACATCGTGTGCAACGCCGACGAGAGCGAGCCCGGCACGTTCAAGGACCGCGAGCTGATGGAGAAGAACCCCCATCTGCTCATCGAGGGCATGATCCTCGCGGGCTACGCGATCGGCGCGCGCACCGGCTACCTGTACCTGCGCGGTGAGTTCGAGTACATCCAGCGCATCCTCGACCAGGCGATCGCCGACGCGCGCGCGGCGGGTCTGCTCGGCCAGCGCATCGCCGGCACCGACGTCGCGTTCGAGTTGTACACGCACTTGGGCGCGGGCGCGTACATCTGCGGCGAGGAGACGGCGCTCCTCAGTTCGCTCGAGGGCTACCGCGGCCAGCCGCGCCTGAAGCCGCCGTTCCCGGCGGTCGAAGGCCTGTACGCATGCCCGACGGTGGTCAACAACACGGAAACGCTGATGAACGTGCCGCACATCTTGAAGCACGGCGCGGCTTGGTACCGGCAGTGGGGCACCGAGAAGAGCCCGGGCACGAAGATCCTGAGCGTCTCCGGTCCGGTGAAGCGCCCGGGCAACTACGAGATCGCGCTCGGCCTGCCGCTGCGCGCGCTCATCGAGGAGCACTGCGGCGGCATGCGCGACGGGATGAAGCTGAAGGCCGTCATCCCCGGCGGATCGTCCGTGCCGCTGCTGCCCGCCTCGCTGCTCGACACCGGCCTCGACTACGAATCCATGAACGCCGTCGGCACGTTCCTCGGCTCGGGCGGCGTCATCGTGATCGACGAGGGCACGTGCATCGTCGACGCGCTGCACAACATCACGCGCTTCTACGAGCACGAGTCGTGCGGCAAGTGCACGCCGTGCCGCGAAGGCACGTATTGGCTGAGTGAAGTGTTCGAGCGCCTCGAGAACGGCGAGGGGCGCCCGGGCGACGTCGATCTGCTGTCCGATCTCGCCGACAACATCCTTGGCAAGTCGTTCTGCGCGCTCGGCGACGCGGCCGCCATGCCGATCCAGGGCGCGCTCAAGCACTTCCGCGCCGAATTCGACGAGCACGTCACGCTGAAGCGCTGCCGCGTGCGGCGCCGTCGCGACGAGATCGCGGCCCAGTTCGCGACCGGAGCCCACGCGTGAGCGGGCTCGTGAAGGTCACCATCGACGGCCGCACCGTCGAGGTGCCGGCCGGCACGCTGGTCACCGACGCGGCGCGCGCGGCCGAGATCCACGTCCCGATCTTCTGCTCGCACGCGAAGCTGCCGCCGCTCGGCGCGTGCCGCATCTGCGTGGTCGAAGTCGGCACGCCCAGGCTCGGCCCCGACCGCAAGCCGGTGATGGCCGCGGACGGCAGCCCCGAGATCGCGTGGATGCCCAAGGTGCAGACCGGCTGCACGACGCCGGTCAGCGACGGCATGCACGTGCGCACGCGCTCCGACGTCGCGGTGCAGGCGCGCAAGGGCGTGATGGAATTCCTGCTCGTGAACCACCCGCTGGACTGCCCGGTGTGCGACGAGGGCGGCGAATGCCAGCTGCAGGACCTCGCGTTCGCGTTCGGTGCGGACTTCTCGCGCATGTCCGACGCGAAGCGCACGTTCGTCTCCGAGGATCTCGGCCCCATCGTCAAGAAGGAAGCGAACCGCTGCATCGTGTGCATGCGCTGCGTGCGCTACTGCGACGAGGTGATGGGCGAGGACGCGCTGACCGCGCACCAGCGCGGGTTCAAGACCGAGATCAGCTCGTTCAACCGCCAGCCGCTCGAGTGCGAACAGTGCGGCAATTGCGTCGAGGTCTGCCCGGTCGGCGCGCTGACCGCGCTGCCGTACCGCTTCAAGGCGCGCCCGTGGGACCTGCGCCAGCACATCACCGTGTGCCCGTATTGTTCGAACGGCTGCTCCGTGCGTCTCGGCGTGCGCGGCATGGAGATCCTGCGCGCGCGCGGCACGGAGTTCCGCGGCGTGAACCAGGAGTTCCTGTGCGCACGCGGCCGCTTCGGCTACGAGTTCGTGAACGACGCGGAGCGCCTGACGCGCCCGCTGCTGCGCATCGGCGGCGCGCTCGCGCCAGCCGGCTTCGACGAGGCGGTCACGTTCGCGGCTGCCCGCCTGCGCGAGATCGCCGCGGCCCACGGCCTTGGCGCGGTCGCGTTCCTGGGTGGCGAGAAGCTGAACCTGGAAGAGCAGTACCTGTTCCAGAAACTGGCGCGCGCCGTGGTCGGCACGCCGCACGTCGACGCGCGTACGCGTCTCACCGCGCGCGTGCCCGGCGACGCCGTCCTGCGCGCGACCGGCGGCGGCCGCCCCGCGCTCACGCTCGAGGATCTCGGCCGGGCCGAGGAAGTCCTCGTGTTCGGCGAAGACCTGCAGGGCGAGGCGCCCTACGCGCAGGCCGTGCTGGTCCGCGGCGAGCACCAGAAGCGCCTGCACCTGACCGTCGCGCACGCGCGCCGCGTGAAGCTGGCGCGCGGCAAGTTCCACGGGAGCTGGCTCGCGCTGCGCCCCGGCACGGAGCTCGCGCTGCTCAACGCGCTGACCCGCGCCGCGCTCGAGGCGAAAGTTCCGGTCGGTGCGCCGGCCGAC
>DATJGS010000008.1:0-20573 GCA_035494735.1 Saccharimonadaceae bacterium (SeqCode)
GCGCTACCCGGCGCGCTCGCCCCCGTTCGCGCTCGCTGACGCGCGCCGCCGCCGTGCCGCGCGCCGCCGTGCGCCGCGCGCTACTGCCCGTCGCTCCCGAAGACCTGGCGCTTCGCGGGCCGCGCGATCTCGAACTCCACGGGGTCCGGCAGGCGCCCGCGCTCGACCGTCACGAATACGCGCGTCGAGCTGGACACGCGGTACGGGACGGGCAGCGAGCGCTCCTCGATGGCGACGACGTGGACGCCGGGCGCCACGCGATCGAACGTGGCCAGGCCGTCCGCATCCGTGAAGCGCAGCTCCTTGCCGTCGAGGCTCACGAGCGCGTCGCCGACGCCGCTGCGGTTGCCGGCGCGCAGCACGTGCACCACGACGCGATTCGAGTCGCGCCGCGCCAGGAACCCGCCGCCCGCCGACTCGTAGCGCGCGGCCTGCACGTCGTACGCCGCGGTGTACTCGTACTGCGTCGTGCCGTTCTCGGACACGCGGCGCACGTCGACGTTGCCGAGGTCGCGCGGGCGCGGCACGAACGCGAAGCCCAGTTCGGCCTCGCGCACGCGCCCGCGGAAGCCCTCGTCGCGGCTCGCGCCCACGGCCAGCGCGCCGGTGAGCCGGCCGGACAGCGGGCGCATCGGCCAGCTCAGGCGTGTCGTGACGAGCGCGTCGCCGAAGCGCCGCTCGGTCCACAGGCCGCGCGGCTCGACGTCGACGCGGCCGCCGCGCGGCAGGGGCAGTGACGTCTCGTCGGCCAGCGCCAGGCTGGTGCGCCCCGCGTCGTCGCCGGTGCGATCCGCGCGCAACAGCGTCGACACGCCGCCCGCGCCCATGTTGCCGAGGCTGACGCTCAGGCGGCGCTCGCCGATGCCGGGCGCGCCGCGGCGGTCCCACGTGTGGTCGATCCCCGCGTACCACGCGGAAGCACCGAGGTTGCCGGAGCCGCCGAGCTGCACGGTGTGCGCGGCCAGCGACGAATCGCCGCCGTCGCGCAGCACGCCCGTGAAATGGCTCTCCAGCCGACCCTGCCCGCCGCGCAGCTGCGCGTTCCAGCGGTCCTCGGCGCGCGGCGCGGCGAGGAACGTCTCGGTGCCGACGATGCGCGCGCGCCGGCTGGCGCGCTCGTCGTGCAGGGCCAGCGCGACGAGCGGCGTGGCCAGGTTCCAGTCGAGCGCCTGGCGCGCCGTCAGCCCGCGCTCGCCGTCCAGGTTGTGATAGCCGCCCGAGACCGCGAACGCGACGTGGCTCGCGGCCAGCGGCGCGCGAATGCCGAACGTCGCCACGCCGCCGGCGCCGCCCATCGAGTCGGGGTCGGCGGGCACGCCGGCGCCATGCGGCGCGACGCCGCGCGCGAAGCCGAGGAACGACGCGGAGACGGTGGCCTCGTCGAACGGACGCTCTTCCAGCGCCGCGCCGCCCAGGCGCAGCTTGCGCGGCGTGATGCCGGGCAGCGGCGTCTCGCCGCCGCCCAGGGCATGCGCCACGCCGCCGCCCGGCAGGTCGACGTGCAACAGGGCGCCGCGCAGGCGCTGCAGCGACGCGACGCCGCCCAGGGAAAGCGGCGGGACGTCGCCGACGCTGCCCTGCCAGCCGGTGTCGCGCGCGTCGAGCCGCATCTGGCGCAGTCCGCTCGCCTGATCGCGCGTCGCGCCGGCCGCCGACAGCTCGAACGCGCGCTCTCCGCGATACGCGCGGCCGGCCGCGAACTCCCACTCGCGCGTCAGCGTCGGCCCCGCGCCGCGATTCACGACCTGGGCGTGCGCGTGATCGAGCGCGCTCAAGGCGCCGGTCGTGGCCGGACCGGCCAGGCCGGACGCGGTGAGCGGTGGGCGGTAGCGCGGATTCACGACGCGGCGCACCGTGAAGCCCGTGCCGCTCGCGCTCGCCGCGCCCCACGACGCGACCGCGTCGGCCGCGGACGGCGTCGTCGCGAGCAGGAGCGGAGCGCCTCCCGCGGTCGCCGCGCTCGCGCTGTCGGCTGGCGCGCCGCCCGCGAAAACGCCGCGCTCGGGCGCACTCGCGGCGGAATCCACGACCGCCGCGCACAGTCCCCTAGAAAACGCCGAATCCCCGCCTCGACCGTCGGCCGTCGACGATCGGGCGGGGCAGGCGCTTCCCGCGAACGCGGCGAGCGCGGCGAACGCTAGTGCGGCGAGCGCTCGGCGACCGGGCCGGTGGGCCGGGCCGGCAGAGGCCAGCGGAAGCGGGTCTCGCCGACCGTCAGCTCGGGCTGACCCGTGTCCAGCGTGGCCGTCGCCGAATAGCGTCCAGGCTTGAGTGGCGTGGTGCACGTCCATGTGAAGTTGCGTTTGCCTCCGGGAAGGACGACGCCGGTGCCGAACGTGCCGCTCGCCACCTGGGCGCCCGTCGAATCGGCGATCGCGAGATCGCCCGAGACGTAGTAGTGACGGTCGCCGGCGTTCTTCATGCGCACCGCGACCTCCAGCGAATCGCCGCCGAGCGCGCTCACCTCGAGCCCGGTCAACTCGGGCGCCACCTTCTCGGGCTCGACGCTCGACAGGTACAGCGTCGTGCCCAGCTCGGCGATCGCACGCGGGCCGAGGTTCGACGGCTTGGGGACGGCGGGTCGCACTTCGCTGAGCAGCACGCCCCAACGCGTCGGCGGTCCGTCGAGCGGCAGCTGCAGCGTGACGTGGACGAGGCCCGACTCGCCGGGCCCGAGCGAGAACTGCGTCGGCTCGAAGCGCACGAAGTGCTCGAGCGTGACCGGCGTCGAGCCGAGCGGCGCCAGACTCAGTTGTCCGTCCTCGCTCAGTGTCCAGTCGCTGAGTCGCACGTGCACGACGACCGGCTCGTCGCCCAGGTTCGCGACCTGCACGTCGCGGCTGATGGGATCGCTGCGCTTCGTCGTCAGGTTGTACTTGACCGGCGTGACCTGGGCCAGGATCTGCGCGTCGCACGTCGCCGGCGCGAGCGTCGCGCCGAACGCGAAGGCCGCGCCGAACGCCAGCGCCGCGCCGAACGGCCGATCGAACCACGCGCGCGCGCTCATTGCACGACCAGCGTGTACGTGAGGGTGTTCGTGTAGCTCGTGGTCCCGGCGCCGCCCGCGTCGTTGTAGTTGAAGATGTTCTGCAGGCGCACGTCGGTCGTGACGGTCCGCCAGCCGTTCACGCGCACGAGCGTGGACCACATCAGCAGGTCCGTCGTCGGCAGCGCCGTGTACGTGCTGCGCCGGAAGCCGAGCGGGCCGGGGTCCGTCGTCGTGCGCACCAGGAAGTCGGCGAGCGCGATCTGCGGCGCGCCGCTCGAGCGCACGGACAGCGACATGCCGGTGATCGAGTTGCTCTTGACCTGCACCTGGAGTCCCGAAGCGCCGGCGGCCTCGACGAAATTGTTCGCATAGTCGGTCGCGGTCGGCGCGAGCACGAGGGCCGGCGTCAGGATGTTGATCTGCGCGACCGTGGCCTTGGCCGAGGCGGCCTCGGCGGAACGGCTGCGCTCTGCCTGTGCCGCCGCCGGAACGCCGGCGCCGAGCAACAGACAGAGCGAGGCCACGCAGGTGCTGCGCGTCATGTTCGGATCCCCATCCGAAGCGATCATCGTTTTCTCCGTCATGGGTCCCGAGGCGGCTTTTCGAGGGCCGCCCCGGTCCCCTTCGCGGCTACTGCGCCACCACCGTGTAGGTGAGGGTGTTCGTGTAGTCGGTCGTGCCCGCCGAGATGGCGTCGTCGTAGTTGATGAGGTTCTGCACGCGCACGTCCGTGGTCACGATCTGCCAGAGGTGCTGGGCGACGGTCGTCGTCCACAGGTTCTGGTTCGCGGCGGTGATCGCCGAGTAGGCGGCGAGCGTCGTGCCACCGGTGCCGGCCGCGGTCTGGGTGCGGACGAGCAGGTCGGCGAGGGCGATCTGGGGCGCGGCGTCGGCGCAGCGCACCATCAGGACCATGCCGGTCGAGGAGTTGGTCTTGACCTGGACGCGCAGACCCGCGGCGCCGGCGGCGTCGACGAAGTCGTTCGCGTAGTCGGTGGTGGTCGGGGTGAGCGTGATGGCCGGATCTAGGATCTGGATCATCGCGTTGGCCGACGCGGCCAGCGTGACCGTGGCCGTGCCCGTGGTCGCCGCGAACGACGCGGCCGGAACCGACAGCGCCACGGCCACCAGCGCCGAGGCGAGGAGAGGAGTGCGCTTCATCGGGGGATCTCCTTGCGTTGAGGGGTTGTGCTGCCTCTTGGATCCCGCGCGTCGCGCGGATTCGCCCGAGGGGCGGGCGCCTCCGTCGCGACGGCGGTTGTGTCGACTCCGCCTACTGCGTCACCACCGTGTACGTGAGCGTGTTCGTGTAGTCCGTCGTGCCCGCCGAAATGGCGTCGTTGTAGTTGATCAGGTTGAGAACGCGGATGTCCGTGGTCACGATCTGCCACGGGTGCTGGGCGACGTTCGTGGTCCACAGGTCCTGGTTCGCGGCCGTGATCGGCGTGAACCCGGCGAGCGTGGTGCCGCCGGCGCCGGGCGCGGTCTGGGTGCGGACGAGCAGGTCGGCGAGCGCGATCTGGGGCGCGGCGTCGGCGCAGCGCACCATCAGGATCATGCCGGTCGTGGAGTTGGTCTTGACCTGGACGCGCAGGCCCGCCGGCCCGATGGCGTCGACCAGGTTGTTCGCGTAGTCGGCGGCGGTCGGGGTGAGCGTGACGGCCGGATCCAGGATCTGGATCATCGCGTTGGCCGACGCGGCCAGCGTGACCGTGGCCGTACCCGTGGTTGCCGCGAACGTGAGCGGCGCGAACGTGACCGCGCCGAGCAGGACACCGAGCGCAATGAGGGTGAAACGCTTCATGAAGGCATCTCCGAATTGAGGGGTCATTCGAGAACGCCCCTTGCTGAGGGGCCCATGTCTTGTTTCGCGTAGCGGAAGCTTCCGTGCGGCGCTAAGGCGCTCCTTTCCATGAGCGGAACGCGGTCCCGGCGACCCCCGGGCGTACGAAGTCGCGGCCGATCTCGCAAGGAATCTGCCACGCGGGTCAGGAGCGTCAGGCCGGGCCGTCAGACCCATTCCGACATCACGCACGGAGTCGAGTGAGTGCTCGATTCGACAGATGCTTGGGCGCGCTGATGGGGGTCCGTCTGCGGCTCGGATCGCGGGCGCGGAGCGCGAGCGCCAACCTGCACGCCCCCGTGCACGACGCAACATCGCGGGTGCGCCGTCGCCCAAATTGCATCCGCTCGGGACCCGATGGCGCCGGAAGGGAGCCAGTCTGGCCGGAGGTGGGCAGAAAGGGCCGCGCGATGGGACCGCGCGTCGCGGATTCGGCGGCGGCCGGTGCGGCGAAGAGCTGCGCGTGGAAGCGCTTCGATGTCGGGCGGCCGCGCCGCGGGGTGAGACGAAGGCTAACGCGACAGCAGGCCGAGCGCGTCGTGGCGCGTACGCGCGACCACGCGATACGTGGCCCCGAGGTCGCGCGACAGCGCCGCGCTCTCGTCGCCCGGCCCGAACAGCCACACGCGCGGGCGCGCGTCCAACCAGGCCGCCAGCGAGTCGCGCGTGACGAAGGCCCGGCTGCGCTCGGCCGCGTCCTCGAAGAAGTCCTCGCGCGGCACTTCCAGCAGCCGCACGTTCTCGCCCAGGTAGAACGGCAGCCCGGCGTTGAACCTCCGGTACTCGACGACCGGCTCGCCCGGCGTGCGGTTCTCGCGCAGCACGCGGGCGACGCCGCGCGGCGAGCCGAGCCCGGCGTCGTACGGCGCGAGCGCGACGACCAGCGCCGTCCACGCCAGCATCACCCCGAGCGCCGCGCGTTCGATCGCGCCGCGCCACGCCGCGAGCGCGGCGAGCGCGAATGCCGCGCACGCGGCGTGCACCGGCGCCGGCAGCGGGACCGAGGCGCCGTCCGGCAGTCCGGCGAGCCGGGCCACGAGCCGCCCGCCGGCGATCCAGCCGGCGGCCGCCATCGCCAGCAGCGTGAGCGCCGTCGCGCGCCGCGCGAGGCGCGACGGCACGGACAGCTCGCGCGTGGCCAGCCACGCCGCGGCCGGCATGCATGGCAGGAGGTAGGCCGGCAGCTTGGAGCCCGAGAACGAGAAGAACGCGAGCGGCGCGAGCAGCCAGGCGGCCGCCGCCTGGGCCGCGGGCTCGCCGCGGCGCAGCGCGCGCACGAGTCCGGCGAGCACGGCCCACGTCCACGGCATCGCTCCGGCCGCGAGCGCGACGACGAAGTATTCGGGCGGCCCGCCGCGGTGGTGGGTCGTCGTCGTGTAGCGCTGCCACACCTGGTTGCCCACGAGGTAGCCGGCGAGCCCGGGCGTGCGCGCCACGACCCACGCGAACCACGGCAGCGCGATCGCGGCCGCGAGCAGCCAGCCCCGTGCCGGCCCGAGCCACGCGAGCGGCGCGCGCGAGCGGCGCCACGCGGCGAGCGCGAGCACCGGCAGCACGGTGACGACGAGCACCACGGGACCCTTGGCCAGGAAGCCGACGCCGAGCCACGCGCCGGCCAGCGGCGACGGCGCGAACGCCCAGAAGCCGGCGGCGGCGAGCGCGAGGAACGGGTCGGTCGCGAGCGCCCGCCCGGCGCCGACCACCATGAACATGCTGCCCAGCACCCACGCCAGTCTGCCGGCCGCGACGTGCGCGGAGGCCAGGTGCCGGCGCGTTGCGCGCATCGCGAACGCGATCGTGAGCAGCGTCGCCAGCCACGGCGCGACGCGCGCGCCCCAGCCGTTCTCGCCGAGCGCGCTCATGCCGAGCGCGCCGGCCCAGTAGGCGAGCGGCGGCTTGTGGAAGTGGCGGATGCCGTCGAGGCGCGGGATCAGCCAGTCGCCGGTCACGCGCATCTCGCGCGCGATCTCGGCGTAGCGCGTCTCCGTCGGCTCGATCAGGCCGATCGCGCCGAGCGTGGCCGCGAGCAGCACGGCCAGCAGCGCGAGCGCCACACGCGGCCGGGCCAGCACCTCAGTCCCGCGCCACGCTCACGCCTTCGGCCTCGCGCCTGGCCAGCGTCAGGTTGCGCAGGTAGATCGCGAGGCCGCCGACCTGGCCGAGCGCGAACACCGGATCGCGCCGGTGCCACGCGTACGCGAGCAGCGCCAGGCCGCCCACCAGGCTCAAGTGCCAGAACGCGGCCGGGATCACGACGCGGCCGCGTCGCTCCGACGCGAACCATTGCACGAAGAAGCGCGAGCCGAACAGCGCCTGTCCAATGAAGCCGAGCGCGGTCCAGCCGAGCGGCGAGCGAAACCAGTCGTTCATTCGTCCCCCTCGCGGATGCGGTATCGCACCAGACGGCCCTTCAGCCATTGCACGCCGACGAGATCGTTGAGTCCGCGCCACAGGCGGTTGCCGACGCCGTACTTCGACACGCCGTGGCGGCGCGGGCGATGCGTGAGCACGACCTCGCGCAGGCGGGCGCCGCGGAACACGCACAGCGCGGGCAGGAAGCGGTGCACGCCGACGAACATGGGCAGCCCTTCCAGCGCTTCGCGGCGATAGGCCTTGAACGAGCAGCCGATGTCCGTGATCGGGTCGCCGAGCACCCGCCGCCGCACCGCGTTCGCGACGCGCGACGACACGCGGCGCACCCACGAATCGCGGCGCTCGGCGCGTACGCCCGACACCACGTCCGCGCCGTCGAGGGCGGCCAGCACGCGCGGCAGGTCGGCGGGATCGTTCTGCAGGTCCGCGTCCAGCGTCACGATCACGGCGCCGCGCGCCCGCGACAGTCCCGCCGCCAGCGCCGCGCTCTGCCCGGCGTTCTCGGCCAGGCGCACGGCGCGCACGCGCCCGTCGCGCCGCGCCTCGTCGACCATCGCCTCGGCGGTGCCGTCCCGGCTGCCGTCGTCGACGAGCACGATCTCGTAACTGCGGTCGACGCTCGCCAGCGCCGCGCGCAGCTCGGCGAGCAGCGGCGCGAGGTTCTCCACCTCGTTGTAGGCCGGGATGACGATCGACAGTTCGGGCGACGCGTGAGGGGCGCTGTTCATGACGGTCGGGCAGCATTGCAGACCGGGCCGCGTGAAGGCCAGCGGCATTCGCGGAACGTGCCCGCGCGGGGCCGTGCGCGCGTCCGGCGGCGCGCTCGCGATCGAGCGTGCACGCCCCGGCGGCGGCGCCGGTATTGAGCGCGCGCGCGCGCTGTGCTAGAAACTCGGCTCCGTGCCTTCCCCGCAGCGCACACCCACGTCCGTCCCGCGCGCGCGCGGCCGCGTCCGGCCGCTCGAGCAGCTGGCCATGGAGCTGGGCGAGGCGCGCCCGCGCTGGACGTACTCGCGGCGCGTGCTGGCGTCGCGTCACCTGGAGCGCATCCGCCAGCGCCTCGAGTTCGTGCGCCGCTTCTTCCCCGAGCTGGACGCGCTCAGCATCCGCGTCGGCATCGCCGAGAAGCGCGGCATCCTGGGCTGGGGCTCGCTCGATCCCGAGCGGCCCGGCGTGTGGGTGCGGCCGCGGCGCCTCGACTACTTCACGGTGGCCCACGAGTTCACGCACCTGCTGCAGGCGCGCGGCCTGGTGCCGCGCGGCGAGCGCGCGTGCGACCTGTTCGCGCTCGCGCGTTCGCCGCTGCTCGTCGATCACCCGCCCGGCTACCTGCGCCTGCCGCGCGCGCTGCTCAAGCGCCGCGTCGACCTGGCGACCGCGCAGTTCCTGTCGGCCGCGGCGCGCGCCGCGATCGCCGCGCGCCAGGCCGGCGACCGCCGATATCTCGCGCGCTTCGAGCGCGACGTGGCCGTGTGGGCGGCGCCGGCGCCGGCGTTCCGCCGCGCGGCGTCGTCGTGAAGCACGTGCGCGTCGCGGCGGCGGTGGTGTGGCGCGACGGGCGCCTGCTGCTGACGCAGCGCCCGCCGGGCGGGCCGCTCGGACTCCAGTGGGAGTTCCCGGGCGGCAAGCTGGAGCCGGGAGAGACGCCGGCCTCTGCGCTGGAGCGCGAGATCGTCGAGGAGCTGGGCGTGCGCGGCCGCGCCGGCCGCGTGCTCGGCACGCAGTCCCACACGTACGCGCACGGCGTCGCGGTGGAACTCACGTTCATCGAATGCGCGCTCGACAGCGTCGCGTTCGTGCCGGGCGCGGCGGTGCACGCGCTGCGCTGGGAGCGGCCTCAGGACATTTCGCTCGACGATCTGCTGGAAGCCGACCGGCCGTTCATCCGGTCGCTGGCGGCCGGCGCCGCGACCGGATCGATGGAGGAGGGACGATGACGCTGCCGAAGGGGCTTCAGTTCCTGCAGGCCGGCTGGTGGCTGGTGCACGCCCTCGCCATCCTGCTGGTCGGCGCCTGGGCGTATCGCCGCGGGCGCGGCGACGAGCGCCGCGCGCAGCGCATCCGCGACATCGAGAGGGGGAAATCGTGAGCGAGAAGACGGAAACGCGCCCGGCGGCGCACGGTGGGCGGCGTTTCGCGGGCCGCCGCGCGCTCGTGACCGGCGCGACGAGCGGCATCGGCCGGGCCGCGGCGCGCGCGCTGGCCGTGGAAGGCGCGGACCTCGTGCTGTCGGGCCGCCGCCGCGAGCGCCTGCGCGAGGTGCAGGCGGAAGTCGTGGAGCTGGGCGGCCGCGCGCACCCGATCGAGGGCGACGTCCGCGAGGCCGACGTGTGCGCGCACCTCGCCGAGGGCGCGCGCGCGGCGCTCGGCGGGCTCGACCACGTGGTGCACGCGGCCGGTGTCATCGGCGGCGGCGGCGTCACGGACACGCCTCTCGAGGAATGGGATCGTGTGCTCGACTCGAACCTGCGCTCGCTGCACGTGCTGACGATGGCCGTCGCACCTCTGCTCAAGGAGACGCGGGGCAGCCTGGTGACGATCTCGTCGGTCGCGTCGTTCCGTCCCTACGCGAACCTGGTCGCGTACTGCGTGAGCAAGGCCGGCGTCGACATGTACGTGCGCTGCGCCGCGCTCGACCTGGCGCCGCACGGCGTGCGCGTGAACGCGGTGAACCCGGGCGTCGTCGTGACCGAGCTGCACACCGTGTCGAACGCCGTGCCCGACTATGCGGCGTTCCTCGAGCGCTCGAAGAGCACACATCCGATCGGCCGCGTCGGGCAGCCGGACGAAGTCGCGGCCCTCGTGCTGTACCTGCTCGGCGACGACGCCGGCTGGATCACCGGATCGACCGTCTCGATCGACGGCGGCCGCGGCCTGGCGAGCGCGCGCTGATGGCCAGGGGCGCGAAGGGCTCGAGCCCGGCCAGCTTCGACGGCGTGCTGCGCCTGCTGGCCTGGGCGCTCGGCGTCCTGCTCGTCGCGTCGGCGTTCACTGCCCTGGGCGCCGGGCTGCACCGGGCGCTGTCGTGGGGGACGTGCGTGTTCTCCGTGCTGTCGGCCGGGATCGCGATCGGGCGCGGCCGGCGGCCGGCGTTCTTCGCGTACGCGGCCATCGCCGTCCTCGTCAACCCGATCGCGCCGTTCCAGTTCCCGCACCAGGCCTGGCGCCTGATCTGGGCCGCGGCCGGGCTGTGGACGATCGCGGACCACCTTCCCGGGCGCGACTAGAGGCGTGGGGGGGGCGGGGCCCGCGGGCGGGCTCCCCGGGCCCCGCCGTCCGGCCGCACGCGACAATTCACGCTATGGAGCGCCGCGCAACGCGCCGATAACGCTCGGGTCATGGACCCGACCGTCTTCCTGCACCCGAGCCCCGGCGGCGCCGCCCTGGCCGGGGCCGCTGTCGTGCTCGGCGCCCCCTGGTTCAGCGACGGCTTGCGCGCGTTTCGCCTGCGCGAGCAGTTCGCGAAGCTTCATCGCGCGGCGCTGGCCGATCTGCCTTCGGGCTTCGTGCAGGTGCGCGGCCAGGTCGCCCTCGACAGCCCGATGTTCGCGCCGCTGTCGGGCAAGCCGGCGGCCACGTTCCGGGTCGAGATCCATGCCCGGCGCGGGCGTCTCACCCAGTTCGTGGACGAGCGCCGCGCGTTCCGCCTGATCGACGGCGGCGTGACCGCGCGCGTCCAGGAGCACGGCGCGCTGCTCGACCTGCCGGTCACGGCCACGCGCGAGCTGGCGTTCGGCGAGGCGCCGGGCGCGCAGCTCGGCACGCTGCTCGAACGCGCGCCCGAGATGCGCTGGGCGCATCGCACCGGTCTCGCGCTCACGCTCGTCGAACGCGCTCTGTTCGTGGGCGCGGAGTGTCACGTCGTCGGCTACGCGCGGCACGGCCGGCCGATGACGATCGGCGAGGACGTCGAACTGGCGCGCACCGGCACCGACGACGCCGTGATCGCAGGCACGAGCGGCCGCACGTTCGCGGCGGTCGACGGGCCGGCGCCGCGCGCCGGCGCCATGACCTCCGGCGACCCCGACCTGTGGCTCGGCTCGGGCGAACACCTGGACTTCCTGTTGGTGAGCGGCGGCGAACCCGCGCTCTCGCGCTACACCGTCCCGGCGTGGCGCGTGCTCGGCACCGCGCTCGGCCCGGCGCTCAGCATGGCCGGGCTCGTCTATCTGGCGAGCGCGCTGGATTTCTGGCGCGCGCACGGCGCGTTCTAGGGGATGGCGATGGCCCACATCAGCAACACGCTCGTCGTCGCCACGCTCGCGCTCGGGGTCGGCCCGGTGATGTTCCTGCGCGGCTTCGGCCGCCTGCGCGTGCGCCGGCTCATGCAGGACACGCCGAGCGCGCGCATCCGCTCCATGGCCATGGGGCTGGTCGAAGTGAACGGCCAGGTCGAGGCGCGCAGCCAGTTCACCGGGCCGTTCTCCGGACGGCCGTGCGCGTACTGGGAGGTCGACATCTCGACGCGCACCAAGAACGGCTGGCACGTCGTCCATCGCAACGCGTCCGGTCACCCGTTCTTCCTGCGCGACGCGACCGGCGTCGCGCTCGTGTATCCGCGCGGCGCCGAGAGCAAGGTCGTGTTCGGCGTCAGCGAGGAGTGCAACGGCCTGTCGCTGCCCGAGTGCTACGCGACGTACTTCGCCGAGCAGCACCTGGCGCTGGCGGCGCTGTGGCGCATGGGTCTCATGCGCTTCCGCGAACGCATCCTCGAAGACGGGCAGCAGATCTTCGTGCTCGGCACGGCGGCCCCGAAGCCGCACGCCGTCAGCCTCTCCGACGAGGACACGCTGGCCGCGACCGGCACCGGGGACGCGTTCGCGGCGCGCCTCCAGCACACGACCGACGAAGTCTCCGCAGTGATCCGCCAGGGCGAGAACGAGCGCACGTTCGTGATCAGCCAGGAGTCGGAGCGCCTGCTGGCCCTGGAACTGGGCGCCTCGGCGCTGGGCCAGCTCGTCGGCGGACCTCTCTTCACGTTGTTCGGACTGGGCATCTGGCTGGATTGGCTCGCACACCACCGCCCGTAACCGTGATCCACAGCCCGGCCGCGGCCGGGCGCACTCGAAGACGGAGGCCGACGATGCACCCGATGGAAATCCTGGTGACCGTGGCGCTCGCCTTCGCCCTGATCGGCGGAGTCGGGTACTTCCTGTCCCTGTACAACAGCCTGGTCGCGCTCAAGAACGGCATCGGGCGCGCGTGGGCGAACATCGACGTGCTGCTCAAGCAGCGGCACGACGAGCTGCCGAAGCTGGTCAGCACGTGCGAGGGCTACATGCAGCACGAGCGCGCGGTGTTCGACAAGCTGAGCGAAGCGCGCGGCGCGCTGATGAAGGCGCGCAGCGTGGGCGAGCGCGCGGAGGCGGAAGGGCTGCTGACGAAGGCGCTGGGCCAGGTGTTCGCCGTGGCCGAGGCGTATCCCGACCTCAAGGCCAACACCGGCTTCCTCCAGCTGCAGAGCCGGATCAGCGATCTCGAGAACCAGATCGCGGACCGTCGCGAGTACTACAACGACACCGTGACCATGTTCAACACGCGCATCCAGCAGGTGCCGGACAACATCGTGGCCGGCTGGCTGACGCTGTCGCCCGCGGAGCTGTTCAAGGTGGACGAGAGCGACCGCCAGGACGTGCAGATCCAGTTCAAGATGGCCGGCTGAGTCCGGTCGTGCGCGGCCCCTCGGCGGTCTCCGCTCGAGGGGCCGCGTGTTGTTCCCCGCGCGGGGCATTTCGGCCCGTGGCGCGGGCTCCGTGGCTCGAACGGAATCGCGCTTGTGAGAGCGTGCGCGGCCCCGTAGCTTCTCCCCTCGTCTCGCAGCCCAAGCCGGGAGGATCCCGGTGGCGAACGTACGATCATGACGATCGACCCTTCCAGCTCCAGCGACGCCTCGCATTCACCGGCCGGCCGTAACGGCGCTCTCGCCGTCGCGGTCGTCGGCCTCGGCGCGCGCGGCGCGGCCCATGCGGCGATGGCCGGAACGCTGCCCGGCTGCGAGCTGGTGGCCGTCGCCGACGTGCGCGGCACGGCGCGCCGCGAGCTGCGCGGCCTCGGGCACAAGGCGCCCGCGTTCAGCCGCCTCGATACCCTGCTCCACAAGATCACGCCGGACGCCGTGTTCGTCAGCGTGCCGCTGGCCTCGCGTCCCGCGCTCGTGCGCGCCGCGCTGGAGGCCGGCTGCGCCGTGTTCTCCGAGCGTCCGCTGGCGCCGACCGCCGAGGCCACCGCCGAGCTGGTGGCGCTCGCCGCGTCGACGAACGCGCCGCTCGCGGTGTCGTGCCCGCTGTTGTTCGAGCCGGTGTTCGACGCGGCGCGCCGCGCGCTGCGCCTGGGCGCGATCGGGCGCATCGCCGACGCGCGGGCCTCGATGAACGCGTCCCGCGTGTTCGGGGCGCGCGACGCCGCGCGCATGGCGCGCCTCGGCCGGGGCGGGGTGCTCGCGCAGATGAGCGCCGAGCTGCTCTCGCTGCTGCTCGTCATGTTCGGGGTGCCCTCGACCGTGAGCGCGACCGCGAGCCGGCTGTACGGCGACGTCGAGGACGAGATGCACGCGATGATGGCCCTGGCCGACGGCACCGAGGTGGGCTTCGATTCGTCCTGGAGCGCACCCGGACACCCGCGTCCGGCGACGGTCATCGAGCTGGCCGGCGAGGGCGGGCGCCTGCTCGTCTCGGACGACGCGCTCGAGCTGGACCTGACCGCGGTGCGCGGCGGCTACCCGGCCGGGCACACGCGGCGCCGCGCCACCGAGATGGACGAGCCGGCACGCTTCGACCTGGGCGGAGAGGCGCGCTGGCTCGAGGACGCGGCGTTCGCGCGCTGGGCTCAGGGCAGCGAGGCGCCGCTCAACACCGGCGCGCAAGCCCTGCTCACGCAGCGCGTGATCGAGGCGCTGTACGCCTCCGTCGAAAACCAGGGCGCCCCCGCCGAGGTGCGCGCGTGACGCGCGCGCTGGTCGTGCCGCGCCTGCTGCTCGGGGCGCGCGTACTGAGCGGCGTGACGCGCGCGTCGCGCGATCGCATGCTCGAGCTCGCGGCGCGCTATCGCGAGCCCGAGTCGCTCGCGGTGACCTTGTCGAAGGCGCTCGACGCCGGCGCGGAAGGCGTGCTGTGCTCGCCGTCGCCCGCGTTGCGCGCCGCGCTCACGGAGCTGAAACGCACGGTGCCGATCGCGGCCGTGCTGCCGGGGCTCGACGTGCGCGAGCGGCTCGACTTCGAGCCGACGCTCGAGCCGCTGCTGCGGCGGGCGGGCGCCGGCGCTCCGTTCGGGGCGCGGCTGCGCGCGCGGTTCCTGGGCGTCGGCGCGGGCGGTGACTGGGCGCGGCGCGTGCCGCGCCTCGTCGAGCTGGAGGCGGCGGCGGTGTCGCGCGCCGAGCGCTGCGCCGTCGTGCTGGCCGCGCCGATCGCGGACCGGGCCCTGGCCGCCGGCCACGCGCGCCTGTTCGCGCGCTTCACCGACTACGTGCGCCGGCGCTTCCGCGTGCCGGCCGGCATCGAGACCGGCAATCTCGGCACGATGCTCGGCAGCCTCGCCGAGTGGGGCGTCACGCCGGACTTCGTGGTCGGCCCGGTCAATCCGCGGGGCGTCGGCATGAAGCCCGATCGCGACGCGACGCTGGCCATGCTGCGCCGCGCGTCCGTGCCGGTGCTGGCCAGCGAGCTGTGCGCGGGCGGCTCGATCGCGCTGGCCGAGGGCGCGCGTTTCGCGCTCGAGAACGGCGCGTACGGCCTGGTGCCCGACCTCGCCGACCTCGACGACGTCCCGAACGAGCTGAAGGCGCTGGCCCGCTAGCCGCGTTCGCGCATTGCCTCGCCGCGCGGCGCTGTGCCACCCTGCGCGCGTCTTCGCCCCCCGTTCGCCCAACTCATTCCAGGCACTCCACCGGAGGCTTCATGTCCGCGTCCTCACTCCCGCGCGGGCGCGCGCCCGCGCGTCGCGCCGGGCTCGCGCTCGTCCTCGCGTCGGTTCCCGCGGTCGCCCTGAGCGCCGCGCTCGCGTCCGGCGCGTTCGCCGCGTCCACGACGCACGTCAGCAAGGCCGGTCTCAAGGCGCAGCCGGCTGGCGCCCGGGCGCCAAAGGCCGTCAGGACCGGACTCGAGTCGCTGGAGGCCGAGGTCAAGGACTTCACGCTGCCGAACGGGCTCAAGTTCATCGTCGTCGAGCGCCACGAGGCGCCCGTGTTCAGCTTCAACACCATCGTGAACTCGGGCTCGGCGAACGACGCGGTGGGCACGACCGGGCTCGCGCACATGATGGAGCACATGGCGTTCAAGGGCACCGAGCGCGTCGGCACGAAGGACTGGGCGGCCGAGGCGCCGCTGCTGGCGGGCGAGGAGAAGGCGTGGGACGCGTATCTCGCGGAACGGCGGAAGGGCGCGAGGGCCGACACCACGAAGCTCGCGGCACTGCGCCAGGGTCTCAAGGACGCGCAGGAGGCGGCGCGCCAGCCGCTCGACCCGAACGGCTTCACGCGCACGATCGAGCAGAACGGCGGGCAGAACGTGAACGCGTTCACGTCGAACGACATCACGTCGTATTTCTACTCGATGCCGAGCAACCGCCTCGAGCTGTGGTCGCTGCTCGAAGGCGGCCGGCTCGCGCACCCGGTGTTCCGCGAGTTCTACAAGGAGCGCGACGTCGTGTTCGAGGAGCGGCGCATGCGCGTCGAGTCGTCGCCCGTCGGCCGGCTCGTCGACGAGTTCATCCACGCCGCGTTCACGGCGCACCCCTACGGGTTCGGCGGCATCGGCTTCCCGTCGGATCTCACGTCGTTCTCGCGCACGCAGGGCGAGGAGTTCTTCAAGCGCAACTATGTCGCGAAGAACATGGTGGTCTCGATCGTCGGCGACGTGACGGCGGCCGACGTCAAGGCCTTCGGTGCGAAGTACTGGAGCGACATCAGTGACGCGCCCGCGCCGCCTCCGCTCGACACCGTCGAGCCCGAGCAGAAGGCCGAGCGCCGCGTGATCCTGGAGGACAAGGCGCAGCCGTTCGTGCTGATCGGCTGGCACTGTCCGGCCGCGACGGATCCGTCGTACCCGGCGTTCGAGGCGCTGTCGAGCCTGCTGGCCGGCGGCGACTTCGCGCGGCTCACGAAGCTGCTCGTCAAGGAGAAGAAGGTCGCGGTCAACGTGATCGCGTCCCCGGGATTCCCCGGGCAGAAGTATCCGAACGAGTTCGTGATCTTCGTCGTGCCCGCGGCCGGGCAGGATCCGCTCGCGCTCGAACAGATGGTCTATGACGCGCTCGACGACATTACGAGCAAGCACCCGTTCACGCAGGACGAGCTGGACGGATTCAAGGTGCGTTCGCGCGCCGAGCGCATCAGCGCCGTGCGCAGCAACGCGACCCTGGCCAGCTCGCTCGCCGAGGCGCAGACGTTCTACGGCGACTGGCACGAGTTCTTCCGCGAGCAGGAGCGCGTGCAGGCGCTGACCGTCGACGAGGTGATCGGCGCGATGAAACACACGCTCGTGCGCTCGAACCGCACGGTGGGCGTGATCGTCCCGCCGAAGACCGACACCGCAGCCACTGAGGGGGGGCGCTGACATGAATCGCACGCACGTTCGTTTCGCCGCGCTCCTCGCCGCGCTGGTCGCGATGTCCGCCTGCCCCGCGCACGCGGCGCTCGACCCCAAGTTCGATCCGACGAAGCTCACGATCCCCAAGCTGCACCCGATCCCGACGGTGAAGCCCGAGCGCTACGTGATGCCGAACGGCATCGTCGTGTTCCTGCTCGAGGACCACTCGCTGCCCGTCGTCAACGGGTTCGCGTACTCGCGGGCCAGCTCGCTGTGGGACCCGAAGGACAAGACCGGTCTCTCGTCCATTACCGGCACGGTCATGCGCTCCGGCGGCACGAAGGCCCACGGCGGCGACTGGCTGGACGACCGACTCGCCGCGATCGGCGCGTCCATCGACGCCAGCATCGGCGTGGATTTGGGCTACGGCGGCTTCTTCAGCCTGACCGAGAACGCGCCGGAAGTACTCGGGCTGTTCGCCGACGTGCTGCGCCGGCCGGAATTTCCCACGGACAAGATCGAGCTGGCCAAGGTCGCCGCGCGGCGCGGGATCGCGTCGCGCAACGACGAAATGATCCCGCTGCTCGAGCGAGTGGCGCGCCAGGCGGTCTTCGGCACCGACAGCCCGGAGGGGCGTCTCGTCGAGTACGCGACGCTCGACGCGATCCAGCGCGACGACCTGGTGCACTGCCACGCGCAGGTGTTCCAGCCGAACCGGATGTTCGTGGCCGTCTACGGCGACTTCAAGAGCAGCGAGATGAAGAAGCTGCTCGCCGCGAACTTCGCGGACTGGAAGGCGAGCGGCGCGCCGGAGCCCAAGTTGCCCGAGCCGGCGACGCGCGTGACGCCGCGTCTGGTGTTCGCGCCGAAGGACGACGTCACCCAGTCGGGCATCGTGGTCACCGAGCGGGGCTTCCGCCAGATCGACCCGGACTATCCGAACATGGACGTCATGAGCCAGGCGCTGGGCGGAGGATTCCAGTCGCGGCTCTTCAACATCATCCGCACGCAGCGCGGTCTGGCGTACGCGGCGGGTTGCAACTCGGGCGCCGGCCTGCGGCGGCCCGGCGTGTTCTTCGCGTACTCGCTGACGAAGAGCGAGTCCACGTTCGTGGCGTTCGACCTGCTGCGCGCCGAGGTGGCGCGCGCCACGCGCGAGCCGTTCAGCGAGGACGAGACGCGCATCGCGCGCGACTCGCAGCTCAATTCGTTCGTCTTCAACTTCGAGGAGCCGAGCCAGGTGCTGAGCCGCGTCGCGTACTACGAGATGGCGGGCTATCCGGCCGACTTCCTGCAGCGCTACCAGAAGGGTCTCGAAGCCGTGACGCCGGCGACGATGCTGGCCGCGACGAAGAACCACATCCACCCGGACGCGGAAGTGGCCATCGTGGTCGGCAAGGAGAAGGACTTCGATCGGCCGCTGGAGAGCGCGGGGCTCCCGGTCGAGCGCGTCGACATCACGATCCCGCCGCCCGCCTCCAAGAGCACGGCGGCCGGTCCGGCGACACCGGCGCAGCTCGCGGCCGGGAAGGCGCTGCTCAGGAAGGCCGCGGATCTCGCGGGCGGCGCGCCGGCGTGGGCCGCGTTCAAGACCGTGAACCTCGAGCAGGACGCGAACGTGAGCATGCAGGGCCAGAGCCTCCAGCTCGGGATCTCCGTGTCGTGGCGTCTGCCCGATCGCATGGTGATCACGCAGAAGACGCCGATGGGCGACGTCTCGCAGGGCTTCGACGGCACGAACGGCTGGATGAAGGGCTTCGGCCAGCTGCAGGACGTGCCGGCCAGCGGGCTGTCGCAGTTCAAGCGCCAGTACGAGACGTCGTTCTTCCGCCTGTTTGGCCACGGCGACGATCTCGAAGTGCGCGCGCTGGATCAGCCGCGCGTCATCGACGGCGTGTCGTATCGCGTGGCCACGGTGAAGAGCGACCTGGTGCGCGACTGGACGCTGCTGTTCGCGCCGGACGGCACGCTGGCCCGCGCCGAGCACCAGAGCGACAACGCGCAGATGCCGGGCGTCGAGGTCGAGATCTACAGCGACTGGCGCGCGGTGGGCGCGATCAAGTACCCGTTCGCGCAGAAGGTCGAGATCGACGGCAAGCCGTTCATGGACGGCAAGACGTCGAGCCTGAAACTGGACTCGCCGATCGACGACGCGGTGTTCAAGAAGCCGGCGCAGTAGGACGCGGCGTCGGGTCCGACGCCGCACGTCGCGCGAGGCGGGGCGCTCGGCACGTCCGTGGCATCCGGCGCCGGGCGCCGGCGCGGCGTCAGTAGCTCTGCGTCCAGTTGTGGACGGTGCGCGTCATGGTGAGGCTCATCCGCCGGCAGGTCTCGAGGAACGTCGCCGAATTCGGCCACGAGTGACGCCCGCATGAGCACATGAGGCGTCCGTTCGGTTTCTCGGACACGGTGCACGGCTTGCCGTCGTGCGGCTTGCAGAAGGGGCACATGGGAAGCTCCCGGTTCGCGTGGGGTTCGGGGCCGGCAAGGTAGCGGGCGGCGCCCGAAAGCTCAAGGCGTGCCGGGAGAGAGCATCTGCGTGCGCGCGACAAGTCGCGTCGAGTGCGACGCGCCCAGGCCCCTCGGCTTACGCGCGCACGCATCCGGTTCATCGGCGCGCGGCGCGCCATGCTTGAGTTTCTGTTTCAAGTCCGATTGCAGTCTGCACGATCGCGGCGATCGGCCGGCACCGCGCGATCGCGCCGTCGCCGGGCGGCAACGCCCGGGTGGACGGCCCCGCCCCCTAGAGCGCCAATCCCACTTCCGCGACCACGTCGCCACCGATCGCGTTCGCGTGGGCGATGCGCGCGAAGATCTCCGCGCTCCTGGTGCGCGTGCGCGGGCGCTCGGGGTCCGCGAAGTCGACGCGATACAGCCCGAAGCGGCCGCGATATCCGTCCGACCATTCGAAGTTGTCCATCAGCGACCAGTGGCAATAGCCGATGACGTTCGCGCCTTGCTCGATCGCGTTGCCCATGTGCAGGAGCGATTCGACGAGCACGCGCGGGCGCACGTGGTCGGTCGCGTCCGCCACCCCGTTCTCGGTGACGACGATGGGCTTGCCGTACGCCGCGACGCGCAGCAGCGCTTCTTCGAAGCCACGCGGCCAGATCTCCCAGCCGAGGTCGTTGAGCGGCGCGCCTTTCTTCGCGACGTGCGGATCGGGCGCGAACATCTTCACCAGCCACCGCGTGTAGTAGTTGAGCCCGAACCAGTCGAGGCTGTCCTTCAGTTCCGGCACGTCGCGGCGCACGGGCTTGACGCCGGGGATCGAGAGCGCGATCGCGCCGGTCACCGCGGCCTCCTCGACGGCGTCGTTGAACACGGCGTTCTCGAAGCGCGCGCGCAGCACGTCGAGCGGGAACCAGGGCCGCGCCGGGACCAGTTGCGGGCGGTGCTTCGCGAAGCCGACGCGCGCCTTCACGCCGTCGCCGTCGGCGTCCGCGCGGTCCTCGTCGTGGAGGATGCGGTACGCGCGGCCGTGCGCCTCGAGCAGGTGTCCGAGCACGACGAGCGCGGCGCCTTCGTCGCGCTTGGCGGGCGGCCACACGCCCTCCGAGTAGCCGCGGAACGCGTAGACCTCGGGCTCGTTGACCGTGCACCACCAGTCGACCTCGCCGCCGTACTCGCGCGCGCAGAAACGCACGAACTCGCAGAAGCGGTCGATGGTCTCGCGGTTCTCCCAGCCACCGCGGTCGGCGATCCACAGGGGATTCGTGAAGTGGTGGAGCGTGACGAGCGGCGTGAGGCCGTGGCGCCTGAGCGACGCGAACACGTCGTGGTAGTGCGCGACCGCGGCGCCGTCGTGGCGCCCGCGCTCGGGCTCGAGGCGGCTCCACTCGAGCGA
>DATJGS010000009.1:0-120680 GCA_035494735.1 Saccharimonadaceae bacterium (SeqCode)
CGCTGCTCGCCGAGGCGCGCGCGCTCGTGCTCTCCGACTACGGCTACGACTCGGTGACGCCGGCCCTGGCGGGCGCCGCGACGCGCGGGCGGCGCCGGCTCACGGTCGGGCTCGACGCGCGCTACCGGCTCGTCGCGTATCGCGGCGTCACGCTGGCCACGCCGAACGAGGGCGAGGCCGCGGCCGCCGCCGGGATCGAGGTGCGCGACGAGCGCGACCTGGCGCGGGTCGCGCGCCTGCTGCGCGCGCGGCTCGGCGCCCGCCACCTCGTGATCACGCGCGGGCGCGACGGCCTCACGCTGTGGAACGCGCGCGCCGTCAGTCTGGCCGCCCACGGCGGCGCCGAGGCCGTGGACGTGACGGGTGCGGGCGACGCGGTCGTGGCCGCGGCGACGCTGGCCCTGGCCGCGGGCGCGCCCGCGCTCGAGGCCGCGGCGCTGGCCAACGTCGCGGGCAGCGTCGCGGTCGGCCGGCGCGGCGCGGTCGCCGTCGCCGCCGCGGACCTGGTGCGCGCGTTGCGCCCGCGGCGCGGGGCCGCGAGCTGATGCGCGCCGCAGAGCGCGTCGTCGCGCGCGCCGAGGCCCGCGCCATCGTCGACGCGTGGCGCGCCGCCGGGCAGCGCGTCGTGCTCGCGAACGGCGTGTTCGACCTGCTGCACGTGGGCCACGCCCGCTATCTGAACGCGGCGCGCGCGCTCGGCGACCGGCTCGTCGTGGCCGTCAACGGCGACGCGAGCGCGGCCGCGCACAAGGGGCCGGGCCGGCCGGTGATGGGCGTGCGCGATCGCACCGCGCTGATCGCGGCGCTGCGCGCCGTCGATCTCGTGGTGGCGTTCGACGAGCCGACCGTGGACGCGCTGCTCGCGGAGCTGCGTCCGGCGGTGCACGCGAAGGGCACCGACTATCGCCCCGACACGGTGCCCGAGCGCGCGACGGTGGCGGCGCTCGGCGGCGTGACCGCGATCGCCGGCGATCCCAAGGCGCACGCCAGCCGCGAACTGGTGGAGCGCATCCGCGCGCGTGGAGCGCGCTCGTGAGCGCGCGGCTGCTCGCGCTCCGGCCGCGCGCGCTGGGCGACGTCGTGCTGATCACGCCGGCGCTGCGCGCGCTGCTCGCCGGCCACCCGGGCGCCACGCTCGAGGTCGTGACCGAGCCGCGCTACGCGCCGTTGCTCGAGCCGCTGCCCGGCGTCGCGAAGATCTGGCCGCTCGAGCGCAGCGTGCGCGGCACCCTCGCGCTGATCGCGGCCCTGCGCCGCCGCCGGTTCGATCTCGTCGTGGATTTCTTCGGCAATCCGCGCACGGCGCTGATTGCCGCGTGGTGCGGCGCGGCGACGAGCGTGGGCTACGCGTTGCGCGGCCGCGGTCGCGCGTACCGCCGCGCCGTGCCGCGCACGGCGCTCGTGCTCGACGCAGCCGGCCGGCCGCGCCGCGAGCACGCCGCGGCCACGCACGTGCGCCTCGCGCTCGCGGCCGGCGGGCGGGCGGACGGCCTCGACCCGCGGCTCGCGCCGCACTCGGCCGATGGCGCGCGCGCGGACGAGCTGCTCGCGCGCGCCGGCGTCCGCGCGCCCGAGGAGACGGTCGGGCTCGTGGCCGCCGGCACGTGGCCGGCGAAGACGTGGCCCGCGGTCAACGCCGGGCGGCTCGCGCGCCTCGTCGCCGAGGCCGGGCGCGACGTGCTGCTGCTGGCCGGACCGGGCGAGGACGACGTGACGGACACGGTGCGGCGCCACGCGCCGGGTGTTCGCGTGCTGCCGCCGTGCGGCGTCGCCGAGCTGGCCGCGGTCATCGCGCGCCTCGGCGCGGTCGTCGGCACGGACTCCGGGCCGATCCATCTCGCGGCCGCGTTCGGTCGCCCGACGTTCGCCTGGTTCGGACCGACCGATCCCGACACCTGGGCGCCGCGCGGCGACGCGCACGCCGTGTGGCGCACGACGCTGCCCTGCCGCGGCTGCGACCGGACGCGCTGTCCGCACTGGAACTGCATGCCCGAACTGACGGCCGAGGCGGCCGCGACGCGCGTGCTCGCACACCTGGAGCGCCATGGACGAGCGGCTGCCGATCTCCGTCCTGCTGCTGGCGCGTGACGAGGCGGCGCGGCTCGCCGCGCTGCTGCCCACGCTCGCGTTCGCGGCCGAAGTCGTCGTGGTCGTGGACGCGGCCTCGCGCGACGCGACGCGCGACGTGGCCGAACGCCTGGGCGCCCGCGTGTTCACGCGCGCGCTGGACGGCTTCGGCGCGCAGCGCGCGTTCGCGCTCGCCCAGTGCACGCAGCCCTGGGTGCTGTGGATCGACGGCGACGAACGTCTCGACGACGCCGCGCGCGCCGACGTCGCGCGCCGCGTGCGCGATCCCGGCGCGTGCCGCTCGTTCGACGTGCACCGCGTGACGTATTTCCTCGGGCAGCGCATCCGCTACTGCGGCTGGCAGGGCGAGCGCGTGCGCCGTCTGTTCGCGCGCGACGGCGCGCGCTTCGACGCCGCGCCGGTGCACGAGCGCGTCGACGTGCCCGGCCCGCACGGCCGGCTCGCCGGGGTGCTCGAACACCACAGCTACGCGACGTGGGGCGAGTGCCGCGACAAGCTCGTGCGCTACGCCGCGGCCGGCGCCGAGAAGGCGGGCGGACAGGGGCGCCGCGCCGGGCCGCTCGATCCGCTGGTGCGGCCGCCGCTGCGCTTCCTGCGCATGTACGTCCTGCAGCTCGGATTTCTCGACGGGGCGGCCGGTCTGATGGTGTGCCTGCTGGCGGCGGCCCAGGTGTTCCTCAAGTACGCGGAGCTGTGGGCCGGGCGGCGCACGCCGGGCGGGGACGGGCCGCGATGAACGTGTGCTTCTTCGGCGCGTACGATCCTTCGTATCCGCGCAATCGCATCCTGCGCGAGGGGCTGCATCGCGCGGGCGTCGGTGTGATCGAGGTGTGCGCGTATCGCAGGCGCGGCTTGAGCCGCCACGCCCGGCTCGCGCTCGCGTTCCTGCGCCACGGCCGCGCGGCCGACATCGTGTTCGTGCCCGAGTTCCGCCACAAGGACGTGCCGCTCGCCGCGACGCTCAAGGGCCGGCGTCCGCTCGTGTTCGATCCGCTCGTGTCGCGCCACGACACGCTGGTGCGCGACTGGGGGCTGCACGCCGAAGGTTCGGCGCAGGCCCGCTGGAACGAGATGCTGGACCGGAAAACGATGCGCCGCGCGGATCTCGTGCTGTGCGACACATGGGCGCACGGGGCGCTGTTCGAGAGCCTGGGCGTGTCGCGGGCGCGGCTGCGCCGCGTGCTGGTCGGCGCCGAGGACGCGTTCTTCGCCGTGCCGCCGCCCGTCGACTCCGGGCCGGTGCGCATCGTCTACGTCGGCGGTTTCCTGCCGCTGCACGGCGTGCCCGCGGTGATCGAGGCGCTGGCCCAACTCGAGCGCGACGCGGCGTCGCTGCCCGAGTTCCGCGTGGAGTTCGTGGGCAAGGGCATCGAATTCGCGCGCGCCCGCGAGCTGGTCGAGCGCCTCAAGGTGCAGCGCGTCGACTTCGCCGGCCCCGTCGAGTACGCCGATTCGCCGCGCGTGCTGGCCGACGCGCACATCGTGCTCGGCGCGTTCGGCGCGAGCGACAAGGCCGGGCGCGTGATCCCGCACAAGGTCTATCAGGGCGTCGCCGCGGGGCGCGCCGTGCTGACCGGGGACGGCGCCGGCCTGCGCGAGGTGTTCGAGCCCGGCGTCCATCTCGACGCCGTCGTGCGCGACCAGCCCGCGGCCATCGCGCAGGGGCTGCGCATCCTCATCGGCGACGCGGCGCGCCGCGCGCGGCTGGGCGCGGCGGGCCGCGCGCGCGCCGTCGACGTGGCCACGCCGCAACGCATCGGCGAGTCGCTGCGCGCCGCGCTGACGGGCGAAGGGAGCGCGGCGCCGTGAACGTCGCCCATCTCGACACCGGCCGCACGTGGCGTGGCGGACAGGCCCAGGTGCTGCTGCTCATGCGCGGGCTGCGCGCGCGCGGTCACGCGAGCACGCTGCTCGCCCCGGACGGCCCGCTCGCGGAGCGGGCGCGCGCCGAGTCGTTCGCGCACGTGCGCTGGGAGGGGCGCGGCGACCTCGACGTGGCCGCGGTGTGGAGCGGCGCGCGCGCGCTCAAGCGCGTGGCGCCCGACGTCGCGCACTGTCACAGCGCGCATGCCCACGCGCTCGGCGTGCCGGCGGCGCGCCTGGCCGGCGTGCCCGGCGTCGTCGTGTCGCGGCGCGTCGACTTCCGCGTCGCGACGCAGCCGTTCAGCCGGATCAAGTACCGCTTCCCGGTGGACCGCTACCTGTGCATCAGCCGCGGCGTGGCCGACGTGCTGCGCGCGGCCGGCCTGCCTGAACGCCGTCTCGCGCTCGTGCCGAGCGGCATCGAGCTGCCGCGCGACGACGAGCCGGCGCCCGACCTGCGCGCCACGCTCGGGCTCGCGGCCGGCGCGCCGATCGTGGGCACGGTCGCGGCGCTCGCGCCGCACAAGGACCACGCCACGCTGCTCGCCGCCGCGGCGCGCGTCGTGCGCGCGCGCCCGGACGCGCACTTCGCGTGGATCGGCGAGGGCGAGTGCCGGCCGGCGCTGGAACGCGAGCGCGCCGCGCTCGGCCTCGAGGCGCACGTGCACGTGATGGGCTTCCGCCCGGACGCGCGCGCGCTGATGCGCCAGTTCACGCTGTTCGCTTTGTCCTCGCACCTCGAGGGGCTGTGCACGTCGCTCCTCGACGCCGAGGCGCGCGGCGTGCCGATCGTGGCGACGCGCGTGGGCGGCATTCCCGACGTGATCGAGGACGGCGCGAACGGACGACTCGTGGCGCCGCGCGATCCGGCCGCGCTCGCGGACGCACTGCTCGCCGCGCTCGCGGATGCGGGCACGCGCGCACGCTGGGCCGCCGAAGGCCGGCGCCGCGTCGAGGCGTTCAGCGCCGACGCCATGGTCGCGGGCACGCTCGCCCAGTACCAGGCCGTGCTCGCCGAGCGCGCGGGGTCGCGTGCGACGGCCTGACTGGGCGCCGGGCGAACCCGGCCGGGGCGGCGGCGCGCTGGCCGTCGCGCAGGGCGCGCTGCTCGCGCTGAGCTTCACGCTGCCGTTCAGCATCGCACTGACCGAGGGCGCGCTGATCCTGGGGCTGATCGCGCTCTCGGTCAGCGTGGCGCGCGGCCGCCGGCTCACGATCGCGCCGTCGTGGTTGCTTCCCGCCAGCGCGCTGCTCGTCGCGTGCTGGCTCGTGAGCAGCGCGTTCAGCCAGGAGCCGGCGTCGTCGTTCTTCCACGTGCGCAAGCTCTACGCGCTCCTGCTCATCGTGCTGGCCGCCGAAGCGACGCGGGAGCCGAACGTGCGCCGGCGCGTCGTCCCGCTGCTGCTGGCCGGCGCCATCCTCACGACCGCGGTTGGACTTCTGATCTACGCGGTCAGCGTGACGCGCGATCCGGGCTATCGCATGAAGTCCCTGCTCTCGAACCAGATGACGTCGGGCGGCGTGCTCGCCGGCGCGCTGTTGTGGGCGCTCGGCCAGGCCGCCGGCCGGCGCGACGGGAGGCGCTGGATCTACGCCGCGCTGCTGATCCCGCTCGCGCTCGGCCTCGTGCTGACCCAGACGCGCAGCCACTGGCTGGGCGCGGCGGTCGGCGCGGTCGTGATCCTGGTGGCGCTGGCGCCGCGCTGGTGGTGGACGGTGCCGGTCGCGTTCGCGGCGCTCGCCAGGTTCGGCCCGCCACGCCTGGTGGCGCGGCTCTACAGCATCGTCGACCCGCACGATCCGGGGAACCAGGGACGGCTGTCGATGTGGCGCTCGGGTCTCGACATCATCCGCGATCATCCGTGGATCGGCGTCGGCTGCCAGGATCTGCTGGCGCTGTACCGCCGCTACCGCTATCCCGATTGGACGTTCGAAAGCGGGCATTTTCACAACAACTTCGTGCAGATCGCGGTCATGACCGGAGTCATCGGACTCTTGGCGTTCGTGTTCTGGCTGGTCGCGGCCGCGCGACAGCTGCTGCGCGGCCGCCGCGCGGCGCGGGGTGGCCCGGACGTCGGGCTCGCCGCCTCGGCGCTCGCGGTGTTTGCCGCGTTGCTCGTTTCGGGACTGTTCGATTTCACGTTCGGGGACGCCGAAGTCGTCTATCAGAGCTACCTGGCGATCGGGCTCGCATGCGCATTGCTTGCATCGCAGGAGGGGTCGGGCGCCGCCGCCGGCGGGCCCCAGCCTTGACGCTCCGTTCCGGGGCGGGTTAGCTTCGACAACCACGCGCGAGTCAAGGAGTTGCCACGCATGGGAAACGTATTGCCTTCGATCGTCCACGTGCTCGCCGGGATCGGCCCGGGAATCGGGCTGCTCGGGATCGTGATCTTCGTCCACGAGCTCGGCCACTTCCTGGCGGCCAAGGCGCGGGGCGTCACGGTCCTGCGCTTCTCGCTCGGGTTCGGCCCCGCGCTGCTCGCGGTCCATCGTGGCGGCACCGAGTACCGGCTGTCGTGGGTCCCGCTCGGCGGCTACGTGCAGATGGCCGGCGACAGTCCGGGCGAAGACGGCTCGATGCCGGCGACGCCGAAGGAATACCTGTCGCATCCCTGGCAGGGCCGGATGCTGATCGCGGTCGCGGGGCCGCTCGCGAACCTGATCACCGCGTTCCTGGTCGTCGTCGTCGTCGGGATGACGGGGACTTCGTACTCGGATGCGCCCAATATTCTGGGCGCCGTTTCCGATACGAGCCTCGCGTACCAAGCCGGGCTGCGCGAGGGCGACCGCATCGTGACGGTCGACGGACAGCGGACCTCGAGTTGGCTGCGCATCTTCCTGGCGGCCGGCAAGCGCACGGGGCAGCCCCTCGATCTGGGCGTCGAGCGCGGCGCGACGCCCATCTCCGTGCACGTACCGGGAGCGCTGCGCGAGCCGGTGATGTCGAGCATTCACCGGCCCGACGATCCGCCGGTGGTCGGCGCGGTCGTCACCGGGATGCCGGCGTACAAGGCCGGGCTGCGCGAGGGCGACCGCATCCTCGCGGTGAACGGCCGGCCCATCCGCGTGTGGAACGACCTGCCGCAGTCGCTGAAGGGCCAGGTCGACAAGGCGGTGACGCTGCGCGTCGAGCGCGGCGGCCAGGACTTCGACGTGAGCGTCACGCCGATCAACCCGGAGGGTGGCGCCGGCGACCCGCCGCGCATCGGCATCGAAGCGCCGCGCCACGAGGTCTACATCGACCGCCATACGTTCCTCGAGTCCGTCGACATTGGATTCCACGAGACGATTGCGCTCGTGGGAAGCGTGTACGGCGGGATGTGGCTGACGGTGTCGCGTCCGCTGTACTACCGCGAGTACCTGGGCGGACCGTTGTTCATCGCCCAGGCCGCGAGCGAGCAGGCGCGGCGCGGCCTCGATTCGTACCTGCAGTTCCTGGCGCTCATCAACGTCGCCATCATGGCGTTCAACCTGCTTCCGCTCCCGGTGCTGGACGGCGGGCACATCGTGCTCGCGCTGCTGCAGGCCGTGCGCCGCCGTTCGCTGTCGGCTCGCGCCTACCTGCAGTTCCAGCGCGTCGGACTGGTGGTGCTCGGCACCCTGTTCATCCTGATCCTGGCCAACGACCCGTGGCGGTGGATCCAGCGCCAGCGCGCGCTCGATCGCGCGCCCCATCCGGCTCCTCGGGAGAAGACGGTTGCCCCTTCGCCACCGTAGCGCCGGCCGCGTCGGTGCGGTCGCGGCCCTGCTGCTGATCGCGCTGCTCGCGCCCGCGACGGTCCGCGCCGAAGGAGAACTGCCGAGCGAGTTGGAGACCGTCAAGCAGGTGCACTTCAAGGGCCGCCATCGCGTCGCCGAGCACGAACTGCGCGCGGCGCTCAAGACGCGCGGCGCGTCGATCCTGCCGTGGCGCGAGCGCCCGCTGCTCCGGCTGGATTTCGTGCGCGCCGACACGCTGGCCCTCGCGAACGTGTATCGGCAGCACGGCTTCCTCGACGTGCGCGTGGGCTACGACATCCAGCTGACGTCCGACAAGCGGCGCGCCGTCGTCACGTATCGCATCGACGAGGGGCCGCTGTCGCGCGTGCACGACGTCACGTTCGACGGCGTCGGCACGTATCCGCTGCCCGCGCTGCGCAAGAAGCTGTACGCCCGGCCCGGGCGCCCGTTCAATCCGTCGTTCCTCGCCGCGGACACGGCGCGCATCTCGCAGGCGTACCAGGAGCGCGGCTACCGCCCGCAGGTCGGCGCCGAGGCCACGCGCGAGGGGCTCCAGGTGCACGTGCGTTACGACGTCTTCGAGGGTCCGAGCTACCGCTTCGGCCAGGTGCTGCTCAGCTCGCCGGGCGAGCTGCACGTGCGCCGTCAGCTGATCGATCGCGAGCTGCTCATCAAGCCCGGCGACCTGTACCGGCTGTCGCGCATCAATCGCTCGCTCGAGCACCTGTACGAGACCGGCCTGTTCAGCGAGGTGCAGATCACGCCGCTGCCCGTCGACTCGACCATCGAGATCGACATGCGCGTGCGCGAACGCAAGACGCGCTGGATCGACGCCGGCATCGGCAGCGGCACGTACGAGCGGCTCAGCGTGAACGCGGACTGGGGGCACCGCAACGTGGCCGGCCAGGGCCTGCAGGGCTCCGTCGGCTCGAAGCTGTCGTTCGACGGCAACGCGAAGTTCCTGCTGACGCGCACCGAGGCGTCGCTGCTCGAGCCGTGGCTGCTGCGCACGCGCACGCGCGGGCAGGTGACGGTGTACTACGAGGTCCACGACGACCGGGCCAGCGACCCGCGCTGGGTCGTGCACCAGAACGCGCCCGGCATCACGTTCCAGCTGCGCCGCGAGTACGGCCGGTACGTGCGCGCGTCGCTGACCCAGGACAACGTGTTCGTGAAGCAGAGCATCGATTTCACGAGCGGCACCATCGACCAGGTCACGCGCGACTCGCTGCTGCGCAACGTGCCGCCGTCCTACACGACGCACCGGCTGACGCTCGCGTTCGATCGTGACCTGCGCGACGACCCGTTGAACCCGGCCCACGGTTCCGTGCAGGGCGTGAGCGGCGAGATCGCGGGCGGGCCGCTGAAGGGCAGCAGCAGCTACACGAAGACCCAGTTCAGCTCGGCGTGGTACACGCCGGTCGGAACCTGGGTGCTGGCCAGCCGCGTGCGCGCCGGCGTCATCCGGCCGTTCGGGAGGGCGAACCAGTTCACGCCCGAGGACACCCTGGTCACGGACGCCGACGTGGCCCGGGTGCCGCTCGAAAACCGCTTCCGTCTGGGCGGCGTCAACTCCGTGCGCGGCTTCGACGAGAACAGCCTGCCGCGCTCCGGCGGCCTGGCCCTCGTCCAGGCGAACGTGGAGTTGCGCATCCCACTGGCCGGGCCGTTCGGGGTGGAGGCCTACGTCGACGCCGGGAATGTCTGGGCGCGGCCATCGTACATCAAAGCGCGGCACTTCGTGCCGCGTGGCGGGGACGCGCTGCCGGACGCGGGCGACGTCCAGTACGTGTTCGGCTTCGGACCCCGCGTGAATCTTCCATTCGGGCCGCTGCGTCTCGACGTGACGTGGAGCGCGCGCCCGGTCGATCCTCTGGTCCGGCGCTGGCTGGTCCACGAGTTGCAATTCGCCATCGGCCCATCCTTCTGATCCCATGACCGACCCGACCCCGCCCGACGATCCGAAGCCCCATCCGCACGGCTTCGCCGAGGAGATCCGCGAGGAGATCCAGGAGGTCGTCGAGCACGTCCCCGAGCCGGTGCGCTGGACGGTCGGCAAGATCATCCGTCTCGCCATCCTCGGCGTGTTCGCGCTCATCGTGCTCGTGGTCGGCTCGGCGGTGCTGTACGTCGCGAACCGCACCGAATGGGTGGCGAAGGAATTGACGTTGTTCCTGAACCAGACCCTGGCGCTCCATTCCGATCTGGCGCTCGACATCCGCGACATCCGCGGCAATCCGTTCGTCGGCCTGACGGTCGTCGCGCCGCGCGTGCGCTTCCGCGACGGCGCGAACCCGCCGATCCTCGAGGCGCGCAGCATGCGCCTCGGCTACTCGGCGTGGGCGTTCATGGCGCCCGGCCATCGCGCGGTCGACGTGACGCTGGACCATCCCGTGATCCGGCTGACGCGCGGGCGCGACGGCAAGATCCGCTATCCCAAGTGGCGGGGCGGAGGCGGTGGCAAGAACGGCCCGGCGCCCGAGATCCGCCTGCACCTGACGATGCTCCAGGCGCGCGTCGTGGCGCCGGACCCCGAGATGAACGTGGACGGCGGCCACCTCGACGTGACCGTGCACACCGCGCCGCTCAGCGTCGACCTCGCGAACCTGTCGTGGACCCGCGGCCCGTACCGCGAGCCGCTGGAGCGCCTCGCCGGCGAGTTCGCCGTCGGCGACAGCGTGACGTTCCGCGTGCGCGAGCTGCGCGCGCCGGATCTCCAGCTGTCGGCGGGCGGCGGCTGGAGTGCGAAGGGCGGCGAGCGCCACGTGCACCTCGACCTGGCGCGCGTGCGCTGGAAGCTGCTGGCGCGGGTGTTCGACAACCATTCGTTCGACGTGCCCGGCGAGGGCAGCGCGGCGGTCGACGCCGACGGCGACACGAAGTGGCGCGGGCGCTTCACCGCGACCGTGGACTGGGACAGCCTCAAGGGCGACGGGCGCGGCGCGTTCGGCTGGGACGGCAAGCGGCTGGCCCTCGCGCCGCTCGGGTTCACGTCGCCGGCCGGCGTGCTGGACGGGCGCGTCGACTGGGCGCACGAAGGCTGGTCGGTGGGCGGCCTGGTACAGCGCGGCGACCCGGCGCGCTGGGGCGCGCTGCACTTGAACGGCTGGCCGTCCGGCGATCTGAACGGGCGCTTCCAGTACGCGGTCGACACGCGCCCGCACGGGTCGGGGCGGATCAGCGCGCAACTGGTGTCGAGCGTCCTCGCCGGCTGGCGCGCCGACAGCGCGAACTTCATCATGGACATGCCCGACATCCAACCCGACAGCTTCACCGTGCGCATGCAGCGCCGGGGCGGCGAGGTCGCCCTGCACGCGCGCGTCCTGTCGAACGGCTGGTTCGGCACGTACGTCGCGGACCGTTTCCCGCTCGACGAATGGCCGGACGGCCGGGCCAGCGGCATCCGCGGCATGCTCGATCACGGCGCGGGCGGGGTCGAGGGACACGACGGCAAGGTGTTCGTCAGCGGCGCCCTGGCCGGCGCCCAGACCGACTGGCTCGGCATGCACGCGGCGCGCTGGAAGCTCGATCGCGTGCGCGGGCCGATGCTCGACGTGCCCGACATGCTCGCGGACGCCCGCCTGCTCGACGTGATGTACCTGGGACTGCACTTCGACAGCGTCCAGGCCGGCCTGCACCTCGGCGACGGTACGCTCGGCATCGATTCGCTGCGCGCCGAGGCCGCCGACACCGTGCTCGACGTGGCCGGTCGCGCGAACTGGGGCCGCGACACGTGGGATCTCACGTTCGATCGCGCGGACGTGAAGAGCAGCCAGTTCCACTGGACGGCCGAGCCGCCGGTCACGCTGCACGGCGTGCCGAGCGGCGTGACGTTCGACCGGCTGCACGCGCGCGACGGCGACGCCACGCTCGACGTGACCGGACGCTGGGCCGGGCCGAAGGGCGCGTACGACTGGTCGGCGCACGCGCGCGCCCTCGACCTCGGTCGCCTGGGACTGCCCGTGGAATGGAAGCTGAGCGGAAAGGCCGAGGCCACGCTCGAGATCCAGGGCGTGTACGGCGACCCGCGCTGGACGTTCGCGGCGCGCGCCGACGCGCCGGGCGAGTCGGGGCACGCCGTGGACTCGCTGCGCCTGGATCTGGCCGGAGCGCCTTCGCGGCTCGAGGTGAAGGACGCCGCGCTCGCGTTCCGCGGCGGCCGCCTCAAGGGCCACGCGACGTTCGCGGGCACGGCGCACCCGTGGCCCGACACGCTGACCGCTCCCGGCGTGCTCGAGTGGCTGGCCGGCGCCTCGTCGTGGAACGGGCTCGTCGAGGCCGAGAAGCTGCCCATCGACCGGCTCGGCGCGCTGAACCCCGCCGCCGACGGCTGGTCGGGCACGCTGGCGGGCGGCGTCCAGCTGTCCGGCAGCCCGGCGCATCCCCAGCTCGACGTGCACGCGCACCTGACGGACGGCGGCTGGCGCGATTATCGCGCCGACGACGTCGAGGTGCGCGCGCACTACGCCGGGACCGAACTGACCGTGGACGACGCGCGCATGACGCGGCGCGGCGTGGATTCGCACCTGAGCGGGCGGCTGCCGCTCGATCTCGGCCTGGGGCGCACGCCGCTCGTGCCCGACACGCCGATGAGCTGGCAGATCGACGTGCCGAACGGCGATCTCGCGATCGTGCCGCTGTTCGTCGAGCAGATCGGCTCGGCGTCGGGACGCTTCGAGATCAGCGCGCACGTCACCGGCACGCCGAAAGTGCCGAAGATCGACGGCCACGCGTTCGTGCGTGACGGCCGCCTGCGCATGGCCGGCCGCGAGGAAGTGCTGGAGGCGGTGAACGCGCGGCTGAGCCTCGACGAGACGCACCTCACGCTCGACTCGCTGAGCGCGCGACAGGGCACGCGCGGGCGCGTCACCGGCAGCGGGCGCGTCGACCTGTCGGGATTCACGCTGCATTCCTACGCGTTCAAGCTCAGCCTGCGCGATTTCTCGGCGGCCGAGCACGGCCTGTACGCCGCCGAGTTCAACGGCGACTTCACGGTCACGAACGGTCCGCGCGTGCGCGGCGAGACGCTGCCGCTCGTCGTCGGGCGCGCGAACATCCAGCGCGCCGTGATCCTGTTCGACTTCAGCAACCAGAACGAGATGCAGCAGATCGCCGCCGCGACCCAGCCGCTGTACTGGACGTACCGCATCGAAGCCGTCGCGAACAGCAATCTGCGCTGGCGCCCGCCCGAGGGCGAGATCGAGTTCGCCGCGGACCTGAATCTCGAGCAGACGCGCGACTCGCTGATCATCTTCGGCGACATGCAGTCGTTGCGCGGCACGTACTACTTCCTGAGCAACCGCTTCACCGTCGGCCGGGCCAACCTGACGTTCGACAACGTCGGCGGCGTGAATCCGACGCTCGACATCGAGGCCACGACGCGCATTTTGGTCAGGCAGGACCCGAACACGTCGACCGAGACCCCGCACGACATCGTGGTGGACATCACCGGCCGGGCCAACGCGCCGCTCATCACGTTGACGGACGACAACAAGGCGTACGCGTGGGACCAGGCGCAGATCCTGCGCCAGCTGACGTTGGGGCGCGTGGACGTGTCCCAGGGCCTGGCCGGGGTGTACGACCCGCTCGACAGCTACATCACCCAGGCCATCAACCGGTCGCTCAGCTCGGACCTGTCACGGGCGTTCGGCAACTACGTGAGCGAGTGGTCGCTCGAGCGCGACAGGGGCGGGCTGCTGAACGGCACGGGGTCGATGATCCTGTCGGCTGGAAGCCAGATCAACAACAAGCTCAGCGTCAAGTACAGTCAGGTGCTGCCCGGGCTCACGAATAAGCCCGATGACCCCACGACGTTCGCGAACTCGAACCTGTTCGAGCGCGACGTGGAGGCCGAATACCGGATCAACCGCTTCATCTACCTGACCACCCAGCTGGCCCAGCGCCGGGTGCTGAGCGGCATCTCGAACCCGTACTCGGGGACGCCCGATTTCAACGTGAATCTCAAGGCGCGGTGGGAATACTGAAGTTGGTGCGGAACGGGCGGGAACTTCTTGCGTCCGAAGGGGTGTAGATTGTCGGAGCGGATCGTCCGACCGGGGAAAGGAACGGGGATGCAGGGCAAGATGGTGGCGCGGCGGCTCGGTCTGGCGCTCTTCGCGGTGGTGACGCTGGCCGGCACCGCCCACGCCCAGTTCTTCGGGCAGAACAAGGTCCAGTACCGCCGTTACGACTGGCGGTCGATCAGTTCGGACCATTTCGAGGTGTACTTCTATCCCGGCCTCGACAGCCTGGCCATGCGCGTCATGGACCTGGCCGAGAAGACGCACGACGAGCTGTCGCGGCGCATGGGCCACACGCTCGGCCACCGCGTCCCCATCATCCTCTACGGCTCGCACAACGACTTCGCGCAGACGAACGTCACCCCCGAGTTGATCGACGCGGGCACCGGCGGCTTCACCGAGGTGCTGCACAACCGCGTCGTGCTGCCGTTCACCGGCTCGTACGAGGACCTGCGCCACGTCGTCGTGCACGAGCTGACCCACGCCATCATGTTCGACATGCTGTACGGCGGCTCGGCGGCGTCGCTCATCACGCGCCAGGGCTTCTACCAGATCCCGCTGTGGTTCGCGGAAGGCATGGCCGAGTACTTCTCGCTCGGCATGGAGTCGAACGCCGAGATGTTCCTGCGCGACGGCACGATCGAGGGCTACCTGCCGCCGCTCGAGTTCTCGGGCGGGTACATCGTGTACAAGCAGGGCCAGTCCGCGCTCAGTTACCTCGTCGAACGCTACGGTGAAGAGCGGCTGCGCGACGTCTTGCAGCGCTCGCGCCAGATGCACAACTTCGATCGCGCGTTCCAGCGCAGCGTCGGCATGCCGGTCTCCAAGTTCGACGAGCAGTGGCGCGAGTGGCTGCGCCGGCGTTACTGGCCGACGGTGGCGACGAAGGAGGACCCGGAGAAATTCGGGCGGCGCCTGACCGACCACCGCAAGGACGAGAGCAACCTGAACACCGCGCCCGCGGTGTCGCCGGACGGCGACCGCATCGCGTACTTCTCGGACCGCCGCCAGTACACGGACGTCTACCTGATGTCCGCGCTGGATGGAAAGGTCCTGCGCCGCATCATCCGCGGCGAGCGCAACGTGGCGTTCGAGGCGATCCCGTCGTTCCGCAGTTCGCTGACCTGGGCGCCGGACGGCCGGCGCCTCGCGCTCACCGCGAAGAGCGCCGGGCGGGACGTGCTGTACCTGATCGACTCGCGGAACGGCAAGGTCCAGAAGCGCATCGATCTGGGCTGCGACGCGCTGTACTACCCGGCGTGGTCGCCGATCTCCGACTCCCTCGTCGTGGTCGGAGTCAAGAACGGGCGCTCGGACCTGTGGATGGTGGACGTGCACGGCGGGCACATCGCGCGCCTGACGGACGACGCGTACGACGAGAAGGAGCCGGCGTGGACGCCGGACGGCTCGCGCATCACGTTCTCGTCCGATCGCCTGGCGCCCGTCGTCCTGCACCCGATGCGTCGCGAGATGGGCTACGGCGGCTACGCGCTGTTCGACCTGACGCTCGCGACCGGGGAGATCACGAAGCTCGTCGACACGTACGGCGACGATCACTCGCCAGCCTGGTGCCCGGACGGCCACAAGCTCGCGTTCATCTCGGACCGCAACGGCACGCCGAACATCCTGCTGTTCGATACGCGCGACTCGTCGTTCACGCAGCTCACGGACGTGACCGGCGGCATCTCCAGCCTGTCGTGGTCGCGGCGCAACGATCGCCTGGTGTTCTCCGCGTACAACACGGGCGGCTTCGATGTGTTCGCGGTCACGGAGCCGCTGTCGCTGGATCCGGTCGTGGGCCGGCTGCGCAAGCAGAACCCGCTCGCCGTGCTGAGCGCGGAGGACGCGGCGCGCGGCTCGACGGACTCGACGCTGATCGCGCCCAGCCACGGCGCGCTGGCCGGCGCGTGGCCGGACACGCTGACGGCCGGGCGCAACGCGGTGGCGCACGTCGACTCGCTGGGCGCCCGCTCGCAACCCGCCGAACGCCCGACGCCGCCCGCCGACCGGCCGCGGCACGACGAGCCTCCGGCGTGGGCCGGCGACTACCCGCACGCGTCGTTCCCGGTCCGCCAGGACACCGTGCCCGCGATCCGCGTGACGGTGCCGCTCGTGGATCACGGCGGGCCGTTCGCGCTGCCCGATTCGGTGCTCGGCCAGAAGCCGGCGCGTTACGCCGTGCGGCTCGCGCCCGACTACGCCGGCGGCGGCTTCTACGGCGGCACCGGATTCGGCTTCGTGGGCAGCACGCAGCTCCAGTTCAGCGACTTCCTCGGCGACCAGAACATCTACGTGGCCACCGACGTGTTCTCGCAGTCGCTGTCGGAGACGAACGCGCTCGCGATCTACAACTACCTGCCGCGGCGTTGGGACTACGGCGTCGGCCTGTTCCACTTCAAGAACTACTACTCGTCGCGCGTCACGACGCTGGGCGAGGCGCTGGGCAGTCCGCGCGTGTTCTCGGAACGCAATTTCGGCCTCCTGCTGACGTCGTCGTATCCGTTCGACCGTTTCCGCCGCGCCGAGTTCAACTTCACGCAGATGTTCGTGGAGCGCGACTTCTTCGCGCAGGACGCGCTGGGCTTCTACTACCAGACGGGCAAGCAATACCGCTCGGTCACGTCGCCGTCGGTGTCGCTGGTCGGCGACAACGCGCTCGGCGGCTACTACGGCCCCGTCAACGGCGGCCGCTACAACGTGACGTACAGCCCGTCGTTCGCCGTGACCGACAAGGGCCTCGCGTACCAGTCCGTGACGCTGGACTCGCGCCGCTACTGGGACCTGACGCACAGCTACACGTTCGCGGGTCGCGTCCTCGCCGGCTACAGCGGCGGCCGCGACGCGCAGACGTTCCGCGTCGGCGGTTACTCGACGCTGCGCGGGTATTCGGACTTCGATCTGCTCGGCTCGCGCCTGGCGATCGTCAACGCGGAACTGCGCTTCCCGTTCATCCAGCAGCTGGGGCTCGTCGGGCCGGTGCCGCTCGGCATCTTCAACCTGCGCGGCGCGATCTTCGGCGACGCGGGCGTGGTGTGGAACGAAGGCGACAAGCTGCTGCTCACGCACATCGTCGACGGCTCGCGCCGACTGGCCACGCCGAAGGTCGGATTCGGCGTCGGCGTGCGCACGGCGGTGTACTTCGCGATCCTCAAACTCGACGTGGCGTGGACGACGGACGGCCTTGGCGCGACCCAGCCGCGCTATCACTTCAGCATCGGGCCCGAGTTCTAGCCGGCATCCGCCGCACGTGGCCACGCGACCGTCCGCCTCCCGGTGGACGGTCGCGTTCGATTTTCGGTAGATTGCCGGGTCCGGTCCAGACCTCCCTGATTCCCTTCCGATCGCTCGAGGTGTCGTGAGCCCCCAGATCCCGCTGAATCCGGCGCAGCACGAGGCCGTCGAGCACGCGAGCGGGCCGCTCCTCGTCATCGCCGGCGCGGGCAGCGGCAAGACCCGCGTGCTCACGTCGCGCATCGCCCGCCTGCTCGAGCGCGGCGTGCGCCCCGAAGCCATCCTCGCGTTCACGTTCACGAACCGCGCGGCGCGCGAGATGCGCGAGCGCATCGAACGCGAGGTGGGCGAGGCCGCGGCGCGCCTGTGGGTCGGCACGTTCCACGCGACAGCCGTGCGACTGCTGCGCCGCGAGGCCGCCGCGCTCGATCGCCCGCGCGACTTCGCGATCTACGACCGCGAGGACCAGGAGAGCGTGCTGAAGGAGATCCTCAAGCGCCGCCAGCTGCCGGAGGCCGCGTACCGCCTGGGCGCCGTGCTCGGCAGGATCTCCGACGCGAAGAACGCGCTCGTCACCCCGGCCGAGGCGGCGCGCGCCGCCGTCTCGCCGTACGAGAAGGCGATCGCCGAGTGCTACGCCGACTACGCGACGGCGCTGCGCGGCGCCGGCGCGTACGACTTCGACGACCTGATCGCGGAGAGCGTGCGCCTGCTGACGACGCGCCCCGAGATCGGGGAACGCTACGCGCGGCGCTTCGAACACGTGCTGGTCGACGAGTACCAGGACACGAACCACGCGCAGTTCCGGCTCGTCCAGGCGCTGAGTCACGTCCATCGCAACCTGTTCGTGGTCGGCGACGACGACCAGTCGATCTACGGCTGGCGCGGCGCGGACCTGTCGAACGTGCTGGAGTTCGAGACCGCGTTCCCCGGCGCGTCCGTCGTGAGGCTGGAGCAGAACTACCGCTCGACGGGCAACATCCTGGCCGCCGCGAACGCGGTGATCGCGCACAATCCGTCGCGCAAGGGCAAGACCCTGTGGTGCGACCGCGAGGCCGGCGCGCCGCTGCACTTCGTGCTCGCCGCCGACGACGTGGACGAGGCGCGGCGCATCCGCGCGTACCTGGAGTCGCGCGTCGCGCGCGGCGGGCGCTTCGACGAGGCCGCCGTGCTGTACCGCACGAACGCGCAGTCGCGCGCGCTCGAGACCGAGCTGCGCCAGCGCGCGATCCACTATGAACTCGTGGGCGGGATCGCGTTCTACCAGCGCCGCGAAGTGAAGGACGTGCTCGCGTACCTGCGCGCCGCGGTCAATCCGGCCGACGCGGTGTCGTTCTGGCGCATCTGGAACACGCCGCGGCGCGGACTGGGCGCCGCGTTGCGCGCGCAGGTCGAGACGCGCGCCGCGCACGCCGGCGTGCCGCCCGAATCGGCGCTGCGCGCGCTCGCCGCGGAGCGCGCGCTGCCGCGCGGCGCGGCGGCCGGCGCGGACGAGCTGCTCGCGTTGCTCGACGAGATCCGCGAGCGCGCCGCGGGCGCGCCCGACGCGCTCGTCCTGCACGTGCTCGAGCGCTCGCGCTACCTGACGGCGCTCGAGGCCGACGACGCGGAGGGTTTCGACGAGCGCCGCGCGAACCTCGAGGAGCTCGTGGCCGCGGCCGCGCAGTCGGGCGCGCGCGAGGGCGCGACCCTGGCCGACTTCCTGGCGGAGAGCGCGCTGACCACGGACGCCGACCGGCTCGTCGAGGGCGCGGATCGCGTGCTGCTGCTGACCGCGCACAACGCGAAGGGGCTGGAGTTCGACGTCGTCATCGTCGCCGGCCTCGAGGAAGGACTGTTTCCGCACGGCTCGTCGCTGGACGATCCCGCCGAGCTGGAGGAGGAGCGCCGGCTGTTCTACGTCGCGCTGACGCGGGCCCGCGACGAAGTGCTGCTCACCGCCGCGGCGTTCCGCCGGCGCTTCGACGGCGCGCGCGGCGGATCGGTGTCGCGGTTCGTGGACGAGATCCCGGCCGAGGTGCTCACGCGCGACGAAGGGCCGGCGCGCGCCCCGCGGCGCGACGAGCGCCACGCGACGTGGCGCGGCACGTGGCATCGCGGCGGCGACGAGGTGGCCGACGCGGCGAGCGACGGCGCTTCGGCGTGGTCGGCCGCGCCGTTTCGCGGCACGACGCGCTCGCGCGCCGTGGGCCGCGAGGTGTATCACGAGAGTTTCGGCCGCGGCGTGGTCGTGGAGGCCGACGGCGAAGGCGCCGACGCGCGCTACACTGTGCGCTTCGGCACGACGCTCAAACGCGTGCTCGGACGATTCCTGAGCAGAGGCGACCATGGCGATTCGGCGTGAGGACGTGGAGCGCATCGCCGAGTTGGCACGGCTCGAGATCCCGGCGGACGACATGGAGCGCGTGCGCGCCGAGCTGTCCTCCGTGCTCGAATTCGTGGCGACGCTGTCGAAGCTCGACCTCGCAGGCTACGAGCCGACGACGTTCGCGCCGTCCGGCGCGCCGCTCGGGCCCGACGAGCCGAACGGCCGCCGCCTCGATCCGCTGACGGCGACGGCGCAGGCGCCCGAGGGCGAGGACGGCTTTTTCCTCGTGCCGCCGATCGTCGAGAACCTGGCCCCATGAGCGCGACCGAGACTTGGGCGTGGCCGGCGCGCGACGTCGCGGCCGCCGTCAACGCGGGCTCCGCGAGGGCCGAGGCCACCGCCGAAGCGGGATGGGAGGGACCGGGCCGCGTGTGGGAGGCCGACGTCCACGCCGTCGTGCACGCCGATCCGGCGGCGCGCGCCGCGGCGGCGCGCGCCTCGGGCAAGGGGCCGCTCGCCGGCGTCCCGGTGCTGCTCAAGGACAACCTGTGCACGCGCGACGCGTATCCCACGACGTGCGCGTCGAAGATCCTCGCCGGCTGGCGCGCGCCCTACGACGCGACGGTGGTGGCGAGGCTGCGCGCCGCGGGCGCGGTGATCGTGGGCAAGGGCAACATGGACGAGTTCGCGATGGGCTCGTCGACCGAGTTCAGCTGCTACGGTCCGACGCGCAATCCCTTCGACCTCGCGCGCGTGCCCGGCGGTTCCAGCGGCGGGCCGGCCGCGGCCGTCGCGTACGGTCTCGTGCCCATCGCGCTCGGCTCCGACACCGGCGGCTCGGTGCGCCAGCCCGCGGCGTTCTGCGGCGTGTACGGCCTCAAGCCGACGTACGGCCGCCTGTCGCGCTACGGACTCGTCGCGTTCGGCTCGTCGCTCGACCAGGTCGGCGTGTTCGCGCGGCACGCCGGCGACGTGGCCGCGGCCTACGAAGTGCTGGCCGGCCCCGATCCGTTCGACGCGACGACGCGTCTCGGCCCCGCGCCCGACGTGAGCGCGTGGGACTCGGGCGTCGCGGGCCTGCGCTTCGGCTGGCCGGCGAACCTGTGGAAGGAGGGCGTGGCCCCGGCAATCGTCGACGCGCTGGAACGCGCGGCGGACGCGCTCGAGCGCGCCGGCGCCCGGCGCGTGGCGTTCGACTTCATGCCGGGCACGTACGCGGTCGCGACGTACTACCTGGTGGCGACGGCCGAGGCCAGTTCGAACCTGGCGCGCTTCGACGGCGTGCGCTACGGCTTCCGCCACGCGGACGCGCCGGACGTGCGCGCGCTGTACACGCGCACGCGCAGCGAAGGCTTCGGCGCCGAAGTGCAGCGCCGCATCCTGCTCGGCACGTACGCGCTGTCGGCCGGCTACTACGACGCGTTCTACCTGACCGCGCAGCGCGCGCGCACGCGCATCCGCCACGAGTACCGCGACGCGTTCACGCGCTGCGACTTCATGCTGATGCCGTCGGCGCCGAGCGCGGCGTTCCGCCTCGGCGAGAAGACCTCCGATCCGCTCGAGATGTACCTCAGCGACGTGTTCACGATCGGCGCGAACCTGGCGGGCATTCCCGGGCTCACGGTGCCGTTCGGTCGCGACGCGGGCGGGCTGCCGCTCGCCGTCCAGGTGCTGGGGCCGGAGGACGCGGAGCCCGTGCTGCTGCGCGCCGGGCGCGCGCTGGAAGTCGGCGGCGAGCGCGCGCGCCTCGCGCGTTCCCACACCACGGAGTTCGCATGGCCTACGAAGCGGTGATCGGCCTGGAGTGCCACATCCAGCTGGCCACGCGCAGCAAGATGTTCTGCGACTGCCCGGTCGGGTTCGGCGCGGTCGCGAACGCGAACGTGTGCCCGGTGTGCCTGGGGATGCCCGGCGCGCTGCCGCGCGCGAACGGCGCGGCGATCGACGCCGCGCTGAGGCTGGGCCTGGCGCTGGGGTGCGCGGTGCGCGAGGAGAGCGTGTTCGCGCGCAAGAACTACTTCTATCCGGACATGCCGAAGAACTACCAGATCACGCAGTACGACCGGCCGCTGTGCGAGGGCGGCTCGGTTCCGGTCGCCGTGGGCGGCGCGACGCGCGGCTTCCCGCTCACCCGCATCCACGTGGAGGAGGACACCGGGAAGTCGTTCCATCCGGAGAAGCACGGCGACCGCCGCGTGTCGCGCGTCGACTTCAATCGCGCCGGCGTGCCGCTGCTCGAGCTGGTGACCGAGCCGGCGTTCCGCGAGCCGGCCGAGTGCGCGGCGTTCCTGACCACGCTGCGCCGGCTCGTGCGCTGGCTCGGCATTTCCGAGGGCGACATGGAAAAGGGCCACCTGCGCTGCGACGCGAACGTGTCGCTGCGCGTGGCGGGCACGTCCGCGTTCGGCACGAAGACGGAGCTCAAGAACCTGAACTCGATCAAGGGCGTCGAGAAGGGCATCGCTGCCGAGATCGCGCGCCAGGCCGGCGTGCTCGAGTCGGGCGGCCGGATCGAGCAGAGCACGCTGCTGTACGACGCCGATCAGGATCGTCTCGCCGTGATGCGCTCGAAGGAGCACGCGCACGACTACCGCTACTTCCCGGAGCCCGATCTGCCGGTGCTCGTGGTCGACGCGGCGGCGCGCGAACGCGCGGCGCGGGCCCTGCCCGAGCTGCCGTGGGCCCGCGAGCAGCGCCTCGCCGCCGAGTACGCGATCCCGGCGTACGACGCGCAGGTGCTGGCCGATCAACGCGAGCTCGCCGACTACTTCGAGGACGTGGCGAAGTCGACGAACCCCAAGGCCGCGAGCAACTGGGTCATGGGCAAGGCGCTGAGCCTGATGAAGGAACACGGCTGGAGCGCCGCGGACTGGGCGCAACGGGTTCCGGCGAAGAACCTGGCGAAGGTCATCAGCGCCGTGGAGTCGGTGGCCGTCACCGCCACCACCGGCAAGAGCATCGTCGACGAGATCGCGTTGTCGGGCGCGGATCCCGAGCCGTTGATCGCCCGAAACAGCGCGAAGTCGTCGAGCGACGATCTGCTGCCGCTGGTGCGCGCCGTGATCGACGAGCACGCGGGGCCGGTCGCGCAGTACCTGGCCGGCAAGACGGCGACGCTCGGCTTCCTGGTTGGACAGGTGATGAAGAAGAGCGGCGGCCAGGCCGTGCCGCAGGTCGTTCAGGAACTGCTGAAGGCCGAGCTGGCCGGGCGCGTGACTGGTGGCTAGGCGGATCGAGCACGCGAAGGGGGCGCCCGGCGATCCCCTGGCCGCGCTGCTCGCCCAGGCGCCGGCGCCGCCGTTCGGCGTGTCGCTGCTGATCGCCATCGATGCCGCGCCGGATCCGGCCGAGCGCCTGCCCGCCCTGATCGCCGCGGTGTCCCGCGTGTGGTCGATTCCGCCCGGTCGCATGACCGTGCTGCTCGCGGCGCCCGAGTCGGGGGCGGCGGACGTGGCGCGCGCCCGCGAACTGACCCGCGTGTCGGGCGTGCTCACGCTGGTGCACGATCCCGAGCGTTCGACGTGCTGCGGGTTCGGCGCCGGCCCGCACGGCGTGCCGTTGGAAATGAACGACGAACTGCGCGAGGCCGAGGCCGTGCTCTCGGCGAGCGCCGGCGCGGAGCGGGCCGCCCTGTTCCCCGGGCTGGCCAGCGCGCGCGCGCTCGCGCTGTGGAACGCGCTCGACCCGGTCGCGCGCGCCGAGGTGTGCGAAGCCGCGCGGCGCGCGGTCGACCCGGACGCCATGCTCGTCGGCGGCACGACCGACGCGACGCGCTTCCACCTGCATGGGCGCGGCGCGGCGGCCGCGCCGCCCCCCGCCGCCCGTGGTTGAAGCCGGGATGGGCTGCTAGAGTGCGGCGCATGTCACCACAGCGCATCCTGGTCGTGGGCGCAGGCGGTCGCGAGCACGCGCTGGCCTGGCGGTTGAGTCAGGACCGCGACGTCGCCGAAGTGTGGCTCGCGCCGGGCAACGAAGGCGCGGGCCGCGAGCATCCGTGCCTCGACGTCGCCGAGTCCGACGCGACGGGCCTCGTCGCCACGTGTCGCGCGCACGCCATCGACCTCGTCGTGATCGGACCCGAGGCGCCCCTGGCCTCGGGCCTCGCGGACACGCTCGCCGCCGCCTCGGTCCCGGTGTTCGGGCCGAGCGCCGCGGCGGCGCGGATCGAGAGCAGCAAATGGTTCGCGAAGCGCCTGCTCGTCGAGTGCGGCGTGCCCACCGCGCACGCCGAATGCTGCGAAGACGCGGCCACGGCGCGGGCCGCGCTGGCCGCGGCCGCGCCGCCGTTCGTGCTGAAGGCGGACGGGCTGGCCGCCGGCAAGGGGGTGTGCGTCACGAGCGACGCCCGCGAGGCCGAGGCGTTCCTCGAGCAGTGCTTCGAGCGCGACCGCTTCGGTCCGAGCGGCCACCGCGTGCTCATCGAGGAACACCTGACCGGCGAAGAGTGCTCGGTCATGGCGCTGTGCGACGGGCGCGACGCGCTGCTGCTGCCGGCGGCGCGCGACTACAAGCGCGCGCGCGACGGCGACGCCGGTCCCAACACGGGCGGCATGGGCGCGATCGCGCCGAGCCCGGCCTGGAACGACGCGCTCGCCGCGCTCGTGCTGGAGCGCGTCGTGCGCCCGGTGCTCGCGGCGCTCGTCGCGCGCGGCACGCCGTATCGCGGCGCGCTGTACTGCGGGCTCATGCTCACGGCCTCGGGGGTCCGCGTCATCGAATTCAATTGCCGCTTCGGCGATCCGGAGACGCAGTCCATCCTGCCTCTCGTGGACGGCGCGTTCGCCGCGGCCTTGGGCGCGGCCGCCGCCGGCTCGCTGGCCGGGCACGCGCTGGAGACGGGGCGCCGCGCCGCGGTCACGATCGCGCTCGTCGACGAAGGCTATCCCGACGCGGTGGTCGGCGGGGGCACGATCACGTCGCTCGACGACGTGGCGACGCTGCCCGGGGTGCACGTGTTCCACGCCGCGAGCGAGCGCGCGGACGACGCGTGGCGCGTGCGCGGCGGCCGCGCCGCGTACGTCACCGCGATCGGCGAACGCCTCGAGGAGGCGCACGACACGGCGTACCGCGCGATCGCGCGGCTCGGCGGCGCCGGCTGGCGCTGCCGGCACGACATCCTGGGGCCCGCGCCGAGCGGCGCGCTGCGGGCGTGACGCGGGAGCGAGGGAGGCAGAGGAGCGCATGGCTCGAGGACTGAAGAAGCGCGTCGGCATCGTCATGGGCAGCGAGTCGGACCGACCGGTGATGGAGGAGGCCGCGCACGTGCTCGCCGAGTTCGGCGTGGGCGCGGAGGTCGCGGTGCGCTCGGCGCATCGCACGCCGGACGCGGCGGCGCGCTGGGCGCGCGGCGCGAAGGGGCGCGGCCTCGAGGTGATCATCGCCGGCGCCGGCGGCGCGGCGCACCTGGCCGGCGCCATGGCGGCGCACAGCCGGCTGCCCGTGCTCGGCGTTCCGCTCGCGACGTCGCCGCTCGGCGGCTTCGACGCGCTCCTGTCCACGGTGCAGATGCCGCCCGGCGTGCCGGTCGGGACGCTCGGCGTCGGAGCGTGGGGCGCGCGCAACGCCGCGTTCCTCGCGCTGCGCGTGCTCGCGCTCGGCGACGCCGCGCTGGCGCGGCGCCTCGAGGCCTACACGCGGCGCGTCGCCGCCGGCCGGAAGGGGGCGTAGCGTGGACGTGCGGCGCGTCGATCCGGAAGCGCCCGATGACGAGGCCCTGCTGGCGGCGGCCGAGGCCGTGCTGCGCGGCGGCGTCATCGCGTTCCCGACCGATACGTTGTACGGACTCGGCTGCTCGCTGTTCGACGAGTCGGCCGTGGCCATGGTCGCCCGCCTCAAGCGCCGTGATCCGTCGCTGGCCGTGATCTCGCTGATCCCCGAGCCGCGCCAGGTGTACGGGCTGGCCCAGAACGTGAGCGACGTCGCGGAGCAGCTGGTGCGCAAGTGGTGGCCGGGTCCGCTGTCGCTGATCTTCAAGGCCGCGGCCATCGTGCCGGTGCGCGTGCGCGGAGCGGGCGGGACGGTGGCGCTGCGCTGTCCCAAGGACACGCTGTGCCTCAAGCTGCTCGATCGTATCGGCGGACCGGTGGTCTCGAGCAGCGCGAACCTCTCGGGACAGCGCCCGGCCGAGACCGCGGACGAGGTGATCCGCGTGTTCGGCAACCAGATCGACCTGATCCTGGACGGCGGGCCGCGCGTCGGCGGGGTCGCGTCCACGCTCGTCGACGTGAGCGGCGCGCGCCCGCGCCTGCTCCGTCTGGGCAAGGCCGACGTGCGTCCGGATCTCGGCGATTTCGAGGACGCGCGCACCCCCGAGGGCGCCGGTTGACCCTATGGCCACGGCCCCCTATTCTTGAGTCGCATGTCGGACGTTCACTTCCGGGTGCTCATCGTTTGCAGCGGAAACACCTGCCGCAGTCCGCTCGCCGAGGCCTATCTGAGGGCGGCCCTGGGGGCCGACCGCGACCGCGTCCAGGTCGTGTCGGCGGGCACCGGGGCGCTCGATGGCCAGCCGGCGACCGGGCCGGCCATCGAGGTCGCGCGCCGCGATGGGGTCGACCTGGCGGGCCACCGCTCGCGGCGGCTGAGAATCGCGGACGTGGCCGAAGCCGATCTGGTTCTGGTCATGGAGCGCCTGCATCTCAATGTCGTCCGCGCCATGGGTGCGCCGGCCGACAAGACGCACGTGTTGAGCGACTGGCCGGAGCCCGGCGAGCCGGAGTTGGAGATCTTCGATCCGTTCGGCGGATCGATCGAAGCGTACGAAGAGTGCTGGCGTCGTGTGCGGCGCCACGTGGAGCGGGTGGTGCCTTCGGTGCGCGAAGCGCTGCGCACGCGATCGGCCTGACGACCACGGAACGCCCGTCCGTCTCATAGCGAGGTGTGTGATGGCGATGACGAAGAGCGACAAGATCTGGATGAACGGCGATTGGGTCGCTTGGGACGACGCCAAGATCCACGTGCTGTCCCACGTGGCCCACTACGGCTCGAGCGTGTTCGAGGGCATTCGCTGCTACGCCACCCGGAACGGTCCGGCGATCTTCCGGCTCGATGACCACATCAAGCGCCTGTTCAACTCCGCGAAGATCTATCGCATGGAGATTCCGTTCGACCGCGAACAGCTCACCAAGGCGTGCGTCGACGCCGTCGCGATCAACGCACTCGAAGAGTGCTACATCCGGCCGCTCGTGTACCGCGGCTACGCGCACGTCGGCGTCAATCCGATCGGCACGCCGATCGACGTGGCCATCGCCGCCTATCCGTGGGGCAAGTATCTGGGCGAGGACGCGCTCACCAAGGGCGTCGCGGTGAAGGTCGGATCGTGGGCGCGCATCGCGCCGAACACGCTGCCCTCGCTGTCCAAGGCCGGCGGCAACTACCTGAACTCGCAGCTGCTGAAGCTCGAGGCCATCGAGGACGGATACGCCGAGGCCATCGCGCTCGACGTGAACGGCTACGTCAGCGAGGGCAGCGGCGAGAACCTGTTCGCCGTCGTGAACGGCGAGATCCTCACGCCGCCGTCGCACGCCAGCATCCTGCTCGGCATCACGCGCGACACCGTCTTCACGCTGGCCCAGGACCTGGGCATCAAGGTGCGCGAAGCGATCCTGCCGCGCGAGATCCTGTACATCGCCGACGAGCTGTTCTTCTCGGGGACGGCGGTCGAGGTGACGCCGGTCACGTCGGTGGACCGCATCAAGGTCGGCAACGGCGAGCGCGGTCCCGTGACGCGCGCCATTCAGGACGCGTTCTTCGCGGCCGTGCGCGGCGAGTCCGCGGACCGGCACGGCTGGCTGGCCCACGTGCCGCGCCGCGCGAAGGCGGCGGTCGGCGCGGCCGCGCGCTGACGGTCTTGCGCGTCGCGATCGGCACGGACCACGCGGGCTTCACGCTGAAGGAGCGCCTGAAGCGCGAACTCGTGGCGCTCGGTCACGAAGTCGTGGACCTGGGCACGAACGCCGCGGAGCCGCCCGTGGACTATCCCGACTACTGCTTCCCGGTCGGTGAGCGCGTCGCGCGCGGCGACGTCGAGCGCGGCATCGTGCTCGGGGGTAGCGGCATCGGCGAGAGCATCGCCGCGAACAAGGTGGACGGCGTGCGCGCGTCGGTCGTGACCAGCGCCGAGACCGCGCGCCTCACGCGGCTGCACAACGACTCGAACGTGCTCGCGCTCGGCGGGCGCACGAATCCCGATCACGAGGCCGTCGTGGACTGGCTGCGCATCTGGCTGGAGACGCCGTTCGAGGGCGGCCGCCACGTCGCGCGACTCCAGAAGATCGAAGCCTACGAGGCGAATCGCCCGCGGATCGGGGGACGGGCGTGAGCGCGCTGCGCGACCAGGACCCGGCGATCGCCGAGGCCATCGCCAACGAGGAGCGGCGCCAGCTCGAGACGCTCGAACTCATCGCTTCCGAGAACTTCGTGAGCGAGGCGGTGCGCGAGGCGCAAGGCTCGGTCATGACGCACAAGTACGCCGAAGGGCTGCCGGGCAAGCGTTACTACGGCGGCTGCGAGTTCGTCGACGTGGCCGAGACGCTGGCCCTCGAGCGCCTGAAACGCCTGTTCGGCGCGGACCACGCGAACGTTCAGCCCCACTCGGGCGCGTCCGCGAATCTCGCCGCGTACCTGGCCGTGTCCGCGCCGGGCGACACGCTGCTCGGCATGAGCCTGGCGCACGGCGGCCACCTGACGCACGGCCATCCGGTGTCGATCAGCGGCAAGCTGTGGAAGGCCGTGCAGTACGGCGTGCGCCCCGAGGACGGGCGCATCGACTACGACGAAGTCGCCCGCCTGGCGCGCGAACATCGCCCGCGCATCCTGGTGGCGGGCGCGAGCGCGTATCCGCGGACCCTCGACTTCGCGCGCTTCGGCGCGATCGCCGACGAGGTCGGGGCGACGCTGGTCGTCGACATGGCGCACATCGCCGGCCTCGTCGCCGCGGGACTCCACCCGAGCCCCGTGCCGCATGCCGCGGTCGTCACCACGACGACGCACAAGACGCTGCGCGGGCCGCGCGGCGGCGTGATCTTCAGCCGCGCCGCGCTCGCCGAGAAGATCGACAAGAGCGTGTTCCCTGGGTTACAGGGCGGGCCGCTCATGCACGTCATCGCGGCCAAGGCGGTGTGTTTCGGCGAAGCCCTGACCGACGGCTTCCGCGCCTACCAGCAGCGCGTGGTCGACAACGCGCGCACCCTGGCCGAGGCGCTGATGGCGCGCGGCTTCGACCTGGTCTCGGGCGGCACCGACAACCATCTCCTGCTGATGGACCTGCAGAAGCGCGGGCTGACCGGCAAGGTGGCGGAGGAGGCGTTGCACCGCGCGCGCATCACGGTCAACAAGAACGCCGTGCCGAACGATCCGCAGAAGCCGTGGGTGACGAGCGGCGTGCGCATCGGCACGCCCGCGCTCACGACGCGCGGCTTTGGCCCTGCGGAGATGGTGCGCATCGCCGACTGGATCGCACGCGTGCTGGATCGGCCCGAAGACGCGGTGCGCGTCGCCGAGGTGGAGCGAGAAGTGCGCGAGGTGGCCGCGGCCTTCCCCCTGTTCGCGGCCGAACCGGTGGCCCCGAGAGCCTGATTCGCCGAGCCATCGTGCAGGTTGAGCGGCCTGTGGACGGCGCGTGCAACGCGCCGCCCGGACCCGCCGGCGACGGGTCGTCGCGCGCCACGGCGCGGCAACGGGTTAGGCCGCCCGATCGGCGCCCGGGCGTGGCATCGATCCTGCACGCATCGGTTCGCCGGCCGCCCACCACCTCCAGCGCACGAGCTCCCCATGTCCGCCGTCCGTCTGATCCGCGCGTTCGCCCTGGCCTTCCCCGGCCTCCACTCGGCGCCCTGGCTGCATGAACTCGGACTCGGCGCGTTCCGGGCCCGCGACTTCGCCAGCGCCGACGCGCTGTTCGAACGCGCCGCGGAAGCGTGCCGCCGCGACCTCGAGATCCACCGCCTGGCGCGCGTGCGCGCCCACCAGTTGATGGCGCGCGCCGTGTCCGGCGACGCCACGGCCGCCGAGTGCGCGGACGAGGCCGGGCGTCTGCTCGTCCGGCTGGACTGGATCGAGGACCTCGACGCGCCGTTCCGGCCGGTCGAGGGCTCGCGCCTGGCCGCGACCTGGGAGTCGCGCCTGGCCGCGCGCGGCGACGCCGCGCCGCAACGCTCTGCCGCGCTCCCCGCGCTCGGCAACGCGGCCTAGGGCCGCACCCGGCCCGCCCGACTGGACCCACCCGGCTCGTTGGCTATACTGCTCCGGTGATTCGCGCCCGCGGCATCGAGCCGCCGGGCGCGCCCGTGTGCCACCAGGAGGGCCGGGGTGCCATGACGCTGGACGCGAACGCGAAGGAAGCCGCACAGAAGGTCGAACGCGCCGGAGAGACCCTCTCCAAGGTCCGTGAAGAGGTGTCGCGGGCCGTCGTCGGCCAACGCAACATGGTGGATCGCCTGCTGGTCGGTCTGGTGAGCGGTGGGCACGTGCTGCTCGAGGGCGTGCCCGGACTGGCCAAGACGCTGGCCGTCAAGAGTCTGGCCGACGCGCTCGCGCTCAAGTTCCGGCGCATCCAGTTCACGCCGGACCTCCTGCCCGCGGACCTGACCGGGACCCTCATCTACAACCCGCGCGACGGTTCGTTCAGCGCCAAGAAGGGGCCGCTGTTCGCGAACCTGGTGCTGGCCGACGAGATCAACCGCGCGCCGGCCAAGGTGCAGTCGGCGCTGCTCGAGGCCATGCAGGAGAAGCAGGTGACGCTCGGCGACGAGAGCCATCGGCTCGAGGAGCCGTTCCTCGTGCTCGCCACCCAGAACCCGATCGAGCAGGAAGGGACGTACGCGCTGCCGGAAGCCCAGAGCGACCGCTTCATGCTCAAGGTGCGTGTCGGCTACCCCGACCGTGGCGAGGAGAAGCAGATCCTGAAGCGCGCCGGCCTGGCCGACCTGCCGGCGCTCAAGCCCCAGGCCTCGCGCGACGACGTGATGGCGGCCCGCGCCGCGCTCAACGCGGTATACGTCGACGAGAAGATCCAGGACTACGCGCTGGACGTGGTCAGCGCCACGCGCCGGCCCCGTGACTTCGGCCTCAACATCGAGAACCTGGTGTCGTTCGGCGCGTCGCCGCGCGCCACGCTGTTCCTGGTCCGCGGCGCCCAGGCGCTGGCCCTGCTCGCGGGCCGGGCCTACGTGCTGCCCGAGGACGTCAAGAACATCGCCCCGGACGTGCTCCGGCACCGCATCCAGGTCTCCTACGAGGCGGAAGCCGAGGGGGTCAACGGGGAAGAGGTGGCCCGGCGCATCCTGGAGCAGGTGCGCGTGCCCTGATGCAGACCGCCGACCTGCTGCGCAAGGTCCACCGGCTCGAGATCCGCAGCCGGCACCTGGTCGAGGATCTGTTCGCCGGCAACTCGGAGAGCGTGTTCAAGGGCCGCGGCGTCGAGTTCGAGGAAGTGCGCCACTACGTGCCCGGCGACGAAGTGCGCGACATCGACTGGAACGTGAGCGCGCGCTTCGGCGCGCCGTTCGTGAAGCGTTTCGTCGAGGAGCGCGAACTCACCGTCATGCTGGTGGTGGACGTGTCGCGTTCGATGCGCTTCGGCACCGCGGGCCAGGAGAAGCGCGAGCTGGCCGCGGAACTGAGCGCCGTGCTCGGGTTCGCGGCCATGCGCCACAACGACCGCATCGGGCTGGCGCTGGCCTCGGACCGCGTCGAGCACTTCGTGCCCCCGGCGCGCGGGCGCACGCACCTGCTGCGCCTGCTGCGCGACATCCTGGGCGCCGAGCCCGAACATCGCGGCACGCGCCTGTCCGAGGCCACGCGCTTCGTGACCCGCTCCCTGCGCCGCAAGAGCGTCGTGTTCTGGATCTCGGACTTCGAGGATCGCCTCGTGCTGCGCGACTGGCGCGTCCTCGGGCGGCGCCACGACGTGACGGCGATGCTGCTGCGCGATCCGCGCGACGAGACGCTGCCCGCGGTCGGCTGGGTCGAGCTGGAAGACCTGGAGAGCGGCGGTCGAGTGCTCGTCGACACGTCCGACAAGCGCACGCGCGACGCGTACCAGCGCGACGCCCGCGCCCGACTGAAGGCCGCCGAGCAGGTGCTGCGCGAAGCGCGCTGCCCGCTGCTCGAGCTGCGCACCGACCGCAGCTACCTGCCGACGCTGATGCACTACTTCAACCAGCGCCGGCGCGGGCGGAACGTGGCGTGAGGGCTTCCCTCGCGGCGCTCCCGCTGCTGCTGGCGCTGGGGGCGCCCGTCGTTCCGGCCGTGGCCGGGGCGCAGGCGAGCCCGTCCTATCCGGCGCACGCCGAGATCGCGCCCGATCGCCTGCAGATCGGCACGCGCGCCACGTACCGCGGCTGGGTCGTCGTGCCGTTCGGCGTGCCGGCGCAGTGGCAGACGCCGCGCTCCGACGAGATGTTCACCTGGGGCGCCGCGCACGCCACGCGCGTGGCGTGGACCGGCGAAGCGTCGTCGCATCACGTCGTCGCCGAGTCCGTCAAAGTCGAGGTGCCGCTCCAGATCTTCGCGACCGGCGACGTGGCCGTGCCCGGCCTGGGGTTGACGATCCGCGACGGTCGCGGCACCACGCGTTCGCAGCTGCCCACCGTGCGCGTGCTCGTCGAGCCCGTGCTGACGGCGGCCGACAGCAACGCCGACCTGCACGCTCTGCGCGGACCGCTCGGCGCGCCGTGGTGGGAGCGCGTGCCGTGGATCTGGGTCGCGGTGGGCGCGCTCGTGCTGGCCGCCCTCATCGCGCTCATCGTGCGCCTGCGCCGCAGGCGCCCGCAGCCCGCGGCCGCGACGGCCGCGGCGCCGAAACGCGTGCGCGATCCGAGCGCCGAGGCGCTCGCCGAACTCGCGGCGCTGCGCCGCCTGCATCTGCCCGAGAGCGGGCGCTTCGCCGAGCACGCGTTCCAGCTGACGCGCATCCTCAGGCGCTACCTGGAGGCGACGGCCGGCGTGACGCGCCCCGGCCACACGACACCCGAACTGCTCGTCCAGCTGGCCGAGGCGCGGCTGCAGCCGGGCGCGCTTCCCAAGCTCGAGGGGTTGTTGCACCTGTGGGACCGCATCAAGTTCGCGCGCGCCGAGTCCAGCGTCGACGAAGCCCAGGGCGCCGAGCGCGAGACCGAAGCGCTGCTGAGGAGGCCCGCGGCGGAAGCGCCGCGGCGCGTGGCCTGATGCGCTGGGAATCGCCGTGGTGGCTGCTCGCGCTCCTCGCCGTGCCGATCGGCGTGGCGTTGTCGCGGCGCGGCGCGGCGCGTCCGGCGGCCGTGCTGTGGAGCGTGGCCCCGGTGCGGCGCGCGTCGTGGCGCGGCGCGCTGCGCGCGCTCGTGGCCGCGCTGCCCTGGCTCGCGCTGATCCTGGCCGTGGCGGCGCTGGCCCGACCGCAGCGCGGCGTCTCGCAGAGCGAGACGTCCACGCGCGGCGTCGACATCGAGCTGGCCATCGACATCTCGCCGAGCATGGCCGCGCAGGATTTCGCGCCGCAGAACCGGCTCGCCGTCGCCAAGGAGACGGCGCGCGCGTTCGTGCGCCAGCGCGCGCACGATCGCATCGGTCTCGTCGCGTTCGCGGCCACCGCGTTCACGCAGTGCCCGCTCACCCTGGACCACGACGCGCTCGTCGAACTGCTCCAGTCCCTCGACTTCGGCCTCGCCGAGGACGGGACTGCGATCGGGATGGGCCTGGCGACGGCGGTCTCGGGGTTGCGCGAGAGCCACACGCCGAGCCGCGTCGTCGTGCTCCTGACGGACGGCCAGAACAACCGCGGCGCGATCGATCCGGCGACGGCCGCCGATCTGGCGCACGCGCTCGGCATCCGCGTGTACGCGATTCTGGTCGGGCGCGGCGGCATCGTGCCCGTGCCGGTCGACGACCCGCTGCTCGGCCAGCGCATCCAGATGGTGCGCATGGACGTCGACGAGACCGCGCTGCGTGACATCGCGACCCGCACCGGCGGGCGCTTCTTCCGCGCGCAGGACCCGGCGACGCTGGCCCAGGTCTACGAGCTCATCGACAAGCTGGAGCGCGCGCCGATCCACTCCATCGAGTACCGCGAGTACCGCGACCTGGGGCCGCTGCTCCTCGGGGCCGCGCTGGCTCTCGTGCTGCTCTACGCGCTGGGCGTTTCGACGTTCGCGTTCCGGCTGCCCTGAAGGAGAGACGCGCCCGATGATCTTCGCGCAACCGATGTGGCTGTGGTGGCTGGCCGCGCTCGTGCCCATGCTGGCGCTCGAGTGGCGCGGCGTGCGCCGCGCCGAGCGCGGGCTCGAGCGCCTCGCCGGCCGCAGCCCCGCGCTGTTCGCGCAGCGCCGTCCCGGGCAGCGCCGCGCCGGGCTGCTGCTGCGCGCCGCGGCGTTCGCGCTGCTCGTGGTCGGCGCCGCCGACCCGCAGTGGGGGCGCGAAGTCGTGCGCCGCGGCGCGACCGGCTCCGACGTCGTGCTGGTCGTCGACGTCTCGGCCAGCATGGACACGCGCGACGTGGCGCCGAGCCGGCTGGCCGAGGCGCGGCGCGAGGCGCTCGCCGTGCTCGACGCGCTGGAGGGCAGCCGGGTCGGCGTGGTCGCGTTCGCCGGCGACGCGATCCGACTGTGCCCGCTCACGTCGGACCGCGCCGCCGTGCGCCTGACGCTCGAGGCGCTGGCCAGCGGCAGCGTGAGCGATCCCGGCACGGATCTCGGCCGCGGCCTGCGCCGCGCCGCGCAGCTGATGCCGGCCGGCCGTCGCGAGGAACAGGCCGTCGTGGTGTGGACGGACGGCGAGGATCTGGAGCACGGCGCGAACGACGCGATCGACGAGATCGCACGCACCGGCATCCGCGTGTTCGCGGTCGGCGTCGGCACGTCGTCGGGCGACATCGTGCCGGTGCTCGACGACCAGGGCCGCGCCGTCGACGTCAAGCGCGATGAGAGCGGCGGGCCGGTGCGCAGTCGCCTCGACGAGCCGCTGCTGCGCAATCTGGCGCGACGCACGCGCGGTGGCTACTTCGCGGCGTCGCGACCGGGCGGTGAGCTGCCGCGTCTCGTCGGCGCGCTGGGCACCGTGGCGCGCGCCGGGCGCGGCCAGCGCCTCGTCGAGCGGCCGGTGTCGCGTTTCACCGTGTGCGCGCTGCTCGCGGCGCTGCTGCTGCTGCTCGAGCGCGTGCGCGCCCAGCGCCGCGTCGAGGCCGAGCCCAGGCCCAAGTCGCGCGAGCGCGGCGCGCGCGCGGCGGTCGCGGCGCTCGCGTTGGTCGGACTCGGCGCGCTCGGCGCGGCCGGTCCGGCGCGGGCCCAGACGGATTGGGCGCGCGGCGATCGCGCGTTCCGCGCCGGCAACTGGGTGGCCGCGGAGTCGCTGTACGCGCAACGCCTGAAGCACGGGCCGAAGCGCGAACTGCGCACGAACCTCGCGACCGTGCGTGCGCGCGGCGGCAAGGCGGACCAGGCGCTCACCGATTTGAAGGCACTGGCCGAGCTCGACGATCGCGCCGGGCGCGCGGCCGGCTACAACACCGGCACGCTGCTCGGCGAGCGCCAGCAGTATGACGACGGGCTCGCCGAACTGCGCCGCGAACTGGAGCGCGACCCCAAGGACGCGGACGCGCGCTGGAACTACGAGGTGCTGCTGCGCCGCCGCGAAGAGGAGCGGAAGCGCCAGCAGGGCGGCGGCCAGCAGAATCCTCCGCCCCAGCCGCAGCCGCAGCCGCAGTCCGGCGCGTCGGGTGCGTCGCAGCCGCAGAGTCCGCTGCCGCAGGCGCCGCAGCCGACGCCGCAGAATCCCGGCGGTCAGCCGCCGCCCACGCCGCAGGGCCAGCACATGGATCGCGCCCAGGCCGAGCAACTGCTCGACGCGCTGGCCGAACAGGCGCGTCTCGATCAGCAGCGCCGCCAGCGCGTGCGCGTCATGCGCGAGAAGCGCGGGAGGGACTGGTGAGGCCGGGGACGGCCGCCGCTGCACGGCGCGCGCGCGCGGCCGTGACGCGTGCGCTCGCGGGCGTCGCGCTGGCCGCTGTCGCATGCGCCGGACCCGCGCGCGCGGCGTCGCCGCCGCCCAGCCTCGACGCCGTGGTGACGCGCCACGCGATGTCGATCGGCGAGAGCGTGACGCTGCAGATCACCGCGCGCAACGCGAACGGCGTGCGCGATCCCGAGTTCGCCGTGCCGACCGGCCTCGAACTCCTGAGCAGCGGCCGCATGCAGAACTTCACGTGGGTGAACGGCCGCTCGAGCACGGAGATCGTGTTCCGCTACGAGATCGGCGCGAACGCCGCGGGGACGTTCACCGTCGGCCCGTTCCGCGCGTCGATGGGGTCGACCACGCTGCTCGCGCCCGCCATCATCCTCACCGTGAGCGCGGCGTCGACGCGCCTCGGCGCGGGGCCGAGCGGCGCGAGCGGCGCGAGTCCGGCGGCGCTCCAGGTCGACGTCGAGCCGGCACATCCGTACGTCGGCCAGCCGATCGTCCTGCGCGTGCGGCTCGTCCAGCGCGCTCCACTCGCCGAGGATCCGACGTACGCCGCGCCGGCCACGCCCGGCTTCTGGGCGGAGCCGTTCACGCGTCCCGAGTCGTATTTCGCGGCGGAGGGCACGCGCCGCGTGCTCGTCACCGAGACGCGCGCGCGGCTGTATCCGCTGGCCGCCGGCCCGGCGACCGTGGGCGAAGCCATGGCCTCGCTGGCGCTCGCCGTCGAGGGCAGCAACGACCCCGGCTCGTGGAGCTTCGGGCGCGTGCCGCGCCGCGAAATCACCGTGCACAGCAATCCGGTCACGGTGAACGTGCGCCCGCTGCCGAAAGGCGCGCCGCCCGGCTTTGACGGCGCGGTCGGCGTGTTCGACGTGCACTGGAGCCTGGACCGCGGATCGACGCCGCGCGACGTGCCGGTCAACGCCCGCCTCGAGGTGCGCGGCGCGGGCAACCTGCCGCTGCTCCACGCGCCGACGCCGCAGAGCGACGCGGTCGACTATTTCGCGGGCACGGTCGAGGACAGTCTCGGACTCGCCGGCTCGGGCGCCCCGGGCCGGCGGCGCTTCCAGTGGACGGTGCTCCCCAGGCGCGAGGGGCGACTCGCCATCACCGGGCCGGCGTTCGTGTGGTTCGACCCGGTGGCCGGCGTCTATCGCACGTCCGATCCGGCGGCGGTCACGCTGGACGTCGGTCCGGCGCTGAACACCGGCGACGCGGGTCGCGACGGGTTCCCGCCGGCGTTCCGCGCGCACCCGCTGCCCGGGCCCGGGGCGCACGGCGCCGAGCCGTGGGGCTTCCTCGTCGCCGGTCTCGCGCTCGGGCTGGCGTGGGCGCTGTGGCGCATCGCCGCCCGGCCGCCGGCCGACTCCGCGGAACGCGCGCAGCAGCGCGAGTGGCTGCGCGCCGCGGGGCTGGCGCGCGGCGCGGATTTCTGGCGCGTGGCCGAGGAGGCCAGCGCCTGGCTCGAGTCGCGCGCCCGGCCGGTCAAGAACCTGCGTCGCGAGATCGCGAGCCAGCGCTACGGCGGCCAGAGCGCGGACCCGGAGGGCGTGCGCCGCAAGCTCGTCGAGCACCTGGCCCAGGCCGTGCCCGCGGCGCGCTCGCCGCTGCCGAAGCGGGGCGCGGCCGTGGTGCTGGCGCTCGTCGCGGTCGCGCTCGTCGTGTTCGCCGCGCCCCGCGGCGGCGAGGCGGAAGGCCGCGTCCCCGGCGACGCGGCCGCGGCGCGTGGCGACGTGAGCGGAGCGTGCGCGTCGTGGCGCGCGGCGTGGCGCGCCGGCGAGCACGGCGCGGCGCTCGCGGCGCGGCTCGCGTGGTGCGAGGTGCGCGCCGGGCGGGTCGCCCCGGCCACGGTGTGGGTGCTGGCCGGGGAGCGCGATGAACCGCGCGATCCGGCGCTCGGCTGGGTCAGCGAGCGCGTGCGCGAAGGCGGCGGCCTGGTCGGCGCCGGCCCGGCGCGGCTTCCGCTGCGCCGGCTCGAGTGGGCGCTGCTCGCGCTCGTGCTCGGGGTCGCGGCGGGCGTGGCGTGGCCGAACCGCGGGCTGGCGACGGCGCTCGTCGTGCTCGCGCTCGGCGCCGGGCTGGCGCGGCCGATCGAGCGTGCCGTGGCCACGCAGCACGACGTCGCCGTGGTGCGCACGCCGCAGCCCCTGCCGGGCGCGGGCCTCGAGCTGGAACCCGGCCAGGTCGTGCGCATCGTGGCGCGCGACGCGTCGCGCGTGCGCGTGCGTGCCGGGGGCGACGTCGACGGCTGGCTGCCGGCACGGGCCGTCTACGGCATCGAGGACGTGCCGTGAGCGGCGCGCGCTGGTGGCTGATCGCCGTGCTGCCGATGCTGGCTCCGGTCGACTCGCTGGATCACGTCGTGGCGCGCGCCGTCCAGGGCGCGCGCGCGCCGGCCTGGGAGGGTGTGATGCACGAGGCCACGCAGCTGCCGACCGGCTGGCGCCTCGCGGTCGGCGTGGGCGCGCTCCTCGTGATCGACCGCGGCGCCGGGTTGGCCACCGTCGCCACCGCCGCGGTCGGCGCCATCCCGGCCAACCTCGCGGTCGAGGGACTGAAGCGCGCGGTCGATCGGCGCCGCCCCGACGGCAGCGGCCACGGCGGCGGCTCCTCGTTTCCGTCGAGCCACGCCGCGAACGCGTGGCTGCTGGCCGTCGTCCTCGCGCGCCGCTGGCCGCGCGGCGCGCCGCTGTGGGCCGCGTCCGCCGCGCTCGTCGCGTTCTCGCGCATGTACCTCCACCGCCATTACCTGAGCGACGTCGCCGTCGGCAGCGCGATTGGATTGGCTTCGGGCTGGTTCGCGGTGGCCACGGCGGGCCGGCGCTGGATGCCGGGGAAGGCGCCGGCGCCCGCGCCGACGTCGGAGGTGGAACCGGGGGACACGCTTTGCTAAGGTGCGGGCGTCAGGGAGGGGACCCATGCTCGGGACACTCGCCCCGTCTGCGCTCGACACCGCGCTCTACATCCCGGACCTGAGGCACCGACGGAAATCCGCTGTTTTCGATGAGCTCGTGGACTGCGCCGTGGCGAGCGGCGCGGTGCGTTGCGATCCCGCGCTTCGCGAGCTCCTGCGCTGCCGCGAATCCCTGGGCTCGACGTCGCCGGGCCGCGGCTTCGCCCTCCCGCACGCCCGGTCGCTCGCCGTGCGCAGCACCCGCGTCGTGGTCGCCCGCTCCGGTCGCGGCGTCGATTGGGGCGCGGCGGACGGCGAGCTCGTGCACCTGATCGTGCTGCTGCTGTCGCCCTCGGAATGCCCCGAGTCGGCGCACCTCGACCTGCTCGGCCGCCTCGGCAACGCCCTGCGTTTCCAGCGCCAGCGCCAGAAGATGCTGGAGGCCGGCGGCTTCGAGACGATCGCGTCGCTGCTGCGCGAGGAGCTGGCGTGACGCCGGTCCAGTCCGTCCTCCACCTGCACGACCTGGATCTGTTGCTGCACGAGTTGCAGGACGCGGAGGCGCTCGCCTGCTTCAAGCGGCTGGGCCTGCCGATCGGCCCGCTGGCGCCGCTCGAGGCGGCGCGCCGCGAAGCGGCCGAGCGCGTGGATCCGCGCTGGCGGCACCACTACGATCGCGCGCAGCGCCGTTACGGCGGCGCGGTCGCCGCGGTGCGCGGGCGGACGTGTCAGGGCTGCCACATGACGCTGCCGCGCTCGGCCGCGCCCGCGGCCGGCGAGATGCTCGCGCTGTGCGAGTCGTGCGGCCGCATCCTGTACTGGGGCGTGCGCTCGAACGCCTGACGCGCGCGGACGTTCGGTGCGCCACGAAGGCCACGGTCGCGCCGCCGCCCGAGGAGACGCCCGCCGCCCCCGATCCGCGCCAGCCGCCGCACCGGCAGCGCTTCTGCTATTCTCGTCGGTGCCGCATGCCGCGACCGGGCGTGAGTGGGCCGTAAAGAGCCATAGGAGACTCGGATGCGATGTGGGGTGCCTCTGCGCGTGGCGTGCGCCACGTTGTGGCTGGCGGGTTCGGGATGCACCGCGCTCAAGGAATTGCCGCGCCAGGAGTACACGGCCGAGGCCCAGCGCGAACACGTCCAGGTCGAAACCAAGGACGGACGTGTGTACCACTTCGACGACGTGCGCTTCGACGCCGACAGCCTGTACGGCTCGACGCGGCGCGACGTCGAGGGCTACGCCGACGAATTCGCGACGTTCGATCTCGCGCTCGACGACGTCCAGCGCATCTCGACGCGCAAGGTCGACTGGTATCGCACCGGCCTCGTGGGCGGCGGAGTGATCGCGGCGCTCGTCGCGGCCGGGCTCAGCAGCCAGTCGAACTCGGGCGGGGACGGCGGCGTCAGTCCGGGCGGCCCGCGTATCCCGTAGCCGTTCTCAGCGCTCGATCCGCGAGACCAGCCAGCCCGCGAGCCCGGCGCCCACGAGATCGGCGGCAAGATCGAGCGGGTCGAAGCGCGTGTGACGCGTGTCGCGCAGTTCCTTGGCCAGTCCGAGCACCGCGGGAACGACGACGGCCGGCGCCGTGCGCCGCGTGACGAGGCCGGCGCCGACGCCGAGCGAAAGCGCGAGCGAGGCGTGCTGCCACTTGTCGGCGCCGAGGCGCAGCCGCGCGGACGCGGCGGCCGCGACCGAGTCCGCCGCGGTCGCGGCGCTCGAGACGCGCGGCACGACGAGCATCGCGACGATCAGGCACGACGCCCAGCACACGCTCGGAGATCTCAACGATGTCGCCTCGTGGTGAAGCGGTGAACGTCCAGGGCGCGCGCGACCGGCTCACGCGTTTCGCGTGGCCGGGCCCGCTCGTCTCCACGCTCGATCGGCTCGCCGCGGGCGGGCACCAGGCCTGGCTCGTCGGCGGCACAGTGCGCGACGTGCTGCTCGGCCGCACGCCGGGCGGCGCGTTCGACGTCGCCACCGACCTCGCGCCCGAGCGGGTGATCGAGCGTTTCGCGCGCGTCGAGCCGATCGGCCTCGTGCACGGCACCGTGCTCGTGCTCGAGGACGGCCTCGAGATCGAGTGCACGACGTTCCGGCGCGAAGCAGCGTACCGGGACGCGCGCCATCCGGACAGCGTGGAGTTCACGCGGGATCTCGACGAGGACCTGGCGCGCCGCGACCTGACGGTCAACGCCATGGCGTTCGACCCGCGTTCTGGCGACTGGCGCGATCCCTATCACGGCCTCGCCGATCTCGAGGCCGGCGTGCTGCGCGCGGTCGGCGACCCGCTCGCGCGCTTTCGCGAAGACGGCCTCCGGCCGCTGCGCGTCGCGCGCTTCACCGCGACGCTCGAGATGGAGGCGGAGCCGGAGACGCGCGCCGCGCTGGCCGGGGCGCGCGACCGCTCCGCGCTCGTCGCGCCCGAGCGCGTGCGCGGCGAGCTCGAGCGCCTGCTCGGGGCGCGCGAGCCGTCGCGCGGCTTCGAGCTGCTGCACGAGGCCGGGCTGCTCGACCTGTGGCTGCCCGAGCTGGAGGCCGCGTTCGGCGTGCCGCAGAACCGCTTCCACGCGTACGACGTGTACACGCACAGCCTGCGCACGTGCGACGCCGCGCCGGCCGACAAGCCGCGCGTGCGCTGGGCCGCGCTGCTCCACGACCTCGGCAAGCCGGCGACGCGCGTCGTGCGCGACGGCGACGGGACGTTCTACGGCCACGAGAACGTCGGCGCCGAACTCGCGGACGCGCGGCTCGCCGCGCTGCGCCTGCCGAACGACGAGCGAAACGCGATCGTGCACCTCGTGCGCCATCACATGTTCGACTACCGCTCGACGTGGAGCGACGCCGCGCTGCGCCGCTGGCTGCGCCGCGTCACGCTCGACGCCGTCGCGGATCTGTTCGACCTGAGGCTGGCCGACGTCGTGGGCAACGGCACGCGCTTCGGCTTCCCGCACCAGCTCGAGGAAATGCGGATGCGCATCGAGGCGCTGCTCGCCGCCGATCACGCGCTCAGCGTCGCGGATCTCGCGATCGACGGCGCCGACGTCATGCGCTTCCTGCGTATCGGTCCGGGGCCGCGCGTCGGCGAGGCGCTGAGCGCGTTGCTCGAGGACGTGCTCGATCATCCCGAGTGGAACGAGCGCGCGACGCTCCTGGAACGCCTCGCGGAGCGGCGTGCGAACGCGCCGGAAGCCCCGCCGACGCCTTGACACTCTTTGAACGTGGCCCGTATTCTCCGCCGCGCAAAAGGGAGGGGGCGCATCTCTTAACGGCCCCAGCGAACGTCATGTCCATGACCGTGGTGCAGAAGCCGGTGCGACGCGAGCTGGAGCGGGTCCAAGCCCGCCTCCGCGATCTCTTTCGCACGCCCATCCCGATCCTCAATCAGGTGGGCGGACACGTTCTGGCGACACGGGGCAAGAAGTTCCGGCCCACCCTGCTGCTGCTCGTCGCCCGCCTGCGCGGCCACCTGGGACGTGACGCCGTCCTGTGCGCCACCGTGGTCGAGATGGTGCACGCCGCCGCGCTCATCCACGACGACTCGGTGGACAAGAGCGACTTGCGGCGCGGCATGCCGACGGTCAACGGGCTGTGGACCGACGAGATGGCGATCATCATGGGCGATTACCTGTACGCCCAGGCCATGTCGCTGCTCGTCGAACACAAGCAGGACGTGGCCATGGGCATCCTGGCCCGGGTCGTGACCGAGATGTCGTGCGGCGAGGCGCTGGAATTCCAGTACGCGTACGACCTCGACGTCACCGAGGCCCAGTACGAGGAGCTGATCCGCGCCAAGACTGGCTCGCTGATCGGCGCTTCGACCGAGATCGGCGCCGGATTGAACGGCGGCGGGCGCGACGCGAAGCGGCGCACGAAGTATCGGAGGTTCGGCGAGGTGGTGGGCGTGGCGTTCCAGATCGTCGACGACTTGTTCGATTACCTCGGCGATCCCGAGACCACCGGCAAGCCCGTGGGCTACGACCTCGCCGAGGGCAAGGTGACGCTGCCGCTGATCGCCGCGCTGCGCAACGCCGGCGACCGCGACAAGGCGCGCTTGAAGCACCTGGCCCTGCGCAAGCGCTGGACGAAGTCGCAGTGGGTGCAGTTGCGCGCGCTCATCGACAAGTGTGGCGGGTTCGAATACGCGCGCGAGCGGGCTCGCACCCTGGCCGACGAGGCGCGCGAGCTGCTCGGCGGCGAGCCGAACAACGCGGCGCGCCGCGCGCTCGACACGGCGGTCGACTACGCCGTACGGCGCGACCATTGACCCGGTCGCGCCCTCCCGGAATGGCCGCGCCCGCCACCCGCCGCGCGGCCGCCACGTCCCCGGACGGTCTCGCGCTCGTGCGCGCGGCCGTGGACGCCGCGCTCGCCAAGAAGGCGCTGCGCCCGGTCGCGCTCGACCTCACCGACCTGGACGGCGTGTGCGATTACTTCGTGATCGTGTCGGGCTCGAGCGAAGTGCAGGTGAAAGCCATCGCGGACGGGATCGAGGAGCGGCTGCGGCTGGCCGGCGCGCGCCCGTGGCACATCGAAGGGCGCGAAGGCCGGCGCTGGGTGCTGCTCGACTACGTCTCCGTGGTCGTTCACGTGTTCCACGAGAAGACGCGCGAGTACTACATGCTGGATCGCCTGTGGGGCGATGCCCGGAGCGTGGATCTTGGTCTGGACCGCGCTGACTGAGGGACTCCGCGCCGCGCTTGCCGAGACCGGTCTGGCCAGCGGAGAAGCGCTCGACCGCCTCGAACTGGCCATCCCGCGCGACAGCGCGCACGGCGACTGGACCACGAATCTCGCGCTGACGCTGGCGAAGAGCGCGAAGCGCCCGCCGCGCGCCGTGGCCGAGGCGCTAGCCGCCGCGTTCCGCCTCGACGCGAACGTCTTCAAGTCCGTCGAAGTGGCCGGGCCCGGCTTCCTGAACTTCCGCTACAGCGATGCGTTCCTGGCGCGGCTGCCGGGCGCGATCGCCGACGGCGGTGAGACGTTCGGGCGCTCGTCGGGCGGCGCGGGGGTGCGCGTCCTCGTCGAATACGTGAGCGCGAATCCCACGGGCCCGCTGAACGTGGTGAGCGCGCGCGCCGCCGCGGTCGGCGCCACCCTCGTGCGCCTGCTGTCCGCGACCGGGCACGACGCGGCCGGCGAGTATTACGTGAACGACGCCGGCCGCCAGGTCGAACTGCTCGGTGAGTCGCTGGCCGCGCGCTTCGCGGAGCGTGTCGGCGTCGCGCGCGCGCTGCCCGCCGACGGCTACCAGGGCGAGTACCTGAAGGAGCTGGCCGCCGCGCTGCCCGAGAAGGACGCGCGCGCCGCGCTCGCGCGCGACGACGGCGCGGCGTGGTTCCGCAACGAAGCGCTCGCGCGCATGCTGGAATGGCAGCGCCGCGATCTCGCCGACTACGGCGCGACGTACGCGCGCTGGTTCCAGGAGACCGAGCTGCACGACTCGGGCGCGGTCCAGGCCACGCTGGCGGCGCTCGAAGCGCGCGGCGCCATCTACCGCGCGCGCCAGCCCGAGATCGCGCCGGCCGACCGGCCGGGGCGCGACGAGGACGCGGACGGCCGCGAGGAAGCCACGTTCCTGCGGACCGGGCGCTTCGGCGACGACATGGATCGCGTCGTCGTCAAGAGCAACGGCGCGCCGACGTACCTGCTGCCCGACATCGCGTACCACCGCGACAAGCGCGCGCGCGGCTTCCGCCACGCCATCGACCTGTGGGGTCCCGACCACCACGGCTACATCCCGCGCATGAAGGCCGCGCTGCTCGCGCTCGGGCTGGAGGAAGACTTCCTCGAGGTGCTGATCGTGCAGCAGGTCAACCTGCTGTCGGCCGGCCAGCAGGTCAAGATGAGCAAGCGCGCCGGCGAGTTCGTGACGCTGCGCGAGCTGATGGACGACGTCGGCCCGGACTGCGCGAAGTTCTTCTTCCTGATGCGCTCGACGAGCGCGCACCTGGACTTCGATCTGGACCTGGCGCGGCGCCAGAACGACGAAAATCCGGCGTACTACGTGCAGTACGCGCACGCGCGCATCGCGTCGGTGCTGCGCTTCGCCGCGGAGAAGGGGCTGCAGCCGGCGGCCGACGCTCGCGGTCTCGACGAGGCGCCCGAGGCGGTCGCGCTGATCCGCAAGCTGGCCACGTTCCCGGAGATCGTGCGCGGCGCCGCGGCGGCGCGCGAGCCGCATCGCATTCCGACGTATCTCGTCGAGTGCGCCGCGGAATTCCACCGCTTCTATCACGCGTGCCGCGTGGTCTCGGACGACGCCGCGCGCTCGCACGCGCGGCTGCAGATCGCGGACGCGGCGCGCGTCGTGCTGCGCAACGGCCTCGCGCTGATGGGCGTGTCGGCCCCGGAGCGCATGGCGCGCACGGAAGAGGTGGTGTCGTGACGCTGCGCCGCGGCCGCCTGACCACGCCGACGCAGGACATCCTCGTCGTCGGCTCGGTCGCGCTCGATTCGGTGAAGACCCCGTTCGGCGAGGCGGTCGAAGCGCTCGGCGGCTCCGCGTCGTACTTCGCGTGCTCGGCCAGCCACTTCGCGCCGGTGCGCATCGTCGCCGTGGTGGGCGAGGACTTCCCGGACGTGCATCGCGCGCTGTTCAAGCGGCGCGGCGTCGACCTCGCCGGGCTCGAGACGGGGAAGGGCCGCACGTTCCGCTGGCGCGGCGAATACGCCGCGGAGCTTGGGCACGCGCGCACGCTCGAGACGCAGCTCAACGTGTTCTCGACGTTCCATCCGCGGCTCGACGCCGGTCACCGGGCGTGCCCGTACGTGTTCCTCGCGAACATCGACCCCGATCTCCAACTGGAAGTCCTGGGGCAGATGCGCGACCCGTTGCTGACGCTGTCGGACACGATGAACTACTGGATCGCGCGCAAGCCGGACCGCGTGCTCGAGGTGCTGCGCCAGGTCGACGTCGCGCTGCTGAACGAGGAGGAAGCGCGCGCGCTGGCCGGCGAGACGCAGCTCGTCAAGGCCGCGGACCGGCTGATCGAGCAGGGGGCGCGCGCCGTCATCATCAAGAAGGGCGAGCACGGCGCGTTGTTCCAGGCCGCCGGGGAGCGTTTCATCACGCCGGCGTTCCCGGTCGAGACGCTGACCGATCCGACCGGAGCCGGCGACTCGTTCGCCGGCGGCTTCCTCGGCTGGCTCGCGCGCTGCGGCCGGACCGACGGGGCCGTGTTGCGCCAGGCGCTGGCCGCGGGAACGGCGATGGCGTCGATCGCCATCGAAGGCTTCAGCCCGATGCGGCTCGCCGAGACGGATTCCGAGGAGATCAGCCACCGGGTCGAGGTGCTGCACCGTATGGTGCACTTCGATCTCGAGCCGATGTTCTGATCGCGAAATAAGCGGGCTTGTCCATAGGCCGCGTCACTATGTTAGGATTTATGCGCATTACGGGCTCTCGATCGGGGAGGATGTCTCGTGGCCGTCGACAACTCGCGGGTTCCGTGGACGACGAAGATTGAGAAAGAGTTGCGGAGATTGCGCGACGTCGAAGACGTGCGCATCGAGGCCGAGGGCGAAGCCATCCGCACGATTCACGTCATGTCCAGCTCGACGCGCTCGCCGAAGATGATCGTGCGCGACGTGCAGTCGCTGCTGGTCAACCTCTTCAATCGACCGATCGACCATCGCATTGTATCGGTGGCGTTTGTCGATGCCGGCTCGACCGCGGCGCCGGCGCCGGCCCGCCTCGTCGAGGTGCCTGCGCCGGAACCCCCACCCGCGCCCGAGGCGCCGCTCGACGACCGCATCCGCTTCGGCAGCGTGAATCTGTACGTGGCCGGCCCGCGCACCCAGGCCCAGGTCGAGCTGCGCTGGAAGGGCGTGCCGCGCATGGGCAGCGCTTCCGGCTGGAGCACGCGCGACGGCGCGCACCGGCTGATCGCGGCCGCGACGCTGGCCGCCGTGCAGGAGTTCCTGGATGACGACGTCGCCCTGTCGGTCGCCGACCTGTCGGTCGTGCGCATGGGCCGTCACGAGGTGGTGGTGGCCGGCCTTTCGCTGCTGGCGCACCGGACGGAAAAATTGCTGGTAGGAAGCTGCACGGTGGAGCAGGATGCGCAGCAGGCCGTGGTGCTCGCCACCCTCGGCGCGTTGAATCGCGTCGTCGGGGCGTTTCGCACGAAGGAGCCCACGGAATACGTTTTGAGACCGTCATCGGACCAGGAGAAAAGCGGAGCGCATCGAGGTTGAGAAGCGAAGCGGACCCACCTGACGGGTAGTGGAAGCATCCCCGCAGAATCTCCCAATAAAGGAGGTGGAGTTCGTGGACGAGATCCTTCTGGACCTCATCAACTTCTTCGGTAAGGCTGGTTGGTAAGCCTCGCTGATCGAAGCACCGGACACGCGTAAAGTCGTGTGTTCGCCTCCGACTCTGGTGACGGTCTCGTTTTTCCGCCCACCTCGACCGTCCCCGTCCCGTCCCCATCGCTGAACCCGTGACCGCTTTCCGCGACGCACGACACCCCCGACTCTTCGCGCTGTATTACGCCGGCGTCATGCTGGCGGCTGCCGCGCTGCTCGCGCGCGGGCTGGGCGCGCTGCCGCCCGCGCCGCAGCCGCCGCTGCTCATCGCCATCCTCGGGCTCATGGTGTTCATCGAGGCCAGCCCGGTGTCGTTGCCGGGCGGCGGCTACGCGACGGCCAGCACGGCGCTCGACCTGCCGGTGCTCGTCATGCTCGGGCCCATCTACGCCGCGGCGCTCGACGTCGTGTGCACGCTCACGGTGCAGGGCCTGGCGCTGCGCAAGCCGGTCGTCCGCGTCGCCCACAACGCGGCCGTCTTCACGCTCGACTACTTCATCGCCGCCCAGGTGTTCCGCGCGAGCGGCGGGCACATCGGCACGCTGCGCTTCCCCGCAGACCTGCCGCCGCTCCTGCTGTGCGGGCTCGCGCTGTTCCTCAGCAACAGCGTGTGGGTGGCGCTGGTCATCGGCCTCACCGAAGGGCCGACCCCGTGGCGGGTGTGGCAGCGCAATTTCCAGCAGAGCCTGCAGCACCACCTGTCGTTCGTGGGTCTCGGCGCGCTGATCACCGTGATGTACGTCGAAGTCGGCGGCTGGGCGCTCGTGCTGTGCGGCCTGCCGTTCCTGGTCGCACGCCATTCGTTCCGCGTGTACGTCGAGATTCGCTCCGACCTCAAGGACTTCGTGCGCGCGCTGTCCGAGGTCCTCGAGGAGGTCGACCCGTACACCCGGCACCACTCGGTGCGCGTGTCGCAGTACGCGGTGCGCCTGGCGCGCGGGCTGGGCGTCGGCGAGCGCGAGATCGAGGAGATCGAGTACGCCGCGCTCGTCCACGACCTCGGCAAGATCGGCCCGCAGCACCAGCACATCCTGCACAAGCCGGGCAGCCTGACGCACGAGGAGCAGCGCACGCTGCGCGCCCATCCGGCGGCCGGCGCCGAGATCGTGACCCGCGTGCGCGCGCTGCGCCGCGCCGCGGAGATCGTGCGCACGCACCACGAGCGCCCGGACGGCCAGGGCTATCCGTTCGGCCTGCGCGCTCAGGACGTGCCGCTGGGCGCGCGCATCCTCAACGTCTCCGACGCGTTCGACGCGATGACCTCGGACCGTCCGTACCGGCGCGCGCTGAGCGTCGAGGCGGCGCTGGCCGAGCTGGCGCGCGGCTCCGGCACGCAGTTCGACGCGCGCGTGGTGACGTGTCTCGTGACGCTGCACGGCGCGGGCGAGTTCGAGCGCATCCCCAGCCCGACCAGCGAGGACCTGATGCAGCTCAAGCTGAACCCCCGGCGGGCGCGCGGCTGATGCGTTATCGCGATGCCGGAGTCGACGTCGCGCGCGCCGACGCGCTCAAGGACGCGCTCGGCGCGAGCGTGCGCGCGACGTGGCGCGACGGCGTGCGCCCGCTGGTCGGAGGCTTCGCCGGCGTGATGGCGTGGCCGGGCGACTCGCGGCTGCTCGTCGCCGCGACCATGGACGGCGTGGGCACGAAGCTGCACGTGGCGCGCGCCGCCGGGCGCATCGCCGACGCCGCGGCCGATCTCGTGTACCACGGCGCGAACGATCTGCTCGTGCACGGCGCGCGCCCGCTCGCGTTCCTCGACTACGTGGCCCAGGCGCGCCTCGATCCGCCGCTGATCGCGGACGCCGTCGCCGGATTGAGCCGGGCGTGCGTCGAGGTCGGCGCGGTGCTGCTCGGCGGCGAAACGGCGGAGATGCCGGACACGTATCTGCCGGACGTCGTGGACGTAGCCGGCTGCATGATCGGCTGCGTCGAGCGCGACGCGCTGCGCGACGGATCGCGCATCCGGCCCGGCGACCGCGTGCTCGGCCTGGCCGCGAACGGCCTGCACACGAACGGCTTCTCGCTGGCGCGCCGCGTCGTGGAACGCTCGGGGCTCGCGCTCGACGCGCCGCTGCCGGGCGGCGCCGGCACGCTCGCGGACGCGCTGCTCGCGCCGCATCGCTGGTACGGGCGCTCGGTGCTGCCGCTGCTCGCGGACGAGGCCGTGCACGCGATGGCGCACGTGACGGGCGGCGGCATCGCCGGCAACCTGGTGCGCGTCCTGCCCGAGGGCTGCGCCGCGCGGCTCGACCCCTCGAGCTGGCCGCGCCCGGCGCTCATGCGCTGGCTGATCGAGCAGGGCGACGTGCCCGAGGACGACGCGCGGCGCACGTTGAACCTGGGAATCGGTTTCGCGCTCGTCGTGGCCGCGGGCCACGAGGGCGAGGTGCGTGCCGCGCTCGAGGCGGGCGGCGAGACGGTGGTCGCGATCGGCGCGGTCACGGCCGGCCCGCGTGGCGTTGCGTGGGAGGACGAAGCGCGCTAGGGAACGCCCCCCGAAGGGGTCTGGAAGGGAGGAGGCGGGGATGGAGCGGGGGACCCTCATCGAGGACGCGAGCGTCGCGCTCGGCCGGCTGCTCGGCGAATCGCCGGCCTGGCGCGAACTGCGCGAGCGCATTCCGGAAGTCGCGGCCAGCGAACTGCCGGTGCTGGTGCAGGGCGAAACCGGCACGGGCAAGGAACTCGTCGCGCGCGCGGTGCACGCGCTGAGTCCGCGCCGCCAGGCCGCGTTCGTGGCCCACAACTGCGGCGCCACGCCCGACAGCCTGATCGAGAGCGAGCTGTTCGGACACGCGCGCGGCGCATTCACCGGCGCGATCGCCGACCGCATCGGCCTGTTCGAGGCCGCGGACCAGGGCACGTTGTTCCTCGACGAGATCGGCGACGCCAGCGCGCTGCTGCAGATGAAGCTGCTGCGCGTGCTGCAGGAGGGCGAGGCGCGGCGCGTCGGCGACACCCGGCTGCGGCGCATCCACGTGCGCGTGGTCTCGGCCACGCACCGCGCGCTGGAGGAGGCGCTGGATCGCGGCGGATTCCGCGCGGACCTGTTCTATCGCCTGAACGCCGTGCGCCTGCGCCTGCCGGCGCTGCGCGAGCGCGGCGACGACGTGCTGCTGCTGGCGCGGCATTTCCTCGCGGTGGCGGCCGCGCGGCGCGGCGCGCCGCCGCCGCGTCTTGCTCCGGCCCTCGTCGAGCGCCTGCTCGCCCACGACTGGCCCGGCAACGTGCGCGAACTGGCGAACGCCTGCGCGGTCGCCGTGCTGGTGGGCGGCGCGCGCGACGTCGTGGAGCCGTGGCACTGGCCCGAGGTCGCGGTGCGCGAGCGGAGCGGCGCCGCACCGCGCGCGCTCGGCCTGCACGCCGAGACGCGCGCGCTCGAAGAGCGGCGGCTGCGCGAGGCGCTGGAGCGCGCCCACGGCAACAAATCGCGCGCGGCGCGCCTGCTCGGCCTGTCGCGCCAGGGCCTGCTCAAGAAGCTGCGCCGCTACGCGTGCCTCGAGGACGTGGAATCGGCGTCGACGCTTGACGGTCCCTAACGCCGCTCCCTAGACTGCCGGCCCACCACCATCGGAGGTGACGCTTGGCGAAGAAGACGCTTCGCATCGGGCTGGTCGGCGTCGGCGCGGCCGCGCAGATCAATCACATTCCGGCGCTCAAGAAGACCGAAGGCGTCGAGATCGTGGCGCTGTGCGATCGCGACCCCGAGAAGGCGGCGCGCGTCGCGCAGAAGTTCGGCATTCCGCGCGCGCACCAGCGTTTCGACGATCTCCTGGGCGACGAGGAGATCGACGCCGTCGATCTGTGCACGCCGAACTTCCTGCACGCGCCCATGGCCACCGCCGCGCTCGAGGCCGGCAAGCACGTGCTGTGCGAGCGGCCCCTGGCGCGCAGCGCGAGCGAGGCCGAGGCCATGGCCAAGGCCGCGAAGAAGGCCGACCGCACGCTGATGTGCGCCGTGCAGCACCGCTTCCGCCCCGACGCGCAGCTGCTCAAGAAGTTCGTGGAGAAGGGCGACCTCGGCGAAATCTTCTTCGCGAAGGCCGGCTGGCTGCGCCAGCGCACCGAGTGGGACTCCGACGAATGGCGGCGCCAGAAGCGCGAATCGGGCGGCGGCGTCGTGCTCGATCTCGGGTTCCAGATGCTGGACCTGTCGCTGTGGATCCTGGGAGGTCCGAAGGTCGAGGCGGTCACCGCCAGCGTGCATCGCACGCGCAAGGGCGAGGTCGAGGACAGCGCGACCGCGTTCCTGCGCCTGGCGAGCGGCGCGACGCTGACGCTGGAGCTGACGTGGGGCCTGCTCATGGAGAAGGACTTCGCGTACGTGAACCTGTTCGGATCGGGCGGCGGCGCGCTGCTGAACCCGCTGCGCATCCACAAGGGCATGCACGGCACGCTCGTGAACGTGACGCCGACCATGGATTCGTCGCGCAACCAGTACAAGCACTCGATCGAGGCCGAGATCGAGCACTTCGCGGACGTACTGAAAAAGGGCGTCAAGCCCATGGGCACCGCCGAGGAGATCCTGCCCGTCATGGAGCTGATGGACGCGATCTACCGTTCGGCCGATCAGGGCAAGGAGGTCCGGCTCGACTGAGTCGCGCCGTACCGGTCTCGCGCTGCTCGGCGGCGCGCTCCTCGCGCTGGCGTTCCTTCCGATCGGACTCCAGTGCCTCGCGTGGGTGGCGTACGTGCCGCTGCTCGTCGCGCTCGATTCCGCGGTGCGGGCCCAGGCGGGCAAGCGCGCACTGTTCGCGCTCGGCTACGCGTACGGCCTCGCGTTCTTCGCCATCGACATGCACTGGATCGCGCGCCTGTCGAACGTGGCCATCACCGTGCCGTGGCTCAAGTATCCGGCGTGGCTGGCGGCCAGCGCGTACCTCGCACTGTTCGGCGGCCTGGCCACGCTGCTCGCCGGATGGCTGGCGCGGCGCGCGCCGCTCGCGTTCGCGTTCCCGGCCGCGTTCCTGACGATCGAGGAATGGCGCGCGTCGGGCGAGCTGGGTTTTCCCTGGTTCCAGCCCGGCTATTCGCAGGCCGCGTTCCCGCGCCTGCTGCAGATGGCGAGCCTGGGCGGCGTGACCCTCGTCACGCTGTGGCTGCTCGCGCTCAACGTGCTCGTGTGGCGCGCGCTCGCGGCGCGCGGGCGCTCGCTCGCCACGCTCGGCGCCCTGCTCGCGTTCGCCCTGCCGTGGGCCTGGGGTCAGCGCGCGCTCGACGCCGCGCCCAAGGACGTCGGGCCCACGATCGCGCTCGTCCAGGGCGACATCCCGGGCGAGATCAAGTGGTCGGGGAATCATCAGGGGGAGATTCTCGCGAAGTTCCTCGAGCTGTCGCACGACGCGCTCGCGCACGAGCCGCGGCCGGCGCTCGTGATCTGGCCCGAGACCGCGACCGGCAGCTACCTGCGCAAGCAGCTCGACCAGGCGATCGACGTGGCCACGTTCGTGGCCGGCGAGCGGGTGCCGGTGTTCACGGGCATGGCGGACTACGCCGTGACGCCACACGGGCTGCGCGTGTACAACGCGGCGGGCCTGTTCACGCCCGAGGGCGCGGCGCCGCCTCCGTACGAGAAGCGCCACCTCGTGCCGTTCGGCGAACGCATGCCGTTCGAGTGGCTGATTCCCGCGCTCGGCAAGCTCGAGCTGGGTCAGGCCGAGTGGACGCCGGGCGACTCCGCGGTGCGTTTCCCGAGCGCGGCCGGGCCGTTCAGCTGCCTGATCTGCTTCGAGTCGATCTTTCCGAATCTGGCGCGCGGCGACGTGCGGCGCGGCGCGACGTGGCTCGTGATCGTGACGAACGACGAGTGGTTCGGGCGGAGCGCGGCGATCGCCCAGCACGCCGACATGGCGGCGTTCCGTGCCGTCGAGAACCATGTGCCGATCGCGCGCTGCGCGAACACCGGGCGCACGGAGGTCATCGACGCCTACGGGCGCGTGCGCGCGCGCGTGCCGGAATTCCGCGAGGCCACGCTGATCGCGCCGCTTCCGCGGCGCGGGCCGGTGACGTGGTATTCGCGGGTCGGAGACTGGCCGGGCGCGCTCGCGCTCGCCGCGGTCCTCGTGCTCGCGCTCGGCGGCGCGGCGGGCGCGTTGACACCCCGCGAACCACGCGGCTAGCATGCGGCTTCGTCCCGCCACCCACACACAGTTGGACACGCTCCCCTGGAGTCCCGGTGCCGTGACACCCATCCCGGTCAGAGCATGACGCGCAACGTCGCCGTCCTAGGCGCCACCGGACTCGTCGGTCGCACGCTGTGCGGGCTGCTCGAGTCGCGCGACTTTCCGCTGCGCGACCTGCGCCTCTTGGCCAGCGAGCGGGCGGCCGGCCGCTCGTTGCGCTTTCGCGGCCGCGACGTTCCGATCGAGCCCGTCGGACCGGACGCGTTCCAGGGCGTCGACCTCGCGCTGTTCTGCGTCGAGAACCCTCTCGCCGAGCGCTGGGCCCCCGTGGCGGTCGCCGCGGGGACGCGCGTCATCGATCACAGCAGCGCGTTCCGCTACCACGACGACGTGCCGCTCGTCGTGCCCGAGGTGAACGCGGCCACGCTGGACGCGCGGCCGCGACTCATCGCGAACCCGAACTGCTCGACGATCGGCCTGGTCGTCGCGCTCGCGCCGCTGCTCGCGCTCGGACGCTTCGAGCGGCTCGTCGTGTCGACGTACCAGTCGGTGTCGGGCGGTGGCCAGGACGCGCTCGACGAACTGGAGCGCGGCATCCGCTCGGGACTCGAGGGCGATGCGCCGCCGCCGCGCGCCGGCGGCCTGCCGCCGTTCGCGTTCAACGTCGTGCCGCACATCGACCGGTTCGAGGACAACGGCTACACGCGCGAGGAAATGAAGATCGTGTGGGAGACGCGCAAGATCCTGGGTCTACCGGCGCTGCCGGTGACCGCGACCGCGGTGCGCGTGCCGGTGCGCGTCGGCCACGCCGCGGCCGTCAACCTCGAGTTCGATCGCACGGTCGACCGGGACGCCGTGCGCGCGGCGTGGGCGGGTGCGCCGGGCCTGCGCGTCGTCGACGATCCCACGGCGGCGCGCTATCCGACGCCGCTCGAGAGCGCGGGCCGCGACGACGTGCTCGTCGGTCGGCTGCGCCGCGACGTGTCGCGCGGGACGGCGCTCGAGTTCTTCATCGCGTCCGACAACCTGCGGAAGGGAGCGGCCCTGAACGCCGTTCAGATCGCCGAAGCGCTGGACCGCGTGGAGGCGGCGACACGATGACACCCTTCGCCGCCGCCTCGGAATCGCGCGCGGCCTGGGGTCCGGTGCTGCTCGGCGCGCTCGTCGGCGCGCCGCTGGCCGGCCACTGGACGGGCGCGCTGGCCTGCGGCGTGGTCGCGGCGTTTGCCGCCGCGCGTGCCGGCGCGGAGCGGCCGGGCGGGCCCTGGTTCCGGCTGCTCGCGGGCGGCACGCTGGCCTCGCTCGCGCTGAACGCGTACCTGAATTCGGGGACGCGCATGCCCGGCCCCGTGCTGTTCGGTCGCGCGCCGACGTGGGACGGGCTCGTGCTCGGCGCGTGGCTCGCGCTGCGCGTTTGGGGCGCGGCCATCGCGTTGCACGGCCTGCGCGCGGCATGGCCCGGGGAGCGCGCCGCGGACGAACTCGGGCGGCTGCTGCGGCCGCTCGAGGCCCTGCGCGTGCCGATCGGCGAGGCGCGGGCCGTGCTCGCGCTGGCGCTGCGCTTCCGGCCGCTGCTGGTCGGCGAGGCCAAGCGCATCGGTGAGCTGCAGGCGCTGCGCGCGGGACGGCCGGCGCGCGGATTCCGCGAACGCTGGGCGCGCCGCCGGGCGGCCGCCATGCCGACGCTGGTCGGGGCCCTCGAGCGCTCGGAGCAGGTCGCGCTCGCGCTCGAAGCGCGGCACTTCCGCGTGCGCCCGGCGCGGCGCCCGCCGTGGCGCGCGTGGGCCGGCGTGACCGGTGGCGCGCTCGCGCTCGGCGCCGCGTTGTGGCGAGGACGATGACGGTCTTCCGGCTGGAGATCGCGTACGACGGGACGGAATTCCACGGCTGGCAGATCCAGCCCGGGCAACGCACGGTGCAGGGCACGCTGGAGGTCGCGCTGAAGGACGTTCTGGGGGTCGCGCCCGCCGCGTTGTCGGGGGCGGGGCGCACCGACGCCGGCGTGCACGCGCGCGGGCAGGTCGTGTCGTTCGCGGCCGCGACCCGGCTCCCGGCGCGCGCGCTGCCGCCCGAGTTGAACCGGCGCCTGCCCGGCGACGTGCGCGTGCGCGCGGCGCGCGAGGCGGAGGAGGGATTCCATGCGCGGTTCTCGGCCACGGCGCGGCGCTACGCGTACTGGCTGCTCGACCGCGAGGACGTGCTGTGGGAGCGTTTCGCGTGGCACCCGCGCGCGGAGACGCAAGGCGACGCGCTCGACCGCGCCACGCAGCCGCTCGAGGGCACGCACGACTGCTCGGCGTTCCGCGCGGCCGGCGGCGCGCCGTCGCGCCCGCTGTGCCGCGTGATCCGCGCCGGCTGGTCGCGCTGGGAGCGCGGCTGGCGGCTCGACATCGTCGCCGACCACTTCCTGTATCACATGGTGCGCAACATCGTGGGCACGGTGCTGGCGGCGGCCGCGACCCAGGATCCGGCCGCCCACATGCGCCGCGTGTTGAACTCGCGCGATCGGCGCGCGGCCGGGCGCACGGCGCCGGCCCACGGCCTGTCGCTGGAGCAGGTGTTCTATTCCGCGGGAGGGACGACGTGAAGCAATACGGGAAGCGTTGGCGGGCGTGGTGGACGGCGCCCGCGTGGCTGGCCCTGACGGCGCTGGCCGGCTGCGGCGCGGCGCCGCGCGCGACGCCGGCGGGCGGTGCGGCGGGCCAGGACCTGGCGACGTCGCGCCGCACCGCGATCGTGACCGCGGCCGAACGCGTGAGTCCGGCGGTCGTGTCGGTGAGCGTGGTGACGACGCGCGTCGTGCGCGCCGATCCGTTCCCGAGCCCGTTCCATGACGAGTTCTTCGATCGGTTCTTCCCACCGACCGAGTACCGCCAGCGCATCCCCGGGCTCGGCTCGGGCGTGATCGTCGACGCTTCGGGTCTCGTCGTGACGAACGACCACGTCGTCAAGGGCGCGGACACGATCGCCGTGACGCTGAACGACGGCCGCCAGTTCCGGGGCGAGCTGCTCGGCTCCTCGTCCACGTACGATCTCGCGGTCGTGCGCATCCACGGCGACCACCTGCCGGTGGCCTCACTCGGCAACAGCGACAGCCTGATGGTCGGCGAGTGGGCGATCGCGATCGGCAATCCGTTCGGCTTCCTGCTGAACGACACTCAGCCGACGGTCACGGCCGGCGTCATCAGCGCGACGCGCCGCGACATCAAGTCGGAAGTCACGGACAGCGGCGTCTACAAGAACATGATCCAGACCGACGCGGCCATCAATCCCGGCAACAGCGGCGGGCCGCTCGTCGACGGCGACGGCGACGTGATCGGCATCAACACGTTCATCTTCACGCAGAACGGCGGCGGCTCGCTGGGCATCGGCTTCGCGATTCCCATCAACCTGGCGCGGCGCGTCGTCGGCGAGATCCAGAAGTACGGACACGTGCGCGTGGCGTGGCCGGGCATGCAGCTGCAGCTCGTGACCCCGTACCTGGCCGACCGCCTCGGCTTCAAGGACGCCGGCGGGCTGGTGGTCACGCGCATCGAGAACGGCGGCCCCGCCGAAAAGGCCGGCGTGCACATCGGCGACCGGGTGCGCGAGGTGAACGGGCGGCGCGTCGAGAGCTTCGACGACGCGCAGCGCGGCATCTACGGCGCGTCGGTCGGCGATCGCCTGAACCTGGGGATCGAACGCGAAGGGCGCACGCTGTCGCTCGCGCTGATCCTCGGCGAAGCGCCGCAGGGCGAGCGATGATCGAGCGCTACGCGCGGCCCGGCATGCGGGCGGTGTGGAGCGAGGAGCGCCACCTCGAGCGCTGGCTCGACGTCGAGCTGGCGGCGACCGCGACGCGCGAAGCGCACGGCGAGGCGCCGGCCGGCGTGACCGAGCGCTTGCGCGCGCGCGTGCAGCTCGACGCGGCGCGCATGCAGGTCATCGAGGCCGACGTGCATCACGACGTGATCGCGTTCCTCACCATGGTCGGGGAGAGCGCCGGCGACGACGCGCGCCACCTGCACGTGGGGCTGACCTCGTCCGACCTCGTGGACACCGCGCTCGCGCTCGAGATCCGCGACGCCGGACACGTGCTGCTCGCGACACTGGGCACGACGCGCGCCGCGGCGTGGCGGCTCGCCGAGAAGCACCGCCACACCCTCATGGTCGGACGCACGCACGGCATGCACGCGGAGCCCATCACGTTCGGGCTCAAGTGCGCGCTGTGGTCGGAGGAGATCGGCCGCGGCGCGCGGCGCCTCGAGCGCGCGCTCGAGGAGTGCGCGGTCGGCAAGTTCTCGGGCGCCGTCGGCACGCTGGCGCACTTCAGCGCGCGCGCCGAGACCGAAGCGCTGGCCCGGCTGGGCCTCACTCCGGAGCCGATCGCGAACCAGGTCGTGCAGCGCGACCGCCACGCCGCGCTCGTCGCCGCGCTCGCCGTCCTCGGCGGCACGCTGGAGAAGATCGCGCTCGAGATCCGCCACCTGCAGCGCAGCGAAGTCGGAGAGGCCGCCGAGCCGTTCGGCGCGAAGCAGAAGGGCAGCTCGGCGATGCCGCACAAGCGCAATCCGGTGCGCTGCGAGCGCGTCTGCGGGCTGGCCCGGCTGCTGCGCGGCTACGCGACGGCCACGTTCGAGAACCAGGCGCTGTGGCACGAGCGCGACATCAGCCACTCGTCCGTCGAGCGCGTCGTGCTGCCCGACGCGTTCCTCGTCGCGGACTTCATGGCGTTCGAGATGGCGGACGTGCTGGACCGGCTGGACGTCGACGCCGAGCGCATGAAGAAGAACCTGGACGCCGGCGGCGGTCTCGTGTTCTCGCAGCGCGTGCTGCTCGCGCTGACCGCGGCCGGCATGCCGCGCGACGAGGCGTATCGCATCGTGCAGGAGCACGCGCTCGCGGCGCTGAAGGGCGACGGCGCGTTCCGCGAACTGCTGGAGCGCGATGCGCGCGTGACGGCGCGCCTCGACGCGATCGCGCTCGCCGAATGCTTCGACTGGCGGTTCTTCGTGCGCGAGACCGACGCGCTGTGGGCGCGCGCCGAGGTGCCGCGATGAGCGTGACGGCGAGCCCGCTCGCGGCCTGGACGCTGGAGGAGGCGACCGACCCGGGCGCCGTGTCGCGGCGGCTGGCGTCGCGCGGCGTCGCGCTGGAGCCCGAGGAGGTGACGCGCCTCGGCGAGCTGCTCGGGCGTCCGCCGCGCTGGGCCGAAGCCGTGCTGTTCGGCATCCTGTGGAGCGAGCACTGTTCGTACAAGTCGACGCGCCACCTGCTCAAGCGGCTGCCGACGGAGGCGCCGCAGGTCCTGATCGGGCCCGGCGAGGACAGCGGCGTCGTCGCGCTGCCGGCGCCGTGCGAGCACCTCGCGCTCGTGCTGGCGCACGAGAGCCACAACCATCCGAGCCAGGTGCTGCCCGTCGAGGGCGCTGCGACCGGTGTCGGCGGCATCGTGCGCGACGTGGGCTGCATGGGCGCGGAGGTCGTGGGCGTGCTCGACGCGCTGCGCTTCGGCGACCCCCGGGGCGACGTGCACGTGCGCGACGTGATGCGCGGCGTGGTGCGCGGCGTCGCCGAGTACGGCAACGCGCTCGGCGTCCCGAACCTGGGCGGCGACCTCGCGTTCGACGCCGGGTTCGACGCGAACTGCCTGGTCAACGTCATGGCCGTCGGGCTCGCGCCGCGCGACGGCATCCTGCGCAGCCGCGTGCCCGAGGGCGAGGGTCCGTGGAGCTTCGTGCTCGTGGGCAAGGCCACGGACGAGAGCGGCTTCGGCGGCGCCGCGTTCGCGTCCGGCGAATTGGGCGGCGACCAGCGCGGCGCGGTGCAGATCCCCGACCCGTTCCTCAAGCGCGTGCTGCACGTCGCGAACGCCGAAGCGTTCCGCCGCGTGCGCGCGCGCGGCATCGCCGCGGGCTTCAAGGACCTGGGCGCGGGCGGCGTGGCCTGCGCGACGAGCGAGCTGGCCGCGGCCGGCGGATGCGGCGCCGAGATCCAGCTCGAGCGCGTGCACCGCGTGGCGCGGGCGGTGCCCCCGGAAGTGCTGCTGTGCGCCGAGACGCAGGAGCGCTTTTGCTGGGTCGTGCCCGAGTCCTTCGCGGAAGAACTGTGCGCGCTGTACAACGAAGGCTTCACGCTCGACCACGTCGCGCCGCTGTCCGGCGCGCGCGTCATCGGCCGCGCCGTGCCCGAGCGCCGCTATCACGTCACGTGGCAGGGCGAGACGCTCGTCGACTGCGCCGTCGACGCCATCACCGAGGGCCGTCGCGTGTCGCGCCCGGCGCGCCGCCGCGCGCCCGCCGCGCCCTGGCGCACGAAGCGCCGCCCGCGCGCGCCGCGCGAAGCGCTGCTCCGGCTGCTGCGCACGCCGAACGGCTGCTCGCGCGAATACCTGTTCCGCCACTACGACACCGAGGTCCAGGGGCGCACGTGGCGCCGGCCGGGGGAGGGCGACGCGGCGGTGCTGCGCGCCGATCCCGAGCGCGCCCTGGGGCTGGCGTTCGCGGTCGGCGGCAATCCGTTCTGGTGCCGCAGCGATCCCGAGCTGGGCGCGCGTCACGCCGTGGCCGAAGCCGCGCGCAACGTGGCCACCGTCGGCGCGCGGCCGTGGGCGCTGACCGACTGCCTGAACTTCGGGCACCCCGAGGATCCGGCGGTGATGGGCGACGTCGAGGCCACGATCGAGGGCCTGGCCGTGGCCGCCGAGGCCCTGGGCGGCCTGGCCGCGGCCGGACGCGCGCTGCCGTTCGTCAGCGGAAACGTGAGCCTGTACAACCAGGTCGGGGCGTCGGCCGTGCCGCCGTCGCCGATCGTCCTGTGCGCCGGCGTGCTCGCGCACGTTTCGACGGCGCTGCCGCTGTCGCTGCGCGCCGCGGGCGACTTCCTGCTGCTGGTCGGCGAGCCGCGCGACACGCTGACCGGTTCCGCGTACGTGCGCGAGGTGCTCGGCGAGGACGCGGGCGCGCCGCCGCCTCTCGATCTGGCCTCCGAGGCCCGGCTGCACGCGCTGCTCGTCGCCGCCGCCGAAGGCCGCTGGACGGCCGCGGCGCACGACGTGTCGGACGGCGGACTGATCGTGGCGCTGGCCGAGATGCTGCTCGCCGCGCCGCCCACGGCCGGGCTCGGCGTCGAGATCGACGTCGGCACGCTCGAAGCCGAGGTCGCGACCGCGCTGTTCTGCGAGCGCCCGGGCGCCGTGCTGGAGGTCAGTCCGGAGCGCGCCGCGCGCGTGTTCCAGGCGGCGCGCGACCGCCAGCTGCTGGTGTGGCCGATCGGCACGGTGAGCCCGCGACCCGGGCTGCGCGCCCTGCTGCCCGGCGGCGAGAGCGTCGAGTGGAGCGTCGAGGCGCTGCGCCTCGCCGCGAGCGAGACGCTGCGCAAGCTGTGGAACGAGGAGCGCGCATGAATCCATCCCGCGTCGCGATCCTGCAGTTCCCCGGCGTCAACTGCGAGCGCGAGACGGGCGAAGCGCTGGCCCGCGTCGGGCTCGAGCCCGAGATCGTGCGCTGGACGGAAGCGCCCGAGCGCCTCGCCGCGTTCGCCGCGTACGTGCTGCCGGGCGGCTGGTCGTACCAGGACCGCGTCCGCGCCGGCGCGCTGGCCGCGAAGCATCCGCTCGTCGCCGCGCTGGCCGCGGCCGCCGCGGACGGCAAGCCGGTGCTCGGCATCTGCAACGGCGCCCAGGTGCTCGTCGAAGCCGGCCTCGTGCCCGGCGACGGGGCGGTCGAGCTGGCGCTGGCCCGCAACCACATGAACGGCCGCACCGGCTACTACGTCCGTTGGGTCACGCTGCGCAGCGAGGCGTCCCCGTGCGTGTTCACGCGCCACCTGGAGCCGGGAACGCTGCTGCCGCTGCCCATCGCGCACGGCGAGGGCCGCTTCGTGGCGCGCGCCGCGGGCCGCATGGCGGCGCTGGTGCGCGCGGGACAGGTGCCGCTGCGCTACGCGACCGCGGCCGGCGACCCGGCGCCGCGCTATCCGGACAACCCGAACGGCGCGCAGTCCGCGGCCGCCGCGGTGTGCAACGCGCGCGGCAACGTGCTGGCGCTGATGCCGCATCCGGAGCGCGCGCAGCACGTGGGCGCGCTGCCGCCGGGTGTCGGCGGCGTCTGGGGCGCGGCCCGCGATCGCGCGTTGCTCGACGCGACGGGCGCGGCGGCCGACGCCCCGGGGCCCGGAGTCGCGCTGTTCGAAGGCCTGGCCCGCCATCTCGCGGAGGTTTCGGTATGAGCGTGCTGCCCGTGGCCCAACTGTGGATCGAGTTGCTGGCGGACGACGCGGAGGCCGGTAGCGCGCGCGCCGTGGCCCACGACACGCTGGGCGCGGCGGCCGGACTGAGCACGCTGCGCCGCCTGCGGCTGTTCGAGCTGAGCGGCTCGACCGACGAGAAGGGCGCGCTCGAGGCGCGGCTGCACCGCTCGACCCAGTTCTACAATCCGCACAAGGAGCGCGCCGTGCTGCGTTTGCGCGGGGACGAGCCGTCGCCGCGCCGCGCCGGCGAGCACGCCGTGCTGGTCATCGAGCGCGGCGCTACGCGCCGCGCCGCGGCGGAGCGCTGGTGGCTGCACGAGACCGGCGAGCGGGTCGAGGTCCACGAAGGCGTAGTATGGCTGCTCGGGTTCGAGGAGGAAGGCGACGTCGCCGCGCGAGTGCGCGAGCTCGTGACGGTGCGTGACCGCGTGCACGGCCTGCTGTGCAACCCGCACGCCCAGGACGCGGCGATCGCGCGCGACGAGGCGCCGTTGCCCTGGATCGAGCGCGCCGCGGCGCGTCTGAGGAGGATGCCATGACGATCGACCGGCCGGACAAGGCGTGGCGCGAGGAGTGCGGAGTGTTCGCGGCCATCGGCGTGGCCGGCGCCGCCGAGGTCACCGGGCTCGGCCTGCACGCGCTGCAGCACCGCGGTCAGGAGTCCACCGGCATCGTGACGTGCGACGAGCGTGGCGAGCTGCACTCGCACAAGGGGCTGGGCCTCGTCTCCGACGTCTACGGTCCGGGCGTGCTGTCGCGACTGCCCGGCATCCTGGCGATCGGGCACAACCGCTACTCGACGTCCGGCAGCCTGACGCTCGAGAACACGCAGCCGCTCCGCGTGGTCACGCGCAGCGGGCCGATGGCGCTGGCCCACAACGGCAATCTCGTGAACGCGCGCGAGCTGCGCTCCGCGCTCGAGGCCGCCGGCTCCATCTTCCAGACGACGCTCGACACCGAGATCTTCCTGCACCTGATGGCGCGCGGCGGCGCCGAGTCCGCGGAAGACGCGCTCGTCGAGGCGGCCGCGGAAGTGCGCGGCGCGTATTCGCTGGTCGTCCTCACCGCGGACGCGGTGTTCGCGTTGCGCGACACGCACGGCTTCCGCCCGCTGTGCATCGGACGCCTCGGCGACGGCTACGTCGTGGCCAGCGAGACGTGCGCGCTGGACCTGGTGGGCGCGGACTTCGTGCGCGACGTCGAGCCCGGTGAACTCGTGAAGATCGATCCCAAGGGCATGCGCTCGCGGCGCGTCGCGCCGCAGGCCCAGCCGCTGCAGCAGTGCATCTTCGAGCACATCTACTTCTCGCGCCCCGACAGCCGCGTGTTCGGCGAGGGCGTGGACCGCGTGCGCCGGCGCATCGGCCACCGCCTGGCCGACGAGCATCCGGCCGACGGCGACCTGGTGATCGCGGTGCCCGACTCCAGCAACTCGATCGCGCTCGGCTACAGCGAGAAGAGCGGCCTGCGCTTCGAACTCGGGCTGATCCGCAATCACTACGTCGGGCGCACGTTCATCCAGCCGCAGCAGGCCGGACGCGATTCCAGCGTGCGCGTGAAGTTCAACCCGGTGCGTGAAGTGCTGGAGGGCAAGCGGGTCGTGGTCGTCGACGACTCGATCGTGCGCGGCACGACGAGCCGCAAGCTGGTCCGCCTGCTGCGCCGCGCCGGCGCGACCGAAGTGCACTTCCGCGTCGGTTCGCCGCCCGTCACGCATCCGTGCTTCTACGGCATCGACACGCCGAGTCGCCGCGAGCTGATCGGCGCGGTGCAGAGCGTCGAGGAGATCCGCGACTTCCTCGGCGTCGACTCGCTCGGCTACCTGTCGCTGGCCGGGCTGCTGGCGTGCGAGCGGGACGGCTCGCGCTTCTGCCGCGCGTGCTTCACCGGCCAGTATCCGGTGCCGGTGGATCCGACCGCGCACAAGCTGTCGCTCGAACAGCTGCATCGCGGGCCCGTCGTCGCGAACGGCTGAAGCGAACGGCCGCCGCGCCGTCCGCTGGCGTCGCAGCGGTGATTCGCGCGCGGCCCGTCGGCGAGCGCCGTCGCACGCGCGCGCAGCCCCGTGATTCTTGACACTCGCGGGAGCGCTCCCTAGATTCGGTCGATTCGCATCCCCTGTCCGAGGGGACGCGCGGCGCAGTCTCCCGGAACGAGGTGTGGATGTCGCTCGACGAACTCATGCGCCAGCGCGCCGAGAAGCTCGCCGCCTGGCGGGCGATCGGTGTCGAACCGTACGCGTACCGGTTCGAGCCCACGCACCACGCCGCGCAGGTCCTGGCGCTCGGCGAGAAGGTGACCGAGGAACCGGGGATGCGCGTGCGCGTCGCCGGGCGCGTCGTCGCGCTGCGCGGCCACGGCAAGGCCGGCTTCGGCCATCTGCTGGACGGCACCGGCCGGCTGCAGGCCTACTTCCGCGCCGACCATCTGGGCGACCAGTTCCGGCGCTACGAGCTGCTCGACGTCGGCGACTGGGCGGGCGTCGAGGGCCCGGTGTTCCGCACCCGCACCGGTGAGATCACGGTGCGCGCCGATCAGGTCACGCTGCTCGCGAAGTCGATGCGGCCGCTGCCCGAGAAGTGGCACGGCCTGCGCGATCCGGAGACGCGCTTCCGCCAGCGCTACGCCGACCTGTTCATGAACCTCGACGTGCGCGAGACGTTCCGGCGCCGCGCGCGGCTGGTGTCGGCCCTGCGCCAGTTCCTGGACGAGCGCGAGTACCTCGAGGTCGAGACGCCGGTGCTGCAGCCGCTGTACGGCGGCGCGTTCGCGCGGCCGTTCGTCACCCGGCACCACGCGCTCGACATGGAGCTGTACCTGCGCATCTCGAACGAGCTGTACCTGAAGCGCCTGATCGTGGGCGGTCTCGAGCGCGTGTACGAGTTCTCGCGCGACTTCCGCAACGAGGGCATGGACCGCTCGCACAACCCCGAATTCACCATGCTCGAGTTCTATCAGGCGTTCGCCGACGTGCACGACATGATGACGCTGACCGAGGGCCTGATCGGCCACGCCGTCGAGCGCAGCGCGTCGCGCCTCGCCGTCGAGTACCAGGGGCAGACGCTGGACTTCACGCCGCCCTGGCCGCGGGTCTCGATGCTCGACTCGGTGAGCGCCGCGGTGGGCGAGGACGTGTCGGCGCTGGACGCCAGGCAACTGGCGCGGCTGTGCGACGCCGCGGGCATCGCGACGCGGCCGGGCACGGGGGCCGGCGGCCTGCTCGACGCGCTGTTCAGCGAGAAGGTCCAGCCCTCGCTGATCCGGCCTTCGTTCGTCGTCGACTACCCGATCGAAACGTCGCCGCTGGCCCGCGCCAGCCGCACGCGGCCCGGCGTCGTCGAGCGCTTCGAGGTGTTCGCGGCGGGCATGGAGATCGCGAACGCGTTCTCCGAGCAGAACGATCCGGCCGCGCAGCGCGCCGCGTTCGAGGCGCAGATGCGCGCGCGCGCCGCGGGCGACGAGGAAGCGCAGGTCATGGATCACGACTACGTGCGCGCGCTCGAGTACGGCATGCCGCCGACCGGCGGCTGCGGCATCGGCATCGACCGGCTCGTCATGCTGCTCACCGACGCGCGCTCGATCCGCGACGTGATCCTGTTCCCGCAGCTCCGGCCCGAGGAGGGTCGTGACACGGGCGACGAGGACGCAGCGCCCGACGACGCCGAAGCGTCGGCCGCGCGTCCACCGGAAGGGCGCACCGCGCGGTGAACCTTCCGCTGTGGATCGCCGGTCGCTACCTGGCGCGCCGGCGCCAGAGCGCGTTCATCACGCTGCTCACCTGGATCTCGGTGGGCGGCGTGGCGCTCGGCGTCACCGCGCTCCTGACCGTGCTCGCGGTGATGAACGGCTTCGAGAGCGAGATCCAGGGCCGGATCACCGGCACCGACGCGCACGTCGTGCTGCTGGCCGACGGCGACCGCGGCCTGGCCGACGCCGGCGCGCTCGCGGCGCGCGTGCGCCGCTTCGCCGGCGTGAGCGGCGTCGCGCGCTTCACGTATCAGAAGGCCATGGTCTATCACGCCGGCGTCACGGAAGGCCTGGTCGTCAAGGGCATCGACCTCGCGGCTGAGCGCGGCGTGACGACGGTCGCGGACCACATCACGCCGGCCCTCGACTCGATTCCGCTGCGCGCGCCGGGCGGCCATCCCGGCATCGTCCTCGGCTCGGAGCTCGCGGCGCGACTCGGCGCGCGCGCCGGCGACGAGGTCGTGCTCGGCTCGCTGAGCGGCGCCAGCATGTCGGCGCTCGGCTTCGCGCCGCGGCTCAGGACGTTCGACGTGGTCGGCGTGTTCAGTTCGGGGCTCTACACGTACGACTCGAGCCTCGGCTTCACGGCGATTCCCGCGGCGCAGGAGTTCTTCGGCATGGGCGACGTCGTGACCGGCATCGAGGTCAAGCTCGCCGACATGATGAGCGCGCCGCGCGCCGCCGAGCGCATGCTCGCGCAACTCGCGGATCCGCGGCTGCGCGCGAACAACTGGATGGATCTGAATCGCAACCTGTTCACGTGGATGCGTCTGGAGAAGACCGTGATGTTCGTGATCCTGGCGCTCATCGTGCTCGTCGCCGCGTTCAACATCGTGAGCACGCTGTTCATGGTGGTCTCGGAAAAGCGCCGCGACATCGGCGTGCTGATGTCGCTGGGCGCGACGCGGGCCACGGTGCTGCGCATCTTCCTGCTCGAGGGACTCCTGATCGGCGGCATCGGCACGCTGCTCGGCACCGCGCTCGGCAGCCTGCTGATCGCCCTGCTCGCGCGCTACCCGCTGATTCGCCTTCCCGGCGACGTCTATTTCATCGAGCGGTTGCCGGTGCGCCCCGAGACCGGCGATTTCGTGACCGTCGTCGCGGCCGCGCTCGCGCTGTGTCTGGCCGCCGGGCTGTACCCGGCCTGGCAGGCCTCGCGGCTCGATCCGGTCGAGGCGATCCGGGCCAATGGTTGAGTGGATGGGTGAAGTGCGGAGGATAAGTGACTTCCGAAGCGCACGTTGACCCGAAGCTCGCGACTCTGGTCGCGACCGGAATCGCCAAGTCTTACAGCACGCCGCGTGGCAAACTGGAGGTGCTGCGGGGCGTGGATGTCGAGGTCATGCGTGGCACAATTCTGGCTATTCTCGGAGCGTCGGGAAGCGGCAAGAGCACTCTGCTGAACATCCTCGGGACACTCGATCGTCCGGACGCGGGCACGCTCGCGGTCGGCGGCCGGCGACTCGATGGGGCGACGGAGCGCGTTCTCGCGGCCTTCCGTTCGCGACGTCTCGGCTTCATCTTCCAGTTCCATCACCTGCTGCCCGAGTTCACGGCGGAGGAGAACGTGATGATGCCTCTGCTCATCGCCGGCGCCGACCCCCAGGCGGCGCGCGCGCGGGCCCGCGAGGCCCTCGGCCAGGTCGGACTCCACGAGCGCTGGGAGCACGCGCCCGCGCAACTCTCGGGCGGCGAGGCGCAACGCGTCGCGGTGGCGCGGGCCCTGGCGCCCAAGCCGGAACTCATTCTCGCGGACGAGCCTTCGGGCAATCTCGATCCCCGTTCGGCGGACGCGCTGCACGACCTCCTGGCGTCTCTGGCGGCCGAACAGCATCAGACGTTCGTGATCGTGACCCACAACGACCGGCTCGCCGGGCGCGCGCACCACGTGCGCACCCTGGCGGGCGGTCTGCTTTCCTAGAAGAAACGCAAAGGAGCACCCGGTGTCGATGCTGTGCCAGATCTGCGGGAAGTCGCCGGCGACGGTGCATTTCACCGAGATCCATGACAACAAGATGACCGAGATCCTCGTGTGCGAGCGCTGCGCCGAGGAGAAGGGCCTGCACACGCCCGCGAAGAAGCATCAGTTCGACATCGCGGACCTGCTCGCCGGCATGGTCGACACCATGACCGCGAACGAGGAGGAGCGCGTCGGACACGTGCAGTGCCCGCGTTGCCGCCTGTTGTACTCTCAGTTCAAGGAGACGGGGCGACTGGGCTGCGCCGAGTGCTACACCGCGTTCCAGTTCCAGCTCCGCCCGCTGCTCCGGCGCATCCACGGCGACACGCGCCACCAGGGGAAGATCCCGGCGCGCGACGGCGAGGGCGCGACGCGCTCGCGACAGATCCAGCGCCTGCACGACGAATTGCAGCGCCTCGTCGAGCGCGAGGAGTTCGAGCGCGCCGCTTCGGTGCGCGACGAGATTCGGCGCCTCGAGCTGGAAGCCGAGACGCCGCAGGAGGGACGCGCGTGAGTCCCCTTCCGCAGCCGCCGCACGACTTCGAGGACCTGATGACCCGCCCCAGCCCATGGCTGAGCGGCGAGGGCCCGCAGGCCGATCTCGTGCTGTCGACGCGCATCCGCCTCGCGCGCAACCTGGCGAGCGTGCCGTTCACGCACCGCGCGCGCGAAGAGCAGCTGCAGGGCGTACTGCTGAGCGTATCGGGCGCGGCGCAGCGCTCCGACTCGTTCCACGGCGGGCTGCTGCTGCGCATGGACGAGATGTCGCCGATCGAGCGGCAGATCCTGGTCGAGCGCCACCTGGTGAGCCACGAGCTCGGTGACGCGAGCCGGCCGCGCGGCATCGTGATCGCGAGCGACGAACGGCTGTCACTGATGATCAACGAGGAGGACCACCTGCGCCTGCAGGCCATGACGCCGGGTTTCCAGCTGGCCGAAGGCTGGGCGCTGGCCGATCGCGCCGACGACGAGCTGGACGCCGGCCTCGACTTCGCGTTCTCGAACGACATCGGCTACCTGACGTCGTGCCCGACGAACGCCGGCACCGGCTTGCGCGCGTCCGTGCTCATCCACCTGCCGGCGCTCGTGCTGCTCGACGAGATCCAGCGCGTGCTGAAGAGCGTCATGCAGGTCGGACTCAACGTGCGCGGCCTGTACGGCGAACACAGCGAAGTCATGGGCAACCTGTTCCAGATCTCGAACCAGACGACGCTCGGCCGCAGCGAGCGCGACTCGATCGAGAGCCTGGAGCGCGCGACGCGCCACATCATCGAGATGGAGCGGCAGGCGCGCGAGCGCATGCTGCGCGACGCGCGCGTGCAGATCGAGGACAAGGTCTGGCGCGCGTACGGCACGTTGCGTTTCTGCCGTTCGATCCACTCACGCGAAGTCATCAATCTGTGCTCGGCCGTGCGCCTCGGCGTCGCGCTCGGGCTCGAAGGTCTGTGTCCGCTGCACGTCATCAACGAGTTGCTGATCGTGACCCAGCCCGCTCACCTGCAGCGACTGCACGGGAGCGAGCTCACGCCCGCCGAACGCAACGTGTATCGTGCCCAACTCGTGCGCGAGCGGCTCGAAACCGCCGAGCACGGAGCGGACCGCTCACCCTAGGGAGGGGAGGCCGGGGCCTGGCCGCCGGCCGCCAACGCCATGCACGACAAATTCACCGAACGAGTCCGGAAAGTGATCTATCTGGCGCGCGAGGAAGCGGCGCGCCTGCAGCACGACTACATCGGCACGGAGCACCTGCTCCTCGGCGTGATCCGCGAGGGCGAAGGCATCGCGGCGACCGTGCTCAACAACCTCGGCCTCGACCTGGACCGCATCCGCCAGGAAGTCGAGAACATGGTGAGCGCCTCGGGCGGCACCATGACGATCGGCGAGATCCCGTTCACGCCGCGCGCCAAGCGCGTGCTCGAGCTGGCCGTCGAGGAGGCGCGCTCGCTCGGCCACAACTACGTCGGCACCGAGCACCTGCTGCTCGGCCTGATCCGCGAAGGCGAGGGCGTGGCCGCGAAGGTCCTGCTCGAGCTGGGCGTGGACCGCAAGCGCGTTCGTGAAGAGACGTTGAAGCTGCTGGGTGGCACGCCGTCGTCGTCGGGCGGCACGGAGCGCGAAGAGCGTCCCGAGACGCCGGCGTTGAACCAGTTCGGTCGCGACCTCACGCAGCTCGCGCGCGACGGCAAGCTGGACCCGGTGATCGGGCGCGACAAGGAGATCGAGCGCGTCATCCAGGTGCTGTCGCGGCGCAAGAAGAACAATCCGGTGCTGATCGGCGAGCCCGGCGTCGGCAAGACCGCGATCGCCGAGGGCCTGGCCCAGCGCATCGTGACCGCGCAGGTCCCGGAGAGCCTCAAGAACAAGCGCATCGTGACGCTCGATCTCGCGGCGGTGGTCGCCGGCACGAAGTACCGCGGCCAGTTCGAAGAACGGCTCAAGACCGTCATGAACGAGATCCGCGAGTCCAAGGACACGGTGATCTTCATCGACGAGCTGCACACCATCGTCGGCGCGGGCGGGGCGGAAGGCGCCATCGACGCGTCGAACATGTTGAAGCCGGCGCTGGCCCGCGGCGAGCTGCAGTGCATCGGCGCGACGACGCTGGACGAGTACCGCAAGTACATCGAGAAGGACGGCGCGCTCGAGCGGCGCTTCCAGCCGATCATGGTCGACCAGCCCAGCGTCGAGGACACGATCGCCATCCTCATGGGTCTGCGCGACAAGTACGAAGCGCATCACGGCGTCAAGATCACGGACGAAGCCGTGGTCCAGGCGGTGAAGCTCGCCGACCGCTACATGAACGACCGGTTCTTCCCGGACAAGGCCATCGACGTCATCGACGAGGCGTGCGCGCGCGCGCGGCTGTCGGTGAGCACGGTGCCGTCCGAGATCCACGAACTCGAGAAGAAGCTCGAGGAAGTGATCAAGGAGAAGGAGTCGGCGATCCGCGGCCAGGAGTACGAGAAGGCCGCGCGCCTGCGCGACAAGGAGAAGGAGCTGCGCGCGCGGCGCAACGAGCTGAAGAAGTCGTGGAGCGAGTCGAAGCGCGACAAGGAAGTCCAGGTCACCGAGGACCTGATCGCGACCGTGCTCTCGACGATGACCGGCATCCCGGTCGTGAAGCTGGCCGAGGAGGAGACGCAGAAGCTGCTGCGCATGGAGGACACGCTGCAGAAGCGCGTGGTCGGGCAGAACGAGGCCGTGGCCGCCGTGTCGCGCGCCGTGCGCCGCAATCGCGTGGGGCTGCGCGATCCCAAGCGCCCCATCGGCTCGTTCATCTTCCTGGGACCGACGGGCGTCGGCAAGACCGAGCTGGCGCGGGCTCTGGCCGCGTTCCTGTTCGACGACGACGACGCGCTCATCCGCATCGACATGTCGGAGTACATGGAGAAGTTCTCCGTGTCACGCCTCGTGGGAGCACCCCCCGGGTATGTGGGGTATGAGGAGGGCGGGCAGCTCACGGAGAAGGTGCGCCGCAAGCCGTACTCGGTCGTTCTGCTCGATGAGATTGAAAAAGCCCACCCGGACGTGTTCAATGTCCTGCTTCAGGTGCTGGACGACGGCGTCCTGACCGACAGTTCCCGGCGGCGGGTGGACTTCAAGAATACCGTCATCATCATGACGTCGAATCTGGGCGGGCGACAGATCGTGAGTGGCGGTCGTCACCTGGGCTTCAAGCAGGCCGAAGGCTCGGCCGCGCAGTTCCAGGAGATCAAGAGTACCGTCAACGAAGAACTGAAGCGTGCCTTCAACCCCGAATTCCTCAACCGGATCGACGACGTCATCGTGTTCCACGCGCTCACGCGCGACGACATGCGGAACATCGTCGGGATCCTTCTGGGCCAGGTCAAGGAGCGACTGCGTGCTCAAGAGATCACCCTCGACATCACGAACGAAGCGACCGAGTTGCTCGTCGAGCGCGGATTCGACGCCGCGCTCGGAGCGCGGCCGCTCAAGCGCGCGATCCAGCGACTGCTCGAGGATCCGTTCGCGGAGTACATCCTGCGCGGACAGCTCCCGGGAGGCGCCGAGATCCGCGTCACCCGCAAGGGCGACGTACTGGATTTCGAGGCGCTCCCGAACGGCCCGGTGGCCGCTCCTCCCGCCGCGGAGGCGAGTGCTCCCACGAGCAATTGAACTGACGCTGGCGCTGCTGCTGGGTGCGGCAGCGCCGGCCCTTTCCCAGACGCCCGCGACCGGCTCGACGCCGGGCGCGGGCGCCGGCTTTGCGGCCGACACGACGACGCGCCGTGCACCCGCCGACAGCACGATGCGCCGTCCTCCGGCCTCGGCGTTCGCCGCGGACACGACGGCGCGTGGCGGGCGCGGCGGATTCGGCGCGGACAGCCTGGCCGCGCCGCTGCCGGGTGGACCCGCCGCCGGCGAGACCGCGACCCCCGAGATGCGCGTCGGGCGCATCGAGGTCGTGGGCAACGTGGTCGCCGACAGCGCGCGGGTGGTGCGCACGTTCGAAGTCGCGCCGGGCTCGCGCTTCTCCGACGACGAAGTGCGCCGGGGCCTGCGCAAGCTGTACGCGCTCGGCGTGTTCTCCGACGCGTACGTGACCCAGGGCCGGCCCCACGACGGCATCGTCGACCTCGTGATCCACGTGAAGGAGCGCGCGCGCTTCTCCAAGATCGAGTTCACGGGCAACCACAAGAAGACCACCGCCGACCTCGAGAAGAAGCTGCTGCTGCACAGCGGCGAACCGTACTCGCCGACCGCGGTGCAGACCCAGATCGATTCGCTCCTGCTGATGTACCACGACGACGGCTTCGCGCAGGCCACGATCCAGGCGGTGACCGACAGCGTGACCGCGGACAATCAGGTGGGCTTGCGCTTCGTCATCCACGAAGGCGAGAAGGTCAAGATCACGAGGATCCAGTTCGCCGGCGTGCGCGCGTTCCCCGAGAAGAAGCTGAGGAAGCAGATGAAGACCAAGACGAAGGGGTTCTTCGGCGGGGGCGACGTCAAGGACGAGAACTTCGACGAGGACCGCGACAAGATCGAGGCCTGGTACCACAACCGCGGCTATCACGACGCGAAGGTCCTCGGGCACGACCTGAAGCCCGGCGACACGTCGCGGCACCTGACGTACGTCGTCCAGGTGGACGAAGGCCCGCGCTATCGCACGGGCGCCATCCACTGGGCGGGCGCGAGCGTGATCCCGGACGCGGAGCTCGCGAAGCTGTGGAAGGGCAAGCCGCACGACTGGTTCGACCACTCGAAGGCCGAGAAGGCGCAGCAGGACGCGTACGCGGCGTACGCCGAGAAGGGCTACCTGTACCTCAACGTCGAGCCGGTGGAAGAGGCGCGCGACTCGGTCGTGGACGTGACGTTCCAGGTCACCGAGGGCCAGCCGTCCAACATCCGCTACGTGAACGTGGTCGGCAACAAGGGCACGCGCGAGAAGGTCATCCGCCGCGAGATCAGCGTTCACGAGGGCGATCGCTTCCGGCGCTCGGCGCTGATGCGCACGCAGCAGGACGTGTTCCGGCTCGGCATCTTCGAGGACGTGAACATGGACTTCACCCCGGCCGACAGTTCGGACGTCGACATCAACATCAAGCTCAAGGAAAAACAGGTCGGCACGGCGTCGGCCGGCGCCGGGTACACGAACGAAGGCGGGCTCACCGGCTTCCTCGAGCTCGGGCACAACAACGTGCTCGGCAACGCGCAGTCCGTGCAGCTCCACCTGGAGCGCGGCGGCAAGCGCGAGGACTATCTCCTGAGCTTCACCGAGCCGTGGTTCCGCGACACGCCGACGTTGCTCGGCTTCAGCGGATTCAACTCGACGCGCGATCTGGACCTGTACACCGAGAAGCGCGTCGGCGGCTCGGCGCGCATCGGCCGGCCGTTCGCGTGGCCCGACCACTCGCGCGGCTCGCTCGAGTATCAGCTCGAGGACGTCACGATCAGCTCGCTGAACGCGACGCTGTCGGCCGTCGACTCGATCACGCTGGCCGGCATCCAGCCCGGGCACCGCGTGCTCACGAGCAGCGTCGAGACGAACTTCCTGCGCGTGACGACGGACAGCCCGTTCTATCCGACGAAGGGCACGAAGTTCACCGTGGACGACGAACTCGCGGGCGGGCCGTTCGGCGGCTCCGTGAACTTCCACAAGCACCGCATCGAGGGCCGCGTGTACCTGCCTTCCGTGCTGCACGGCTTCACCACGATGCTGCGCGCGCGCGTCGGCCTGATGGGCGAGTACGGGGACCAGAACATCGAGTCGCCGCGCTACGAACGCTTCCGTCTCGGCGGCGGCACCACGGTGGATCCGGTGCGCGGCTACGACGATTATCAGATCGTCCCGGACAAGTTCATTCAGGACGTGTACGTGCGCACCGACAGCATCGTCGATGCCTCGGGGAACAAGGTCGGGATCCCGCGTTTCCAGCGCGTGCGCTATCCGGGCGGCCGTTACATGACGATCTACACGGCGGAGCAGCAGTTTCCGATTGTGAATCCGCTCCACGGTGTGCTTTTCTTCGATGCGGGTAACACTTGGGACCTCGGCCGCGAGTACCGCCCGCTCGACCTCAAGATGGGGGCCGGGGTCGGCATCCGTCTGGAGATCCCGCTCCTCGGCAACATCGGGTTCGACTACGGATACGGGTTCAATCGCGACGACGGGCCGCGTGCGGTCGGGCACTTCCTGATCGGCAATGTCAACAACTAGCGAGGCCCATGTGACGCGTCACCGTCTGGGGCGTGCGCTGGCCGCCGGGGCCTGGGTCGTGGCGCTGGCCGCGATGGCGCCGCCCGCCGCGCGCGCCGCGAACACGCAGGTCGGCTACATCGACTCGGCGCGCATCTTCACCGAGTTCAAGGACGCCAAGGACGCTCAGGATCGGTTCGACCGCCAGGTGCAGGGCTGGCGCGACGAGGCGGCCGAGAAGGAAAAGGCGGTGCACCAGCTGCGCGACGAGGTGCGCGATCAGAGCGCGATCCTCTCGGCGGCGAAGCGTCAGGAGAAGGAAGAGGCGCTGCAGCGCGCCATCGCGGACTACGAGCGCTTCATCCAGGAGGTGTGGGGGCCGCAGGGACGCGCCGCGTCCGCGAACGAGCAGGCCACCTCGGAAGTCGTCGCCACAATTCGCACGGCGGTCGAGAAGGTCGCGGGCGAGAGAGGGCTGCAGTTGGTGGTGGACTCCGCGAGCGGTTTCATCATCTACGCCGACCGCTCGCTCGACCTGACTGCCGACGTGCTGGTGGAACTGAACTCCCGGTCGACGTCCGGGAGCGCGCACTAGGAAGGTGGCGCCATGGTGACCCGGACGCTGGCGGAGCTGGCCGTCGAGCTGGGCGGGGACGTGATCGGAGACGGCTCGACCGTGATTCGCGGCGTGGCCGGGATCCGCGAGGCCATGCCCGGCGACATCACGTTCATCGCGAACGCGCGCTACGACGCGTACCTCGAGGAGACGCAGGCCTCGGCCGTGATCTGTTCGCGCGAGTCGCGGGCCGCGGTGCGCCCGCTGCTCCAGGTCGACAACCCGTATCTCGCGTTCCAGCGCGTGGTCAAGGTGTTCCGCCCCGACCCGTACCGCCCCGCGCCCGGCGTCGACCCGAGCGCGCACATCGCCGAGGACGTCACGCTCGAGCCGGGCGTCTCGATCGGCCCGCATTGCGTGATCGAGCGCGGCGCGCACATCGGCGCGCGCACGGTCATCATGGCCGGCTGCTACGTGGGCCCGCTGTCGTCGATCGGCGAGGACGGCTACCTGTTTCCGCGCGTCACGCTGCGCGAAGAGTGCGTGATCGGGGCGCGCTGCATCGTGCACAGCGGCGTCGTGATCGGCGCCGACGGCTTCGGCTTCGCGTTCGACGACGGCCGCTACCACAAGGTCCCGCAGGTCGGGAACGTGGTGATCGGCGACGACGTCGAGATCGGCGCGAACACCACGATCGATCGCGCCACGACGCACAGCACGCGCGTGGGCGACGGCACGAAGATCGACAACCTCGTGCAGATCGGGCACAACGTCGTCATCGGCCGCCACTGCATCATCGTCGCGCAGGTCGGCATCTCGGGTAGCACCGAGCTGGAGGACTTCGTGACGCTCGGCGGCCAGGCCGGGCTCGTCGGGCACATCAAGCTCGGCACCGGCTCGATGGTCGGCGCGCAGAGCGGCGTCAGCAAGTCGGTGCCCGCGCACACCACGGTGATCGGCTATCCCGCGCTCCCGCAGGGCGTGTTCAAGCGCATCAACGCGTACATCCAACGCCTGCCCCAGCTGTTCCAGCGCACGAAGCAGCTCGAGGCCCGCATGTCCGCGCTGGAGGGGAGCCCCGAGCGGGAGGAGGTGCGGTGAAGGGTCGCATGCAGCGCACGCTGGCCAAGCCAGTGACGCTGGAGGGCATCGGTCTGCACACCGGCGAAGTCGGCTCGATGCGCTTTTGTCCCGCCGAGCCGGGGACGGGCGTGCGCTTCGTGCGCACGGACCTGCCGGGCCGCCCGTGGGTCGCGGTGCGTCCCGAGAACGCGCACTTCGATCCGCGCGCCGGACGCCGCACGATCCTCCAGCAGGACGGCGTGCAGATCCACACGATGGAGCACGCGCTGGCCGCGGTCGCCGGGCTCGGCATCGACAACCTGATCATCGAGACGTCGACCATGGAGATTCCCGAGCCGGCCGACGGCAGCGCGGCGCCGATCGCGCGCGCCCTGATGGAGGCGGGCTTCCAGACGCAGGACCGGCCGGCCCGCTACATCAAGGTCACGAAGCCCGTCGAGTGGAGCGAGAACGGCGTGCAGCTGCAGGCCGTTCCCTACAACGGCTTCAAGGTGTCGTTCACGATCGAGTACGAAGGCACGCCGATCGGCACGCAGAGCCTGAGCCTCGACATCGACGAGACCGTGTTCATGAAGGAGATCGCGCCGGCGCGCACGTTCGTGCTGGAGCGCGACCTCGACGCGCTGCGCCAGGCCGGGTGGATCAAGGGCGGGCGCATGCAGAGCGCTGTCGTCGTCGGCAACGACGGCGTGCGCAATCCCGAGCCGTTGCGCTTCCCCGACGAGTTCGTGCGTCACAAGATCCTCGATCTCCTCGGCGACCTGTTCCTGCTCGGGGGTCCGGTGATCGGCCACGTGACGGCGCGCCGCGCGGGGCACCAGGGCCACGTCGCGTTCGTCAAGCACCTGAAGGAGACGCTGCCGCTGCCCGGGCGGCGTCCGGGCGGCCCGCCCGGCGAGTGGGACATCACCGCCATCATGGATCTGCTGCCGCACCGCTATCCGTTCCTCCTGATCGATCGCATCACGAAGATCGAGGAGGGGCACACGATCGAGGGCATCAAGAACGTCACGATCAACGAGCCGTTCTTCCAGGGACATTTCCCGGGCCATCCGATCATGCCGGCGGTGCTCATCCTCGAGGCCATGGCGCAGGTCGGAGGACTGCTGCTCCTGAACGCGGTCGAGGATCCGAACGACAAGCTGATGTACTTCATGGGCATCGACGGCGCGAAGTTCCGGCGCCCGGTGACGCCGGGCGACCAGCTCCGGCTCAAGCTCACGCTCATCAAGCTCAAGGGCCGGACGTCCAAGATGCGCGGCGAGGCGTACGTGGACGACCAGCTCGTCGCCGAGGCCGAACTGCTCGCCCAGGTCGTCGACAAGCGGCCGCAGTGAGCACGCGCGTTCATCCGGCCGCGCACGTCGATCCCGCGGCCCGGCTCGGGGTCGACGTGAGCGTCGGACCCGGCACGGTGATCGGCCCGCATGCGGTGATCGGCGATCGCACGCGGATCGACGCGTGCGCGCTGATCGACGGTTGGGCGCGGATCGGCGCGGAGTGCCACGTGCACCACGGCGCCGTCGTCGGCTCGCCGCCGCAGGATCTCAAGTACAAGCCGGGCGCGCCGTCGTACGCCGAGATCGGCGACCGGACGGTGCTGCGCGAGTACACGACGATCAACCTGGCGACGGAACCCGAGGCGTCGACGCGCGTCGGCAGCGACTGCCTGGTCATGGCCTACGCGCACGCCGGACACAACGTCGAGATCGGCAATCACGTCGTGATCGCGAACGCGGTCCAGTTCGCGGGCTACGTGACGGTCGAGGACTGGGCGATCGTGGGCGGCGGCACGGTCGTGCACCAGTTCGTGCGCGTCGGCCGCCACGCCATGGTGGGCGGCGGGTCGCGCATCTCGCAGGACGTCGCGCCGTTCGTCAAGTGCGCGGGCAGTCCGCCGCACAACATCGGCGTCAACCGCATCGGTCTCGAGCGCCGCGGTTTCGACGCGGCGACGCTGGACGCCATCGACAAGGCGTATCGCACGCTGTTCCGCGGCGGACTCGCCGTCGCGGAGGCCGTCCAGCGCCTCCGCGCCGAGCTGCCGGACAACACGCACGTCGAGCATCTCGCGCGTTTCGCGGAAACGTCCGTGCGCGGCCTCAGCCGCTAGGGGAGCGATCATGCAACCGGTGCGCGTGGGGGTGTGGGGAGTCGGGGTGTGGGGCGAGAAGCACGCCCGTGTGTACCACGCGCTGCCCGAGGCCGAGCTGGTCGGCGTGTTCGACCACCATGCGGGCCGCGCGGAGACCGTCGCCGCGCGCCACGGCTGCCGTGCGTTCGCGTCCGCGGACGCCATGCTCGCCGAGTGCGAGGCCGTGTCGATCGCCGTGCCGACGATCGGCCACCGCGAAGCCGTCGAGCAGGCGGCCGCCGCGCGGCGCCACGTGCTCGTCGAGAAGCCGATGGCGTTCGACGTCGCGGACGCCGACGCCATGCTGCAGGCGGCGTCGCGCGCCGGCGTGACGCTGCAGGTCGGTCAGGTCGAGCGCTTCAATCCCGCGCTGCTCGCGGCGCGCGCGCACGTGCGCACGCCGATGTTCATCGAGTGCCACCGCCTGGCGCCGTTCCAGCCGCGCTCGCTCGACATCGACGTCGTGTTCGACCTGATGATCCACGATCTGGACGCCGTGCTGGACTGCGTCGGCGCGAGCCCGAGCGCGGTGTCGGCCGTCGCCGTCGCGGTCCTGTCGCGCAACGAGGACATCGCGAACGCGCGGCTCGAATTCGCGAACGGCTGCGTCGCGAACCTGACCGCGAGCCGCGTGTCGCAGGAGCGCCTGCGGCGCATCCGTTTCTTCCAGTCGGACAGCTACCTGTCCGTGGACCTGTTCGAGAAGACGGCCGATCTCCTGCGCATCGATCCCACGAAGTTCCGGCCCGAGGCGCCGCACGAGGCGATCCGGCGCGCGAGCCTGGAGATCGGCGGCGGCGAACCGCTGACGCTCGAGCTCGAGGCGTTCGTGCGTTCGCTGCGCGGCCAGGGCGCGGGCGCGGCCTCCGGCGCGGCGGGGCGCGCGGCGCTCGCCGTCGCCGCCGACGTGCGCGAGGCGATGAAGCGCCGGGCGCGGCAATGGGCCACGCCGAGCGCCGCGTCCTGATCGTCGCCGGCGAACGCTCCGGCGACGCACACGCCGCACGACTCGTCGCCGAACTGCGCGCGCTCGGCGACTGCCGGGTCCGCGGCGTCACCGGACCGGCGCTGGAACACGAGGGCGCGGAGCGGATCGTCGCCATGGACGAGCTCGCCGTGCTCGGGTTCTCGGCCGTGCTGGCGCGCCTGCCGCGCTTGTTCGCGGCGTACCGGCGCATCCTCGACGAGGCGCGCCGCTGGAAGCCGGACGTCTGCGTGCTCGTCGACGCGCCCGGCTTCAACCTGCGCCTCGGCCCGCAACTGAAGCGCCTCGGGCTGCGCGTCGTCTACTACATCGCGCCGCAGGTGTGGGCCTGGCACCCGGAGCGCGCGCGCGCCATGGCGGCATGGGTCGACGAGCTGGCCGTCGTGTTCCCGTTCGAGGAGCCGCTGTTCCACGACGCCGGCGTGCGCGCCACGTTCGTCGGTCACCCGCTGCTCGACGCGCTGGCGCCCGAGGTCGACGAAGCGACGCTGCGCGCCGAGCTGGAGCTGGAGCCCGGCGCGCGGATCGTCGGCCTGCTGCCGGGCAGCCGCGCCCAGGAGCTGCAGCACCACACGCCGGCCCTGCTCGGCGCCGCGGCCATGCTCGGGCGCGAGCGCTCCGATTTCGCGTTCGTCGTCGCGCATCCGTCCGTGCCCGGCCTCGCGGACGGCCGCGTGGACGACGCGCACGCGGCGCACGGCGCGCGCGTGCGCGTCGTGCGCGGCCGCACGCACGCGGTGCAGGCGTTCGCGGTGGCCGCGGCCGTGGCCTCCGGCACGGCCTCGCTCGAGACCGCGCTGTTCGGCACGCCGCTCGCGATCGTGTTCCGCACCGGCCGGCTGAACTTCGCGATCGCCCGGCGCCTCGTGACGCTGAAGCGCATCGGCCTGCCGAACATCGTGGCCGGGGAGGACGTCGCGCCGGAACTCATCCAGGGCGCGTGCCAGCCGGAACGCATCGCCGCGGCGCTCGCGCCGTGGCTCGACGACCCGCGCGCCCACGCCGAGCAGGTCGCGAAACTGGCGCGCGTGCGCGCGGCCCTCGGCGAGCCGGGCGCGGCGCGTCGCGCCGCGGCGCGCGTCTGGGAACACCTCGCGTGACGGCGCGACGCCTGCCGTGGTGGATGGGTCCCGGCGCGTGGCTCGGCGCGCAACTGCTGCGCGCGCTCGGCGGCAGCTGGCGGATGGAAGGGGCGAACGCGCGCGACGGGCGGCCGCTCGCGACGGAAGGCCCGACGCTGTTCGCGCTGTGGCACGCGCGGCTGCTGCCGCTCATCTACGCGCATCGCGGCCAGGGCGTCGTCGTCCTGATCAGCCGCCATCGCGACGGGGAGCTGGTGGCGCGCGTGGTGCGGCACCTCGGCTACGCGCCGGCGCGCGGTTCCAGCACGCGCGGCGGCGAGGAGGGGCTGCGCGAGATGCTGGCCGGCGCGCGCCGCGGCGTCAGCCTGGCGGTGACCGTGGACGGGCCGCGCGGGCCGGCCGAGCGCGTCAAACCCGGCGTCGCGTACATGGCCAGCCGCACCGGCCTCGCCGTCACGCCGGTCGCGGCGTGCGCGGCGTCGCTGCGGCGGCTGCGCTCGTGGGATCGTTTCGTCGTGCCCCTGCCGTTCGCGCGCGTCGTCGTCGCCTACGGCGCGCCGATCGTGGTGCCGCCCGGGCTCGAGCCCGAGGCGCTCGAGCCGTGGCGGATACGCATCGAGCGCGCGCTCGCCGATCTCACCGCGCGCACGCAGGCGGCGGCCGGGGAGGCGCCGTGAGCGTGCTGTGGGCCACGTACCGGCTGCTCGCGCCGGCGCTCGGCGCGATGGCGCCCGCGGCGCGCCTGTTCACGTCGCCGGTCGAGCGACCGCTGTGGGGCGAACGGCTCGGGCGCGTGTCGCTGCCCGGCGGCTGCGACGCATGGGTGCACGCCGCGTCGCTCGGCGAGGCGACCGCGGTGCGCCCGCTCGTCGAGGAACTGCGCGCGCTCGCGCCCGAGGCCACGCTGTATCTGACGTCGACGACGCGCACCGGGCGCGCGCGCCTGCAGGCGCTCGGGCTGCCGCTGTCGCTCGCGCCGCTCGACGCGCCGCAGTCCGTCGCGCGCTTCTTCGCGGGCGTCGCGCCGCGCCGCCTGTTCGTCGTGGAGACCGAGCTGTGGCCGCACTGGCTGCTCGCGGCGCGCGCGCGGCGCGTACCGGTGGCGATCGTCAGCGCGCGGCTGTCGGCGCGTTCGGTGCGCGGCTATCGGCGGCTCGGCGCGGACCTGAGGCGCCTGGTCGAAGGGCTGGACGCCGTGCTGTGCCAGGGCGAGGAGGACGCCGCGCGCTGGATCGCCATCGGCGCGGAGCCCGAGCGCGTGGCCGTCGTCGGCAACCTCAAGGCCGACGCGCTGCCGCGCGCGGCGCCGGATCGGCGCGTGGCGCGCGCCGCGCTCGGCCTCGAGGCGGCGCGCCCGCTGCTCGTCGTCGGGAGCCTGCGGCGCGGCGAGGGCCACATCGTCGCCCGCGCCTGGCGCGCGCTGCCCGAGGCCTTGCGCGCGACGTGGCAGGTCGTGGTCGTGCCGCGCCACGCGCGGGCCGCCGACGAACTCCGCGAGGAAGCGCGGGCCGCGGGCGTCCCGGACGCGGCGCCGGGCGGCTGGCGCTGGGACGAGCGGAGCGGCGTGCTGCTCGACTATTACCGGGCCGCCGACGTCGCGCTCGTGGGCGGCAGCCTCGTGCCGCTCGGCGGGCACAATCCGCTGGAGCCGGCGGCGTGCGGCGCCGCGGTGATCGTGGGCGAGCACCACGAGGCGCAGGCGGAAGGCGTCGCCGCCCTGGATCGGTCCGGCGCGGTGTGGGTGGTGCGCGACGCGGGCACGCTGGCCCACGCGCTCGCGGTTCTGCTCGGCGACGAAGCGGAGCGCGTGCGCCGCTCGCGCGCCGGGCGCGACGCGACCGAGGCCTTGCGCGGCGCGGCGCGGCGCGCGGCCCGCGAACTGGCCGTGCGCGACCTGTGGCCGGTGCGCGCATGAGCGCGCTGCGCGATCTGGCGGGCGGCGCCGGCGCGGCGCTGTGGGAGGCGCGGCGTCGCCTGTACGCGGCGGGGCTGGCCCGGCCGCAGCGCGTCGCCGCGCGCGTCGTCAGCATCGGCAACCTGACGGTCGGCGGCACGGGCAAGACCACGCTCGCGATCCACCTGGCGGAGCGCGGGCGCGCGCGCGGCGTCGCCGTCGCCGTGGTGTGCCGGCGCTACCGGCCGGGCCCCGGCGGACGCGGCGACGAGGAGCTGCTGTTCGAGCGCGCGCTCGGCGCGGGCGCGGTGCGCGCCGGCCGCTCGAAGCGCGTGCTCGCCGCGGAAGCCGCGGCCGCCGGCGCCCGGCTCGTGCTCGTCGACGACGGCTTCTCGCACTGGGGCCTCGAGCGCGATCTCGACGTCGTGCTGCTCGACGCGCAGGACCCGTGGGGCGGCGGCCGCCTGCTGCCCGGCGGGCGCCTGCGCGAGCCGCGCCGCGCCCTGCAGCGCGCCCAGGTCGTGGTGATCTCGCGCGCCGGCGCGGGCCGCGACGTGGGCGCGCTGCGGCGCGAGGCCGCGTGCCTGGCGCCGGCCGCGCATCTGGCCGTCGGCCGCCACGCGGTGCGCGGGGTGCGCGGGCTGGACGGCGCGGCGCGCGCGGCCGGCGGGCGCGTGCGCGTGGTCACGGCCACCGGGCACCCGGCGGCCGTGGCCGACACCGCGCGCGAAGCCGGGTTCGACGTGGCCTCGCTCGCCGCGTATCGCGACCACCACTGGTTCTCGGCCGCGGAGGCCGACCGCGAGCGCGCGCGCGCCAGGAGCGAGCGGGCCACGCTGCTGCTGACCGCGAAGGACGCCGTGCGCTGGCCGTCCGCGGCCGCGTCGCCGGACGACGCCGTGCTCGACGTGGCGTGGGAGTGGGTCGAGGGCGGCGACGAGGCGGAGCGCCGCGTGTTCGGCGAGGGGACGCCGTGAGCGCGCCCGACGTGCTGGTCCTGGGCAGCGGCATCGCCGGGCTGATGACGGCGCTGGGCGCCGCCGAGCATGGCACCGTGCTCGTCGCCACGAAGAAGCGCGCGGAGGACAGCAACACGAACTTCGCGCAGGGCGGGATCGCCGCGGTGTTCGACGCCGGGGACTCGTTCACCGACCACGAGCGCGACACGCTGCGCTGCGGCGCCGGACTGTGCGACCGCGCGACCGTACGGCAGGTGGTGCGCGAGGCGCCGGAGCGGGTGCGCGAGCTGGCCGCGCTCGGCGTCGCGTTCACGAAGGGCCGGCGCGGCTTCCAGCTGGGGCGCGAAGGCGGGCACTCGCACCGGCGGATCGTGCACGCGACGGACTTCACGGGCCGCGCCATCGAGCGCGCGCTGATCGAGCGCGTGCGCCGCCATCCGCGCATCCGCGTGCTCGAGGACCAGCTCGCCGTCGACCTCCTGATCGGCTCCCGCGACGGAGGCCGCTCGCGCGAGCCGGGCACGTGCTGGGGCGCGTATCTCATGGACCGCGCGACGCTGCGCATCCGCCCGGTCGCGGCCCGCGTCACCGTGCTGGCCACGGGCGGCATCGGCAAGGTGTACCGCTACACGAGCAACCCGGACATCGCGACCGGCGACGGACTGGCCATGGCGTATCGCGCCGGCGCCCCCGTCCAGAACCTCGAGTTCGTGCAATTCCATCCGACGTGCCTGTACCACCCGACGGCGAAGTCGTTCCTGCTCACGGAAGCGCTGCGCGGCGAGGGCGCGGTGTTGCGCACGCTGGACGGGCGGCGCTTCATGCCGTCGTATCATCCGCTCGCCGACCTCGCGCCGCGCGACGTCGTGGCCCGCGCCATCGACCGCGAGATGAAGCGGCGCGGCGAACCGTACGTGCTGCTCGACATCACGCACGTCCCGGCCGCGCGCGTGCGCGCGCACTTCCCGAACATCACGGCCGCGCTGAAACGCTTCGGTTTCGACCTGACGCGCGAGCCCGTCCCCGTGGTCCCGGCCGCCCACTACCTGTGCGGCGGCGTGCGCGCCACGCTGTCGGGGCGCACGCGGCTGGACGGCCTGCTCGCGCTCGGCGAAGTCGCGTGCACCGGCCTGCACGGCGCGAATCGCCTGGCCAGCAATTCGCTGCTCGAGGCGCTGGTCGGCGCGCACCACGCCGTCGCCGAGATTCAGGGCCGGCTGAAGCGCGTCGCGCGTGCGCCGCGCCCCACGCCGTGGTCGGCGCGCGGCACGCGACCGCCGCTCGAGACGGTGGTGTTCGACCACAACTGGGACGCGGTGCGCGGCGCCATGTGGGATCTCGTGGGCATCGTGCGCAGCGACGAGCGCCTGGAGCTGGCGGCGCGCCGGCTCGCGCTGCTGGGCGGCGAGATCGAGACCGACTACGCGCGGCTGCGCCTCACGCCCGACCTGATCGAGCTGCGCAACATCGCGCTCGTCGCGCGCCTCATCGTGGCCTCGGCCATGCGCCGGCGCGAGAGCCGCGGCCTGCACTTCAACCTGGACCACCCGCGCCCGCGCGCGGCGTGGGCCGGGCGCTCGACCACGCTCGATCCCCGGCGCGACGTGCGGCTCGGTGGGCGGCTTGCCGCTCGCGCGCGCCGCGGCCTATAGTCCGCCGCGTCGGCCGTGGAGGCGAACGAAGCATGAAGGAAGGGCCCTGGACGTTCTGGGACGTGGTGGACACGTTGCGCGCGCGCGACGGGCGGTTCCGGCGCGAGGCGTACGGGTTCGTCATCACCGCGCTCGGCGCGACGGTCGAAGCGCTGCCCGAGGAGCGGCTCGCCGATCCGGAGCGCCGCCACCTGACCGGCGCGGAGCTGGTCGAAGGCGTCGTGCGCCTGGCGCGCCAGGAGTTCGGCGGCATGGCGCCGATGGTGTTCCGCGAGTGGGGCGTGACGCGCGGCGAGGACCTGGGCACGATCGTGTTCCAGCTCGTCGAGGCCGGCCAGTTGAGCGCGCGGCCCGAAGACACGCTCGACGACTTCCGTGGCGGACCCGACCTGATCGACGCGCTCACCCGGCCGGCGCCCGCGCCGTCCGGCGCACCGAGCCCCCGGCCGCGCCGCGGAGAATGACGGTTCGCGCGGCGCGTTCCTAGCCGATGACGACCTACCTCCGGCTGCTGCGCTGGCTGCGGCCGTACCGCCTCCGCCTCGTCGCCGCGCTCGCGTGCATGGCGCTGTACGCCGTCACGTCGGTGTTCTCGGTGAGCGCCGTATCGCCGGCCATGCAGGTCCTGTTCGAGCGCCCGGCGCCGGGCGGGCCCACGGGGGCGCCGCTCAGCGTGTTGCACTGGGTGCCCGGGCCGTTGCGCGATCGCGCGGCGCACGCGCTGCCGCTCGACCACCCGCAGGTCGCGCTCGAACGCCTGTGCGTCCTCGTGCTCGTGCTGCTGCTGCTCAAGAACGTCGCCGACTACCTGCAGTCGTTCCTCATGGTGTCGATCGAGCAGGGCGTGATCCGCGACCTGCGCTCGGCGCTGTACGCGCACCTGCAGAGGCTGTCGCTCGGCTTCTTCCAGGGCCAGCGCGCCGGCGTGCTCATGTCGCGGGTCACGAACGACGTCGAGTACCTGAGAGCCTCGATCGCGTCCAGCCTCAGCAATCTGGTGAAGGACGGACTCACGCTGCTCGGACTGCTCGTCGTGGTGTTCGCGGCGTCGTGGCGCCTCGCGCTGCTGTCGATGGTGGTCATCCCCCCGGCCGGCCTCGCGCTGGCCGCGATCGGCCGCAAGATGCGCAAGCGCTCGGGCCAGGCGCAGGAGCGCATGGGCGAACTGACCGGCGTGCTGCAGGAGACGTTGAGCGGCATGCGCGTCGTGCAGGCGTTCGGCATGGAGGACGCGGAGCGCGCGCGCTTCGAGCGCTCGAACGTGGGCTACTTCCGCGCGTTCGTGCACTTGCGCCGCGTGTCGGCCGCGGCGCGCCCGGTCAGCGAGTACCTGATCGTGCTCGTGGCGATCGGGCTCCTGTGGTTCGTGGGCCGCGAGATCCTCGTGCGCCACACGCTCGAGGCGCACACGTTCCTCATGTTCATCGCGGCGCTGCTCAGCACGATCTCGCCGATCAAGACGCTGGCCGAGGTGAACACGAACATGCAGCAGGGCATCGCCGCGGCGCGGCGCGTGTTCGACACGCTGGACACGCCGATTCAAGTCGTGGACCGGCCTTCGGCGCGGCCGTTGGCGCCGCTGCGCGACGGCATCCGCCTCGACCACGTGTCGTTCGAGTACCAGAGCGACCTGCCGGTGCTGCGCGACGTCTCGCTCGAGATCCGGCGCGGCGAGGTGGTTGCGCTCGTGGGCTCGAGCGGCGCCGGCAAGAGCACGGTGATGGATCTGCTCGCGCGTTTCTACGATCCGACGGGCGGCGCGATCCTGTTCGACGGCGTCGATCTGCGCGACGCCCAGCTGAAGACCCTGCGCGCGCAGCTCGGCCTCGTGACGCAGGAGACCATCCTGTTCCACGACAGCGTGCGCGCGAACATCGCGTACGGCAGTCCGGGCGCGGGCGAGGCGGAGGTGCGCGAAGCGGCGCGGGCGGCGCACGCGCTCGCGTTCATCGAACGTCTGCCGGCGGGCTTCGACACGGTTATCGGCGAGCGCGGCGCACGCCTGTCGGGCGGCGAGCGCCAGCGTCTGGCGATCGCCCGCGCGCTGCTGCGCAATCCGCCGCTGCTGCTGCTGGACGAGGCCACGTCGGCGCTCGACACCGAGAGCGAACGCCTCGTGCAGGACGCGCTCGAGCGCCTGATGCGCGACCGCACGGTGCTGGTGATCGCGCACCGCCTGTCCACGGTCCAGCACGCCGACCGCATTGTGGTGCTCGAACACGGGCGCATCGCGGCCAGCGGCAGCCATGCCGAGCTGATGGAGAGCGGCGGACTGTACCGCCGCCTCTACGACCTGCAGTTCGCCGGGTGAGCGCGCGCCGCGTGACGCCGCCGGCCGGCGGCTTTCGCTCGATCCACGTCGTGCGCCTGTCGTCGCTCGGCGACGTGATCCTGACCCTGCCGGTGGTGCACGCGCTGCGCGCGGCGTACCCGGAGGCCGCGATCACTTACTGGGTCAAGGAGGAGTACCGCGCCGTGCTCGAGCACGACCCGGCGATCGGTCATGTGCGCGCGCTCGAGGCGGACGCGCGTCGCGTCGAGGACGTGGTGTCGATGAGCGCGGAGATGGAAGACGCAGATCTCATCGTCGACCTGCACGGCAACGCGCGCGCGCGGCTCCTCGCGTTCCGCCAGGGCGCGCCGGTGCTGCGCACGCCGTCGTTCCGGGTGCGGCGCGCGCGCTGGGTGCACGCACGCTGGAGCCGCCCGCCCGTGGTGCCGAGCGCGCTGGAACGCTACGCGCGCGTGCTCGCGCCGCTCGGACTCACGGCGCCGGGGCCGCCGCGCGTGACCGTCGACGCGGCGTCGGAAGGCTGGGCCGCGGAGCGCGCGCGCGCGTTCCCGGGCGCGATCGCGCTGTGCCCGGGGGCGCGCCACGCCACGAAACGCTGGCCGGAGGCGTATTGGGTCGAGCTGGTGGACCGGCTCGCGGCGCGCGGCGTGCCGGTCGTGGCGTTCTCGCTGGAGGCGGAACGCCGCGCGCTGCCGGAGCTCGCGAACCGCGTCGAGCGCGCCGGCGCGTGGTGCCGCGAATCCCTGCCGCGCATGGCGGCATGGTTGTCCGAGTGCCGTGCCGCCGTCACGTGCGACAGCGGCCTCATGCATCTGGCCGCGGCGCGGGGGCTGCGCGTCGTCGCGATGTTCGGCTCGACCGCGCCGGAGCTCGGCTTCGCGCCCGCGGGGGACGGCCACGTGGTGCTGTGCCGGCACGAGCCGTGTCAGCCGTGCACGCTGCACGGGCGCGCGTCGTGTCCACGCCGGCACTTTCGCTGCATGGTCGAGCTGCGTCCCGCCGAGGTCGACGCCGCGCTCGCGACGCTGGGCGTGTAGCCGCGACGGCGGCGCGACCGCGGCCCGCGTCGCAGCGCCGCGGTCTGGCGGGGTTCGCGCCGCTCGCCTATACTGCCGCGCTCTCGTCGGGCCGAGCGTGAAGGCCCCGACCGCCGTCGCGTTCCAGGAGAGGATCTCCGTGAGTTCGAGCGAGGACACCAAGCACTTCGTCGAGGACCTAACCGACCAGTCGGACGACTTTGCCCGCTGGTACAACGAGGTCGTGCGCAAGGCCCAGCTCGCCGACTACGCGCCGGTGCGCGGCTGCATGGTCATCCGCCCGTACGGCTACGGGATTTGGGAGAACATGCAGAGCCTGCTCGACGCGCGCATCAAGGCCACCGGCCATCAGAACGCCTACTTCCCGCTGCTGATCCCGGAATCGCTGCTCCAGCTCGAAGCCGACCACGTCGAGGGCTTCGCGCCGGAGTGCGCGTGGGTCACGGAGGGCGGCCGGGAGAAGCTCGAGGAGCGTCTGGCGATCCGCCCGACGAGCGAGGCCATCATCGGCCACATGTACTCGCGCTGGATCGAGTCGTATCGCGACCTGCCGGTGCTGATCAACCAGTGGGCGAACGTCATGCGCTGGGAGAAGGTCACGCGCCTGTTCCTGCGCACCGCGGAGTTCCTGTGGCAGGAGGGTCACACCGCGCACGCGACGGCCCAGGAATGCCAGGAGGAAGTGCTGCGCATGCTCGACGTGTATCGCGACTTCGTCGAGACCGATCTGGCGATCCCGGTCTACGCCGGGCCGAAGAGCGAGGCCGAGCGCTTTGCCGGCGCCGAGATGACGTACTCGATCGAGGCCCTGATGCGCGACGGCAAGGCGCTGCAGGCCGGCACGTCGCATCACCTCGGCCAGCACTTCGCGAAGGTCTTCGACATCACGTTCCAGGACGAACAGGGCAAACGCCAGTTCGTGTACCAGACGTCGTGGGGCGTGTCGACGCGGCTGATCGGCGCCGTGATCATGGCGCACGGCGACGACCAGGGGCTGAAGCTGCCGCCGCACGTCGCGCCCATCCAGGCCGTCGTCGTGCCGATCTGGCGCAAGGAGGAGGACCGCGCGACGGTGCGCGCGTTCGTCGAGAAGGTGCGCGCCGCGGTCGGCACGAAGGTGCGGCTGTGGGTCGACGATCGCGACCAGTACACGCCGGGCTGGAAGTACAACGAGCACGAGCTGCGCGGCGTGCCGGTGCGGCTGGAAGTCGGGCCGAAGGACGTGGCGTCGAACGCGGTGATGAGCGTGCGCCGCGACAACCGGGCGAAGGAGTCGATCCCGCTCGACGCGCTGGCCGAGCGCCTGCCGGCGCTGCTCGAAGAAGTGCAGCGCGCGCTGTTCGACGCGGCCAAGGCGTTCCGCGACGCCGAGACGACGCCGGTCGAAACACTGGCCGACATCGAGACGCACTTCGCGACGAAGCGCGGCTTCGTGGCCGTGCCGTGGAACGACGACGCCGCGCTCGAGGCCGAGATCAAGGCGCGTACCGGCGCGACGCTGCGCTGCGTGCCGCTCGATCAGACGCCGTTCGCGGCGCATGCCGGCGGCCGGCGCGTGGCGCTGTTCGCGCGGGCCTACTGACGCCTCCGGAGAGGGCGCCGGTGAGCGACATCGCCCGCATCGTGATCCGCCTTCCGAACTGGCTCGGCGACGCGCTGATGGCACGCCCGCTGCTCCACGCGCTGGCGCGGCGCTACCCGGGCGCCGAGCGCACGGCGATCGGCCCCGGCGCCCTGCTCGATCTGCTCGCGCCGGACCGCGTGTTCGAGCGCGCCCGCGACGTCGCGTCGCTGGCGGCGACACCCCGCGCCGAGCCGCGTCCCGATCTCGCGCTCGTGCTGCCGCCGTCGTTCTCGAGCGCGTTCCAGGCGTGGCGGCTCGGCGCTCGCCGGCGCGTCGGCTTCGCCGGCGACGCGCGCGACCTGCTGCTGACCCGCGCCGTGCGCCGCGCGCCGCGCGGCGACCGCCATCTGAGCGAGGAGTACCTCGACCTGCTGGGCGAGGACGACGCGACGCACGCGGCGCCGCCGCCGCTGCCCGTGGCCGCGGAGGCGGGGGCCGCGGCGCGCGACGCGGCACGGCGCGCGCTCGGCCACGTGGACCGGATCGCCCTGCTCGCGCCCGGCGCGATCTACGGTCCGGCGAAGCGCTGGCCGGCGGAGCGTTTCGCCGAGCTGGCGCGCCGCCTCGCGCGCCGTGGCTTCGCCGTGCTCGTGTGCGGCGCCGAGGCCGATCGCGCGGTGTGCGACGAGGTCGCGGCGGCGGGCGGGGCCCGCTCGCTGGCCGGGCAGCTGCCCCTGGCGACGCAGGCCGGTCTGTGCGCCGCGGCGGCGCTCGCGGTGTGCAACGATTCCGGCTTCGCGCACCTGTCGGCGGCTGTCGGCGCGCCGACCGTGGCCGTGTTCGGGTCGACGAGCAGCGCGTGGACGGCGCCGCGCGGCGCGCGCGTGCGCGTTGTCCAGCGTCCGCCGGTGTGCGCGCCGTGCTTCCAGCGCACGTGCGCGATCGGCTACCGCTGCCTGACGGCGATCGCAGTCGGCGACGTCGAGCGCGCGTGCGCCGAGCTGGCCGCGTGAGGATCCTCGTCGACGTGACGGGCGACACGCCCGCGGGCTCGCGCCTGGCGCACGCCGCGCGCGCGCTCGCGGGGCGCGGCCACGCCACGTGGTGGCGCGGCGCCGCGCCGCCCGACGGGGTCGAGCGCGCGCCCACGGGCGCGGCGCTGTCCCGCGTGCGCGTCGACGTCGCGATCGGCGGCGCGCGCGCGCCGTGGCGCACGGCGCTCGCCGGCTGGCGCGCCGGAGCGCGCTGCCTGGTGCTCGGGCTCGATCGCGCGAGCGTCGCGAAGTGGAGCGTCGTGGATCGCGCGTGCTGGGAGGGCGCGCATGGCGCCGGTCTGATCGACGAGCGCGACGCCGACGACATGCGCCGCGACCCGCTCGGCCTCGACCTCGAGCGGCTCGCGCTGTGGCCGCCCGGTCCGCCCGGCGCCGCCGACGATCCGGCCTCGGACGACGCGGAAGTGCTCGAGCGCGCGTGCGAGCGCGCGCTGGCGCGCCAGCGCAGCCGCTCGCTGCGCCCGGCGCTGTTCCTCGATCGCGACGGCACGCTCGTCGTCGAGAAGGGCTACCTCTCGGACCCGAACGACCTCGAGCTCCTGCCCGGCGTCGGCGCGGCGCTGCGCGCGGCGCACGCGGCCGGTTTCGCGCTGGTCGTGATCTCGAACCAGTCCGGCGCGGGGCGCGGGCTGTTCCCGCTGTCCCGCGTCTACGAGGCCATGGCGCGGCTGCGCGCACTGCTGCGCGCCGAGGGCGTCGAGCTGGACGCCATCTACTTCTGCCCGCACCGGCCGGAGGCGGGTTGCGCGTGCCGCAAGCCGGGCACCGAGCTGCTCGAGCGCGCGGCCGACGACCTGCAGCTGTCGCTGCGTCACTCGACGATGGTCGGGGACAAGCTGCTCGACGCCGCGACCGGGCTGAACGCGGGCGGGCGCGGCGTGCTCCTGCGCACCGGATACGGCCGCGACGAGGAGCGGCGCGTCGGGAGCGCGGGGGAGGTGACGCCGGACCAGGTCGCGGACGACCTGCCCGCGGCGGTGGCCTGGGTGCTGGAGAGGGAGGAGATGGAGCGCCGCGACTAGCGGCGCGGCGCTAGCGTTCGGCGACGAGTTCCAGCTGGTAGCCCTGTCCGTCGCGCGCGCGCCGGTACGTGAACGCGTGGCCGAGCGGGCGCACCTGCTCCGGCGACACCCAGCGGTCCTCGACCAGGTCGCCGAGGCGCGCCGGATACGAACCGTTCTCGCGATGGTAGAGGTCGAGCGCGAAACGCACGTCGCGCACCTGGGTCGCGGTGAACACGTCCTCGCTTCGATCCGTGACGACCGGCGGCTGCAGCCACTGCGAACTCCAGCGCAGCCCGACGAGCGCGGCCACGACCATGCCGGCCATGATCAGTTCGCGCGCGACGGACAGCGTCTGCCGCACCACCTCGCGGCCGGTCGGCATCGTGACCTCGGGGAGCCCGGGATCGCGGCGGCCGACGAACTCGATCCAGCCGGCTTCCATCATGCGGTGCAGCGCTTCGTACCCTTCGTACTCGGACAGCGGCGCGCTCTCCACGACTTCGGCGACCGTGTGCTTGCCGTCGATGATGCCGAAGATCTCGCGCTCCTCTTCGGCGAGCGGCTCGTTCGGGTCGGGCAGATCCTTGACCCCGAGCAGCTGGTGCGGATCCTTGAACAGCGAGACGAAGCCCTTCTGCTCGTCGACCCGGCGCGCGGCCTCGATGAGCACGCCTTCGATGTTCAGGCGCACGAGCATCGGGTTCGTCCAGCGCTGGTTCGGATCGAAGCGGTAACTGCCGTTCTCCCAGCGCGTGAGGCGCATCATGTTGTCGAGGATCTGGCGCTCGACGAATCCGCCCAGCTCTTCGGACTCGAGGTAGCGGCCGTTCAGCAGCAGGTCCTCGAGATCGCGGTTCGACTCGCGCTGGATGCTCAGGATGCCGCGGTACTGCTCGTCCGACAGGCGGCCCACGCTCTTGAGGAACGCGAGCAGCGGATCGTCCTTCGCCATGCCCGGGCGCCGCGTCGAGACGATGCGGCCTTCGTTCACGTAGACGACGGCGCGCTCGGTGTTCCATTCGAGCATCAGGCAGCCGGTCTTCTTCTGGCTGCCGAGGAGCTGCAGGATCTCGGTGGCGGCGAAGTCGCGGAGATTGCCCTGGAGTGCCATGGACGCCTCAGGCCGCCAGCGACGAGTGACGCGTCGCCTGGGTGGAGCGGCTGCGCGTCGGAGCCGCGATCGACTCGGCCTGGGCGCGCTCGCGCGCGACGCAGCCGAAGTATCCGAGGAGCGAGCATGCGTACACGAACAGCCACAGGCCGAGCATGACGGGCAGCGGCAGGCCGTTCTCGGCGATGGCCAGGCGCGGCTCGAACGAGAACGGCGCGTTCAGTCCGAGCCAGTGCGCGGCCAGCCCGGCGCTCAGCGCGAGCAGGAAGACCGGGCCGATCAGCCGGCGGTACGACAGCAGTCCGTAACCGGGCACGAGCGTGGCCATGGCGGTGCGCAGGATGTGCTGGGCGCCGACGACCTTGCGCCGGTGCTGCTGCAGGAGCACGCGCGCGAAATCCGGACTCTCGGCCCGCGCCTCGATGGCCGCGCACGCCGGGCACAGCGCCTGCTCGCGGCGCCGCTCGGCGCAGCGCCGGCATACCACCTGGTCGCAGTTGCTGCACGTGCGCAGCGGCACGGCGCGATGCTGCAGGATCCCGAACACCACGGAGAGCAGCGCCAGGGCGACGGTGCACGCGCTGTACGGCAGACCCGAGCACTCGCGGCGCACCCGCCACGCCGGCGGCAGAGACGGCACGGCCGCGGCGGGCACGGACGGAATGGCCCGCCAGAACGTGCGCGGCGACAGCCACTGGTCGACGAGCGGCAGCGAACCGTCCTTGCCCGACTGGGCTTCGTACGTCTTCACGAGGTCGAAGTTCAGCGCCGAGGCGCGAGACACGGCGTCGCTGGCGGCGCGGTAGTCGAATTGCTGGGTGTAGATCTGCGACGCGTTGAACCAGGCCGCGGCGTTGTTCGGATTCGCCGCCGTGGCGCGGCGGAACAGCTCGAGCGCTTCGGCCGGGTGGCCCTGCATGGCGAGCGTCGTCGCCAGGTCGTTCATGACGCGGTCGTTGTTCGGCCACGCCTCGAGCGCCTTGCGATACGCGCGCTCGGCGAGCGCGGCGTTGCCGCCGCGCCGCGAGATCCAGGCCAGCCCGAACTGCACGTAGGGATTGTCGGGATGCTCCTCCGCCAGGTGGCCGAGACGGCCGGCCAGCGTCGCGTCGTAAGCCCGCCCTTCGAGCAGGGCGACGCCGTACAGGGGTGCGCGGTCCTCGCGCAGCGGCATGGCCAGACGGTCGAGCCCCTGAACGATCCACGGCGCGCCGCCGATCAGACCGACGAGCAGGATGAAAACCGTGCGCTCGCGCGCGCGCAGCGTCGGCCACAGCCAGCCGAGCAGCGCGACGGTCGGCAGCGCCAGGCCGAAGCCCGCGCAGAACGGCAGCAGCAGCAGCGCCCACGACCACCAGCGCGCGGTCCCCGGGGTCAGCAGCCGGCCGAGGCGCTCCTGCCAGCCGTGGCGCAGTTCGCGGTTGCGGGCGACGATCAGCAGCACGGCGGCGGCGAGCAGCCCGAGGAACAGCGCCTGCAGGCCGAGGTACGACGCGTTCGCCACGAGCGCCAGCTGCAGCACGAAGTTCTGGCGCGCGAGATCGAGCACGGCCGCGTACTGGAGCAGCGCCTGGCTCGGCTCCTGGAGCAGGAACCACGACGCCAGCGTCAGGCGCGGGGCGACGAAGCCGGGATCGAGGTCGGAAGCGCCGCGCACCAGGCGAATGCCCTCTTCGCGACTGCCCGACTGATGCGCCATCAGGCCGCGCCGGTAGAACAGGCGCGCCTCTTCGGGGAGCGCCATGACGTGGGCGCGCGTCTTGTAGTCGGTCCACGCCGCGAGGTCGGTGAGCGACGTCGGCGGCGTGACGTCGACATGGGCCGCGGCGGCGGCCGGCGCGGCGTGCGCGACAGGCGGCTCGTGATGCGCGGCCGTGGCGGCGGTTGCGCTGGGCGCGGGCGTCACCGCCGGCGCGGTTGCGGCGGACACCGGAGTGGCGGGGGCGGGCGCGGTCGTCGCGGGCGTCGTCGCCGGCGTCGTCGCGGCCGCGTCGTTCGAACCCGCGGCCGGGCTGCCGGAGGCGGCGGGCGGAGGCGTCGCGGGATTCTCGGCGGACTGGGCGTGCGCGATCGGCGCGAGCGCGACGCACCACGCGAGCGCCGCGGCACACGCGAGCGCGACGGGCGTCGTGCGCCGTGCGGTCGCGCGCGAGCGCACGCCGAGCCGCTCCGGCCCGGGCGGAAGGCCGCGCGTGGTTCGACTCCGAAGGAATCGTCCGTGGGCGAGTCGCATGCAGTGCAATCCCTTGACAGTCTCGAAGGGCGTCCCTAACGTGCTGCGAGTTCACGACGGTTATCGGCGCCGTGAATGGCGCGCTTGAGCCGCGATTCCGGCCGCGCCCGCGCCTCCCGGCGCGCCGCCTGGCAGGGCCCCTCACCGCGACGTGCGGCGGCCGGCCGGGGCAGCCCCAACCACGAACTCCATCGTCCAAGAGAGAGCCCTTCATGAGCGTTCAGCCGACCGCCCCCAGCGTGCCCTGGATCCGCATCGCCGAGGCCCCGGCTCACGTCGGCCGCGAGGTCGAAGTCCGCGGCTGGCTGACCCACCGCCGCTCCAGCGGCAAGGTGCAGTTCCTGGTCGTGCGCGACGGCAGCGGCCTCGTCCAGTGCGTGGCCGGCGTGAACGACCTGCCGGCCGACGTGTGGGAGGCGTGCACGCACCTGGGCCAGGAGTCGTCGCTCGTCGTGCGCGGCACGCTGCGCGCGGACGCGCGCTCGCCGGGCGGCGTCGAATTGGGGCTGCGCGAAGTGCGCGTGCTCGGCGCGGCCGACGGCTATCCCATCACGCCGAAGGAGCACGGCACCGACTTCCTGATGGACCACCGCCATCTGTGGCTGCGCGCGCCGCGCCAGCAGGCGCTGATGCGCATCCGCGCCGAGATCATCGGCGCGTTCCGCGACTTCATGGACGGCGAGGGCTTCGTGCTCGTGGACTCGCCGATCTTCACGCCGAACGCGTGCGAAGGCACGACGAACCTGTTCGAGACCGAGTACTTCGATCAGAAGGCGTACCTGACGCAGAGCGGGCAGTTGTACGCCGAGGCCGCGGCCATGGCGCTGGGCCGCGTGTACTGCTTCGGTCCGGCGTTCCGCGCCGAGAAGAGCAAGACGCGCCGGCACCTGATCGAGTTCTGGATGATGGAGCCGGAGTGGGCGTTCGCGACGCTCGAGGACGTGATCGCGCTCGAGGAGCGCCTGCTCATGGCGACGATCGGCCGCGTGCTCGACCGCCGCGCCGAGGATCTGAAGGTCGTGGAGCGCGACGTGTCCCGCCTCGAGCGCGTGCGCGCGCCGTTCCCGCGCGTGCACTACAACGACGCGGTGAAGCGCCTGCACGAGAAGGGGCTGGCGTTCGAATGGGGCAACGACTTCGGGGCGCCCGACGAGACCGCGCTGTCCGAGGAGCAGGATTCCCCGCTGTTCGTGCTGCACTATCCGGCCGCGGTGAAGGCGTTCTACATGGAGCCGGATCCGGCCGACCCCCGGCTGTGCCTGTCGTGCGATTGCCTCGCGCCCGAGGGCTACGGCGAGATCATCGGCGGCGGTCAGCGCATGGAGTCGCTCGAACTGCTCACGCGGCGCATCGACGAGCACGGCCTGCCGCAGGCCGCGTTCGAGTGGTACAAGGACCTGCGCCGCTACGGCTCGGTGCCGCACTCCGGTTTCGGCATCGGCGTCGAGCGCACGCTGGCCTGGATCGCCGGCATCGACCACGTGCGCGAGAGCATTCCGTTCCCGCGCCTGCTGTATCGCCTGAATCCGTAGCCGCGGCTAGCGCACGCGGGCCAGCACCCACAGCTCCGTCGGCCCGGGCGTCGAGGCGATGACCGTGGCCCGCGTGTAGCGGACGAGCAGGGAGTCGCGTTCGGCGACGCTGCGGAACGGCGCACCGGCGCCGGCGAAGCCGGCGTCGGACTCGAGTTCGCGCCGGCGCACGACGAGCCAGTCGGGCCGCTCGGCGGCCGCCACGTCCGAGTACCATCCCGCGCCCTGCATGCGCCGTCGCGTGACCTCGGGGCTGACGAGTCCGACCTCGTCGACGACCACGAGCGGGCACGTCCAGCCGATGATGCCGATGGGCTCGAGCATCACCTTCTGCCCGGGACGCGCGTGGACCTGGAGCCAGTCGGCGACGCCGCCGAAGTCCTGGGTCTCGGCCTGCGAGCGCCCGATGTAGAGCGGCGCCGTTCCCCACCACATCCCGGCGAGGAAACACGCGAGCGCGACGTAGAGCGCCGGGCCGCGCGTCAGCGACGGCAGTCCCGCGGCCGCGACGAGCGCGACGCCGGCCAGCGGCACGGCCAGGTACCAGTAGAAGTACGACACGCCGAGCGCGGAATACCCGGCCATCACGAGCAGCATGACGCCCGCCGCGCGCGCGAACGCGCGCTCGCGATGCGGCCACAGCGCACGCATGCCGAGCGCGAACGCCGGCGCGAGGACGACGGCGACCAGGAACAGATGGACGCCCTCCTGCGTGCCGGGCGGCACGCCCAGCGGGAACGGCACGAGCCACTCCCACCACGCGCGTCCCGCCCACGGCCCCGGCGTCCCATAGACGTGCGCCTTGGCGAGCACGCTCTGCGGCACGATCGAGCCGAAGTCCCGCCAGAGCAGGAGCAGCGCCGGCACGACGAGGGCGGCGGCGATCCCGCGGTCGCGCCACGTCGCGCCGACGCCGAGCACGCACGCCGCGGCCAGGCCTTCGGGGCGCGACAGTGCGAGGGCGGCGAGCGCGGGACCGGCCAGGACGTGGCGCCGTTCGACGAGCGTCGCGGCCAGCACGACGAGCATCACGACGACGCCGTTCTCCATGCCCGAAGCGGCGACCGCCGAGAAGTAGAACCACGTCGCGAAGAACAGGGCGAAGCACCAGGCGGCGGCGCGCGACACGTGACGCTCGAGTCCGCGCGTGAGCAGCACGAGCGTCACGCCGTCGGCCAGCCACGCGCTGGCGCGCGCCCAGATCACCGGGTCGTGGACGAGGCGGATGCCGAACGCCAGCCACAGCGTCCACAGCGGCGACGAGAAGCCCATGACGTGCGCGCCCGGGTTGTACACGAGCCCGTGGCCGCCCGCCAGATTGCGCGCGTAGCGGAACGTGATGTACGCGTCCTCGGCCGAGGCCGGGAGCAGCCAACCGGCGGTCAGGCGCGACACGGCCAGGAGGAGGAGCGGGACGACGTAGGGGGAGCGCAGGTCGAGCGGGCCGCGCGCGGGCGCCGGCTTCGCGGCGGCGGTCGACGGCGTGCGCGGGCCCTCGCGGGACTTGGGAGGCATGTCGGGCGTGCGACCTCTCTTGAGGGCTGTCGGCGGGCGGCGTCGAGCCCGCGGCCTGCCGGCGGGCGCGGGCCGCACATTAGGCAACGGCGCCCTCGCGCGGCAAGGCGGGCGGCTCGGGGCGGAGTCGGGCGCGGCGTTTCCCCCCGCGATTTCTTGACCTGCTGCGGCGGGTTTCTTAGTGTGCGCGGACCTGAACCCACCCGCCGGCGCGCGGTGAAAGGGCCTCGTGCCCGAGCCGCCGTCCACGCCGCACCCAGGATTGACAGCGGCATGACGCTCTCCCTAAACTCACAGTCCTTCGTTGTCCGCTGCGCCGGCCTCTCGAATCCCATACTCGCGTCCATGGCCATCCTCTTGTCGGGGATCGCGATGGGTTGTGCGCCGCAGGCGCGGCACCAGCGGGTGGAAGATTCGCTCACCAGCGGGCGTATTTTGATCGTGTGCGCCCACGAGGCCACGAGCCTCATCTCACGCGAGCGGGCGGCCTTCGCGGCGCTCTACCCGCAATCGAGCTTCGAGGTGCGCGACACGACCTCGCGCGAGGCGATCCGCGCGCTGTTCGCCGCCGAGTGCGACCTGGCGGTGATCACGCGCGAACTGTCGCCGGAGGAACGCGCTGCGGCGGTGCGGGGTAGGTTGGAGTTGGAAGGGTACCGATTCGCGAGGGACGCGGTCGTGATGCTGGTGAACCCGGGAAATCGGGTGGAGAACCTGGCGATGGACGATCTGGGGAAGATCTATCAGGGCGAGGTGACGGACTGGTCGGAACTCGGCGGTGCGCCGGGCGCGATCGAGCCGATCGCGCAGCGCGCGAACCGCGACATCACCGACTTCTTCGTGGCCCGCGTCCTGGCCGGCGAGCCGATGCGCGCGCGCGTCCGCGTCGCGGATGCGGACTCGCAGGTCGTCGCCGAGGTGACGTCGCACCCCGGGGCCATCGGCTACGTGTCGCTGGCGTGGGCCGAACGCGGCGCGAAGGCGCTGCACGTGTCGTCGCTGACCGGGCTCAAGTACTGGGCGCCGGATCTCGAGACGGTGTACGCGGGCGAGTATCCGCTCACCCGTTTCTTCAATTTCTACCGGCGCCCGCGCGGCGCCCAGCTGGGCGCGGGGTTCATCACCTACGTGACCAGCATGGACGGCCAGCGCGACGTGCACGAAGCGGGGCTGGTTCCGACCGCGGTGCCGGTGCGGTTCGTACGTCGCTCCCCGATGCTCAGCAGTCACTGAACTTGAGGAGAGGGATGCCACTCAACCTGCCAGTCGATTTTCGCAATCGCCCCGCGCGCGGCGCGGGCCTCGTGGGGACGTGCCTCGCGCTGCTCCTTCTCGCCGCGCCCGCGGCGCGGGCCGACGACCTGCGCGACGCGCGCGCCGCGTTCGCGGGCGGACGCCTCGACGACGCCATGCGTCTGTTCGAGAAGGCGGCCAACTCGGGCCTGGCCGAGGGTCGCGCGGGCGTGGGCCAGGTCTGGCTGAAGCGCCGCCAGTACGACAAGGCGATGGAGGCGTTCCAGACCGCTCAGAAGATGGACGGCTCGCTCGCGCTGGCGTACTACGGCCAGGGCGAAGTGCTGCGCCGCGAGGACAAGTGCAGCGAGGCGACGCCGCTCTACGCGAAGGCCACGGACCTCGACAAGCGCTTCCCCGAGGCGCAGCTCGCGCTCGGCCAGTGCCTCGTCGCGCTCAACCAGCACGAGAAGGCGGTGGCGGCGCTGAACGAGGGTCTCAAGTGGGGCCCCAAGTGGCGGCCCAAGTTCCTGGTCGCGCTCGGCGACGCCGAGCTGGCGCGCGACTCGCTGCGCGATGCCGGCATCTACTACACGCGGGCGCGTGAAGAATCGCCCGAGGATCCGACGCCGCGCATCGCGCTCGGCAACTTCTATCTGAAGCGCGGCACGTGGGCGCTGGCCGTGCCCGAGTTCCAGTCCGCGCTCGCCATGGATTCGATGGACGTCGACGTGCACTACGGTCTCGGTCAGGCGCTGTACTTCGATCAGCGCTACAACGACGCCCTGGACGAGTACCACTGGGTCGTAGCCCACGATCCGGATTTCGCGCCGGGCGAACTCGCGCTGGGCAACCTCCTGTACCTGGCGGCGGAGCGCGACGCGAAGCGCTACGCCGAGGCGAAGGAGCCGCTCGAGAAGTACACACAGCTCATGCCGAACGACGGGCGCGGCTGGAGTCTGCTGGGGCGCACGTACGCCGGGCTGCACATGAAGGACGAGGCGCTGGCCGCCATGCTCAAGGCCCAGGGGCTGGGCGACAAGAGCAAGGACATGTACACGAACCTGGGTCGCATCTACGCCGAGCGCAAGGAGTGGGACAAGGCCCTGGACGCGTTCTCGAAGGGCGAGCCCACAGCGCGCGACCAGCTCGTGATCGGGCAGATGTTCGTGTTCTCCGGTCGCACCCCGCAGGCCGATTCCGTGTACCAGATCATCGTCAATGCGGACTCCACCCGGAGCGACGCGCGCTTCGCGCTCAACGAGATGGGTAAGCTGCATTTCCGGCAGAAGGACTACCCCGGAGCCATTTCCATCCTGCAGAGACGAATCAGGCTTGACCCCAACAACGACGAGGCTTACTACTATATCGGTTTGTCGTACAAGGAGATGAAGCAGTATCCGGACGCGTTGAACGCGCTCCGCCAGGCGGCGACCCTCGGGGACGCCAAGGGCGACCGGCACTTCTGGTACGGGCTTCTGCTCGAACAGGCCGACTCGACCGCGCAGGCGGTGCACGAGTTCCAGCGTTCGCTGGAGTTGGATTCGACGAGCGTGACCGCGGCGATCGCGTACCGCCAGTTGGGCTATCGGCGGTTGCTCGCCAAGGACTACGCCGGCGCGATCCCGCAGCTGGAGCGTTCGGCCACGGTGAACCCGAACGACGTGCAGGCGTTGGTGTGGCTCGCGCAGGGCTATCAGAACTCCGGAAATCGCGAGAAGGCGCTCGAAAACTACGATCGCGTTCTGAAGATCGATCCTCAGCAGGCCGACGCCCTCAAGGGCAAGAAGAGCCTTAACGGAGGGGGAAAATGAAGCAACGCCAGGTGGGGAGCATCGCGGTGCTGGCGCCGAAGGGGTACCTGACCGGCGGCGAGGAGACCGAGGAGTTGGAGCGCGCGATCAAGGCCCTGGGCGATGCGGGCAACAAGCATCTCGTCATCAATCTCGGCGAGACGCAGCACCTGAACTCGACGGCGCTCGGGGTTCTCATCTCGGCGCACTCGAGCTACGTCAAGCGCGGCGGCCAGATGAAGCTGTGCTCCGTCGACAAGCGCATCGAGAACATCTTCGTGATCACGAAACTGTCGCTGGTGTTCGACGTGTACTCGAACGAGGAGCAGGCGATCGCCAGCTTCGCGGAAAAGGAGTCGGTGTAGGCGCTCCCCAGCGCCCACCGATCGCGCCATGGCCGTCCGCCGCAAGCAGGTCCGCAGCATCGCAGTGCTGGCCCTGAAAGGCAGCTTCTTCGGCGACACCGAGACCGACGAATTGCAGAAAGCCATCATGGACGAGGCGGCCTCGGGCAACACGCGCCTCGTGCTGAACCTGTCCGAATGCCAGGCGCTCAACTCGATCGCCATCGGAGTGCTGATGCGCGGCTACGCCAACTACAAGGGGCGCGGCGGCGAGATCAAGTTGTGCGGGCTGGGCAAGCGGGTGAAGGACATCTTCACCATGACGAAGCTGATCATGGTGTTCGATCACCACGAAACCGAAGAGCAGACGCTCGCCAGTTTCGCGGAGTAGCAGGCCGGCGTCCCCTGCCGGCGGTTTGAGTCTCTGAGAAGGCGAAGGGTGAGGAGAGAGGCCGGATCGGCCTCGGACCGAACCGCACGGGCGGGATCACCGCTCAGACCGATCAACCTCCCGCTCCGCGGCCCAAGGGTGCGCGTCGGGAATGGAGGAGTTGGATTCCATGAACCGTTACCTCGTGCCGCTCGGTTTCCTTCTGGCCCTCGCCGTTTCCATCGGGATCTGGACGCAACTCCCGCGTCTCGGAGACGTCGGTGAGCAGATGCAGAAGGGTGGCCCGCTCGTCGCGGCGCTGATCATGCTGATCATCCTGCAGACGTCGTTCATCATCGAGCGCCTGCTCAGCCTGCGGAAGGCCCAGGGTCGCGGTTCCCTCCCCGACTTCCTGAACAACGTGCGCAAGCGCCTGCACAATGGCGACGTCGAAGGCGCCATCAAGCTGTGCGCCGCGCAGCGCGGCTCGGCGGCGAACGTCATTCGCGCCGGGCTCGAGCGCTACCTGCAGGTGCGTTCGGAAGGGGCGACGAAGGAGAAGATCGTCTCCGAGACGCAGGCCGCCATCCAGGAAGCGAACGGCCTGGAAGTGCCGCTGCTCGAGCGCAACCTGATCGCGCTGTCCACGATCGCCTCGATCTCGACCATGATCGGACTGCTCGGAACGGTCATCGGCATGATCCGCTCGTTCGCCGCGCTCGGTCACACCGGCGCCGTGGACGCCTCCAAGCTGGCGGTCGGTATTTCCGAGGCGCTCATCAACACGGCCGGCGGTCTGTTCTCGGCCATCGCCGGCATCGTGGCGTACAATGTGTTCGTGACGCGCGTCGACAACTTCAACTACATGATGGACGAGGCCTCGTACGAGGCCGTCCAGCTGCTGTCCGCGTCGTCCGACCGGAAGTAGGAGCCAGGGCCCCATGCTCAAGAAAAAGCGCCGCATCGGCATCAGCATCGACATGACGCCGATGGTCGACGTGGCTTTCCTGCTCCTGATCTTCTTCATGACGACGACGCAGTTCAAACCGCCGGAGAAGGACAAGATCACGTTGCCGGAGTCGAATTCCGAGGCGAAGGCGCCGGAGACCGGAGTCATCACGATCGCGGTCACGTCGCCCAGGCCGGACATGGGCAACCAGCCCAAGGTCACCGTGATCTATCGCCAGAATGGCGACGAAGTCCGCCGGGACATCGGGGCCGATGCCATCCTGACGGACATGCCGCTCGTCCTGTCGAACGCACGCGCCGCGAACCCGTCCGCGCGCATCATCGTCAAAATGGACAAAGATGCGCCGTACGGGGTGATGGCCGACGTGATGCCCGCACTGCAGTCCGCGAACGCGCCGCGGTTCAACGTCCAGACCGAACTGGCGGGGAACGGCGGCCTCTTCAACCGGAAGGCGCCAGCGAAGCCTTAGTCGCAACAGAAAGGTCATCGACGATGGGTGCCGTAGACGCCCCACAACCCAGACAAGGCAAGAAGAAGGGCAAGGGATTCTCGCGCCCCAAGCGGCGCGTCGGCGTGCGCATCGACATGACGCCGATGGTCGACGTGGCGTTCCTGCTCCTCATCTTCTTCATGGTCACGACTGTTTTCCGCACCCCGCAGGCCCTCGAGATCAATCTGCCACCCGACAAGGAAGCCAAGGTCGACGTGGCGGAGTCGAAGGTGCTGGTCATCCGGGTGCTGCCCGATCGCGCGTACTGGCGTCACGCCAAGGACCCATGGGCGCGTACCGACGTCGCGGGCTTGAGCAAGGTGCTCAAGCAGTATTCGAGTCTGTCCGAGACCATCGTACTGATTCAGATCGACCGCGACGCGAAGTTCAACAACATGGTCAAGATCATTGACGACCTCGACCTGGCCAAGATGACGCGCTTCTCGCTCGGCACGCTCAAGCCCGAGGAGAAGAAGGAGGTCGAGTCGCTGTGAGCACGCACGTGAGTCCCAAGGACGAATCCGATTCGCTGTTCGAGTTCATGCCGTATGGCGCGCCCGAGCTGAAACAGGTCGCGAAGCCGTACATGTTCCGCGCGACGTCCACGAGCATGGGCGCGTGGCTGCTGGTGTTCATCCTCGCGTTCACGACCAGCTTCATCATCGCGCACCGTCCACACGAGACCAGCGTCGTGGTCGTGCCGTATCGCGAGCTGGCCGCGCCACCTCCGCTCACGGACAAGCCGCCGCCGCCCAAGGTCGAGGTCACGCAGCAGATCGCGCCGCCGACGGCCGCCGCGCCGGTGCCGGTGCCGGATGCTCAGGCCCCGCCCGAGCAGCAGATCGCCACGCAGGATCAGTTGGCGGCGTCCACGCCGGGCACGTCGACCGAGGGCAACGATCAGATCGTGGTCGCGCCGCCCGAGGAAGACGCGCTGCCGAAGCTCGGCGATTACGTCTACGTGGAAGAGCTGCCGGAAGCGATCACGAAGGTGAATCCGGTCTATCCCGACATGGCGCGCGAAGCGAACGTGGACGGCACGGTGCTCGTGCAGGCGCTCGTCGGCAAGGACGGCAAGGTCAAGGACACGAAGGTGGTGAAGACGGACAGCGCGATGCTGAACGACGCGGCCGCGAACGCCGTGAAGCAGTGGATCTTCAAGCCCGCGCTCTCGAACAACAAGCCGGTCGCCGTGTGGGTCGCGGTCCCGGTGAGGTTCCACCTGCACTAGTTCTGCAGGCAAGGAAGCAGACGAACGACCGGGTCCAACTCCTCCCCCAAAGAGGAGCAGCGTGATGCCGCGATCGTCATTCCGTCCCGCCGTTTCACCGAATCACATGCGTCGCGAAGTCCCCGCGGTCGCCCGGAGTCGCATGCTCCAGGCGACCGCGTTCGCTTCGTCCCTGTGGAGCGTCGCGTTCGTCCTGCTGGTGGCGATCGTGCTTCAGACGTCGGTGGCGCGCGCGCCCGACGTGACGCTGTGCTGCCAGCCCGACATCGACCGTCCGCACACGGTCTCGCCGATACCGCACGTGTCGTCCGGATGGGTGCGGCCTCGCTCGGGCCCCATCGATCCGCACGCGCTCGTGCGCCCGGTTCCCGTCGCTCCCGTCGCGCCGATCGACCCCGGCCCGCCCGCTCTGATCGACGACGTGCCGAACGGCGACGCGTCCGACGTCCCGGCGACCTCCGACGGTCCCGCGCGCGACGCGATCTCGGTCGCCGAGTTCCCGAGCCGCACCGATCCGATCATTGCCGACGTGCTGCCGGAGGTCGTGGCGCCGGCGCGGCCCGAGTATCCGTCGCTCGCGCGCGAGGCGGGGGTGGAGGGACGCGTCGTGGTGGCCGTGCTCGTGGATCGCATCGGGCACGTGCACGACACGGTGGTCGAGCGCTCGGTGCCGATGCTCGACGCGTCCGCGCTCGCCGCGGCCCGGCGTTATCGCTTCACGCCGGCGCTTGCGAACGGGCACCCGGTCGCGGTGTGGGTGCGCATCCCGTTCGACTTTCGACTGCACTAGGCGGTTGCCGCACGGACCGGCGGCTCGAGCGCCGCCGGCCCACCGTGGGGATGTCGAGCGAAAAGCGTCGCGGGGGACGCCGGGGACGCGCCGGGGGAGGGTTTTCCCGCGCCGGTGGCGGCTCGTTTGACCGAACGCGGCCAGTCTTCCTACTCTGGCCGTTCGATTCGGCACCCCACCCCCTTCCCCTAGGAGCGCGCATGGAGCCCGTGGCGGAGACCGGCGCCGCGCCTGCGGCCGACGCCACCGCGAATTCCCTGAGTCCCGTCGCGCGCATCGCCGCGATCTTCGCGCGGCCCGCGTCGGCGTGGTCCGGGCTCGAGTCGCGCACGCAGTGGTGGATCCCGCTGCTCATCTTCGTCGTCATCTCGGCGTCCGGCACGGCGCTGCTCCACAAGCGTGCGCTCGTCCCGATGATGGTGGAAGCGTGGGACCGTCAGGTCACGGCCGGCAACATGACCCAGGCGCAGATGGACAAGATGGAGGACTTCTTCTCGGGTCCCGTCGGTCTGACCATCAGCGTCGTGCAGCAGGTGATCCTCATCCCGATCTTCAGCCTGCTGGTCGCGCTGCTCGTGTGGTTCGGCGCCGGGTTCGTGCTCGGAACGAAGATGCGTTACCGACATGCGCTCGAGGTCGCGACCTGGAGTTCGCTGGTCTCGCTCCCGAACTACGTCCTCACGTTCGTGCTGGTCTGGTTCCGGGAGACGTTTCGCGGCGTGCACACCGGCTTCGGCGTGCTGCTGCCCGAGATGGAGACGCCGTCCAAGCTCATGACCGGACTGGGCGTGGTGCTGGACGCGCTGGGGCCGTTCTCGATCTGGTACCTGGCCGTCGGCATCCTCGGAACCGCCGCGCTGTCGGGCGCACCGCGCAAGCCCGTGACCTGGGTGATGGTCGGACTGTACCTCGCGGTGATTGTGTTCGTGGCTGCGATCGCCGCGATGACCACGCCCTCGGCCTGATCGCTGAAACCTTTCCGCTTCGCTCGCGTAGAACGCCCCGGTCCGGCACTCCTGCCGCTGCGGGCTCTCGATGGAGGAAATTCATGAGGATGGGGCTGTGGATCGTGGGTGTGCTGGGACTGGCCGCGGGCGCCGCGACGGCGCGGGCCGACGTGCTGACGGCCGATCGGGCCGTGGAACTCGCGCTCAAGCACAGCGCCAACGTCATCAACGCCGATGCGAACGTGCTCGGCGCGCGCGGCAACCTGTACAGCGCCTACTCCGGCGTGCTGCCGCGCGTCTCGGCCGGCTACACGCGTTCCGGGTCGCTGACCGAGGGCGCGAGCGGCAACCAGGTGTTCGGTTCGCTCGTGATCCCGCAGACCCCGTCGGATCGCGAGAGCTACAGCACGTCGCCGACGCTGAGCGGCAGCTGGTCGATCCTCGACCTGTCCGCGATCACCGGCCTGTCCTCGGCGCGCAGCGGTCTGAGGGCCGCGCAGCTGCGGCGCACGGCCTCCCGTCAGGACGTCGCGCTGGCCGCGCGGCGGCAGTTCTACGAGGTCGTGAAGGCGGTGCGCCTCGCCGACGTGTCGAGCCGCGCGCTGCAGCTGTCGCGCAGCGAGGAGCGGCGCGTGCGCGCGCTGTTCGAGGTCGGCTCCGTGTCGAAGAGCGACCTGCTGAAGGCGCAGGTGCAGACCGCGCAGAGCCAGCTCGACTCGCTGACCGCGATCGACAACGTGACCGTCCAGCGCATCACGCTGGGCACGGTGATCGGCGTCGCGGATCGCGACTTCGGCGACATCGACACGACGCTGAGCCCGAACGCGCTCGTGTACGACCCGGCGCAGGTGCTGGACGAAGCGTCGAAGAACCGGCCCGACCTCAAGGCCGCGGAGCTGGAACTCAAGTCCGCGAACGCCGCGCTCGCGTCGGCGAACCTCGCGCGTTTCCCGTCGCTGAGCGTCAACGGTTCGGCGACGTACAGCCCGTTCAGCGACACGAAGGTCACGGAGAAGGACAGCACGGGCGCTACGGTGTCGTTCGCCGCGCACAACGAGAGCGACCGCCAGTACGGCGCGTCGATCGCGCTGAACTGGGACCTGTTCTCGGGGATGGCCATCGAGTCGCGGATCGCCTCGGCCCAGGCCGGCGTGCAGCGCGCGAAGGAAGTGCGCGATGCCGCGAAGCGCAACCTGGAAGGCGAAGTGCACCAGGCGCTGCTCGGGCAGCAGGAAGCCATCGAACGCACGCGCCTCGTCGAGAGCGCGCTCGCCTCGTCGACCGAGAACCTGAAGCTGACGCAGGAAAAGTACAACGTGGGATCCGCCACCATTCTGGATCTGATCGACGCGCAGGTGCAGCTGCAGCGCGCCGAGAGCGACGAGGTGTCTGCGCTGGCCGCGCTGCGCGTCGCCGAAGCCGTGCTGGATCGCGTACGCGGGCGCTAGGGCCTGGCGTGGGCCAACGAAAGGGTACGGGTCGCTGATGAAGAGCAAGAAGGTGTTGTGGATCGTGATCGCCGTCGTCGTGGTGCTGGCGCTCGTGGGGGTGAACATCGCGCGCCAGGCCAAGGGCAACGCCATCGCCGTGCAGTTCGCGCGCGTGCGGGCCGAGGACATCACGCAGCGCGTCCGCGCGCCCGGCAAGATCGAGCCGAAGACCCAGGTCAAGATCAGCGCCGACGTTCCCGGCAAGGTCACGCGCCTGCTCGTCAAGGAAGGCGATCGCGTGCGCCAGGGGCAGCTCATGCTGCAACTCGACGACACGCAGTATCGCGCGAACTACAACCAGGCACGGGCGGCGCTGGCGTCGGCCCAGGCGCGCATCCGCGAGGCGGACGCCGCCCTCAAGGTCTCGGACGCGAGCTACGCGCGGCAACGCGCGCTGTTCGATCAGAAGCTGCTGTCGCAGGCCGAGTGGGATCAGGCCACGAGCTCGAACGAATCCGCGCACGTCGCCCAGGCGACGGCGCGTGAGGAAGTCTCGCGCTCGCAGTCGGCGATGGACGGGGCCGCGGACAACCTGTCGAAGACCCGCTTCGTGGCGCCGTTCGACGGCGTCGTCAGTTCGCTGGACGTGGAGCAGGGCGAGATCGTCGTGACCGGCACCATGAACAATCCCGGGACGCAGATCCTCGTCGTGTCCGACCTGTCCCGCATGCTGGTGCGCGCCGACGTGGACGAGACCGACGTCGTCAACATGAAGATCGGGCAGAAGGCCAAGATCAGCGTGGACGCGATTCCCGACACGACGTTCGTGGGCACGGTCACGGAAATCGGAAATACGGCGAAACGCTCGCTCACGTCGACCGTCGAAGGACAGACGAACTTCGAGGTGAAGGTCGTGTTCGACGACCTCGTGCCGCAGATCCGCCCGGGCATGACGGCGGACGTCGACATCGAGACGGCGACGCACGCGAAGACCGTCGGTGTGCCGATTCAAGCCGTCGTGGTGCGCACGCAGCGCGAGCTGGACCGCGCGGCCAAGAAGTCCGGCGATCGCAAGGCGCGCAAGAAGGCGGACGCCATGAACGCCGCCGCGGACGAAGACACGGTGGGTCGCAAGGATCCGGAGTTGACCGGCGTGTTCGCCGTCAAGAACGGGGTCGCGCAGTTCGTGCCCGTCCGGACCGGCATCTCGAGCGAGACGATGATCGAGATCTTTGGTGCGGTGAAGCCGGGCGAGCAGGTGGTGGCCGGACCTTACAAGGCGCTGCGCGAGCTGAAGCCGAACGCCAAGGTCAAGGCCGAGGCGCCGGGCAAGGCCGCGGGCGGGAGACCCTAGATGCTGATTGCCATTCGCGATCTCCATCGCGTGTACCAGGTCGGCACCGAGCAGGTCCATGCCCTGAACGGCGTGGACCTCGACATCGAGAAGAACGAGTACGTGGCCATCATGGGACCGTCGGGCTCGGGCAAGTCGACGCTCATGAACCTGCTCGGCTGTCTCGACACGCCGAGCCAGGGCTCGTACAAGCTCAAGGACCAGGAGATCGGCACGCTGTCGGACGACGAGCTGGCGCGCATCCGCAATCAGGAAATCGGCTTCGTGTTCCAGACGTTCAACCTGCTGGCGCGCGCCGACGCCATCCACAACGTCGAGCTGCCGCTCGTCTACGCGGGCGTCAAGCACGAGGAGCGCCGTCGCCGCGCGCGCGAGGCGCTGGAACTGGTCGGCCTCAGCGACCGCATGAAGCACAAGCCGAACGAACTGTCGGGCGGGCAGCGCCAGCGCGTGGCGATCGCCCGCGCGCTCGTCAACAAGCCGAGCTTCATCCTGGCGGACGAGCCGACCGGCAACCTCGACAGCGCGACCGGCGAAGAGATCATGATCGCGTTCGAGAACATCTGGAAGCAGGGCAACACGGTGATCCTCGTGACCCACGAGCCCGACATCGCCCAGCACGCGAACCGCGTCGTGCGCATGCGCGACGGCAAGGTCGAGAGCGACGCCGCCACCGAGCGGCGCATCGCGCGGGCTCACGCATGAACCTGCGCGAGAGCACCGGGATCGCGCTGGGTGCGCTGCGCGCGAACAAGCTGCGCTCGTTCCTCACATTGCTCGGCACCATCATCGGCGTGGCCTCGGTCATCGCCGTGATCTCGTTCGTCGAGGGCCTGAACCGGTTCGTGTCCGACAAGCTCATCAACGCCGGCTCGAACGTGTTCGTGGTCGACAAATACGGCTTCATCACGAGCAACGAGGCGTACGAAGAAGCGAACAAGCGGCCCGACATCCGCATGGAGGACGCCGACGCGCTCGCGCGCGGCGTCCCGCACGCGCGCATGGTCGTGGCCCAGACCGGCAGCGTGGAGCGCGTGCGCTTTCGCGCACGGCACCTCGACGGCATCTCGATCCGCGGTCGCGGGCCGGGCTACGACGTCATCGACGACCTGACGATCGCCCAGGGCCGGCACATCACCGACTTCGACGACCAGCACCGCCAGTCGGTATGCGTGATCGGTCCCGAGATCGCCGACGAACTCCTGCCCGGGATGGATCCGATCGGCAAGATCATCCGCGTCGGCGAGCAGAGCTTCCAGGTCATCGGCGTCACGACGGTGAAAGGCAAGATGCTCGGCCAGAGCCAGGACCGCTTCGTGATCGTGCCCGTGCGCACGTTCCTCAAGTACCAGACCAGCCAGAAGTCCGTCGAGATCTCGATCAAGAGCGCGGATCAGGCGTCGCTGCCGATCGCCATCCAGGAAGCGCGCAACGTTCTGCGCGGCCGGCGCCACGTCGCGCCCGGCAAGCCCGACAACTTCGGCATCACGACGGCCGACACCTGGCTCGAGTTCTATCGCACGCTGACCGGAGGCATCTTCGTGGTCATGATCGGCGTCGCGTCGATCGCGCTCGTCGTCGGCGGCATCGTGATCATGAACATCATGCTCGTCTCTGTGACCGAGCGGACGCGCGAGATCGGCGTGCGCAAGGCGCTGGGCGCGCGCCGGCGCGACATCCTCACCCAGTTCCTGGTCGAGGCCACGACGCTGTCGCTGGTCGGCGGCATCATCGGCATCCTGCTCGGCGTCGGGCTCGCGCTGCTGGTCGGCGCGCTGAGTCCGCTGCCCGCGGGAGTCAACGTGTTCGCCATCGTGCTCGGCATCGCCATGTCGTCATTGGTCGGCGTGTTCTTCGGGTCGTATCCGGCGTTCCGCGCGGCGAAGCTGGATCCCATCGAAGCGCTGCGTTACGAGTGAGGCCATGAACGGATTCCTGCTCGGCGAGACCCTGCGAATGGCGGCGCGGTCGCTGTTCGCGAACCGCCTGCGCTCGCTGCTCGCGCTGCTCGGCATCGTCATCGGCGTCGGCACGGTGATCGGCATGGTGTCGCTGATCAACGGCTTCCAGCGCTCGTTCCAGAACAGCATCCGCTCGCTCGGCAACAACACCATCTACATCCGGCGCATCCGCCCCGGGGTGAACTTCAGCGACCAGATCCCGGACAGCCTGAAACAGCGCCGCGCGTTCTCGATCGAGGACGCGCAAGCCATCCTCGAGCGCTGCCCGTCCGTGCGCGCGGTGTCGCCGTGGAAGTTCCCGTACGACGGGCTGCGCCTGTCGTACCGTGGCAAGATCACGAAGGTGACGTTCGTGTTCGGCACCGACCACCAGTACCTGCTGACGCACGGCCAGGACCTGGACCAGGGCCGCTTCTTCACGGAGGAAGAGGTCACGCACCGTGCGAACGTCGTCGTGCTCGGCAAGGACACGCGCGAGGCGCTGTTCGGCGGCGGCACGGGGCTCGGCAAGACGGTGCACGTCGGCAACATTCCGTTCACCGTGATCGGCGAGTTCGCGCCCAAGGGCAAGCTGCTCGGCGAGAACTTCGACGAGGTCGCGGTGCTGCCGTACCCGCTCATGGACAAGTATTTCCCGGCGCCGGACGACGCGCCGCCCTGGTTCCCCAAGCGCGGCGAGCTGTTCCTCGACGCGGTCGCGGTGTCGCCGGATCAGAGCGATCGCGCGCAGCAGCAGATCATCGAGACGCTGCGCATCCGCCGCCACCTGGCCAGCAACAAGCAGAACAACTTCGTCGTGTTCACGGACGACGCGTTCCTGCAGCTGTACCAGACCGTGACCGGCGGCATCGTCGCGCTGATGACGCTCATCTCCTCGATCGCGCTCGTCGTCGGCGGTATCGGCGTGATGAACATCATGCTCGTGGCCGTGACCGAGCGGACGCGCGAGATCGGCGTGCGCAAGGCCCTGGGCGCGCCGCGCAAGGCCATCCTCGCGCAGTTCCTGGTCGAGTCGGTGGTGCTGACCGCGGTCGGCGGCCTGATCGGCGTGATGCTCGGCGCCTCGATCTCGTGGCTCGTCCACGCGATCAGTCCGCTGCCCACGTTCGTGTCGATCTGGTCCGTGATCACCGGGCTGCTGTTCTCCGCCGTGGTCGGCGTGTTCTTCGGTTTCTACCCGGCGATGCGCGCGTCGCGACTCGACCCGGTCGACTCGCTCCGCTGGGAGTAGCGGCCGCCCGCGAGCGCTCGACAGGCGTGCTATCGTCGGCGCGCCATGCCTCCTCGCACCCTTCTCGCGCCTCCCGAGAGCCCGATCGCCAGGCCCGCCCGCCCCGAACGCGGCTTGCGTGACATCGTCATCCGCGGCGCGCGCGAGCACAATCTCCAGAACCTGAGCCTCAAGCTGCCGCGCCAGAGCCTGATCGTCATCACCGGCGTCTCGGGCTCGGGCAAGTCGTCGCTGGCGTTCGACACGCTGTACGCGGAAGGCCAGCGCCGCTACGTCGAATCGCTGTCGGCGTACGCGCGCCAGTTCCTCGGGCAGATGGAGAAGCCCGACGTCGAGAGCATCGAGGGCCTGAGCCCGGCCATCGCCATCGAGCAGCGCGGCGCCGGCGCGAACCCGCGTTCGACCGTCGCCACCATCACCGAGATCTACGACTACCTGCGCCTGCTGTACGCGCGGCTGGGCGAGGCGCACTGCCCGAACTGCGGCACCGCGTTGCGCCGCCAGAGCGTGCAGGAGATCGTGGACCTCCTGTCGGCCAGGCTGCCGGGGGAGCGCGTGACGCTGCTCGCGCCCGTGATCCGCGGGAGGAAGGGCGAATACCGGAAGGAACTCGCCGACTTCCTGCGCCAGGGCTACCTGCGCGCGCGCGTCGACGGTGCGTGGATCGAGCTGGAGACGCCGCCCAAGCTCGACCGCTACAAGCGCCACGACATCGAGGTCGTGATCGACCGCCTGACCGTGGAGGCCGGCACGCGCGCGCGGCTCGCCGAGTCGCTGGAGACCGCACTCAAGCTCGGCGACGGGCTGGTCGCCGTCGCGCGCACCGGCGCGGCCAAGGCGGCAGCGGAGAAGGCCGCGGCCGGGAAGGCCGACGGCGCGAAAGCCGGCAAGGGCACGGCGTCCGCGGCCGCCGCCGCGAAGGGCGAGGAAGACCTGCTGTTCAGCCAGGGCTCGTCGTGCCCGAACTGCGGCACCAGCGTCGAGACGCTCGAGCCGCGCAGCTTCTCGTTCAACTCGCCGTTCGGCGCGTGCCCGACGTGCGACGGGCTCGGCACGCTGCTCAAGGTCGACGCCGCGCGCGTCGTGCCCGATCCGGCGAAATCGATCGCCGACGGCGCGATCGTGACGTGGGGCGACGCCGGCGGCACGTGGGTCGGCGGCACGGTGCGCGCGCTCGCCAAGCGCTTCGAGTTCTCCCTGAAGACGCCGTGGAAGAAACTGCCGCCGCGCGTCCAGCGCCTGCTGCTGTTCGGCGCGGGCGACGAGAAGGTGCGCTTCGAGTACAAGACGTCGAAGGGCTCGGCCTTCATCCACAGCGCGAAGTGGGAGGGCGTGATCCCGAACCTGGAGCGGCGTTATCGCCAGACCGAGAGCGAAGGCATCCGCCGCTGGATCGCCAGCCTCATGAATCCGACGCCGTGCCCCTCGTGCGCCGGCCGGCGCCTCAAGCCCGCCAGCCTCGCGGTCACGCTCGGCGGCATGAACATCTCGGAATGGACGGAGCGCTCGGTGGCGAAGGCGCGCGAAGCGCTCGCCACGCTGTCGTTCGCAGGCTCGGCCGTCACCATCTCCGAGCCCATCGTCAAGGAGATCGCGAGCCGGCTCGGCTTCCTCGACGACGTCGGCCTCGGCTACCTGACGCTGGATCGCGCCGCGGCGTCGCTCGCCGGCGGCGAGGCGCAGCGCATCCGCCTCGCGACCCAGATCGGCTCGCAGCTGACGGGCGTGCTGTACATCCTCGACGAGCCGTCGATCGGCCTGCACCATCGCGACAACCAGCGGCTGCTCGCGACGCTGCTCAAGCTCCGCGATCTCGGCAACACCGTCGTCGTGGTCGAGCACGATCGCGACACGATGCTGGCCGCGGATTGGCTCGTGGACCTGGGGCCGGGCGCGGGCCGGCACGGCGGGCGACTGGTCGCGGCCGGCACGCCGGCCGACGTCGTGCGCGTGCCGGAGTCCCTGACCGGCCAGTACCTGTCGAACGCGCGCTCGATCCCGACGCCGGCGACGCGCCGCGCCGGCGACGGCCGCGCGCTCGAAGTGAAGGGCGCGACCGCGCACAACTTGAAGGACGTCGACGTGCGCTTCCCGCTCGGCGCGTTCGTGTGCGTGACCGGCGTCTCCGGCTCGGGGAAGAGCACGCTCGTGAACGACATACTGCTGGCGGCGCTGGAACGCCGGCTGAACGAGAGCGGCGCCATGCCGGGCGCGCACCGCGAGATCCTCGGCCTCGAGCACGTCGACAAGGTCGTGGCCATCGATCAGAGCCCGATCGGGCGCACGCCGCGCTCGAACCCCGCGACGTACACCGGGACGTTCGATTTCATCCGCCAGTGGTTCGCGCAATTGCCCGAATCAAAGGTGCGCGGCTACGGGCCCGGGCGTTTCTCGTTCAACGTGAAGGGCGGGCGCTGCGAGACGTGCCAGGGCGACGGCCTGCGCAAGATCGAGATGCACTTCCTGCCCGACGTCTTCGTGAAGTGCGATGTGTGCCACGGCCGTCGCTACAGCCGCGAGACGCTGGAGGTCGCGTACAAGGGCAAGAGCATCGCCGACGTGCTGGAGCTGACGGTCGAGGAGGGCTGCGAGTTCCTGTCCGCGCTGCCGCCCGCGCGGCGCAAACTCGAGACGTTGCGCGACGTGGGTCTGGGGTACATTCACCTCGGTCAGTCGGCGACGACGCTGTCGGGCGGCGAGGCGCAGCGCGTGAAGCTCGCCGCCGAGCTGTCGCGGGTCGCGACCGGACGCACGCTGTACATCCTCGACGAGCCCACGACCGGGCTGCACTTCGAGGACGTGCGCGTGCTGCTCGAGGTGCTGCAGGCCCTCGTGGAGCGCGGCAACACGGTGATCGTGATCGAGCACAATCTGGACGTCATCAAGAGCGCCGACTGGCTCGTCGACCTGGGGCCGGAAGGCGGTGACCGTGGCGGCGCGCTGGTGGCCGCCGGGACCCCCGAAGCCGTGGCGCGCACGCGGGGGTCGCACACCGGTCAGGCCCTGCGCCAGGTGCTCGCAACATGACCCCGACTCCCGCCGCCGCCGAACGAACGCGAACGCCGAGCGCCACCCGCGCGAGCACGATGAAGGCCGTGGTCAAGGCCACGCGCGGGCCCGGCGCCGAGATCCGCGAAGTGCCCGTGCCCACGGCCGGACCCGGCGAGCTGCTGCTGCGCGTGCTGCGCGCCGGCGTGTGCGGCACCGACCTGCACATCTACGCGTGGGACCGCTGGTCGGAGGGGCGCATGCATCCGCCGGTGACGCTCGGCCACGAGTTCGTGGGCGAGATCGTCGAGCGCGGCGCCCAAGTCACGCAATTCGAACTGGGCGAGCGCGTGTCGTGCGAGAGCCACGTGATCTGCAACGTGTGCCTGGCGTGCCGCACCGGCAACGGCCACGTGTGCGAGAACACGCGCATCCTCGGGGTGGACCTGAACGGCGGCTTCGCGGAATACGTCGCGGTGCCGGCCAGCAATGCGTGGCGCGCGCCGGCGAACGTGCCGCTCGAAGTCGCGGGCGTGATGGAGCCGCTCGGCAACGCCGTGCACACCGCGTTTTCGGGACCGCTGTCGGCGTGCAGCATCGCGGTCACCGGCTGCGGCCCGATCGGCCTGTTCGCGATCGGCGTCGCGCGCGCCGCGGGCGCGACGTGCGTGATCGCGAGCGACGTGTCGCCATACCGGCTCGACCTCGCACGCCGCATGCAGGCCGACGTCGTCATCGACGTGTCGCGCGAGAATTTCGTGGAGCGCGTGAAGGCCGCAACCGGCGGCCACGGCGTGGACGGCGTGCTCGAGATGTCGGGCAACCCCGACGCCATGCGCGACGGCTTGAGCGCGCTGCGCATGGGCGGACGGCTGTCGCTCTTGGGCCTCCCCAAGGAGCCGTTCGACCTCGACTGGAACCGACTGCTCATCTTCAAGGGCATCACGCTGCACGGCATCATCGGCCGGCGCATGTACGAGACGTGGTACCAGATGGACCAGCTGCTGCGCTCGGGCCGCCTCGACATCCGTCCGGCGATCACGCACATCATGCCCATGGAGAAGTTCGAGGAGGCGATCGCGCTGCTCCAGTCGGGCAACGCCGGCAAGGTCGTGCTCGTGCCGTGGGGCGCGGAGGGGTGAAAGGCGCCCTCCGGTTCGCGATCGCGCTCTCGTGGCTCGCGGTTGCCGTGGGCTGTGCCGGAGTTGCGGCGGAGGAGCACGTGGCGGCGCCGACGGACGTCGTCGGCTGCGCCGAGCCGCATCACCTGCCCGCGCCCGCGTTCGGCGCGCGCAGCGAGGCGGATTCCGGCGCGCGTGTCGTCGCCGAGACCGATCCCGTGTATCCGAGCATGGCTCGCGAGGCGAACGTCGACGGGCGCGTCGAGGTGATGGCGCTGGTCTGCGAGCACGGTCGCGTGGTCGATGCGCGCGTCGTGCGCACGGACAGCGCGATGCTGAGCACCGCGGCTATGGACTGCGTCCGTCACTGGAGCTTCGAGCCGGCCCGCGCGAACGGCCAGCCGGTGCCCGATTGGACCCAGTGCTTCGTGCATTTCAACCTGAAATAGGCGGGAGCCTCTTCCCATGTTCGACACGCTGAAGCCGCACCTCGAAGCCGAATTGCAGAAGATCCGCGACGCCGGGCTGTGGAAGGACGAGCGCGTGCTCGCGTCCGCGCAGGGCGCGGAGGTGAAGCTGGCCGACGGGAGAGAGGTGCTCGTGTTCTGCGCGAACAACTACCTCGGCCTCTCGAGCCACCCGAAGGTCATCGAGGCCGCGCACCGCGCGCTCGACAGCCACGGCTTCGGGCTGTCGTCGGTGCGCTTCATCTGCGGCACGCAGGACATCCACAAGACGCTCGAGAAGAAAATCGCCGAGTTCGTCGGTCAGGAGGACGCGATCCTCTACGCCGCGTGCTTCGACGCGAATGGCGGCGTGTTCGAGCCGCTGCTCGCCGAGGAGGACGCCATCATCAGCGACGCGCTGAACCACGCGTCGATCATCGACGGCGTGCGACTGTGCAAGGCGCAGCGCTGGCGGTTCGAACACGCGAATCTCGCGGACCTCGAGCGCTGCCTGAAGGAGGCCGAGGCCAAGGGCTGCCCGCAGAAACTGATCGCGACGGACGGTGTGTTCAGCATGGACGGCCACGTCGCCGACCTGAAGGGCATCTGCGACCTGGCCGATCGCTATCGCGCGCTCGTCATGGTCGACGACTGCCACGCGACCGGCTTCGTCGGGCGCACCGGGCGCGGCACCGCGGAACACTGCGGCGTGCTCGGGCGTGTCGACATCACAACCGGGACGCTGGGCAAGGCGCTGGGCGGCGCGCTCGGTGGTTTCACGGCGGCGAAGAAGGAAGTCATCGCGCTGCTGCGCCAGCGCTCGCGGCCGTATCTGTTCTCGAACACGCTGCCACCTGCCGTCGTGGGGGCGAGCATCGCGGTGCTCGATCTCCTGTCGAGCACGACCGAACTTCGTGACAAGCTCGAGCGCAACACGCGCTTCTTCCGCGGCGCGATGCGCGCGGCGGGCTTCGAGATCCCGGAAGGCGAACACTCGATCGTTCCGATCATGCTGTACGACGAGCGTCTGGCCCACGACATGGCGCGGCGCCTGCTCGAGAAGGGGATCTACGTGATCGGCTTCTCGTTCCCGGTCGTGCCCAAGGGCCAGGCGCGCATCCGCGTACAGCTGTCCGCGGCGCACGAGCAGGGGCACCTCGATCGCGCGGTCGAGGCGTTCACGGCGGTGGGGCAGGAGCTGGGCGTCTTGAAGGCGGCCCCGCGGGTCTGAAGCCCCCAGCGCGCTGCGGCTACCCCGGATACGGCTCGGGCTGCCAATATTTTCCTAGGAAGCCCTCTGACAACTCCCTAATATTGCGTTCAACGACCCGCACTCCCCCCAGGCGGGCGTTTCCGTTGTTTCTAGTTGGTCCCCACCCCTGTCTGTAACCGGGAGGCTAGGAATGAACTTGAGGACACTACGATTCCGCACCGCCGCCACCGCACTTGCCCTCGGCGTCCTGGCCGTACTCGCGATGCCGCGCTTGAGCGTCGCGCAGGATCCGGGCCCCGTGTACCTGCGCGGCAATTCGCAGCTGCAGGACGATCGCGTGCAGCTCCTCCGCGAGGAGCTCGCGGAGCGAAAGAACGAGTTGAAGGAGCGGGCCGAGCGGGCGCGCCATGCGAAGCAGGGCAAGCACCCGCGCGGAGAAAAGGTCCAGTACGTCCCGGGCAGTGACGATCGTTCCGCCGCCGGCGCCGCCGCCGCGCGCGTGGCCGATCCGTTTGGCCTGAATCGCACGTTCGTGGCGCCCACGAACACCAAGACGAACGACAAGACGGGTGATGGCGCCACTGATGGCCAGGCTGAGCAGAGCATCGCGTTCCTTGGTCAGAACGGTTTGTGCGCATGGAACGACGGCCACGGATTCGACTTTACCCCGATCTCGGATGTCCAAGGGTTTGGCTGGACTGTGAATGGCGGTGCCACGTGGACGGACGGCGGCACTCCGCTCAAGCAGGGAACCATCGCGACTTGGAGCAGTGATCCGGTGGTCTCGGTCAACGAGAAGACCGGCGATTTCTACTACTGTGGCTTGACGACCAACACCGGCACGAACAACAACGGCGTCGGCGTCCTGCGCGGCCACTTCGCGGGCGGAACGTTCGTCCAGGACGCGGCGACCATGGTCGTTGCCGGCCCGAGCTCGAGCCAGTTCTTCGACAAGCAGTGGATGGCCGCCGATTCGTTGAACGGCAATCTCTACGTGACGTGGACCCTGTTCGTGCCGGGCGGCGACGCGATCTTCTTCTCGCGCTCGACCGATAACGGCGCGTCGTGGGGCCCGCCCATCCAGATCAGCGGATCGTGGGAGAACGGCCGGGTCTCGGGTTCACGCCCGCAGGTCGGGCCGAACGGCGAAGTCTACGTGACCTACAGCGCGATCGGCCCAGTCGATGCCGACTCGATCAAGGTGGCGAAGTCGACGAACGGCGGCACGTCGTTCGACCCCTCCATCGTGGCCACGACGATCTACGACAACTTCTTCGACGGCGCTCCGGGCTTCAATCGTCCGCGTGCCGTGACGTTCCCGTCGATCGCGGTGGACCGCAGCACGGGCCCGAACCGCGGGCGCGTGTACCTGACGATCCACGATTGCGTGAACTTCTACGGCGATCCGCTGTTCATCAACTCGGGCATCTCGGAAGTCGAGAACAACGGCGGCTTCGCGAACGCGACGCCGTTTACGGTCGGCCAGACGCTGCGCGGGTCGATCTCTGCCGCGACGGATCAGGACTGGTTCAAGTTCCCGGCGACGCAGGGCACCACGTACATCTTCTTCGTGGACTCGCTCCGTACGAGCGGCCTGCGTTACACGATGCGCTTGTACTGCCCGAACGACACGACGGTCCTTTCACGCATCGCTTTCAGCGGCGCGCAGTCGAACACCAGCGCGCTGAATTCCCACTCGCTGATCGTGTGGACCGCGCCGACGACGAACACGTACTTCCTGCGCATGATCCCGGTGACGGTCGGCGCGGGCGCGAACCCGTACCGGATCATCAGCGGCACCCACATTCCTGTGGGGTCGGACGTCGCCCGCGATACGCGGGACGTCGTGATGACCTCGTCGGCGGACGGGCAGACCGGCTGGGCTCCGCGCAAGATCGTGAACGACGATCTGGCGCTGTACGACAACTGGCTCCCGGAAGTCGCGGTGCCTTGCGACGGCAACCCGTACATCATGTGGTTCGACTGGCGTGACGCCGCGGCCTCGTGCTTCGGCGGCTCGAACATCTACGTGTCGCGCTCGACGAACGGCGGCGCCACGTGGAGCGCGAGCCAGGTCGCGACCACGGCGCCCACGCCGAACTGGACGCAGGTCATCAGCAACATCGCGCCGAACCAGGGCGACTACAACGGCATGTACGGCGGTGACGCGGTCGGTCTCGCGTTCGCCGACGGTCGTCTCGGCGATGCCGACGTGTTCGCGGCGAAGATCGACTGCAAGCCGATCGTGCTGTGCTTGAACGACACGACGGTGCTGGCGAACACGACGTACAACACGACGTTCAACATCACGAACCCGAACCAGATGTTCCCGAACGATGCCATCGTCAGCGTCTCGGCCGATCGCAACTGGCCGGGCGTGCCGGTCTCAGGCGGCGTGGGCACGGTGCCCTCGCTGTCGCAGATCGCGGTGCCGTTCTCGTTGAACATCCCGGACACCGCGGCGACGGGCGACGTGCGCTTCTGCTTCACGGTCTCGTGGGCGGGTGGTGCGTGCTCGCAGACGTGCTGCGCCACGCTGCACGTGCTGAACCCGGCGACGGCGACGCTCGCGTCGCTGATCGACGCGTCGGCGGACGGCGGCGTGGTCAAGCTGAGCTGGCAGATGGCGACGACCGGCGAGGTTCGCCTCTATCGGTCGACGGACGGCACGGCGTGGAGCTTCATCAACATGCTGGTTCCGGACGGCTCGCAGCGCGTCAGCTACGAGGACGGCACGGTGACGCGCGGTGCGCGCTACTGGTACCGCCTCGGCATCGTGCAGCCGGGCGGCGAAATGCCTGCCGGCGAAGTCTCGGTGAACGTGCCGTTGACGGCCGAGTTCGCGATGTACGGCGCGCGTCCCAACCCGTCGTTCGGTCGCCTGACGCTCTCGTTCTCGCTGGCCAGCAGCGCGCCGGCGCGACTCGAGATCGTGGACCTGGGCGGTCGTCGCGTGTTCGAGCGTGAAGTCGGCTCGATGGGCGCGGGCTTCCACGTGCTCCCGATCGGCCAGGAGCGTTCGCTCCCGATCGGCGTGTACGTGGTGCGTCTGTCGCAGGGCGGTCGCGTCGTCACGAACAAGGCGACGGTGATCCGCTAGTCGCAACCGATCCATCGACGACGGCCGGTGCCCCCCCACGGGGCGCCGGCCGTTCGTCTTTCCGCGCGCGCACCCCGCCTGGCTTGACCCTCCGCGGGGCATTCGATAACGTGCGTGCGTTTCGCCCACCCAGGAGCTCTTCGTGCAACGCACCAGCGCCCCGATTCGCACGCCGTTCTACGAGTTCCACGTCGCCGCGGGCGGCCGGATGGTCGATTTCGCGGGCTTCGAGATGCCCGTCCGCTATACCGGCGACGTGCGCGAGCACCTGTGCGTGCGCAACGCGGTCGGTCTGTTCGACATCTCGCACATGGGCGAGTTCCGGGTGACGGGCGGCGAGGCGGCCGCGTTCCTCGATTCCATGGTCACGAACGACGTGCGCGCGCTCGAGGTCGGCCAGGCGCTGTACTCGCCGCTGTGCCGCCCGGACGGCGGCATCGTCGACGACCTGCTCGTGTACCGCGCGAAGGACCACTACATGGTCGTGGTCAACGCCTCGAACATCGCGAAGGACTTCGCCTGGTTGACCCAGCACTGCCCGAAGGGCGTGACGCTGGAGGACCGCTCCGAGCAGACGGCATTGCTCGCGGTCCAGGGCCCGAAGGCCGCCGACGTCCTCAAGGGCCACGTGCCCGACGCCGCGTTGGACCTCGGCTTCTACCGGTTCACCGAAGGCAACCTGTTCGGCGTCCCGGCCATCGTCTCGCGCACCGGCTACACGGGCGAGGACGGCTTCGAGCTGTACTTCGCGCCCGAGCACGCGGCGCGCGTGTGGAACGGACTGATGTCCGCGGGCAAGCCGCATGGCCTGGAGCCCGTGGGCTTGGGCGCGCGCGACACGCTGCGGCTCGAGATGGCGTACATGCTCTACGGCAACGACATCACCGACACGACGTCGCC
>DATJGS010000010.1:0-302355 GCA_035494735.1 Saccharimonadaceae bacterium (SeqCode)
ACGGTCCGTGGACGACCGGGGTCGCGCGCCTCGAGCCGACGTGGCGCGTCGACGGACGCTGGCCGCGCGAGGACGCCGCCGAAATCACGCTCGGCCGCGACCTGGCGACGCGGCTTTCGTTGCGGCCGGGCGACACCGTGGACGTCGCGTGCGACGGGCGCACCGCGCGACTCGCCATCGCCGGCATCGTGACCGCCTCGGGCCTCGAGGACGCGGGTGCCTGGGCGCCGCTCTCCGTCGCGCAACGCCTCGCGGCGCGCCCGGGCGACGTGGACCGGGTGTGGGCCAGCGTGCTGGTGCGGCCGGCGCCGCGCACGCCGCCGCCCGATCCGGTGCGCGACCCCAAGGGCTACGAACGCTTCAGCTGCGCCGCGTACCCGGCGAACGTGGCGCGCGCACTCAGCGAGCGGGTGGGCGCCGACGTCCAGCCGCTGTCCGAGCGCGTGGCCGGCGAAGCGCGCGTCGTCGAGCGCCTGAACCTGCTCATGCTGCTGCTCGGCCTGGCCGCGCTCGCCGCGTCCGTGCTCGGGCTGCTGTCCACGACGAGCGCGACCGTCGTCGAGCGTCGCGGCGAACTGGGCCTGCTGCGCGCGCTCGGCGCCACCTCGGGACAGCTCGCCACGCTGCTGCTCGGCGAGACGCTCGCGGTCTCCCTGACCGGTGGCGTGCTCGGCTGGGGGCTCGGCAGCCTCGCCGCCCTCGCGATCCGCGGCGACAGCTTCGGCGCCAGTGGCCGCGCGGAGCCGCTGCTGCTTCCGGTCGCCGTGCTGCTGGCCGGCGCCATCGCCGTGCTCGGCACGCTCGGTCCCCTGCGCCTCGCGCTCAGGCTCGAGCCGACGACGGTGCTGCGCGACCATGCGTGATCCGCGGATGGAGATGCGCCTCGCGGCGCTCGCGCTGTGGCGCCGGCGCGGCGCGTCGCTGCTCGCGGTGATCGCGATCGCCATCGGCGCGTCCGTGGCGGCCGCGCTGCTCGAGGTGTCGCGCGACGTCGGCGACCAGCTGTCGCACCAGCTGCGCGCGCTCGGGCCGAACCTGCTGATCGTACCGCGCGACGACGACGCGGCCGGAACGGCGCCGCAGTTCCTGCCGCGCGCCGCGACCGAAGCGCGGCTCGCCGGCCTCGACGCCGCTCCGGAGCTGCTCGTCGTCGCGCGCGTCGCCGGCCAGCCGGTGCCGGTCATCGGCACCGACCTCGCGCGCATGCGCGGGCTGCACCCGGCGTGGCGTCTGGACTCCGGACCGCACGCGTCGTGGATCGGCGCGCGGCTCGCGGATCGCCTGGGCCTGGCGGCCGGCTCGAGCGTGGAACTCGAGGGCGCGGGCGGGCGGCGCGTGCGCGTGCCGGCCGGCGCGCGGTTGCAAGCGGGCGGCGCGGACGACGACGCGTGGTGGATTCCCATCGAAACCGCCGAGGCGCTGGGCGGGCGCGCGGACGCGGCCAGCCTGTTCCAGGCCCGGGTCGCCGGAGGGTCGGCGGCCGTCGAGCGCGTCGCGCGCGCGCTGGAGTCGGACGGCACGCTGCGCGCGCGCGTGCTGCACGCGCTGAGCGACACCGAGGCCGGGCTGCTGCGGCGCATGCGCCAGCTGATGGCGCTGGTCACGGTGGCCGCGCTGCTCGCGGCCGGACTGTGCGCGTTCGGCACGCTCACCGATCTCGCGCTGGAGCGGCGCCGCGACATCGCGCTCATGAAGTCGCTCGGCGCGTCGCGCGGCGACGTCGTGCGCCTGTTCGCGACCGAGTCGCTCGTGATCGGCACCGTCGGCGGCGTGGCCGGCTGGCTGATCGGCCTCACCATGGCGCAGGTGATCGGGCGCGAGGTGTTCCACGCCGCGATCACGCCAAGCCCCGACGTGCCGCTGCTCGTGCTGGCGCTGGCCCTCGTGGTCGCCGCCGTGGCCGGGCTCGGGCCGATTCGCCTCGCGCTGGCCGTCGAACCGGCGCAGGCGCTGAAAGGGGACTGACGAGATGGCGCAACCGCTGGTGCGACTCGAGCGCGTGTCGCGGCACTTCGACGGCCTGCACGCGCTCGATCAGGTGGACCTCGAGATCCACGCGGGTGAATGGCTCGCGGTCATGGGGCCGTCGGGATCGGGCAAGAGCACGCTCGTGCACCTGCTCGCGGCGCTCGACCGCCCGACGTCGGGCCGCGTGTGGGTCGGCGACGCCGAGCTGAACGCACTGTCCGAGAGCGCCCGCGTGCGCTTCCGCCGCACGGAGGTCGGACTCATCTTCCAGCACTTCCACTTGTTCCCGTTCCTCAACGCGCTCGAGAACGTGATGGTCGCGCAGCACTACCACTCGGTCGCCGACCGCGGCGAGGCGCTGGCCGCGCTCGAGCGCGTCGGGCTGGCCGACCGCGCGTCGCATCGGCCCTCGCAGCTGTCGGGCGGAGAGCAGCAGCGCGTGTGCGTGGCGCGCGCGCTCATCAACAAGCCGCGGCTCGTGCTCGCCGACGAGCCCACCGGCAATCTCGACGCCGACAACGAGGATCGCGTGCTGCGCCTGCTGCGCGAGCTGCACGCCGAAGGCCACACCATCGTGACCGTGACGCACGCGCCGCGCATCGGCCATCTCGCCGACCGGCGCGTCGAACTGCGCCACGGCCAGCTCGCCGACCTGACGGTGCCGAGCGAGGAGATCGAGCGGCGCTACGACGAAGTGCTCGTGCAGATGTGGACGGTCGAGGAGGACGGCCGCGTGCCCGATGCGAAGCGCATCAAGGTGCCGGACGTCGTCGACAACCGGCGTACGCTGCTCGGCATGTTCGAGAGCGGGCTCGTGTTCCAGCCCGGCGCGACCCTGGAGTTCACGCCGCGCGGCCGCGTGCGCGCGCGCGACCTCGTGCGCCGCCGGCGCCTCGCCGAAGTGCTGTTCACGTCGGCCATGCACCTGCCCGAGCCGGAAGTCGAGCTGGCCGCGTGCCGTATGGAGCACATCATCGACCCCGAGGTCACGAACAGCATCTGCGCGTTCCTGGGCCATCCGCGGCGCTGTCCCCACGGCAAAGCCATCCCGACCGGGGACTGCTGCGACCTGCCCATCGTCTCGTGAGCGCATGCGGGCCCTGAGCGGCGCCGAAGCCGCGGCGCGCGTGGCGCGCGCCGAGATCCCGCTGGACGCGCTCGACGTGCGCGACGCGGCCGCGTTCGAAAAGGGCCACTGGCCGGGGAGCGGCCACGTGCCGCGCGCGGAGCTGGAGGCGCGCCGCGCCGAGCTCCCGCCGCCGGGCCGCGAGATCCTGGTGCTGGGCGCCGACGGCCGCGAGGCCGGCGAGGCGGCGCGGGCGATCGTCGACATGGGCTGGCCCGCGGCGCGCATCTTCTTTCTCGACGATGCGGCCGGCGCGCTGGCCGAGGCCGGCGCGGCGTGGGGCGTCGGCGCGGCGCGGCGTCTGTGGCGCCCGGCGCCGTTCCTCGAGGACGCGCTGCGCCGCCATCGCACGCTCGTGCCCGAGGGACCGGCCATCGACGTCGCGTGCGGCGCCGGGCGCGACGCGGTGTGGCTCGCGCTCCAGGGATTCGCGGTCGAGGCCTGGGATCGCGACGCGTGGGCGCTCGGTCAGGCCGAGCGCCTCGCCGCGCGGCACGGCGTCGCGCTCGCGACCGTCCCATGCGACCTCGAGTGGGACGCGGCGCGGCTGCCGGAGGCGCGCTTCGCGCTCGTCACCTGCTTTCGCTTCCTGCATCGCCCGCTGTTCGCGCGCCTGGCGGCCGCGCTCCTCCCCGGCGGCGTGCTCGTCTACGAGACGTACCGGCTCGGCCAGGAGCGCTTCGGGCGCCCGAAGAGCCCGCGATTCCTGCTCGAGGCCGGCGAACTGTCCGCCGCGTTTTCGTCGCTCGAGGTGCTGGAAGCCGACGAACCGTCGCCGCCCGAGGGCCCGATCACGGCCCGGTTGGTGGCCCGCCGGCCAGCAGCCCCGTGATCCAGCGCGCACCGGTCGCCCCCCGGTCCGGCCGTGGCCGGCCTCATCCGGGACGCGCCGCGGCGCGTAGACGGGTCGATGCCGCAGCGTTCGACGCGCCCGATCCGACTCCCTCCGCCTACGAGGTCGCCATGCCGACGTTTCCCCTGATGCCGCGGCTCGCGCTCGGCGCGCTGTTCGCGCTCGCCTGCCTCGCGGCACGGCCGGCCGCCGCGCACGAGTTCTGGCTGTCGCCCTCGACGTACCGCGCCGCGGCCGGCGACACGGTGCGGCTCGGCGTCCTCGTCGGCACCGGCTTTCGCGGCGAGCCCAAACCCTATGCGGCGCCGCGCACGCTGCGCTTCGCCTGGTTCGGCGGCCGCGCGCTCGACCTGACGCCGGTCACGTTGAACGGCGATCTCACGTGGGCCCAGGTCGTGGCCCCCGACGCGGGCGGCGCGCTGATCGCGTTCGCCTCGACCTGGGCCGACCTCACGCTCCCCGCGCCCGACTTCAACGCGTACCTGAAGCTCGAAGGTCTGAGCGGACCGCTCGCGGCGCGCGCGCGCCAGGGCGCGAAGGCCGGGCCGGGCCGCGAGCGCTACGCGCGCTGCCCCAAGTGCTGGATCTCCGGAGACCAGCCGGCGCGCGCCACGCGCGTCGTCGGGCTGGCGCTCGAACTCGTGCCCGCGTCCGACCCGAGCGCCGCGGGCGCGCTTTCCGTCCAAGTGCTGTATCGCGGGAAGCCGCTCGCCGGCGCGACAATTCGCGCGTGGAACCGCGCGCTGGCCGCGGGCGCGGTGCCGGTCGCCGCCGCGGAGCGCGATTCGCTGCCGCCGGTCGCGGAAGCGCGCACGGACGCGAACGGCGTGGCCCGGTTCGACGTCTCGCGCCCCGGCGAATGGCTGCTGAGCTGCGTGCACATGGTGCCGAGCGAAGACCGCGCCGAGGCTGACTGGCAGAGCCTGTGGGCGTCGCTGTCGTTCGCGCGCGGAGTCGCGCCGCGGTGAGCATGCGCGCGCGGCTCGCGGCCCTCTTCGCGCTCGCGCTGGCGTCGGCCGCCCCGGCCGCCGCGCATCAGTCGCCGTACAGCTATGTGGACCTGCGCGTCGGCGAACACGCCCTCGACGGCCGCGTCGCATCGCACGTCGTCGACCTCGCGCACGAATTGGGGCTGGCCGCTGCGGAATCGCTCCTGTCGCCGCGCGGTGTCGAGGCGCGGCGCGCCGCGCTGCTCGGCGTGCTGGACGCGCGGCTCCACCTGCGCGTCGACGGTGCGCGCCCGCGCCTCGAGTGGGCCGCGTTCAGCGTCGATCCGGCGCGGCAGCTCGTGGCGTTCGAGTTTCACGTGGCGCTCGCGCGCCCGGCCGGGACCGTGGACCTCGACGGGCCGCTGTTCGCCTACGACGCGACGCACGAGACCTACGTCAATCTGTACGAGAACGGCACGCTGCGCCGCCAGGACGTGCTCGACCGAGCCCACCCGGCCCTGCGCTGGTTCAGCGGCGGACGCCAGGGCCTCACCCAGGTCGCGCGCACGTTCGTGGCCGCCGGCATCCACCACATCTTCATCGGGCCCGACCACATCCTGTTCATCGTCGGCCTGCTGCTGCTGGGCGGCGGCCTCGGCCGGTTGCTCAAGATCGTGACCGCGTTCACGGTCGCGCACAGCATCACGCTCGCGCTGGCCGCGCTCGAGATCGTGCGGGCGCCGTCCCACGTCATCGAGCCGGCGATCGCGCTCAGCATCGTCGTGGTCGGGGTCGAGAACCTGCTCGCCGCCGGGCGCCAGCGCGACGGGCGCGCGTGGATCGCGTTCGGCTTCGGCTTCGTGCACGGCTTCGGCTTCGCCAGCGTGCTGCGCGAGTTCGGCCTGCCGCCGGGCGCGCTCGGCGCGTCGCTGTTCTCGTTCAACCTCGGCGTCGAGATCGGTCAGATGGGCATCGTGCTGGCGGTCGTCCCGCTCCTCGCCCTATTGCGCGCGCGCGACGCGCGCCTCGGCGAATGGGCCGTGCGCTACGGCTCGGCCGTCGTCATCGCCGCCGGCAGCTATTGGTTCGTGCAGCGCGTGTTCTTCGCGTGAGTCGTTCGCCGCGCGCTCGGGCCGTGGCCCGGCGCCGCGGAGTCAGAGACACGGCGCGACGCCCCGGGAAGCGAACTGACGAGCGCCGGACCGCGACTGACGGGCGCATGTCGTCGAGGTGCGTCCGGGCGGTCGGACCCGGTATCCTACGCGCCATGCCCTCCTCCCCTCTCAGGTCCCGTCCGTCGTTCCCCGTCGCCGAGCGGCCCGTCGCCCGGGTTGCCGGCTCCGTGTTCGGTGTCGCGTTCGCGTTGCTCGCGCTGTCCGTCCTGTCGTGCGCGCCGAAGGCCGGCGGACCCGGCGGCGGCGGCTTCAAGATGCCGCCCACTCCCGTCGAAGTCGCCGACGTTCGCTCCCAGGTCGTGCGCGACGAATTCCACGCCGTCGGCTCGATCGAGTCCGACGACAACATCCAGGTCGTGAGCGAGGTGTCGGGCGCGGTGCGCGAGTTGCCGTTCACCGAGGGACAGGCCGTCGCCTCCGGCGCGGTGCTGGCGCAGCTCGACGACCGCGAGTACGCGGCCGACGCCAAGCGCACCGAAGCCCAGCGCGTTCTGGCCGCCGCGAACTTCGACCGCTCGGAGAAGCTGTTCGAGCAGAATGCGATCGCGGCCAGCGAGCGCGACAACGCGAAGGCCGAACTGGCCGTCGCCGAGGCGAACGCCTCGCTCGCCAAAGTGCGCCTCGAGAAGACCCGGATCCGCGCGCCGTTCGACGGCGCGGTCGGCGCGCGCAAGGTGTCGGTCGGCACGTACGTGCGCGAGGGCGACGCCATCACCGACCTGGCGCGGCTCAGCACGCTCAAGGTGTCGTTCGCGGCGCCCGAGCGCCTGCTCGCCGAACTGAAGCCCGGCCGCACCGTGCAGGTGAGCACGCCCGCGTTCCCGGGCCAGCGTTTCGACGGCCAGCTGTCGGTGGTGAATCCGATGCTCGACGCGGACACGCGCACCGTGCGGCTGGTCGCGCGCATTCCCAACACGGGCGGCCGGCTGCGCCCCGGGCTCTCGGCCGACGTCTCGATCGCGGTGGCCGAGCGCGCCAAGGGACTGACCATTCCCGACGAGGCGGTGTTCGCCGAGGGCAGTCAGAACTTCGTGTACGTGGTCAAGGCCGACAGCTCGGTCGCACGCACCGCGGTGCAGCTGGGCACGCGCGACTCGTCGCGCGTCGAGATCGTCCACGGACTGGAAGCCGGCCAGCGCGTGGTCAGCGCGGGCCACCAGAAACTCTTCGACGGGGCGCACATCATGCCCGTGAGCGGCCAATGAAGCTGAGCGAGCTGTCGATCCGCCGGCCCGTCCTGGCGACGGTGATGAGCCTCACCATCCTGCTGTTCGGGGCGCTGTCGTTCACGTTCCTGCCGGTGCGCGAGTACCCCGACATCGACTCGCCGGTCGTGAGCATCACGACGTCGTATCGCGGCGCGAGCCCGCAGGTCGTCGAGACCGAGATCACCGACGTGCTCGAGGAGCAGCTGTCGACGATCGAGGGCGTCAAGCTCATCACGTCGTCGTCGCAGGAGCAGGTCTCGTCCATCACGATCGAGTTCAACCTGAATCGCGACGTGGACAAGGCCGCGAACGACGTGCGCGACCGCGTGTCCCGCGTGCGCGGCGACCTGCCGCCGACCGTGGACGAGCCGGTCGTGGCCAAGCAGGACGTGAACGCGCAGCCGATCATCTGGCTCGCGCTTTCGGGCAAGGACTACAACACGCTCGAACTGTCCGACGTCGCGTACAACGTGTTCGTCGAGAAGCTGCAGCGCCTGAACGGCGTGGGCGCGGTCGAGATCGGCGGCAACCGGCGCTACGCCATGCGCGTGTGGCTCGATCCGCAGCGCCTCGCCGCGTACCACCTGACGGTGGCCGACGTCGAGAATGCGCTGCGCAATCAGAACGCCGAGATCCCGTCCGGGCGCATCGAGGGCAAAGGCCGCGAGTTCTCGGTCCACACCCGCGGCGACCTGGTGAGCCCCGAGGAGTTCTCGGCCATCGTCGTGTCGAACGAGGGCAACAAGCCGGTGCACCTGAGCGACGTGGCGGACGTGCACGTCGGCGCCGAGGACGATCGCAACATCGCGCGCTACAACCTGCTGCCCGCCGTGGGGCTCGGCATCGTCAAGCAGCAGAAGGCCAGCACCGTGGACGTCGCGCACGAAGTGAAGCGCGCGCTGCCGTCGCTGCGCAAGGCCCTGCCGCCCGGCATGCTGCTCGACGTCGCGTACGACTCCTCGACGTTCATCGACGCGTCGATCCACGAGGTCGTGATTTCGCTGCTCATCGCGGTGCTGCTCGTGTTCGTCGTGATCTTCGTCTTCCTCGGCAGCCTGCGCGCCACGCTCATCCCGGCCGTCGCCATTCCGGTGTCCGTGATCGGCACGTTCACGGTCACGTACGCGCTCGGCTTCAGCCTCAACATCCTGACGTTGCTCGCGCTCGTGCTGGCCATCGGCCTCGTCGTCGACGACGCCATCGTCATGCTCGAAAACGTCCACCGGCACATGGAAATGGGCAAGAGCCGCATGCGGGCGGCGCTGGACGGCGCGGACGAGATCGGCTTCGCGATCCTGGCCACGACCATCGCGCTCGTCGCGGTCTTCGTGCCCGTCGCGTTCCTCACCGGGCGCATCGGGCGCCTGTTCAACGAATTCGGCATCGCCGTCGCGGTCTCCGTGCTCATCTCGGGATTCGTCGCGCTGACGCTGACGCCGATGCTGTGCTCGCGCATCCTGCGCGTGCACGGCGCCGGCCACGCGCCCGACGCGGACGAGGCGGACGCCGCGGCACACGACGCCGCGCCGGTGGCGCGCCCGGCGCCCAAGTTGAACGCGTTCGACCGTTTCTTCCAAGGCGTCGCCGCGACGTACGAACGCTCGCTACGCTACGCCGTGACCCACCGCGGGCTCGTCATGGCCGCCACCGTGGTCGCCGTGGCCTCGATCTTCGGCCTGTTCAAGCTGCTGCCGCGCGAGCTGACGCCGCAGGACGACCAGGGCTGGATCTTCACCGTCGTGCGCGCGCCCGAGGGCTCGACGCTCGAGTACACGGACAAGTACACGCGCACGGTCGAGGCCATCTACCAGAAGCTGCCGGCCAAGGACCGCATGTTCACGGCCATCGGACTGTTCGGCCCGGTCACCGACGGTTTCATGTTCGTGGGACTCAAGCCGCAGAACCAGCGCCTGCCGGTGCAGGTCCTGTCGCAGCAGATCTTCCCGCAGCTCATGAGCATCCCGGGCGTGCTCGCGTTCGCGTTCCCGCCGCCGGGCCTCGGCGGCGGATTCGGCGGGGCCGTGCAGTACGTGCTGCAGGCCGACAGCTACGAAGAGCTGGCGCGCGCCACCGGGCTCATGATGCAGGAGGCGCAGAAGCTCGGCTATCTCGTGAACATGGATTCGGACTTGAAGCTCAACAAGCCGCAGCTCGAGATCGACATCGACCGCGAGCGCGCGGCCGAGCTGGGGGTGTCCGTTGCCGACATCGGCTCGACGCTGCAGACCCTGCTCGGCGGGCAGCGCGTCACCCGCTTCAAGCGCGGCAACCACCAGTACGAAGTCATGCTCCAGGTGCCGCGTGTCGATCGCTCGAATCCCTCGATGATCGACGGCCTCTACGTGCGCGGCACGAAGGGCCTGGTGCAGCTGGCGAGCGTGACGCACGTGCGCGAGGACGTCGCGCCGCGCGAGCTGAACCATTTCAACCGCGTGCGCTCGGCCACGCTCTCGGCGAGCCTCGCGCCCGGCGTCACGATCGGCAAGGCCCTGTCCGACCTGGACGGCATCGCCAAGCGCGTGCTGCCCTCGGGCGTGCGCACGGACCTGGCCGGCGAGTCGCGCGAGTTCGCGGAGTCGAGCAGCGGCCTCAACCTGATCTTCCTGATCGCGCTCGTGTTCATCTTCCTCGTGCTCGCGGCGCAGTTCGAGAGCTTCGTCCACCCGATGACGATCCTGCTGTCGGTCCCGCTCGCCGTGTTCGGGGCGCTGCTCACGCTGTTCATCTTCCGGATGTCGATCAACATCTACTCGCAGATCGGGCTCATCATGCTGATCGGGCTCGTTACGAAGAACGGCATCCTGATCGTGGAGTTCGCGAATCAGCGGCGCGCGCGCGGCATGCCGGTCACGGAAGCCGTGGTCGGCGCGGCCACGATCCGCCTGCGCCCCATCCTCATGACGACTTTGGCCACGATCTTCGGCATCCTGCCGATCGCGCTCGGCCTCGGCGCCGGTTCCGAGTCGCGCAAGCCCCTCGGCATGGCGGTGGTCGGCGGCATGGTGTTCTCGACGGCGCTCACGCTCATCGTGGTGCCGGTCGTGTACACGCTGCTCGCGCGTCTGGCGGGCGCTCCCAAGAAGGTCGAGGACGCGGACCCGGTGCCGGGCGCGGCGGTCGCGGGAGCGGGCGGCAAGTAGCGGAGCGCGGCGCACGCGCCGCGCGGCCCTAGTTCGTCGACGTCGAGCCCTCGAGCGGCAGCCCGGCGAGGGCTCGACCGCTTTCCGCCTCGAACGCGTGCAGGCGCGTGAACGCGGCGTGCAGCGTGGCCGGCTCGCCGATGCGCGGCGCGCGCGCCCCGGGCAGCCGCGAGACCAGCGTCCCGGCTTCCGTCGCCCAGTAGGCCAGCGTCTCGCTGCCGAGCGGCTCGGCCATCTCCAGACGTCCCTTCAACGCGAGGCCCGGCGCTCCCGCCTCGAGGCGCACGTCTTCGGGCCGGACGCCGAGCTGGATCTCGCGGCCGCGCGATGCGTCGAGCGCGCGCTGGAGCGCGGGCGGCGGCGTCCAGCGTTCCCCTCCCGCCTCGAGGCTCGCGGCGTCCGCCGAGACGCGCGCCGCGAACAGGTTGATGGGCGGGCTGCCGATGAAACCGGCCACGAACTGGTTCGCGGGCTTCTCGTACAGCGTGAAGGGATCCGCGACCTGCTGCAGGTGGCCGCTCTTCAGCACGGCGATGCGATCGCCGAGCGTCATGGCTTCCACCTGGTCGTGCGTGACGTAGACCATCGTGGCGCGCACGCGCTGGTGCAGGCGCTTGATCTCGGCGCGCATCTGGACGCGCAGTCGCGCGTCGAGGTTGGACAGCGGTTCGTCGAACAGGAACACGCGCGGCTCGCGCACCATCGCGCGGCCCAGCGCGACGCGCTGGCGCTCGCCGCCCGACAGCGCGCGCGGCCGGCGCTCCAGGTAGCGCTCGAGCCCGAGCGAGCCGGCGGCCTCGCGCACGCGGCGGTCGATGTCGGGCGCCGGCACCTTGCGGCGCCGCAGGCCGAACGCCAGGTTCTCGTAGACCGAGAGATGCGGATACAGCGCGTAGTTCTGGAACACCATCGCGATGTCCCGATCACGCGGCGGGATCTCGTTGACGACACGCTCGCCGATCTTGATCTGTCCGTCGGTCACGTCCTCGAGCCCGGCGATCATGCGCAGGATCGTCGACTTGCCGCAGCCCGACGGCCCGACGAGCACGAGGAACTCGCCGGCGTCGACGCGCAGGCTCACGTGATCCACGGCGCGCGAGCCGGCGCCGTACGACTTGCCGACGTCGATGAGCTCGAGTCCGGACACCGCTTCGCTCATGGAGTCTCCCCCGACGCCGCCGGCGCGGACGCGCGCTTGAGGCGGCGGCCCACGGCGTCGACCAGCACGTACAACGCGAGCAGCACGACCACGGCGCCCACGAACCACCACAGGCGCGACTTGAGCACGTGCATCAGCGCGGCCGGATCGCTCATCAGGCCGGGCTGGCCGGCCAGCACCTGCACGCCGAACCACGCCAGCACCGTGCACCATACGAGCGAGCCGAGCAGCGTGGACACGGAGAACACGCCGAACGACATGCGCGCGGCTCCGGCCGGCAGCGACACCAGATGACGCACCACCGGCAGCATGCGCGCGAAGAAGATGCCGCCCGCGGAATAGTGCTGGATCCAGCGCTCGGCCAGCAGCCATTTCGCCTCGGGCACGAACACGTAGCGCCCGTAGCGCAGGATGAGCGGCCGGCCCACGGCCCGCGCCACGAGATACGAGAGCGAGGCGCCGAACCACGAGCCGAGCGTTCCGGCCGCGACCACGCCCCAGAAGTGCAGGTGCCCCTCGGACGCCCAGTACGCGGCCGGCGGGATCACGACCTCGCTGGGCAGCGGGAACACCGTCGACTCGAGCGCCATCAGCAGGAAGATGCCGAGATAGCCCCAGTCGAGCGACAGGCGGAACCACAGGGTCAGGAGCGAGTGGAACACGTCAGCTCAGGCCCGAGCCCGCGGCCGCGCCGCGAGTTTCGGCGGGCACGTTCTCGGCCCACGTGAAATCGTCGCCGTCCGCGACCGGGCGCGCGAGCGCGATCTCGGGATCGTGCTCCAGGCAGATCCACGCGCGCTCCGCGCTGGCGCGTTCGAGGATCGCGCGCTTCTCGGCCATGGTCTCGATCGCCGCCATGTCGTAGCCCATCACGAACGGAATGCGCACGTGGGCGGCCGTCGGGATCACATCGGCGACGAAGTACACGGCCCCTTCGGGTCCGGCCACGCGCACCAGTTGCTGGCCGCGGGTGTGGCCGTCGGCCGTGAAGATCTCGAGGCCCGGCCACGGCGTCTGCGGCCCGTCCCACTCGGTCAGCACGCCGGCCGACACCAGGGGCTCGAAGTTCTCGGCCATGTACGAGGCCCGCTCGCGCGGATTCGGCTGCCGGGCATTCGCCAGGTTGCGGCGCTGAACGTAGTAGCGCGCGCGCGGCAGCGTCGGGCGCAGCGCACCGTCGACGAGGCGCGTCGCGCCGGCGGCGTGATCGAAGTGCAGGTGCGTGAGCACGACGTCCGTGACGTCGGCCGGCGTGCGATCGACCGCGGCCAGCGCGCGCTCCAGCGTGGTCGCGCCGTGCTCGATGCGGTAGATGTCGACGAGCTTGGGCGGGAACTTGTCCCCGACGCCGACGTCCACCAGCACGCGGCGATCGTCGCGCTCGAGCAGCAGGCAGCGCATCGCCAGCCGGATGCGGTTGCGCTCGTCGGGCGGGTTCAGGCGGCTCCACAGCGGCTTCGGCACGGAGCCGAACATGGAACCGCCGTCGAGCCACAGGAAACCCGTCTCGAGCGTGTGCACGCTCCATCCACCCAGCGAGAGATGCGGCATGCGGCTCAGCATCGCCGAATCGCGCAGGACGGTCAACCGCCGCGCGCCGTGTCGCGCGCGCCGCGACGCGCGATCCGTCGGGGCGCGGCGCGTGCCGTGCGCGGTCGCGGGCGCCAAGCAGAACGCGCCCCGCAAGAGGCCGGGGCGCGTCCGCGCTGCGTTCGACTGGAGGGGGGAGCGCAGCGTCTAGTGGAGGTACCTGGCTTTCAGCGCGCCGAAGGAAATCGACACCGTCGGCGTCGCGCCGAACGCGCTCACCTCGAATACGAAATCGTTGTAGTCGTTGTCGGTCGGCGTGCAGCACGGTCCTGGATTTCCGCCGCTGTCCAGATCCTCGAAGCACACGAGCCACGTGTTCGGCGTCTTCGTGAACGCGGAGACGTCGAATACGAGCGCCTGGACGTCGCCGTTGAGCGGCGGATGCAGCGCGCCCGATCCATCGGGCCCCACGTCGTTGTAGAAACGGTTCGTGAAGAACTTCTCCGGCTCGGGAGCGTTCAGCACGCCGTCCGTGCCGTTCGGGTTCAGATAGAAGCCGAACTTCGTCATCGGATGCGAGAACGTCACGATGCGCGACTGGCCCTGGTTGGCCGGTCCGTCGAATACGATGCCGTCGTGGAGGCCGTCGTTCGTGATGGTCGGTTGCGGGCTCGGGGACGTCGCGTCGGGCTCCAGATACCAGCCGAGCGTATTGCGATCCGCATTGCCCGCGACTTCGCGGATCAGCAGCGCACTGAACTGGGTGTCGACCCAGAACCACGGATCGAGATCGCCCGGCTTCGCTCCGATGTAGTCGGTGTGCACGTTGATGTTGCCGGCGCCATAGAGCGCGTCGACAATTTTCTGCAGCTCGAAATCAGGTCCGTCCCACGACGTGCCGAACGTCACGGGAACGGTTGCCGCGGCCGGTGATGCCACCGCGGCACACGCGATCAGGCATACGATCGCCAGGCCACTTTTCAGCGATGACATGGGGAACACTCTCCTGGTGCGGGGCACGAGGTGCAGGTGCTAGGGGGAGCAACCGATTTTCGGCCGCCGACCACGCTAGGCAAGGGAGGGGTAAGGGCCCCGCGTGGTGTTTGAACGCGCAAAGAAGATTATAAGAATGACCGCGGTGATACAAGTCCGAATGGGGATTGGCGCGGCCCCGACGCGGGTTCGCGGCGCGTCCGCCGATACCCGGGGGATGGCCTCGGGGCCATGCAGGAACCGTGCAGGACGCCCGGTCTCCGATGGGCTACCCGACTTCGTGCGCCGAGGGTATTCGCAAGGACACGGGGCCGGCCGCGGACCTCCGCACTAGATGTGAATGGCGCGCTTCCCGACGGCCAGCGCCGCCTCTTTGATCGCCTCGGGCAGCGTCGGGTGCGCGTGGACCGAACGGGCCACGTCCTCGGCGCTCGCCCCCATCTCCATCGCCACCGCCAATTCGGCAATGAGATCGCTGGCCCGCGGCCCCAGGATGTGGGCCCCGAGGATGCGATCGGTCCTGGCGTCGGCCACGATCTTGACCTGCCCCTCGCGCTCGCCCATGGCCTTGGCCCGCCCGTTCGCGAGGAAGGGGAACGTGCCGACCGCGACCTCGTGGCCGCGCTCGCGGGCCTCCTCCTCGGACCAGCCGACCCCCGCCCATTCGGGCCAGGTGTAGACCACGCTGGGCACGCACTCGTACGCGACGTGGCCGGCCAGACCCGCCATGCGCTCCACGGCGGCGATGCCCTCCTCCTCGGCCTTGTGCGCCAGCATCGGGCCGGGGATCACGTCGCCGATCGCCCACAGTCCCTCGACGTTCGTCCGGTAATGCTCGTCGACCGGAATGCGCCCGCGCGGATCCAGCGTGAGCCCGGCCTCGGCCGCGCCGAGGCCGTCCGTGTAGGGACGGCGTCCCACGGCCACGAGCAGCACGTCGCAGCGCATCTCGCGTGTCTCGCCCGCCGACTCGACCGCGACCACGACCTCGTCGCCGACCACGCGCGCGCTCTTTGCCGAACTGTTGAACGCGAACTTCATGCCCTGCTTCTCGAGCGCGCGGCGCAGCAGCTGGCCGGTGCCGCGGTCCATACTCGGCACGATACGGTCCGCGAACTCGATGACGTCGACTTCGCTGCCCAGGCGCCGCCACACCGAGCCCAGCTCCAGTCCGATCGCGCCCGCGCCGATGACGAGCAGCCGCTTCGGCACTTCGGACAGGGTGAGCGCGTCCGTCGAGTGGACGATGCGCCGCCCGTCATACGAGATGCCGGGCAGGGCCGCCGGTTTGCTGCCGGTCGCGATCAGCACGCGGCGCGCGCGCACGCGGCGCTGGTCGGTGCCGTCCGCGATCTCGACCTCTGAGGCGCCCGCCAGGCGGGCGTGGCCTTTCAGGCGTTCGACGCCGTTCTTCCTGAACAGGGTCCCGACGCCGCGCGTCAGGTCGCCCACGACCACGTCCTTGCGCTTCTGCATGGTCGCGAGGTCGAACGTGACGCCGGTCGCCTTCACGCCGTGCGCCGCGAGGTGGTCGCGGGCGAACGCGAAGTGCTCGCTGGAGTCGAGCAGGGCCTTGCTCGGGATGCAGCCCACGTTGAGACACGTGCCGCCGAGCACTTCGTACTTCTCGACGCACGCGGTCTTCATCCCGAGCTGCGCGGCACGGATCGCGGCCACGTAGCCGCCGGGCCCGGAGCCGATCACCAGCAGGTCGAACTCGGCGTCGCTCACGCGCGCCTCATACGTCGAGCAGCATGCGCTCGGGGTCCTCGAGCCGTTCCTTGACGCGCACCAGGAACGTGACCGCCTGCTCGCCGTCGACGATGCGGTGGTCGTAGGACAGGGCGACGTACATCATCGGCCGGATCACGACCTGGTCGTCGACCGCGATCGGCCGCTTCTCGATCTTGTGCATGCCGAGGATGCCGCTCTGCGGCGGGTTGAGGATCGGCGTCGACAACAGACTGCCGTACACGCCGCCGTTGCTGATCGTGAACGTGCCCCCGCTCAGCTCGTCGAGCGACAGGCTGCCGTCGCGCGCGCGCGTGGCGAGTCGCGCGATCTCGCGCTCGATGCCCGCGAAGTCGAGCGCGTCGGCGCGGCGCACGACCGGCACGACGAGCCCGCGCGGCGTGCCGACGGCGACGCCCAGGTTCACGTGGCGCCGGTACACGATGTCCGTGCCGCGGATCTCGGCGTTCAGTTCCGGGATCTCGCCGAGCGCGAGGATCGCGGCGCGTCCGAACAGGCTCATGAAGCCGAGCTTGACGCCGTGGCGCTTCTCGAACGCGTCCTTGTAGCGGGCACGCAGCGCGAGCGTCGCCGTCATGTCGATCTCGTTGAACGTCGTCAGGATCGCGGCCGTGCGCTGGGCCTGCACGAGGCGCTCGGCGATCCTCTGGCGGATGCGCGACATCGGCACCGCGCGCTCCTCCTCGCCTTCCGCGAACTCGGGCGCGCCGGCCGCGGGGCTCGCCGCGCGCGGCGCCGGCGCGGGCGCCGCCGACCGCTCGGCCGGCGCGGGCGCGGGAGCCGGAGCCGGCGGCGCTTCGAGGTGGCGGAGCACGTCCTCCTTCAGCAGCCGGCCGCCCTTGCCGGTGGCCGCGATGCTCGCCGGATCCAGCGCGTGCTCTTCGACCAGCCGCCGCACCGACGGCGCGAGCGGCGCGTCGCCGGGCGCGAATGCGGCGGACGCCGTGGCGCCCGAACTCGCGGGCGCAGCGGCCGTCGCGGGGCCCGGAGTCGCGGGCACGGCGATCGGCGCCGCCGACCGATTCGGCGCGGGAGCCGCGGCGGGCGGGGCCTGAGTCTTCGTTCCCTGCGGCTTCGCCTCCGTCGCCGCCCCGCCGCGCGCCGCGCCGGACAGCGCGGGAGCGCTCTGCGCCGCGCGCGCGCCGCCATCCGCGCCGGCGCCGGCCTCGATGCGCGCGATGACCTGGCCGACGACGACGCGATCGCCGACCTTGCTGACGTGGCGCAGCAGCCCCGCATCGGCCGCCGCGATCTCGACCGCGGCCTTGTCGGTTTCGAGCGTCGCGACCGGTTCGTCGACCCGCACCGCGGCGCCGTCCGGCTTCAGCCACTCGACGAGCACCGCCTCGGAAATCGACTCGGCCAGGCGCGGGACCTGGAGTTCGGCGCTCACGCCGCTCCCCCGCCGCTGCGCGCCCGCGACGGCGCCGCGCGGGGCGCGGGCGCGGCCAGACCTTCGAGCGCGTGCGCCAGCAGCTCGCGCTCCTGCTCGACGTGCAGGTGGTAGTAGCCGGTCGCGGGCGTCGGCGCGGCCTTGCGCGCGATCACGTCGAGCGTGGCGCCCGAAGGCAGCGCACCCTCGAGGCGATGGCGCAGCGAGCGCCACGGCCCCATGTTCGCCGGCTCCTCCTGCACCCAGCGCACGTCGCGCGCGCGCGGGTAGCGCGCCAGCACGGTGCTCAGCTCCTGATGCGGGAACGGATACAGCTGCTCGACGCGCACGAGCGCGACGCGCGGCCCCGCCTTGGCGGCGGCGCGGGCCTCCAGCAGCGTGTAGTAGAACTTGCCGGTCACCAGCAGCACGCGCTCGACCGCGTCCACGTCGGAGACGGCGCGGTCGTCGATCACGTTCGCGAAGCCGCCGTCCGCGAACTCGCTCACGGCGGACACGACGAGCTTGTGGCGCAGCAGGCTCTTCGGCGTCATCACCACGAGCGGCTTGCGGAAGCGGCGGTGCACCTGACGGCGCAGCGCGTGGAACAGCTGGGCCGGCGTGGTCGGGGCGATGACCTGCATGTTGCCGTTCGCGCACAGTTCGAGGAAGCGTTCGAGGCGCGCGCTCGAGTGCTCGGGGCCCTGGCCTTCGTAGCCGTGCGGCAGGAGCAGCGTGAGCCCCGACATGCGCCGCCACTTGGACTCGGCGCTGGCCAGGAACTGATCGATGTACACCTGCGCGACGTTCGCGAAGTCGCCGAACTGCGCTTCCCAGATGACGAGCGGCCGCGGGTCGGCCGTGCTGTACCCGTACTCGAAACCGAGGGCGGCGGCTTCGCTGAGCATCGTGTCGATGATCTGGAACGCGTCCGCGTCGGAGCCGAGGTGCTGCAGCGGAATGTGCCGCGCGCCGGTCGTGGTGTCGTGCCACACGGCGTGGCGATGACTGAACGTGCCGCGCCCGCAGTCCTGGCCGGTCAGGCGCACGCCGCGACCCTCCATGAGCAGCGAGCCGAGCGCGAGCGCCTCGCCGCCGCCCCAGTCGACACGATCGTCGGCCAGCATCTGCACGCGCGCCTCGTAGAGCTTCGCGACCTTGGGATGCGGATGAAAGCCCTCGGGCACGCGCGCCAGGTCGCGCGCGATCCTCTCGAGCGCTTCGCGCGGCACGCGCGTGTCGGCGCCCCAATCCTGGCCGGCCCATTCGAAGCCGCTCCAGTTCCCGCCCAGCGGCGGCTCGCTCGCGCGCGGGTGCTCGTTCTTCACCTTCGCGTGCGCGGCCGCGAGCGTGGCCTGCAGGTCGGCTTCGATCGTCGCCAGGCGCGCCGCGTCGAGCACGCCCTCCGACTGGAGCCGCTCCGCGTAGCGCCGCGCCGCCGGCACGTGCACCGCGATCGCGGTGTACATCACCGGCTGCGTGAACGTCGGATCGTCCAGCTCGTTGTGCCCGTGCCGGCGGTAGCACACCAGATCCACGAACACGTCGCGCTTGAACGTCGCGCGATACTCGAGTGCCAGCGAGATCGCGTGAACGCAGGCCTCGGGGTCGTCGCCGTTGACGTGCAGCACCGGCGCCTCGATGACTTTCGCGATGTCCGTCGGATAGCGCGTCACGCGCACGTCGGACGGCGACGTGGTGAAGCCGATCTGGTTGTTCACGATCAGGTGAATCGTGCCGCCCGTCTGGTAGAACGGCAGCTGCGCGAGGGCCAGCGTCTCCGGCACGATCCCCTCGCCCGCGAACGCCGCGTCGCCGTGGATCAGGACCGGAATGCCGCGGTCGCGCCCGGCGTCGCGCATCAGGTCCTGCCGCGCGCGCACCGAGCCCAACACGACCGGATTCACGAACTCGAGGTGGCTCGGGTTGAAATTGAGGTCGAGATGCACCGGCTGGCCGGACGGCCCCTGCGTCGTCGACGAGTAACCCATGTGGTACTTCACGTCGCCGTGGCCCTGGACGTCTTCGGGCACGAAGCTCGACTCGAACTCGCTCAGGATGATCTCCAGCGGCTTGTGCATGACGTGCGCGAGCACGTTGAGGCGCCCGCGGTGCGGCATGCCGATGACGAGTTGCTGGACGCCCAGGGCCGCGGCTTCGGCGATCAACGTGTCGAGCATCGGAATCAGCGAGGCCGCCCCTTCCAAAGAGAAGCGCTTCTGTCCGACGTAGCGCACGTGCAGGAAGTTCTCGAAGGCGTCCGCGGACAGCAGGCGCTCGAGGATGGCGAGTCGCCGCTCCGCGTTCAGCGCCGGGCGGTGCGTCCGGTTCTCCAGGCGCTCCGCCAGCCACTCGCGGCGCTCGGGGTCGGGGATGTCCATGTACTCGACGCCGAGCGAGCCGCAGTACGTCTCGGTCAACGCCGCGATCAGGTCGCGCAACGTGGCGCGGAACGTGCCCCGGAACGGCTGACCATCGACGGGCCGGTCGAGGTCGGCCTCGGACAGCCCGTAGGCCGCGGGATCGAGCAGCGGATGGCGACCGGGATTTTGGCCGAGCGGATCGAGCGCGGCGGCCAGGTGGCCGAATTCGCGGTAGGCGTGGACCAGCGCGAACACGCCGCCGCTCCGGCCGGCGCCCTGGGGCGCGCGGCCCGGGGCCTCGGCGAGATCGAAGCCGGCGAAGAACAGCGCCCATTCCTCGGGCACGGCCCCGGGATCCTGCCGGTAGCGCTGGTACTGCTGCTCGATATACGAGGCGTTGGCGCGTTGGATGAAGTCCAAGCGTCGGGTCATCCGGTCCTCACCGTCTCAGCCGGATCGAGGCCCAGGCTCCGGACGTGGAGCGCGAGCCCCGAAAGGCTTATGGGGCAGGCAGATTAGCACGAAATCCCCGGGACCTGCCGAGCCCCGCCGCCCGAAGGCGGCCGTGTCGCGGGCCGACGCCGCGCGGCGCCCCCTAGACGGCGCTCCCGCACGCGCGGCACTTGCTCGCGGCCTTGGGGATGGTCTCGAGACAGGCCGGGCACGACTTCGTGGGCGGAGCGGCCGGAGCGGGCGCGGGCTTGAGCAGCCCCTTCGTGATGAGGAAGACGCAGAACGCGACGATCACGAAGTCCACGACCGCGCCGATGAAGGCGCCGTACGTCATGGAGTTGAGCGGCGTGCCATCCGGCTTCGTGCTGAGCACGAACTTGAGCTCGCGCCACGCGCCGCCCGGAATGGCCAGGCCGATGACCGGCATCAGGATGTCGCTGACCAGCGAGCTGACGACCTTGCCGACCGCGCCGCCGATGATGACGCCGACGGCCAATGCCAGAGCGTTGGTCTGCAGCAGGAACGACTTGAATTCCTTCACCATGGCGACCTCCTCGTGGGAATCCTCCGGCCGTGCTGGCACGGCGTGCGAGCGCCGGAAAGATAGCGCGTGGCGCCGATCCGCACTTGGAAAATCCCGGCGCCTTGGCCGTTGACCCGATTCCACGGCGTCACTAGCATGCGCCCCGCCCGTAAGGAGCGGCGTGCGTCGGCGGTGAGGCCGCGCACTCGTGTGCCCGTCCCGATCCCCTTCAGGGAGGTGTCGTCGTGCCCCGAACGTTTCCGTCGTTTCCTCTCGTCGCGCTGATGGCCGTCGCCGTGTTTGCGCCCGCCGCCCGCGCCGAGGACGCCCACGCCGGTCATGACATGAGCGCCATGGCCATGGGCGGCGATGTCCCGCTGTACACGAACCTCGGTCACTACCACCGCGCCATCACCACGAAGTCGCCCGAGGCGCAGCGCTACTTCGACCAGGGTCTGACCCTCGTCTATTCGTTCAACCACGAGGAGGCCGAGCGCGCGTTCCGCAAGGCCGCGGAGCTGGACCCCAAGTCGGCGGCGTGCTGGTGGGGCGTCGCGTACAGTCTCGGCCCGCACGTCAACGTGCCCGCGCTGCCGCCGCGCACACACGCCGCGCGCGAAGCGATGGAGCACGCCAAGGCGCTGGTCGCAGGCGCGAGCCCGGTCGAGCGCGCGATGATCGAAGCGCTCGACAAGCGCTACGTCGATCCGCAGCCGGCCGACGCCAAGGACGAACTGGCCGCCGAGACCGCGTACGCCGAGGCCATGAAGGGCGTGCATCAGAAGTTCCCGAACGACCTGGACGTCAGCACGCTGCTCGCCGAAGCCGAGATGGATCTGCGGCCGTGGGACTACTGGAGCGCGGACGGCAAGCCGCAGCCTGGCACGGAAGACATCGTGCCGCTGCTCGAGGGCGTGCTCGCGAAGGAGCCGAACCATCCGGGCGCGAACCACTATTACATCCACGCCGTCGAAGCCTCGCCGCATCCCGAACGCGCGCTGCCTTCGGCCAAGCGTCTCGAGACGCTGGTGCCGGGCGCCGGCCACATGGTGCACATGCCGTCGCACACCTACCTCGAGCTGGGGCGCTACCAGGAGGCGGCGAAGTCGAATCGCGAGGCCATCAAGAGCGACGACTGGTTCACCGGCGTCGCGCATCCGCAGGGCTTCTTCCACATGTATACGGCGCACAATCGCCAGTTCCTGGCATGCGCGGCCATGATGCTCGGCCGCAAGGAAGAGGCAATGAAGGCGGCGCGCTCCGGCAACGAGCAGATCCCGTTCGACATGGCGCGGCAGATGCCCGGCACCGACTTCTTCTTCACGACGCCGTATCTGATGCTCACCGCTTTCGGGCAGTGGGACGACATGCTGAGGGAACCCGCGCCGCCCGCGGACTTCCCGTACCTCGACGGCATCTGGCACTACGCGCGCGGCCTGGCGTACTGCGCGAAGGGCGACGCGGCGCATGCGATGGGCGAGCGCGACAGCGTCGTGGCGCTGGCCGCGATGCTCCCGCCAGGGGCGATGGAGGACCTGAACCCGGCGGCGATGCTGATGGAGATCGCGCACCACGTGCTCGAAGGCCACATCGCCGAGACGCAGGGCAAGGCCGACGACGGCATCGCCCACCTCACGCGCGCCGTTGGCTTCGAGGACTCGCTGCGCTACTCGGAGCCGCCGGACTGGCTGTGTCCGGTGCGCCCGATGCTGGGCGCGATGCTGCTGCGGGCCAAACGCGCGCCCGAAGCCGAAGCCGCGTACCGCGGCGACCTGCAGCGCCACCCGGGCAACGGCTGGGCGCTGCACGGCGTCGCCGTGAGCCTGCGCGCCCAGGGCAAGACGGCCGAAGCCGCGAAGTTCGACGCCCAGTTCCACGACGCCTGGAAGGACGCGGACTACAAGCTGGACATGGCGTCGCGGTAGGCCGCGAGGCGCGCCTCAGCCGGATCGGACGGCCCGCTCTCCCACACGGAGCGCGGGCCGGCCGCGTCTCTACGTCGCAGTCGCGACGGTGCCCTTGCGTTCGAGCTTGCCCCAGCCCGCGGCGCGTCCGACCAGCGCCATGCGCAGCGAGCGCAGGACGACGGCATACATGACCTGGCGATACACGAAGCGCTGCCAGAACAGCCAGCCGAGCAGCCGCCAGCGCTCGCGGTCGAGGGCGATCGCCACGACCGCGCCGATCAGTTCGAGCACGAAGAAGAACAGGTACAGGAACAGCACGCTCGACAGCGCGGCGACCGCCTGCGGCAGCGGCTGCCAGTCGCGCGTCAAGAGGCCGCGCGTGAGCGTGACTTCGCCGGCCCGCACCAGCGTCCACGCGACCTGAAGGTCCACGAGCGGCGACAGCGCCTGGAACACGATCTGGAACAGCCATAGGGACGGCAGCGCGACGCAGCCGAACCAGCCATTGCGCCCCATCGCGTCGCGGTGTTTCCACAGGCACTGCAGCGTGCCGAACGCCCAGCGGAAGCGCTGCCGATACAGCGTGCCCAGCGAATCCGGCGCTTCCGTCCAGCCGAGCGCGGTGCTGTCGTTCTCAATCCGCCAGCCGGCGCGGCGCAGGCGCCACGTCAGATCCATGTCTTCGGCCAGTGTGTCGCTGCGATAGCCGCCCGCGTCGCGCACGGCCTCGCGGCGCCAGGCCCCGACCGCGCCCGGCACCACCGTGATCGCGTTCAACAGCGCGTACGCGCGCCGGTCGAGGTTCTGGCTCGTGATGTATTCGAGCGCCTGCCATTTGGTCCACACGTTGACGCGGTTTCCGACCTTCACGTTGCCCGCGACGGCGCCGATCTCGGGACGATCGAAATGCCGCGCCAGTCGTGACAACGTCTCGCGCGTGAACACGGTGTCGGCGTCGAGGCACACGAGGATCTCGCCGCGCGACGCTTCGATCGCGCGGTTGAGCGCCTGGGCCTTGCCCGCGTTCGTCTGGCGGATGAGACGCACGCGCGGCTCCGCGCCGAACGCGCGTTCGACTTCCTCGAACGTGCCGTCCGTCGAGCCGTCGTCCACGACGACCACCTCGATGGGCTGGAGATCGCCCACGAGGACGGCCTCGATCGTGCGCCGGATCACCGGGCGCTCGTTGAACGCCGCGATCAGCACGCTGACGGGCGGCGGCGGCGTGCCCGCGAACGGCCGTCGCTTCTCGCGCCCGCGCCCGAGGAGCGCGAGCACGGTGACCCACAACACGCGCAGCGCGCCGAGCGCGATGCCCGACAGGAACGCCCAGTGCAGGAAGCCCTCCGTCAGCCACAGCGCCTCGAACGTGATGCGGTCGCCGCCCAGCAGCGCGCGATCGCGGCTGTCCACGAGCGGCATCACCTTGTCGCGCGGCACGCCGGCGAGCTGCGAGATCGTGACGAACCGGTAGCCTTCGGCCTTGAGGACGGGCAGCACGCGGCGCAGCGCCTCGACCGTGGCCGCGCGGTTGCCACCGCCGTCGTGCAGCAGGAGCGCGTTGCCGTGCCCGGCGTGCACTTCGTCGAGGATCGTCTGCGCGATGTCGGTCGCCGTGCGCGAGCGGGTCGCGCCCGTCGAATCGACCTGGCGCAGATTCCAGTCCTGGGGATCGAGATACTCGCCGATCGTCAGGTAGCCGAGCTTGGCCGCGGCCAGCATCGGCTGCACTTCCTCGGCGCTCGTCGGCTCGGCGTCCGCGTTGTACGGCGGACGGAACAGCAGCGTCGAACGCCCGAGGTCGGCTTGCAGCACGCGCTGCGTCGCGTTCAGCTCGAGCGTGACCTGGGCCGGTGTGATGGCGGCCATGTTCGGGTGCGTGTACGTGTGGTTGCCGATCTCGTGGCCTTCGCGCCACAAGCGCGCGACCAGATCCGGATGGCGCTCGGCGTTCTCGCCGATCACGAAGAACGTGCCCGGCACGTGCGCGTCGCGCAGCACGTCGAGCACGCGCCCGGTCCACGGCGACGACGGGCCGTCGTCGAACGTGACGGCGATGGTCTTGTCCTGGAATCCCTGGCGTCGGATCACGTACGACGTCGGAAAGCGCGAATAGCGCTCGTCCGTGAACAGCGCGCTCGTGGAATCGCGGTCGAGTTCGCGCGCGCCCTTTTGCGGGCGCGTCGCCACCGACAGGATTTCGCCGTCGCCGTCGAACTCGATGTCGTACGGGAAGCTCGTGCTCTCGAGCGCGGGCACGCTGGCCGGCGCCAGCGGATGCGTGCGGTCGAACATCGTCCAGATCGATGGATCCTCGGTGCCCAGCACCCACACCGCCGTGCCGCGCGCGCCCGCGCTGCGCGACAGCGTCCACTGGTTCGCGGCGCTGATCGCGTCGAGCATCCACACTTCGTGGTCGCGCCCGGCCTCGTCCTCGTAGTGATACGTCGCGTTCAGCTCGACCGGATCGAAGTCGACGATGCTGTCGGGCGGCTCGTCCGGGTGGTTCTCGCTCGCCGTCAGCAACGCCTCCTGGTACGTGAGCGTGTTCGCGGGCGCGCGGCCGCCCGTCCAGTCGTACGCGTAGTTGCCGACGCCCACCACCAGCTTGTCGGCCGGGATGCGCGCGCGGGCGCGCTGGAGCACGCCGCGGAACCACTCGATGCCGCACAGCGCGCCCGCGTCGCCGCCCGCGTAGTGCTCGTCGTACGCCATCAGGATCACGAAGTCCGCAGCGCGGCCGAAGCGGGCGAGCTGGTTCTCGTCGGCCTCGGACTCGGCATCGACGCTCACGACGAGCCCGCGCGGCGCGAGCGCGGTGTGGACGCGCGTGACGAATGCCGGCAGCCGCGCGTCGTCGGCCGCGGGCAGGTTCTCGAAGTCGAGATTGACGCCCGCGAAGTGGTGCGACTCGAGCCATTGGGCCAGCTCGGCGATCAGCGTGTCCTGGCGCGCCGAACTCTCGAGCAGCCGGTGCACGCTGGCCCGGTCGAACACGGCCTCGCGCGCGTTCGTCAGCACCGGCATCACGAGCAGGTGGTGCTCGCGCGCGATGCGCAGCACGTCGAGGTTGTGCGGCGTGTAGCGCGGGTCCCACTCCGACGTCGACAGGTGCGCGCCGTCGGGCCCCAGCTGCAGCCACACCGGGAACAGATGGGTGAGGTGCGCGGCGTTCGCGCGCAGCGAGTGGAGTCCGGTCTCCTGCCACGTCACGTAGAACGCGCCGACCACGTAGTCGGACGGCGTCGGGCGCTGTGCGGCGCGGCGCTGGCGCACGTGCGTGTCGCGCGCGATCTCGCCGAGCAGGCGGCGGCGTTCGCGGGCCAGGAGGAAGCGATCGATGCGCGCCTCGCGCTTCGCGCCGTGGGCCAGGTCGGTGACGATCGCGTGGCGCAGCGGCGCGCCCAGCCCGGCCGCGGGCGGCAGAGCCGGCACGATGACGAGGCTCAGCGCGAAGACGGCCGCGAGCGCGAAGAACACAGCCCCGAGCAGCACCGCCAGGCGCTGGATCCAGCGCTGCCGGTTACCGCTCGGATCATGGAAGACGTGGCGTCGGCTGGGCATGGGTTTCGAGGCGAAGACCATAGCCGAGGCTGCGCCGAGCGCAAGAGGGATCGCGGCGCGACCGCGCGTCCGCCGCCCGGGCGCGACGGACCGCGAGCCTGCGAGCGTTCGAGTGCTACGCGGCGCCGGTCTCCGGCCGCAGCTCCGGAACGCGCAGTTCGAGCGCGCGGCTGCACGACGCGCAGCGCACCGGGTGCCGGGGTTTCAGGCGCCCGCGCTCGGTGAATGCCTGCTCGACGCCGCACACCGGACAGCGGCCGTGCGCGCCCTGGAGCACGACGTCCTCGGACAGGCGCATCAGGAACACGACGGGCCCCGCGAACAGGAACGCCGGCACCAGGATGAAATGCCCGAGCGGAACGAGCACGCTGACGAGCGCCAGCCCCCAGCACGCGAGCCCGCCCAGCACCGCGCGCATCCAGCGCGCCGAGTTCGCATGGCGCACGATGCGCGCCTCGCCGGCCGCCGGGTCGTGCCCGTAGTACTCGAGCGTCGCGGGCCACGTCTCGACGCCGGCAGCGGCGTCCTTCGGCGCGGCGGTCGGGCGGGAGCCCACGGGCGGCACGCGTGCAGGATCGGACTCGCCCGGTCCTTCGTTCAACGCGTCCGTTCCCGATTCCATCGTCGCTCGTCCCCGGCCTCGAGGTTCGTACCCCAGAGCGGGAACGTAACGCAGCGCGCGCGCCTGGCGGACGCGATCGGGAGTTTCTGACGCGGAATTGTCCAAATGAACGTCGCTGGAACTCGCACGCCGCGCGAACGCGTTCAGGGGGCTGCCCGGCGCACCCGCAGGGCGCGGGGCGCACCGCCGCCGCCCCGCACGTAACCGCCGTTCAGCGCGACTGCCGAACTGTCACCCACGAATGCCTGGGCTCCCATCTCGACGCCGCCCGCGCTGTTGACCAGCACTTCGGGACTGCGCACCGTGACGGCCGGCGCGGCGAGGCCGGACGGGGCGTCGCACTTGACCGCCCGCCCGGCGCGCGAGTCGGCGTCGACTCCCGCCCGGCGGAACGTGCAGTGATCGATCAGGAACGAGTGGTTCTCGACGCCGAGATGAACGAACCACTGGGTCGCGGCCAGGCCACGGAGGGCCGGGCCGTCGGCATCGTCCTCGAACCAGCACTGATCGAGTCGGCAATCGTAGGTGCGCGCCGCCACCACGAACGCGCCGTTGTCCCCCTGTTCGTGCTCGAAGACGCAGCGACGGAAGTCGATCCCATCGGCGCCGTCCAGGACCACGGCACACACCGGAAAACGCGTGAACTCACAGTCGTCGAATCCCAGCGTCGTGTTGCCGCCGCCGATCTTGACCAGCGTGTCGCTCTCGTTGCGCAGGAACGCGACACGCTCGAACGTGCACTCGATGGAGATGTCGGGCCGGCCGCGCGCCACGAACGCCGGGCCGCCCGTTTCGCGGACGAGGCAGTCGCGCATCACGAAGTGCGAGAGCACGCGTTGCTGGCCGATCGGCTGGTGATTGTCCGAATCGTCGCCGAGCACGATGCCGGGCGCCGGCGCTCCGTTCCTGCCGAAGCCTTCGAGCGTCAGCCCTTCCAGCGTGACCCGATCGCCGCGTATCAGCAGCAGCGTGTCCGCCTGGCCCGCGCGGAGAATGGAGGCATCGACGCCGTCGCCACGCAGCGTGATCGGCGTCGCTCGGCCGGTCCCGGCGTTCACATAGGGCAGCCGCAGCGTGCCGTCGCCGTGCGCGGGCAGGACATAGATGCCGGGCGCGAAATAGACGACCCCGCCGCCCGAACGCAGGCACGAGTCGATCTTGGCCTGGGCGTCGTCGCCGGGATGGACCCGGATCCACGTCGTCGGCGCTCCGGCCGCGACGGCCACGCGCACGCCCGTCAGCGCCGCGAGAACCACGACGGCGCATGGGACGGCGAGACCGATGAGACGGCGCAGCGCACGAGGACTCCGGATCCAGGCCACACCCGCAGCCTAACTCGCGCGAACGGCCTTGGAAACCCGGGCCCCGGCCGCGTTTCGCGGGACGGGCAGGGCCATGATGAAGCCTCGCCCCCACCCTGCCGATAACGTTGCAGCACCGGCGCCGGGTGGGGACTCCCCCGGCCTTGCCGTTTCGACCGGCCCCAGCAGGGAGCAGGCGTGGGACGAAGGCGTTTCTTCAACAGGACGAAGTTCGCGAAGCTCGTCGTGCGCGTCGCCAAGTTCCTGCTCAAGAGCCAGCTCTTGACCGTGTTCCTGGCGCTGTGCGCGCTCGGCTTCTGGGCGGGTACGCGCGCGCACATCGACTCGAGCGCGGGGCCGCTCGACGAGCTGTTCGAGAACATGAGCGTGATGTCGTATCGCGACGCGCCGTCGGATTCGGTCGCCCACTTCATGGTCGAGCTGTCGACCGGCAACCACGTGTTCGAGGAATACGACGTCGCCGCCCAGCGCTTCATCGAGGTCTCTCGCGGGCGGGACTACCGCCGCTCGATCAGCGGCACGCGCTACCCGGCGCTGCAGGTGCGCGGGCACGTCAAGAACGGCTTCTGGCTCGAGCTGCCGCGAAGCACGAACGTCACGCTGCTGCCCGAGCAGTTCCAGGAGCTGTACCGCTCGACGCTCGACTACGTGAAGCCGGTCTCGATCGTGACGACCGTGCTCGGCACGCTGTCCGGCTATTCGATCGGTTACCGCGCGGCGACGTGGAGCCATTCGCTCGGCAACCCGGCCGTGCAGGCGCGCGTGCTGGCCACCCCCGGACTCCAACGTATGGTGGCGCGCGAGGCGTGGCGCCGCGTCCTGATCGAACCCGTCGTCATGGCCGACGAAGGCGGCGTGGGCCGCTTCGCCGCGGTCCACGGCACGCAGCGGCTGTACACGAACTTCTTCCGCCTCGCGCTCAACGACAGCGACGCGTTCATTCCCCGGGAGGCGACGCGCCTCGATACGGCGGGCCACGCGTACGAAGCGCGCACGATGCTCGCGTTCGCGCACGCCGTGAATCGCGCCGCGCGAGACACCTGCAATCTCACGTGCGACGACTTCGCCGCGATCGAGAACTGGGCGAGCCTGCTCGACCGCCGCGGGCACTGGTCGCAGGGCGCGACGCCGCCGCCCGGCGAGGAGCGCCTGCGCTACCTCGGCATGCTCACGTGGTACGGGCTCGATCCGCAGCCTCCCGATCAGCGCCGCATCTGGGTCGGCCCCCGGCTCCTCGTGCGCGAAGGCGACTCCGAGGGCTTCGTGGCCGACGAAATTCCATTGAGCGGCGTCGGCTGTCCGGCGACGTGGGAGCCGTGGCTGAACGGCACCGTCGAGGCCAAGAACTCCTGGTCCGCGCGCATGGTCGGCGTGGGCCACGAACTCGCGCCGGTCCTGGACTTCGGACGCGGCGCCGCCGCGCGGCTGCTGCGCCGCTAGCGCCGCGGGCTGAGCTCCGCTGGCGCCGGTTCCCGCTCGAGCGACCGGCGGATCGACTCCATCACGTCCTGCGACGAAGTCTCGTCGTCCGCCACCTGAAGGACGGCGGTGAAAAGGCGGGTGAGTCCTTCCGAGACCGTCTTCATTTCCAACCTCCGCAGCTGAAGTCTGCGAGCGAGCCTCGCTTGGGATGCGTCTGCCTGGCCGGAGACGCCGAATCTGTCGAGTCGACTCCCCCAGCGCCCGCCCGGGTGCGACGAGCGCGGGTCAGCCGTCCCTTGAGAGGACTCTCAACCCCCCTGTAATATTCCCGCTGGCTCTGCATCTCGCGCACCGCCCCGACCCTTCTGGAGCCCAGCCATGCGCCGCGCCGCCCGCATCACGCTCCTCGCCGGTCTCCTGCTCGTGCCGCCGGTTGCGGCCGGCGCTCAGACCGTGTGCACGCAGCTCCTCCCGATCGGCCTCCTGCCCCCTGCCGGCGGCTTCACGTTCGGCTGCACGCACCAATTCAGCCTCAAGCTCGGGGCCGCGATCGGGCCCGACGGGAACTACATCCTGCTGGGTTACCCGGCGTGCGCGAACGGGCCGTGCGCCGGCCAGAGCGGGAACGCCCTGCTCCAGTGTGCGGCGGATAGCGGCTACTTCTGCTGCGTGAGCGGCGGCCAGATGATTCCGACCCTCCAGGGCACGAACGTCGGCACGCTCGTCAGCGGGCTCGACCAGCGCATCGCGAACGACACCGACACGCGCGCCGGCATCTGCCACTCCGCGTACGCGGGCAACGGTTCGCGTGTGGCGAACGTGCCGGTCATCCAGTTCATCGGGGCGGATCGGACGCAGGCCCAGGTCACCGGGTTCTTCTCGGTGTTCGTCGTCGGGCCGCCGTCGGGCACCGGGACGGCGACCACCGTGCCCGTCGAGTTCATCTCCGACGCGACGCCGACGCTGGGCGAAACGTGGGGACAGCTGAAGATCCTGTACCGCTGAGAAGCGCGGCGGCGCCGCCTCATGCGCGGCGGCAATCCTGCGTTCTATGACGGCGGCCCGCGGAGGCGAACTCCGCGGGCCGCTCGTGCGTCCGTTTCAGAGAATCAGCGTGCGACGGACAGGCTCTGCTGCAGCACGCGACCTTCCACCGCGAGCCGCAGGAAGTAAATGCCGCCGGCCACGGGTCGGCCATCGCGGTCCGTCAGATCCCAGCTCAGCGTGTGCGCACCCGCCGAGTACGTGCCACTCGCGAGTTCGCGCACGAGACGCCCGGTCACGTCGTAGGCCCTCAGCGAGATCGCCGCCTCGCGCGGCAGGGCGAAGAGCAGCGTGTTCGGGCCGGAGGTCGGGTTCGGCCTCGGCGTCGCGAACGACAGCTCCGTCGGCGCCGCGAAGCCCGGCGCCGGAGCCCGGCTCACGATCGAAGCCGCGTCCTTCGCGCCCGCGGTGACCGGAGGGCAGACCGGGCAGATGGAGCCCGTCCCGCTCCACGATCCGGTGAAGTTGGAGCCGCCACCGCCGCGCGCGCCACCCGTGACGGAGGCCCGGACGGTCGGATTCTGCGGCGTGCCGGCGTGGTCGCCGTTGTTGATCGCGCACGCGGCCTGGTGCGTCGGCTTGATGTTGGCCGCGTTGTAGTCGATCACGAGCGGCGTCGTGCTCACCGTCGTGAATTTCGTGTAGGCCGCGGCGCCCCACTTCCACGACAGGCAGACGCCGGGTTGATCGGTCCCGAACGTGCCCTGCCAGGTCACCTTCGCACCGCCCGGCAGATTGCTGACGGGGAACGCGAGACCGGAGAGGAAGATCTCGTCGCTGCCGGAGAGCGGCACGGACGTGTTCCAGGTGTTCGTGCCGGCATCGAACGACGTGGTCGCGCAGGAGACGGCCGAGAACGTGATCTTCGCGTCGGGGACAGCATGCGGCACGCCGTCGATGGACACCGTGGCATTCGTCAGGAAGATGCTCTTGCCGTCGGTCATGCCCTTTGCACTGAGGTTGCTGTTGAACCAGATGAAGGCCGGGCCGCTGCCGACGCCGACGATGGCAGTCCCGTTGAAGCCTGCGTCGATCGATCCGATGACCGTGCACTGCGGCGGTGTGCCGCAGGAGACGTCCTGGCTCGCGTCAAAGGTCCCGCTGACGCCGTTCGTATTCCAGTCCGCGTGCGCCGCGATGGTGTGACTGCCGGACGTGAGGTTGAGGGAAACGGTGTTCGAGCCCGAGGCTCCGTTGAAGGTCAGGATCGCCAACGCGACCTGAACGCCGTCGACCGTGACCGACTCGTGGACCGTGTTGTTGTTCGCGTCGGGGAAGTTCGCGCCTTCGAACGTCACGCCCGCGCACGTGATCTTCGCGGCGATGTCGTTGGCCGACGCAACGGATGCGGCGAACGCGAGCGCGGCGAGCGCGAGGATTCCGACGCCGAGCCGTCGCGCCGTCCGCGCGTGGCGAGACGGTCTCGCCACGTCGCCAACCGGCGGTGCCTTCGCATTGCTCTTCACTTTCGCCTCCGGGGAGCTGGATTCGAGGCCGCGAGCGTCCATGCCGCGCTTTTCTCGTCGCTCAGTCGTGAGCCCGCTTCCTGCGGGCGTGGGGGCCCTGACACTCTGGAGCGGAGGCGACCCGGCTCTTCTGCGGCTCGGTCATCGCGCCAGGTAGGCGCGGCGCGCGGCTGGCGTTCGTGGGGCGGCCCGCTTCGGCCTTCCATGGCGACGAGCCACATTGTATCGGCTGGATCGTGGCTTTGATATCGGGATTTGCCCTTATTCAGGGCCGGGAACGGCGCTCGGGCGCCGCCCGAACCCGCCCACCGCGTGGGTCACGGCGCGATCGCGTGCGCTTCGCGGAACGCGCGATAGCCGCTCATCCGCTCGTGCATCGCGGCGACCTGCGGCGGCGCGTACAGCTTTCGCGCCACCTGCCGGCGCAGGCCGCCGAGCGTCGCGCGCGAGACGCGGCGCGTGAAGTAGTTCACGATCCACTTGGGGATGCTGCCCCGGGGATCGATGAAGACCAGGGCCACGACTTCGACGTGATCTCCCACCTGCTTCATCTGGAACGTGCTCGCGTAGATCCTCGAGCGCACCAGCACCGGCAGCGTGTCCCGAGGGAACGAGTCGATCGACTCCGCGGCGATCGTCGCGCGCTTCAGGTCGTCGCTCACGGTGATGCGCGCGCGGACGAGCGCGCTGCGGTCCTTCGCGGGCCAGGGCATGGCGACGCGCAGGTACTCGGTCTGGTCGTAATCGTTCGCGCGCGCGAGCAGCACGCTCTCCCCGAAGTTGCTGATCCACTCGCCGCGCCGCGAGATGTCTTCGAGCACCAGCGACACCTCTTCGATCGTCCCGGGAATCGTCATCACCGCTTTGAGCGGCACGACGCCGATCCCCGGGATCGAACTGCCGAAGAGCGTGATGCCGTCCGACGACGACTCGAGGTGCCACGACGGATCGTCGATGGCGATGTGCGGATGCGGCGGCGCGTCGGCGGAGCTCGGCGTGGCGAGGGTGCTGAAGAAGAGAAGCGCGGGGACGAGACGGGCCAGCACGACTCGGGCACGACTCGGACGCACAAACGCGTTTGGACCGTGTCGATCGAGAGGGTACGCTCGATCGTTCATTCCCCCGCGAACACTTCGGGCGGCCGGCATTCTCAGATCGGGTTCTCCAGCAACGTGACTTCCCCCTATTCCCTGGAAGAGCACTACCGCCTCGAGCGCCAGCTCGCCGATCGGCTGCGTCACGCCACGCGGGAGGAGCGCGGCGCGCTCTACGCGGCATTGTACGACGAACTGTTCCGCCGGCTTCCCGCGCACCTGCAGCTTACTTTGAAGCAGGATCCCAACGCGCGTGCCGCGGACGTGGCGTCGCAAATGGCGGTCTTGCGCCGCTTCCTGACGCCTCGTATGACACTGCTCGAGATCGGCGCCGGCGACTGCGCGCTGTCCATCGCGGCGGCTCCGCTCGTACGCAAGGCGATCGCGCTCGACGTTTCCGCGAACATCACCGAAGGTGCGACCGCTCCCGAGAACTTCTCGCTGCTCCTCTCCGACGGCCGCGGCATCCCGTTGCCCGGCCGTTCCATCGATGTCGCCTACAGCAACCAGCTCATGGAGCACCTGCATCCCGAGGATGCGCGAGATCAGCTGCGTTCCATCGTCGACGCGCTGGCGCCCGGCGGAATCTACCTCTGCATCACGCCGAACCGGCTCTCGGGCCCGCACGACGTATCGCGCACGTTCGATGACGAGGCGACCGGATTTCACCTCAAGGAGTACACGATCGGCGAGCTGGCGCGCCTGTTCCGCGAGGTGGGTTTCTCACGGGTGTGGGCGATGGTCGGGGCCAGGGGCCGCCTCGTCCCGTTCCCCGTCGCACCACTGGGGGCGCTCGAAGCGACCCTGGACGCCCTTCCGGCGGCCATGCGCCGCGCGGTGGCGAGGCGGACGCCGGCCCGGCAGCTGCTCGAGATCCGGCTGGTGGGGCGAAAGTAGACGGGCATCCGCGTATCGGCGCGTCGCCAAGAGTGGGGCCTGGCTTCAGGGATAGACGGGTTGCCAGGGCCCGGGGCGATCGACCAGTGAGCCGATTGCCGCCCCTCCCGCGATCCCGACCAGCATTGGCATGCCCGATTGCTTCGGAGCGAGGGGATGGTCGAGAACGTCTGCCATTTCGATCGCCAGCCCGATCGCCAATCCGGCCAAGGCGCCGAGCGCGACGGCGCTGCGGCCCTCACCCTTCCGGGCCTGGATCGATTCAATCTCCGCCCAGGGAACCAGGCGCTGCTGTGGTGGCGTCCACGAGGGAGCGATCGACCCGCGCCCGGTGTCACTGCTGAGCCAGAGACCATCGGAAGAGACCAGCGGACCGCGGCCCAGTACCTTCACGCCACCGGTAACGACCCGAACGTCGTCGAAATGCTCCAGCTCGCGCCGGACCCAGACGATTCGCGCGGAGTCGGGCGGGGAGGCGGCCTCGGCCCCGGACGAGGTCGGGCACGCGAGTGGAACACCGGCGGTCGCAAGAAACACCAGGGGTATGAGAGCCGGGCAGCGGCGACGGGGGACGTGCCGGGTGAGGTCCCCACGGTGGTGCTCCATTGGTCAGCGAGACTAGCACCGTTGTCCCGCGCAATAGCGATCACCATCGCGGCCGCCGACAGACGGAGGAGGAGAGCGCGAGTCATTGCACAGCGATCTGCCGGGAGCAGGACTCGAACCTGCACGGGCTTTCGCCCAGCGGATTTTAAGTTCTAACCTTCGTGAGGCACCGCGAATCACGAGCGAACAGCACGCGGCCGAATCTGTGCTCCCGACTGCAAGTGAGGAGACCGATTCAGACCGATAGTCTCGCTCGCTGACGCATGGTTCTGGCACAAATGAGGCACAGCGAGGGGCCCTGTGCGGGCGTGAACCAAAGGCGATGCTGCCTGTCGCAAACTTGCCGGTGTAATGACGGGGAACAGCACGACGGGCCCCCGGTGCTACGGAGGCCCGTCGGTCTCTCCTAGCTCTCCACCCCACTAGGGCAGAAGAACCATCTTCTTCTGATCGTGTAGCACCCCGGCCTGGATTCGGTAAACGTAGACGCCTGGGTGCACGGTGCTCCCGCTCCCGTCGCGAAGGTCCCATTCAATCGACCAGCGCCCCGCCCCGTAGCTTTGATCGGCGACGCGCCGGATCATTCGGCCCTGCAGGTCGAAGATCTCGAGTTTGACTCGCGCTGGCGTTGGGAGGGCAAACCCGATGCTCGTCCGAGCGTTGAATGGGTTCGGTCGGTTCTGCTCAAGAGCGAATTGGACTCCTGCCTCGGGTACGTCCGGACGCTGCGTCGCAGGCAGGTTCGATGTGTACACACCCCTCGACAAGAGGAAGAGGTCACGCACCAGCCCCGGCGTCTGTCCTGTCGCGCGGAAGGTGAGGTTGAGCGTGTCGCCCGGGGTCAATGACGTCGAGAGATTGCCCGTCTCGCCGACCGCACTCATGACATCGCCCAGACGAGAATGCGTCGCGCCAACCAAGGGTTCCTTCGTTGCAAAGAGGCTATCGGTGACGAACTCCACCGAGCCCACAAACTGAAGTTTGTGCCTGTCGAGAAAGACGACGCGCGCTTCCGAGGCCCCCAGAAACTCAACCGTATGCGGGTCAAACTCGTCTCTTGGGTAGACGTGGTCGATTGTTTGCCATGTTGCGGCGCTGTCAGGCACCTGAAGCAGTATGCCGGTGTAGTCCAGGATCTCCTCGTCGATGTTGGTCGGCGTTGCAGGCCGCATCGACGCTTGGGGCGTCCCGCCCTCGCCACCCTTGTCCCCGGGGTCGATCTCGAATCCGGGACCGCTGAGGATCTTCTGAACTCCCAACGCCGCTGCCGGACGCGCCTGCGTAAGATCGACGCTCAGGGTTTCGCCCGGCTCACCGACGAAGGTCCCACCGAGGCCGTTCACTAGGTCCGTGATGTCCAGTCCGGCCTTTGTGGTTACCCGCGCAGCAGCCACTCGATGGCCGAGACGGACCCGATCACCGACTCCGAACGCTTGCACGGTCGGATCGTGGTCAATGGCGATCAGACGGACCTCGTCCAAGGTCGTGTACTCCTGCTCGTCCTCGCGTATCCGCAGCTGCATCGTGCTGTCGACAACGGACGGAATTCCTCGCAGTCGATAGCCGTCGAGGCCCAGCGCGCCAGTTCGCGACCGCCCCAGAATCGTGTTCTCCACCGTCCACCCGCCCGCTGTTTGCGTATCCACTATTGGGCACCCGCCCCCGCCCCCGCCGACAGTGCCACACGAGTTCACAAGATTGACCGAATACGGTGCCGCCGCACCACTCACCCACATGGCGGTAGCGTGGTTGACTCCAGAAGCGACCAGGGTGGGCCCCACGCCCGCGCCCAAGTCCTCCACCGACCCCCACGTGGACCCAGTGATCGCGCGGGACACGCGCGCAACATGGCTGCTGCACTGCCACAGAACGTTCACCGTCCCACAGCCGTAGTCGATCCCTACGACGGGCTTCGTGGGCACGTGCGTTGAATGCGTGAAGTAGAGTGTGGCGGACCACGTTCCACCAGATCGTTGTTTGAAAGCGATCCGATGAGTCGACCCGCTGACCTCCTCCCAGGCGACAAAAAGGTCCGCGCCATTGCTCACGACCGATGGGCTCGTGGCGGTCCAGCCCGACGTCGTTAGGTCGATGGCGCTGGCACACACCTGTGGTAGCGCGTAGAAGTCGCTCGGCGTCGGATCTGTAAATCCCTCAAGATATATCTTCCCATCCCGGATGAACGCTAGCTGATAAAGGCACCCACTAGAAATACACACCGCTGGTAGCGACACGTTTCCTGTCGTACCCGGCACCAACTGTGGCTCCCACGAGTTGTTGGTTAGCGGCTGCTTGTAGTAGTAGATGCCCGCCCCACCGGTAGGCCCTTCAGCCCAGACCACACTGTACGGGTCTGGGAGCACCGGTGTCGACGGATCGGCGGCTGGCAGCAATATCGGCGCCTGCCACGTCACTCCGTTATCTATGTTCGACGCCCTATACATTAACGCCCCACTCGGCTCGACCCACGCAACGTACACTTGGATCTGATCGTCATGCCCCCACGAGTGCGTCGTAATCGCTGGGGCACTCGCCGCAGTCGCACCGAAGGACATCAGCTGCTCACTCTCCCAGCCAGCATTCCTTCGATTCCTTACGTGCCATATGCGGCCGGCCGATTCATACACTCCATGGTATGTCGCCCCCGTCGCATCAAACTCTTCGGTGATCCTGCGCTGATTGCTCGTCCACATGCTGGCGGATGAGGTAGTTACCAGATGCCCCTTCATCGTCGCCACATGCGCTCCGTCGTGCGACATACTAAAGTGTCGTGGATTCTCTGTGCTACCGTCCTCCCAATTCGAGAATACATACGTGATTGCCGTGCCATTAACGGTGACGGTCTTCGGCACAATGTTGACGAGCCCTCCCGAGAGGATTGGAACCTGGAACGTCTCGGGGCTAGTGCTGCCCCCCTCCGGCAGAACGTAGCTGACCGCGCAATTCGACGTGCGGTGGAGAACGTGCACGATGGCAGTATCGCTTTCTGCCGAGAGATCCCTATGTCTGTGCGGCTGCGTTTGTACGACGATCTGGTCAAAGCCGGTGCTGTCGAAGCTGGCAATGCCAGTTGCTTCATCTAGCGGCGTATTGAACGTGACCCCCCTCAGGTCTAGGCTCGACCAGGACGGGACGAACACGGGGTCGAAATTGAAGCTAAAGTCATAGTACTGATTGAGCTTGGCAAACGGCGTGAGGGCGAAGATCACGCCAAAGTCACGCGTTAGAGTGAATGAGTTCTGCATGCTTCCGACGCCGACGTCTCGCGCGTCCGCACTTATGGGGATCGTAAGTTCGACGTCGCCATGTCCGTTGATCACCTTCAGTGATGCAAGGAACGTTGAGTACACGCCAGGACCCCACGTTGCGGCTAATGTGCCGTTGCTTATGCCAATATTGTAGGGCGTGTGCGGATAGCCGTTGCCGTTCAGGGCATTGAGCTCACCGAAGAAGCTGACACGCTCCGTCCCCAATGGATCGTACGTATTGTAGTCCAGCAGTTGCTTCGCCGACGTGGCTTGCGCGCGGAAGCGGAGCTCATCGAGAACCGCGCCCCCTACGGGCGCAGTCCTAATGTTGTCTTGCAAGCCGCGATTTACGTGCGCGGCCTGCTGGGGTGAGTCAAAAGAGACAAAGAGTCCGACATGGTGTTGGCCTCCCTGTGCCTCCCTCTTTGCAAGCGCGTAGCGGGTGACTACTCCGCCCATAGACATCCCCATGACGGCAATGTCATTGGACGGGCATAGCGAGTGAATCGCGTCGAGCGCCCGAAGAACGACATCGGCGTTGACGCGCATGTCAATGCCTGCATCGTGAAAGTTCAGGTAGAAGATTTCGTAGCCTGCGGGCGCGAGGACCGTGTTGACCAAGTCATACGTTGCAGAGTAGTACGTGTCTGGAAAAATGTCGTTGCCCGGGTCGAAGGCCTCGACGACTAGTAGCGGGATCTTGTTAGCACAGGGTTCATTGTGCGCCTGGACAACTACATTTGCAGCCCCATCGACATAAACGCGCGGTGCTGCGTAGACCGTGACGTAGCAATAGACATCGTTTTCCTGATCTGGAACGAGTGCCCCGTTAGGCCCCAGGTACCGGACGTGGACCCTCACCGGATGCGTTGCGCTAACCCCGTTCGCTGGCTCTGGGAACTGATAGGTGAATGAGTGTGGATTGACAACGTCTTCGGTGTGCAGCTCCGACACGCCGTCATTGTCGACGTCGACGTCGATTGAACCCACCCAAAGACCCGCCCCGATCTTCATGCCGCACTGTGCGGATATTGTGAAGACGCGAAAGTCACTCTCGGTCTGAATGGCCGCCGTGAGGTGATCTGGGTCTGGTCCGATGACAATAAGCTTGTGATCGCCTTGAAAGGCGTAGGCGTCGTTGCGCACAAAACCAGTTTGTGCCAACGAAGTGGACGCCCCAAGGATCGCCGTGGCGATCAGCAGTGCTGAGAGAGCTGTGAGTCGAAGCGGCCGAGGCATCATGCGTTCCTTCCGGATGACAACGACAGCGTGTGGTCCGAGGATTTGCGTGTTGAGGGGGCCTAGTCTTGGATGACTAGCCGCACCCATGCGATGGCCTCGCCCCCCCTCCTGTCCCGCACGCCGCACTCGATCCACGCGGTGTCCAAGGGCGTCTGTACATTGTTGGGGTAGAAGACGCGGGTTGGTTCGACTGTGTTGTAGAGGAAGTTATCCAGAGGGAGACGAACGCCGCTAATTCTGAGGCGCGAATCGGTGGTCCAATCGTAGACGAGGGCGTCGTGGTCTGCGTCGGTTGCAGTGACGATGACCAAAGCCGAATCGGCCCGGTGGATCGTCGACGGGAAGGCTTCGGCGGACGTGATGACAGGGGAATGATTCGTGGGCGCCGTCGGATTCCGACTGCATGCGCCAACGGCAAGCGCAGCGCCGAGGAGAAGAGGTAACGCTCGCCAAGCGGATCGTGTCATCGCGGCAGCTCCGGAGGGTGACCGTCGGACGATCTCGGGGGGCCGGACCGCGATTCCACCTAGGCTCACGTAAGCGGCATGTTGAATGAACGCACTCGCCTAAGCAAGAGAAAGCTGTGGATGATTGGAGCCTGTTCCGCATTCCATGAAATGACTAATGGATGAGTGGCGGCTGGGAAGTCGGCTCGCTCAGACGTAAGCCGGCCATCAGAGTAGCGACAATTCGACCGACCCGTGAGGCTGGAGGCTTCAGGGATAGACGGGCTGCCAAGGCCCGGGACGGTCGACCAGTGCGCCGACTCCGGCTCCCCCCACAATCCCTAGTAGGAGCGGCATCCCTGATTGCTTCGCAGGCTTGAGTGTGTACGCATGCTCGAGGGCGCTCCCCATCTCGACAGCCAACCCGATCGCCAGCCCGGCCAACGAGCCAAGCACGACACCGCTGCGGCCAGCACCCCTCCTAGCCTGGATCGATTCGATCTCCGTCCAGGGAACCAGGTGCTCCTCTGGCGGCGTCCAGGACGGAGCGATCGACCAGCGCTCAGTGTCGCTGCGGTACCGGAGACCCTCGGAAGAGACAAGTGGGCGTCGAGCCAGTAGCTTGGCGCCTCCCGTAATGATTCGAACGTCGTCGAGGCGCTGTAGCTCGAGCCGAACCAAGACAATCCGCGCAGAATCGGGCGGAGAGGCGACCTCGCCCCGGGCCGAGGTCGGGCACAGAAGCGGAGCACCGGCGGCGGCAAGGAACACCAAGGGGGCGAAAGCCGGGTATCGGCGGCGGCCGGTGCGCTGGGGGAGGTCCGAAGGATGATGCGCTACCGACCTCTTTGGGCTCGCTAGATGTGCTCCAGTTTGCATCGGACCCTCAAGTGGGTTCGGCACTCATGTCGACACGACAGGGCGCGGCCTTTTCGCTAGCCCTGTTGACCCGCGGGACCAGCGGGATGGACACGTGCGATCCGTTCGCGGCCGGCGGCCGCGGCCCGCTGCATCTCGGACTGAAGTGTAGCGACCTCTGATCGGATCTGATCATCCGTCACTCGCGCAACGCGCGGCGTGTTGACCGCGATCCACATCCTTGGCGTGTCACGTTTCGCCTGGAGACGAATCCACGCGTGCAGCCGTTCCGCCTCCGGCTGAAGGGCTTCGGCCTCGCGTCTTATTGTCTCGAGGTCCTCGCCAATTCGCGTCGCAGCAGCTACGAACTCCTCACGCCCGACATGCCCGGCTAGAAAGCCCTCACGCAGCTCGTAGTACGTCGCCATGAGATCTTCCAGGTCGTTGTTGAAGCTTCCGACCTGATCGTTCCAAAGAAAGACTTCGTTGATGAGTCGGATATCCAGTAGTTCCAAGTAGGCTGTCGAGTCGACTTGCAGGGGCCGCAGTGTACCTCGATGCAGAGCGCCAGCCTCTGCCGCCCGCTGAAAATCCTGAACTCGCGCGGGGAACAACCGGAGTCGACCGTGATAGGTGTTGAAGAGCCACTCAAGCCGCACAAGCGCAGAATGGTGTCTCTGCTTTCTTCGATAACGATCCAAGACAAAGTCGCCGAGTCGGTAAAAGAGGAAAGCCGCGAAGGCACCGACGAAAGCTCCGGGAGCTGCAGCCATGACGGCGATCAGGGTTGGCCGGACCACTGCTAGAGCCGCTCGAAGTGCTTTATCGCGCCCTTTTCGAACTCGGAAAGTCACCGAGTTTGTTGAATCGCCCCGACGAGCGAGGGAACTTGCGCTACTACCAGACACGAAGCTATCAGGGAGGGATAGTCCGCGCGGGGCGCCTCGTTTGGCGGGCGGAGGTGCAGCAGAATCGACGATCCCGGCACTGAAGACAGGACGAGAAAGAGCCAGGCCAAACAGCAGCAGGCAGACCCAACGCCGGCTACGGCTCACTGTAGGGCGAGCCTTTCCGAAAGGGAGCGCGGGGCGCGACGCCACCAAACTTCGTGACGGTCTCGCTCAGAAAAGACGGGCACTTGATCGGGACTCGCTAAGTTGCGGCCTCATCCGGCGGAGTGGGCGCCAAGACCAAGACTGCGCGTTTCGCCAGTGCCTTGGCGGCAGCCCTGCCGGAGAAGACTATGAGGACGTGTCCGGGGTCCTTTGGGTCCCTTTGTGCTTGTGCCCCGCTGGCGCGGACGGCGGCACCAGTTATCGAGACTAGCCCTCTCCCGGGGAAACCCTCTAGGCACTGCGCACGAGACAGGTGGGACTCGGAACAGGTGGAACAACCATCATCGTGGGAAGTCCAAAACGCGCCCGACGTAATCGTCCCGTCGGCTACTTGAGCCCACGTAACCCTTCGGAGAAGCACTTCGTCGTCTTCAACGGGCCCCGCAGTCACCGCGGCGACTCGGGATCAGGCGCGCACGATAAGGTTATGGACGAGGGCCAAGATCTCAAGTGTCTCATCGCTGCCGGGCGTCCACGGGCGCGTATCGTTGCGAGTAGATGCGACGCCTTCAATCTTCGACTCGCCGACCACGATCTCAAGGTCTGCGTCTCTGGGCGCATTCTTCCAAAGGAGGCCGACCATTCCGCCTCCGGCCGCAAACACCCGCGGCTCTGGTAGAGCGACACCGAGTGTGTGGGCGGCACGATACAGTTGGAAAACAAGATAGCCGGAACGGCGAAGCGTCGCCGGAGAAACGGCCGGGGCGCCGTATGAATCCCAGTTGGCCCCGAGAGAACCTATCTTCAACAACTCAGCTAGAACTCGATGCGGAGCTTCGTTGGAGGGTGTGGTTACGGCACTCGCCGGAGTGACGCGAAACAAGAGGCGCTGCCTATCGCTCGCTAGCTCGTGTGTGGCTGCCGGGCCCACCCCCGCAGTCTGCATGCTAGCTCCTCTCCGCAAACAGCTCTCGGGCCTTTGGCGTGATGCTCGACTCAAAAAGTTCGGTCATTCGGCCGTGCGCCTCGTTGGCCCACTGAAACAGGGCCTCGGGATCTTCCACTGGTCTCGCGCCGCTCTCGACAGTTAGGTTCAGCATGTAAACGGGCTGCGCCTCGCTTCCCGCAAAGACAAGATTCAGAAGCGAGGGGCCTGAGCCCACGTCGCCCAAGTCCACGACCATTTGGAATGCTGCGCCGGACCTCTGACGTTCCAGTGGAAGCGTCGGAAAGATAGTGAAGACGGTATCGGCGCTGGTGGCCTTCGGAAGCTCAATTCGGTTGAGGTAGCGAAGAACAGCCTTCACAACTGACCTGGGCTGGAGGACCGTCCGGAAATCAGCGTAGCCACGCCTAAACAACGGGAACAGATCAGGCCAACCCGGCTCCATTGACAAGTCGTTCGCCACGAACAGTTCGCGGCTCACTTGAAAAAGTCGCTGCCGATCCTCACGCCAGAAGCGTAGTCGGGCGTCGCCCTGTTCATGAGTTGTCTGGACCGTGCCGTCCCCAATGTTCCAACTAAATTGCACAGCACCGACTGGCAGCTCCTCGACTATCCCGAACTCGCTCCAGCGCGCGGTCAGAGCCTCTCGGGCGGTGCGGATGGACGTCGGGCCCGGAATAACGTGCACCTCGACAATACGCTCAACGACTGGCGGGTGAGCGTAGCTGCGGCGGCGTACGGTAGCGGCCCTGCTAGCGTCTGGTGTCGGCATGGACACCCGGATCATAGGAGAAGCTCAGAGGCGCTCGCAACACGGTTGGCAGAGCGGCCCGTGGCGCGGCCTTCGGCGGCGCTCCTGGCACCGCTACGATTGGTTGTCCTTCGCGTGGAACTCCCGAGGAATCACCTCCCGAGCATCAAAGGTCCAGGTCACGCTCCACCGAGCCTGATCATTCCTGCACTTGAGTTCGAGTGGATAGTCAAACGTGGCTGGCACTCCTGACCCTGAGCCTGCCTGCGCCGAGGCACGCCGAGTGCGCCACCTCGCGTCTGCATCGATCCCGCCGCACTTCGGGCAACAGTCAATATCCGTGCGCGGCCGGTATCCCACGTTGATCGTCGTCAACTGCTGCATGTAATCCCTCCGCGAGCGATTGCCGATGGCCTCCGGCATCCCTAGCTACCTGTTGTGCGTCTTGAGTTGCCCCAGCTGTGGGCAAAGTTCCTGGCGTGACTCCGTTGGCCGTGAACTGCCTGTCCCAGTAACCCGCCTCCGACATGGCTCACGACCGCGACTCGTGGGCTTGGTCAAGCGGAACCATTTCAACTCCAGAAGTGCCGCAGGGTCATTCTGCCACACGCCGACCGCGGTGCTACGCTTTCCGGAGGGGCCGTTGCTGCGACCGGCCCAGGCGAGAAGTGTTATCGATCCGCACGGGAGGCCGCAATGAAGAGAAAGCTACTGACTTTGAGCGCCGCAGTTCTGTGTTTGGCTGGCTTGTTCGTCTGGTTAGATGCAAGGCTCGCGCGCTCGTCAGTTTCGAGCCCGGCCGCCTCTGACGTAGCGACACTGAGCGGCGTCGCGAACGATGGCGAGACTATCCCACTTCCCACTTTCTCGGACGGGACGCCGGCCACCGAGGCGGAGTGCTCGTGGACTGTCAGTGTCAATCAGCTATCGCAGTCCCTCTCGGGTGGCCCGCATTCCATCCATTGCTCGGCCGAGGGGCGACTGATTAGCGTCTTCTGGTGCACAAACGAAGACTGCTTGGCGGGGCGCGTGGCGGGCGCGGCGAACTATATGATCATTGCGGTTCGTGGCTCTAACCTGCCGACGAATGCTCGCGCGTCGACTTGGGGCGCCGCAAAGGCCCGGTATCGCTAGGCCGCTCCGGACTACTGTTCGCGGGAGATCTGTCCCATTCGATGGAGGCGTCATGCGTCGGGTATTGCTGGCGTTGCTGCTGTGCTTCGCCTGTGCATCCTGCGGGCGCAAAGGAACGCAGACCTCGGCGCCAGTAGCCAGAGCGCCAGAAGCAACGCCCTACGAGTTCCTCGACACGGTTCTAAAGAGCCTCGCTCGGGCCCAGACGGGAATCAAGATGGTTGAGGACGCGAGCACACAGTCCGACCTCGTTGACCTCATGACGGCAAACCAGAATGCCTCAATCGCGCTGAGGATGGCCGAGAACGAACTCAGGCCGTTTGCGGCATCTCAGGACAGCACGCGCCGCGATGCGGTCGAGGCAATTCTCAACGGCTACGAGATGATCGGCAATTCGCTGGACCTGCAATTGCGCGGCTACGAGAAGATAGACTCTGCGAGAACAGCGGATGCGCTTCTCGGTATGAGGAAGATGGTTAGCGACGGGAGGGTTGCCTACCAGCAGGGGTCGGCAGTGCTCATTGACGCGGCGGGGTTGGCTCTGGGCTCTGCAATCGTTCCTTCGCCTGGAGATTCCAGCCAGCACATTGCGCTCAACCTGTCTGCGTCGGAGAAGGCACAACTACTAGCAGCGACAGATTCGCTCTTCGGAGCCGACGTTCAGACAGTCGGCGACGCATCTGGCCCACTTGCGGCAGCAATGGTCATGAGAAAGTGGCTTGACCAAGAGTGGCGGCTCGCGCGCTAGGCTGGAGCGTCCGGCATCGACATGGATCTTGTTCGGACCACATGGTCGAGCCGTCTTGCCGCCAGGCCGCTGATTCAACCACCCCGACCAGTGAAGGGAGCACACCCACAGTGCCCGAGCACGTTCTCTCAAGGGACATCCTTGCTGTTCTCTGGTTTCTCTTGCCAGGCTTCGTGGCAGCGTGGGTCTTTGCGGGGCTCACAGCCTATCCAAAGCTCTCCGAGTTCGAGCGCGTAGTTGAGGCGTTGATCTTTACTGCCTTCGCCCAAACTGCGACCTTCGTCGTCCGAGGCCTACTCATCGGAATCGGCCACTTGTGGAGTCTTGGTCCGTGGAGCGATGACGTTGGTCGCGCGTGGTCAATATCCATTGCTCTGATCTTGGGGCTCGCCTTTGCCCGTGCTGCAAGCCGAGACTCGGTTCACAGGAGGCTTAGAGAATGGGGATTCACACCGCTCACTGGCTTCCCTTCCGAGTGGTTTGGCGTATTCAGAGAGCGCATCGGAACGCATGCAGTCGTTCTCCACATGAGTAACGAGAGGCGCCTGTACGCACGAGTAGACGAGTTCCCGAACAACGCTCAGTCAGGTCATTTTTCGCTCTACGACGCGGCCTGGCTGGATCGGGCGAACAACCAGACGGCCTTGACTGGCGTCGCTCGTATCCTTGTGCCAGCTGCTGACGTATCCCTTGTGGAGTTCTTGGAGATCAAGGAGGAACGCAATGGGTGACATGAGGAAACAACCACTCGTCCAGCCGTCGCCTGGGGAGTACGAGCACAGAGGCGGCGTGACGATAGATCCGAGGCCCGGAGTGAAGCCACCCCCCCCACCTCCTCCTCCTCCCCCACCACCGCCTCCCCCACAAAAGTAGTAGGGTTTGCGGAGCGGCTCTGTGTCGAACCACTAAGACGCGCCCAAATCACTAGCTGAGAGCTCTCTAAGCGCACCGCCTCGCGAATCGTAGGCCCGGCCACCCTTTGGAATCGCGAGGGCCAGAAGACTCTTTCGCAGCGGCCGACAATCGAGCTTGATCTGCGCGCGTAGGGATTTCCCCGCCTCATAGGCGAGTAGGTCGGCCACCTCCAGCTCCCTAGCACTGTCTCCCTTCGGTATCACGGCAATGCTCCCAACGCGGCTGTCGTCGCGAAGCCCTCTATTGAATGCCCCGATGACGTTCCCGACTCCATCCCTCTGTTCGAAGTAGAACTCCACGCTTGCGTCTTCCAGGCCGAGTCTGTCGAGATGTCTCCAAGTCGTTTGGAACAGGTTGTCCGCGCAGAACTCGTATCTCGCACGCTCGTCCTTTAGGGCCGATGGAGACGTTCTGTCTGTGACGAGCGAACAGGCGGGAGCAAAGATGCCGGAGCGATTGACGAGTCCAATGAGTGCCGGGATTAGTGCATCGTGCTTTGCTCCCAGTCGGTTATTCTCATAGTCCGTGAAGTGAAAGGACTCCAAACCGAACTCCTTGAGGATCGCCACCCAGTCGCTGCGAAGGCTCGGCCATCGATCCGCTAAGGCAACGCCTCCCGCTACCGTAAAGATGCGAGCAGCGCCCACGCTTATTTCACTCTCATCGCAGAATGCCTTCAGCACGACCACGAGGCGGGGCTCCTTTTCACGAGACGACACGAAGACTAGAGACGAGCAAGATCCTGTCGGAATGGTACCGCGCATTTGCCAATTGATTTCGACTCCCACGGAGGGGACCTGAAGGCGACAACGAATGACTTCCCCTCTGTCACCATTGTGGGGCGGGAACGAGTGTGGAGCTTTCAGCCGCCCGACGTGGAAATCGCCTGGACGCCTTGCCACCTTGGCGGTCAGCGCCCCTGGTACGTCTGCCCCAACTGCGAGCGGCGCTGCGGAAGGCTCTACCTAGTTCAGGGGCTCTACTGGTGCCGCACGTGTGCAAACCTCGCCTACCAGAGCCAGAGAGATAGCGCCCTTTCCCGTCACATTCGGAGAGCGCAGAAGATCCGAGAGAAGCTGGGCGCAGGCGCCAACTTGCTGGTGCCCTTTCCGCCGAAGCCTAGGGGGATGCACTGGATGACGTACAGGCGGCTTAGCGCGCAAGACTCCGAGGCAATCGCATGCGTGTCCAGAGGGGCTGAGCTCTACTTCGCGTCAATCAGTGCCAGTCTCCAACGTATCGAGAATCGAATGAGACGACGGCGCTAGTCCGGGCTCGAGTCTGCCAGACGGCCGGGAAGTTGCGCGTTGGAGTAGACGCGCTGGCTGCGGCGACCAAAGTAGTTCCAGAGCAGCAGCGCCGTAGATGTCTCCGCCGCCCATCCGCGGCCTGTACGCCTCTCCAGAACCCAACGATAGCCCTGGCCGCCCGCGCGGAATTCGCGGACTCGCATGTCCGGGCTGAGGAGGTCGCGGGTGAGAGCCAGCGCGCGGGTTGATGCCTCCAGCGGTTGGCCCTCGACGTGTTCGTGAAGGCCGCAGCTTGTGAAGACAACGATCTCCCCGTCCTCCGGGTGCAGCGTGACTTCGAAACCGTCGGGAGACGGCCTCGGAAAGACGAGCGTCCCATCCTCCCGCCACGCGTGAGGAACCCCAGGGTGGGCGGACAGGATGGCCTTGGCTTGGGCACGGAGTTCTTCTGCGTACGCTCCGGCGCTCACGTCCCCTCACGTCTGGCTAACTGAACGCCTGTGGAGTTCCTGCGCTTCCTAGCGCTGCCTGACCCCCACCGAATGCCCGCGCACGCGGGCCGGGCTTGTTCGACACCCCCCCTACCCCCCGTCCGCTCCACGCCGCAGTTTACAGCAGGAGCTACGAGAAACGGCGCGCTAGTCTCGTTTCTGCGGAGCATCCCGCCTGAATGGCTCGCCGGTCGCGTAGAGCGGTTGGAGCAGCGCGCGCCGAGTCCTCGCGTAGTCTTTTTGAAAGTTGCTGTAGCTGGCCTTCGCTCTTGTCGGCTTCTTGAGCTTCCACCTCGCGTGCAGCGCCGACCACGTGGGTTTGCCCCGCCTCATCTCGCGCTCGACGAACCGAAAACGTTCGAGGCTCCTGGAGCCAATGGATCTCGTCCTGCCACCTACCATTTGGCGCTGAAAATAGGCGTAGACGGCCTCAACGCTCTTCGCCGAAACCCACGGGGCAATCGTCAGAACGATTCGCCCCTGCGTCAGGCCACGCTCTTGGCGCTGCGTCGTCGTGATATCGATGGCGGGCGAGACGGGGAATTCCCCGGTCAGCACATAGCGGGCTGCCTTCGCCTCGGGCCACCAGAGCAGCCAGGTGAGGGCGTTCGCGGCCTTCTTCAAGTCATCGAGCAGGCAGCCCGGCAGGATGTGGATTGGCTCCTGACTTCTCTTGCCGGGCTCCCACTGGAGGCTGCGAGTCGCGGCTGACAAGTCGCCGAGAATGGGAACGTAGCGGACGTCGTTCCACTTCTTCCGGCCCCACGCGCATTCCAGTTTGACGTCGCGCCCCGTGATAACGCGACCGTCGGGCAGGGTGTCCGCGCGCAGCTTCTTCCACCGCTCCCAAGACTTGACACCCACGAGCGGCATCCGGACTGCTTCGAGGTCCGCCCTTGAGAGATAGCGGTAGGCCGGTGACGCGACAAAGGCCTCTGCCTCGTCGTCCGTGAGCGTCCCGCCGGCCAGCACGTCGCGCCGAAAGCTAGTAACGGCCGTGTGCTCGCTCGCGATAGTCGCAAAGTGCTCGGTCAGAAGCTCAGACCTATCTCTCTCGGGGTCCTTCAACAACCGCTGCAGGGTCTGCTCCGGCCCGCGCAGTTTCTCCCGACGTTGCCTTGGGCGAGCGGGGCCTGCCGCCTTGGCACTGTCGTACACGCCCAGTAGACGACCGATCTCTTCAAGAGCGTCCTCGAAGGCGTACAGGGCATTCCCCTCGACAGAGTCAATCGTCGTCTTGCTCATGCCCGCCATGACTTCGGGAGGTACTTCGCGCCTGAGATGGCGGCCCAGCCTTCTCCGCAGTCGCTCTCGTGCACTTGTTTCCATGTCTCCTCCTACGGCACTCACAAATGGAGATGCTCGTCGCCCATAGTCTAGAGCACGGGACGACACCCGTAGAAAGCGAGGAGCAATGACGGAAGGGAATCGAGCGCTGCTGAGGCCAGCCGAGGTCGCTCGCCTGCTCGGTCTTACCACGGGGCGGATCTACCAGCTGATTCAGGCTAGGGAGATTCCGGCTGTTCGGGTTGGAGGGGCGTGGCGAGTGCCTGCGGCTGCCTGGGAGCAGTGGCTCCGGAGACAGTGCGACAACGCCCTGGCGCTGACCGTAAGGACGCGCGACGGGAGTCGAGCGAATACCTAGGGCCAACAACGCAAACGCCCAGCGGGTCAGGCCGGGCGCGCGTTGAAGAAAGGAATCAACGATGCGGAAGAGATTGAACCCGATTAGCGAGTCGCAGTCAACGCCCCAGCCGCCAAAGACGGACTCTGAGCCACCAGCGAGCCCGTCGGAGGGCAAGACCGATGGAAGAGCCAAGGAGCCAAAGAAGCCCAAGCAGGGCCGCGCGCTGTCCCTCCGAGATCCCGAGCCGTGGCCCGAACCGGTCGTCGGCCTCGACCTGGCAAAGGAGATCCAAGAGACGTTCCTGCGCTTCCTAGCCCTCCCCGAGGGAGCCTCAGTCATTCTCACGCTGTGGGTGCTCCACGCGCACGGCCATGATGCCGCTACGGCGTCGCCACTTCTCGCCCTGATCTCACCTCAAAAGAGATGCGGAAAGACAACGACCCTAAGTCTCCTTCAGCAGCTAGTGCCTCGCCCGCTGCTCGCCTCCCACACAACGACGGCAGCCCTGTTTCGAGCAATTGAAATGAGCTATCCCACTCTCTTGGTGGACGAGGCGGACACGTTTCTCCGGGGCAACGAAGACCTGCGCGGTCTTCTGAACAGCGGACACACGCGGACCGGCAGCTTTCTACGAGTAGTCGGCGATGACTTTGAGCCGCGGACGTTCTCCACGTGGGCACCGAAGGCAATTGCGCTAATCGGGACACCGCCCGCAACGCTGGAGGATCGCTCGCTTGTGGTAACGCTCCGCCGCAAGACGCAAGACGAGCACGTCGAACGCCTGCGACTCAACGGAGTGGACGGGTTCGAGCACTTGCGTCGGCAGGCTTGGACGTGGAGTCGGTCCAACCTTGCTGCGCTCAGGTCAGCCGACCCAGGGACTCCAATCGAGTTGAATGATCGAGCCGCCGACAATTGGAGGCCTCTCCTAGCAATTGCGGATCGAATCGGTGAGAGCTGGCCGCGTGTCGCTCGCGAAGTCGCGGTCAGGCTTGAGAAGGACGCCGACGAGGGAGACTCAGCGCCGGCGCTCCTCCTCCTCGGCGATCTTCGGGACCACTTCGACGCCATTGGGGCGGAACGGTTGACGACCACGGAAATCCTTCTGCACCTCGACGACTTGACCGAACGCCCCTGGAAGGATTGGAAGTTTGGAAAAGCACTCTCACCCGTCCAAATGGCGAAGATGCTCAAGCCATATGGTGCCGTACCTCGAGCAATCCGAACGGACACGGGGACCCTCCGGGGCTACTACCGGGAAGATCTTGAGGACGCGTTCTCACGGTACCTACCTTCCAACCTGCAACAAGCGCAACAGACCAATGAAGACGCGGCCTCTAGCGAAAACGAGAGCTGCAACAGGCGGCCGAGTGTTGCGCCTCGCGAATCGTCGTTTCGACCGCTAGGGACGCGGTCTGTTGCGCGTGTTGCGGGTTGGGAGCTGGTCGAGGACAAGGACGAGGGCGGTCCGGATGGATTCTGAGCGGCGCGACGCCCTTGAGAGGCTGCTTGCTGGTGAGGTTCGCGCCCAGGATCTGACGCGGGAGGACGCGGCCGCGCTTCTCGCTCGACTCGCCGGGGTTCAGACGGCGGTTGCGGCGCAGCTGGTGGCCCCCCAGCTTCGGCCCTTGGAGTCGCGCCAGGCAGCGGACCGACTCATGAGCCCCGAGGAGGCGGCGACCGTCCTGGGCGTCACGGTTCGCTGGCTCTATCGCCACGCGAAGCAACTCCCGTTCGCGGTCAGGCTGGGCCGGAAGGTTCTCCGCTTCTCCGAGGCTGGCCTTCGTCGCTACCTCACCCAAAAGAGATCTTGAAGTATTCAGACCTAACGGTATTATTAGGTCCAATAATAGAGGGGTCGATGCGTCCAGAGAAGCTCGCCGCGGAACTCGGAATCAGTGCCAAGCACCTGCGCAGCTGGTTGCGAAAGAGCTACCCGCGACCGGCAGCCCTTGTGCACAAACCTTGGCATCTCAGTGCCGCGCAGGTAGCGGCCGCACGCGAGTATTTCAAGACGCGGCACATACGGGCCAAGTCCCGCGAGGGAATGACTGTGACAACGGTTGCTTTGACCGAGGGCATGCATCGCCGGTTGGTTGCCGCCGCCGTCGCTGAACGCACGGGACTAACGGAGATCGTCCGCCGCGCGGTCGCGGACTGGCTAGTAAAGAGGAGGGTGAAATAGTGCCGATTCGAGGGCTGGGCCGGATCTATCGCCGAGGGCAGGTCTACTGGGTGCAGTATTCGCACCGTGGCAGGACATGGCGCGAGTCGTCCGGCTCGACTGCCAAACGCGACGCTACGCGCCTCCTGAAGCGACGCCTGGGCGAAATTGGCAGGGGCCGCCTCGTCGGAGCCGACGCCGAACGGACGATGTTCGAAGACCTCGCCCAACTGCTGTTCGCGGACTACGAGGTCAACGGCCGGAAGTCTCTCGCTCGCGCGAAGCAGGCAACGGAACACTTGCGCCGCCATTTCGGGCGATGCCACGCGATGGACATAACTACGGATCGCGTGTCCGCCTATATCCGCGACCGTCTGGAAGACCCCGAGCGTCGGGCCAAGCCAGCGACGGTCCGAAACGAGCTTGCCGCGCTTGGTCGGATGTTTACGCTTGGCGTCCGCGCCGGGCGCGTAACGAACCGCCCCTATTTCCCGAGCGTCGAGGTTCGCAATACGCGCTCCGGCTTTTTCGAGGAGGCCGACCTACGCGCAGTCCTGGCTTACCTCCCCGCTCACCTTCGCCCGGCAATCGAATTCGCCTACCTCACGGGGTGGCGAATTGGCGAGGTGAAGAGCCTGACCTGGCGGCAGGTGGACTTCCTCGGCGGAATGGTTCGACTTGAGCCCGGGACCACAAAGAATCAGGACGGCCGGACGTTCCCCTTCCGGGCACTGCCGGCACTCTCCCTGCTCCTGAACTCCCAGCGCCAGCTGACTTCGGCCCTAGAGCAGGAGACTGGCCAAATCGTGCCCTGGGTGTTCCACAACGGTGGGCGCCCGCTCCGAGACTTCCGGGACGCTTGGAGTCGCGCTTGCTCCCTCGCGTGCGTTCCCGGGCGCCTCGTCCACGACCTTCGACGCACCGCCGTCAGGAATCTTGAGAGAGCCGGCGTTCCGCGCTCCGTCGCCATGAAGCTCTCGGGGCACCGGACGGAATCGATCTTCAGGCGGTACGCAATCGTCGCGGAGGCGGATCTCGTCGAGGGTGTTCAGAAGCTCGCAGCGCTGCCCCAAGCGGGCGGTCGCCTAGTCGGTCGCGATGTGTCGCCCACGGCCCCTGTTTCCGAGGGAAGTAGCACAGTTGTGGCACAATCTGGCGTTTCCGCTGTCGAGCCCAACAATGCCGAAACCGATAAGTCGTTGTCAGGCAAGACCGCCGGGAGCAGGACTCGAACCTGCACGGGCTTTCGCCCAGCGGATTTTAAGTCCGCTGCGTCTGCCATTCCGCCATCCCGGCTTCAGTGCGTGGCGCGGCGCGCGGCGCTCGGGCGCGCGCTCTCGGCGCGCGCGCGCTGGATGTCGTCGCGCTTCGCGCTCAGGCGCTCGACCTCGCTCGTCCACCCCAGGTCGCGGCTGATCGCGATCGACTTCTCGACCGCCTGCGTGGCGTCGTCCCAGCGCCCGAGCCCGGTGTAGCACACGCCGAGGTTCTCCCACACGGCGGGGTTGTCGGGCAGCACGCGCACGAGCGACAGGTAGATCGGCAACGCATCGTCGTAACGCTTCGCGACCAGCAGCACGTACGCGAGCTTGCGCCCGCTCTCGATGTCGTTGGGGTGCCGGTCCAGCGTCGCGCGCAGCGCGCTGTCGGCGCGCGCCAGATACGTGCGCACGAACGCCGAATCGCCGCACGGCACCAGGTGCAGCTTCGGCAGCCGCGCGCGTTCGCGCTCGATACCGAGCGGCAGGCGGCACAGCACGTACTCGCTGTCGCTCACGGGCGCGGCCCACGCGGTGTCGGCGCCGATCTCGGCGTCCTTGACCGCGAGCAGCAGGCGCGACGACGTCACGGGCTCCAGCGTATGCACGGGATCGAGCACCCAGAGGTCCACGCCGCGCGCGCGCACGTACTCGGGCGACGCGGCCTTGTCGTGCGCCATCATGCGGTGCGCGCCGGCCTTGCTGTGCGCGACGGTCGCGTCAGTGAGCCCGAGCCGATCCAGCGTGCGAATGCCCGAGTAGTACGGAATCGCGCCGACGCAACTCATCGCGATGTACACGTCCTTGGGCAGCACGCCCTGCTCGACGAGCTGGCGCAGCCGATGGCCCTCAGGCATCACGGTGCTGAGAAACAGCCGGTGCTCTTCCGCGCGCACGCCGACGAACGTCGAGGTCAGCGCGCGCACGTCGGCCTGGTGCTGCGCCGCGATGTTTCGCAGCAGCGGCAGTCGATAAACGGGATCGCGCGCCGGATCGAGGAACGCGAGCGCGTCTCCCCCGCGCTCGCCGGGGAAGCCCGAAGCGTAGAAGCGCGGGAATTCGGCGTGCGAGCGCCACGGCAGCTGCCACACGCCGAACGCGACGATCGCCAGCCCCGCGGCCACGGCCCACGTCGACCGCACGCCCCGCGACCAGAACCGCGCGCCGTCGGCGATCAGCAAGTAGGCGAACGGGAAGTAGAGGTCGATCGGCCGGTACTCGAAATGGTCGCCGCCGATGGCGGCCACGTAGAGCGCATGCGGCAGCACGATGGCGGCGAACAGCAGCGGCACGAAGCCGGTGTGGCGCCGCAGGTGGTACACGATGCCGGCCGTCAGGAACGGCGCCCACAGGTACGCCGCGTACTCGAGCATGAACGCCTGTAGATAGAGGCCGCCCGAGCTCCACCACGTCTGGCCTCCGACTTTTGCGTAGTACGTGTTCGGCAGCCAGTAGCCGTAGTACAGGCGCCGGAACGCGAAGTGCGCGGCGATCAGCGCCGCGTATGGGAGCCACGCGCGGACGAGCCGCCCCACGGCATCGCGCCGGAACCCCCAGAGGTACGCGCCCGCCGCGCCCGCCGCAGCGCCCGAAATGAGCAATCCGTCGGGCCGCGTCAGCGTGGCGAGCGCGAACAGCCACGGCGCCCACGCGCGCCTCGGCGCGCCGCCCGCGGCGTAGGCCTCGACCTCCTCGACGAGCTGCAGCGCGCCGGCGACGGCGAGCAGTTCGAACAAACGCGTCTCGAGGCCGCTCGTCGACCAGACGGCCACGCTGCGTGTGAGCGCGAGCAGCGCGGGCGCGATCACGACGGGCCAGCGGCTCGCGTCGCCGGCGCGGCGCCACGCGAAGCGCGCGACGACGAGCGACAGCGCGCCGGTCGCGAGCAGCGACAGCGGCGTCGCGGCCTGCTCGGGATGGATGCCGATCCGCTCGAACAGCGCGAGGATCAGCACCCACAGGAAATTGCTGTAGCCCTCGACCGCCTCGTAGCCGGCGTTCCACACCAGGCCGCGGCCGTGCGCGAAATTCAGCGAGTAACGGAACGAGATGTACGAATCGTCGGTGAGGAAACGGTAGATCCAGGCGTGCCCGAGCAGGGCGATCACGCAGGCCGCGAGCGCGGCGAGCACGGGAACGCGCTCGGCTCCGGCCCGCGCGGCCGCGGACGCCGCGGCGGCATCGCGTTCCGCCCTCCCCCGCCTGTCACGCGCCACGCGCGTTCCTCCGATTCATGCTCATGAGCATAGACGAACGCCCGGCTCCCTTACGACGGGTGCCGGGCGCGAGCGCGCGAAGGAGTCGGATCGCGCGGCTAGTGACCGTGCCCCCCGGCGCCCTGTAACGCGTCGGCGACCTTCACGCACGGATACTTGGTCAGGAAACCCTGCACCGCCCAGCCGAACAGGCCGAGGAAGCCGAGGCCGACACCGATCTCGGGCAAGCCGAGCCACACGGAGTCGGGATGCAGCGACGGCATCACGAGCACGTGCCGCTCGATCCAGATGCCGGCCATGATCAGGAGCGAGAACGCGCCGAGCCAGAACGGGCTGCTCTTCGTGGTCTTGTTCATGAGGCCGAGGAACGGGATCAGAAAGATCATCGCGAAGACGGTGAACGCGAGCGGGCGCCACGGCTGCTCGAAGCGCAGGAACACCCACCACGTCTCTTCCGGCATGTTCGCGTACCAGATCGGCAGGTACTGAGACCAGAACAGGTACACCCAGAAGATGCAGAAGCTGAACATCACCTTGCCGATGTCCCAGAAGTGGTCCGGGCGGATGTACGACTCGAGCTTGTATGTACTGCGCACGCGCGTCGCGAGGAACGACGTCATCGCGATGCCGTTCAGGAACGCGGCCGCGTACACGTACCAGCCGAACAGCGCGCTCGACCAGTTCGGCGTCAGGCACATGATGAAGTCCCAGCCGATGACGCTGAAGAACACGACGAACGTCAGCACGATCTGCGGCGAGAGGTGCGCCAGCTCGTGACGCTGCCACGCGACTTCCGCCGCGTCGCCGCGCCAGCCGCTCACCAGCTTCTCGTAGTCGGCCTTGAGCTCGGGCGGGACGTGGTCGCGCAGCAGGTGCGCGTCGGCGCGCAGCGACACGCGCGCCATGCGCCGCGCCAGGAACCAGAACAGGGCGATGCCCCCCAGCGTGCGGATATACAGGAACGGCACGTTGAGGAACGGCGCCTGCCAGGGGTCGACGTGCTTCGTCCACGGCAGGTACGTCCAGATGCCGAACACCAGCAGCACGGTCATGAGCACGAAGCCGACGGGCAGGAACGCGGACAGCGATTCGCCGGTGCGCTGAATGGGGCCGGCCCAGCGCCCGTTGCACAGGCGGATCGCCGCGGCCAGCACGACGCCGCCTTCGGCGCAGCCCAGCCAGAAGATCGTGTTGATCGCGTAGCTGCCCCAGGCGCGCTGCGGCTCGGTGAACCACAGATACGCGAACGACACGACGCCGATGGCGATGCACGCCATCCACAACCGGCGCTTCATCGCGTTCGGGTGGACCGGAAGTTTGCCGGCGATGTCCTTCAGGATCGCGTCGTGGCTCATCGCGGGCTGACCTTCTGCAGGTGACGGATGTAGTGGATGAGATCCCACGCCTCCGTGTCGGTGACCTGCGCGCCGTAGGACGGCATGACCGCGCCGCCATGGCGAATGTACGAGTAGATGTAGCCGTCCTTGCGTTGCCGCGTCGCCTCGGCCAGCAGGTCGGGCGGCGGCATGAACAGCGGAGCGACCGGGCCGTCGCCGGCCAGCGTCGGGCCGTGGCACGGAATGCACGTCTTCTTGAACTTGCGCTCGCCGCGCGCCACGGACGAGTCACTGGTACCGATCGGGTCCGTGAGCTTGTCGCCAAGCATGGTCGCGAGGTCGGCGCCCGTGTGATCGGGGTTGCGCAGGTAGTCGGCGTCGCGGTCGCGCCCGTTGACCGGCACGCTGAGCGTGTCCGGGGAACGCGTCGCGACCTTCTGCGGATTGAGCACCACCGTCCGGCGCATGTCGCGGATCGGGTAGTACGACCACTTCGTCCACGCCTGCTTGAGATCCCTGCAGCCCTGCTGATTCGAGAGCCCGGCCATGACCGCGATGACCGCGACGGCGCCGAGGTTGAAGAGCGCGCGGCTATTCATGGACGCGCACTTCCTCGGCCTGGTGGCCGCGCAGCATCTCGCGCACCTTCACGGCCTCTTCGCCCCCGCACGGCACCCAGATGCCGATCCGGTCCTCCGTGAAGCGCGGATCGTACGGCGCGCGGCCCTGGACGTGCGGCAGCCGGCCGAGCGCGAGCATGGCGATCAGGTTCGTGAGGCCGCCGAGCAGGATCATCGACTCGTACGCCGGAATCATGAACGGCGGGATCGAGATCAGTTCCTTGCCTCCGACCACGAGCGGGTACGAGATCACCGAGTAGATGCACAGCGACATGCCGCACGTGAACCCGAGCACGCCGCCCGCGAACGTGATCCAGCGCACGAGCGAGGGCCCCTGCTCGAGCGCGTGCTCGATCTCGTGATGCGGCACGGGCGAGATCACGCTGAGCCGCGCGTGCCCGGCCTGCCGCAACGCGCGCACGGCGTCGGCCGCGTCGTCGACGTACAGGAACACGCCCATCACGCCGTGAAACTTGCCCTCGGGCGGATTCGCCAGGCGATCGAGGAGCTTCATGATCATGCCGAGTTCCTCCGCTTGGGCATGACCAGGGTCTCCTTGATCTCGGCGATCGAGAACGCGGGCAGCACGCGCACGAAGATCAGGAAGTACATGAAGAACCACGCGAACGCGCCTGCGGTGACGGCGGCCTCGGTCCACGACATCTTGTAGTAGACCGTCGCGGCCGTTTCGATCGGCCGGGCCAGTGACGTGACGATGATGACGAAGCGCTCGAACCACATGCCGACGTTCACGAACAGGCACAGCACGAACAGGAAGCGCATGTTCCGGCGCAGGGGTTTGAACCACAGAGACAGCGGGAAGATCACGTTGCACGTGAACATGATCCAGAACGCCCACCAGTAGTGCCCGGTCGCTCGGTACCAGAACAGGTCGCGCTCGAGCTTGCTCGGCCCATACCACGCCATGAAGAACTCGGTGAGGTACGAGTAGCCGACCATGGTCGACGTCAGCAGCACGAGCTTCGACAGCTTCTCCATGTGATCGAGCGTCACGATGTGCTCGAGCTTGAACGTCTTGCGGATCGGGATCAGCAGGTTGATGACCATGGCCACGCCCGAGAAGATCGCGCCGGCCACGAAGTACGGAGCGAACAGCGTGCTGTGCCAACCGGGCACCTGCGCCATCGCGAAGTCCCACGACACGACGCTGTGCACGGAGAACACGAGCGGCGTGGCCATCGCGGCGAAGAAGATGTACGCACCGTAGTAGTGCTTCCAGTTGTTGTTCGTGCCGCGCCAGCCGAACGACACGACCTGGTACAGCAGCTTCATCAGCGGGTGCTTCGCGCGATCGCGCGCGGCCGCGGCGTCCGGGATCAAGCCGACCAGGAAGAACACGGACGAGATCGTGAGGTACGTCGTCACCGCGAATACATCCCACTCGAGCGGCGAGCGGAAGTTCGGCCAGAGGTTGCGCTGGTTCGGATAGGGAATCAGCCAGTATCCGAACCACGGCCGACCGACGTGGATCAGCGGGAACAGTCCCGCCGTCAACACGCCGAACACGGTCATCGCTTCGGCCACGCGGTACACGGCGCGCCGGAAGTGCGAGCGGAACAGGTACAGCACCGCGGAGACCAGCGTGCCGCAGTGCGCGATGCCGACCCAGAACACGAAGTTCGTGATGTACGACGCCCACATCACGGGCCGCGTCCAGCCGCCGACGCCGAGGCCCAGCACGATTTCGTTGCGCAGCGCGATGCCGCCGATCGCGAGGATGATCAGATCGATGATGAACACCGTCCACCACACGTGGCCGGGCCAGCTGATCATCTTCAACAGATCGTCGTTGAGCTTCTTCTGCGTCATGTCCGCGGCGACGTGCTCGGTCGCGAGCGGATCTTCGGCGGCGAGCACGGTCTGGAAGTTGTCGGTCACGCGTTCTCCCGCCGGACGCGCTTCAGGTACGTGACGCCGGGCCTCGTGTTCAGCTCTTCGAGCACCCAGTAGCGGCGCTCGCCGAACGACTTCTTGTGCACGTCGCTGTCGGGATCGAGCAGATCGCCGAACGTGATGGCCTGCGTCGGGCACGACTGCGCGCACGCGGTCTGGATCTCGCCGTCCTTCACCGCGCGCTTCTCGTCCTTCGCGTTGCCCTTGCCTTCGAGGATGCGCTGGACGCACATCGTGCACTTCTCCATGACACCCTTGGAGCGCACGGTGACGTCGGGGTTCAGCTGCCAGTTCAGCGGTTCGGGGAACGCGAACGTGGCCTTCTCGGGCGCGCTGTAATCGAACCAGTTGAACGCGCGCACCTTGTACGGGCAGTTGTTCGAGCAGTAACGCGTGCCGACGCAGCGGTTGTAGATCTGCGCGTTCAGGCCTTCCGGGTTGTGGTACGTCGCGTACACCGGACACACGATCTCGCACGGCGCGTCGCTGCAGTGCTGGCACATCATCGGCACGTTGCGCACGTCGTGGCGGCCCGGCTCGAGCTTCTCCTCGAAGCGGTCGATGCGGATCCACGCCAGTTCGCGGCCGCGTTTCACCATCTCGGGGCCGACGGTCGGGATGTTGTTCTCGGCGTAGCACGCGACCACGCACGCCGCACAGCCCGTGCACGAGTTCAGGTCGATCGACATCGCCCAGCGATGCTGGCCGTTCCGGTAGCTGCCTTCCGAGACCGGAATCGCGCGCGGTCCGCGTCCGCGCTCTTCCGGCTTCGGCTCGTACGCGCTCACCGAGTGGGGCGGCGGACGGTAGCCTTCTGGCTCGACCATCGGCGACGTCGTCGTACCCTTCTTCGCGGCCGAGCGCTCGAAACGCGCGCCGTGCGCCGTCTCCTCGCCGGCGCCGCCCGCGCCCGCGCCGATCGTGGTCGGCTCGCCGTGGCTCCCGCCGTTCGTGGCGGCCGCGGCGCCGCCCAGCAGCGCGGCGACCGGGATGATCTGGCCGATTTCGCGATCGCGCTGGCTCTTCTCGGGCTGCGTGATCGACAGCGACAGCGCCTTCGTGCCGCGCGACAGCCGGGCCTTCGCGCTCAGATATGCGACCGCGCCCGACGCGCCGTCCTGCGCCGGCGAGAGCAGCGCGAGCGCCTGCACGCCGCGGTCCTTCGCGTAGCGCCCGTACGCGGTATGGCCCTGGCCGAGGGGAATCGCCACGACGTCCTGGCGCACGCCGCCGGTGACGTAGGCCGGCACCTCGACGCTGCCCGCGTCGGTCTCGACCTTGAGCGCGTCGCCGGTCTTGACGCCGAGCCGCGACGCCGTCGCCGGATGGATCTCGGCCCATGTGCCCCACACCGCCTTCGTCGTGGGATCGGGCAGCTCCTGCAACCACGGCTTGTTCGCGCCGCGTCCGTCGTAGAACGACGGCGACGCGTAGAGCACGAGCGCGACGTCCCCGCCACCCTTCAGCTGCGGCGCCGCGAACGCCGGCGTGCCGTTCCAGCGCACCGCGGTCGCCGGCGCGTCCTCCCAGACGCCGCCGTGCTGCAGCGCGTCGGACCAGAACGTGTCGAAGTCGCGGCCCGCGCCGAGGCGCCCATGCAGCGATTTCCACTGCGCCTTCACGTAGCCCGTCCAGTCGCCGGCGAAACCGGCGCCGAGGCCCGCGCTCTGCGCGAGCGTCAGCAGCGTGTCGCCTTCGGGGCGCGCGTCGATCATCGGCAGCTTCTGCATGCCGGGCTGAATGAGCGCGTGCACGCCGCGCGACGCTTCGGCGTCGCCCAGCGATTCGAGCCCGTGCGTCGACGGCAGGATCAGGTCGCAGCGATCCGCGGTCTCGTCCAGCACGCTCGACAGCGAGATCTTGAACGACACCTTGTCCATCGCCGCGGCGAAGCCCGCCCAGGCCGGCGTCGCGTACACCGGGTTCGCCGCGTGCACGAGCAGCACCTGCACGGCGCCCGAGCCCATCGACTGGATCAGGCGCTGCACGTCCGCGAACGAGGCGACGGCGTCGTAGTTCAGCGTGCGATCGAAGCGCACCGTGCGCCCGACGTTGCCGGCCACGTAGTTCAGGAGGTTCACGGCCGCGAGCAGCGCGACCGACTGCTCGCTCTGCGTCGCGATGCCGCCGGCCACCGCGAGGCTCGGGCGCCCGCGCGCGAAATGGCGCGCCATCTCGCGCACCTGATCGGCCGGCACGTCCGTGTCCTTCTCGACCGCTTCCGGCGTGAACGCCGAGACGGCGTCGAGCAGCGCGCCGCGCTCGCCGAGCGCGGGGCCGAGGTTCTCGCCGAGGATGACGTGCGCGAAGCCCAGCGCGAGCGCCATCTCGCCGCCCGGGCGCACGGCCACCCATTCGTCCGCGTTCACGCCGGTCAGCGACAGCCGCGGCTCGATCGACACGACGTGCGTGTCGGGCCGGGCGCGCATCGCGGCGAAGTCGCGCGCGTGCTCGACCGGCGACAGCCAGGTCTCGAGGAAGTCCGCGCCGAACGTGAACACGACGTTGGCCTGGGCGAAGTCGTAGGTCGGGATCGTGGCCTGGCCGAACGTGCGGCGATTGGCCTCGCGCAGACTCTCGTGCGCGAACGGCTCGTACACGAGGTGCGTGCCGCCCGCCGCGCTCGCGAAGTCCGACGCCAGCTTGTGGAACGAGCCGGTCGAGTTCGCGGTCACGAGGGCCAGCTTCTGCCCGCCCTTGGCCGCCGCGATCCTGCTCGAGGCCAGCTTGAGCGCGTCCTCCCACTCGATCGGCCGCCACGCGCCGCCCTGCTTGACCATCGGCGTGCGCACCCGGTCCGGATCGTAGGCGGATTGCAGCCCGGCCTGGCCGCGCGCGCACAGCCCGCCGCGGCTCACCGGATGTTTGGGATTGCCCTCGAGCTTGACGACGCGGCCTTCGCGCGCCTTGACGAGCAGTCCACACCCGGCCGAGCACTCGCGGCAGGTGCTCGCGTACCAGTACGGCACGCCGGGCAGGATGTCCTCGGGCGCCACCAGGTACGGAATCAGCTTGTCGGCCGGCGGCTTCGCGCAGCCCGCGGCCGCGCCGGCGGCGCCGATGCCGACCAGCTTGAGGAAGTCGCGTCGTGTGAAGACGAAGTCGCTCATCGCCGTCCTAGTGGTGACACACGACGCAGTCCATCGTCGCGGGGTGGTCGGGGTTGGTCAGGTTCTGGCGGTGGCAGCTCACGCACCACCCCATCTTGAGCGGCGGGTACTCGTAGACCACGGCCATCTGCTGCACCGGTCCGTGGCAGTTCTGGCACGCGAAGCCGGCGAGCACGTGGCGCTTGTGGTTGAACTTCACATAGTCGGGCAGGCGATAGACCTCGACCCAGGGAATCTGCTCGCCGCGGTCGTAGTAGGCGGTGAGCTTCTGGATCTCCGGGCGATCGGTGACCGCGATCTTGTGGCACCCCATGCAGGTGCTGACCGGCGGCAGGTTCGCGATCGCGGACTTCTCCGCGCCGTAGTGGCAGTAGAGGCAGTTCATGCCCAACTTGCCGGCGTGGATCTGATGGGAAAAATTGATGGGCTGGCGCGGGCCCTTGTTCGCCCCCAGCTGGACGGAGAAGGACTGGGTGAAGGCGACGGTCGCGGCGGCCAGCGTCGATCCGATGATGACAAGCGCGAGGGCTCTTTTCATGGCAGGACGCGCGCACGCTAACCGCGCGTCCCAGACCTGTCAACCCGATTGTGAACGCGCGATCATAGTCCACCCATCTCGCGGCGCTTCTACGGGCTAGATCGCATCGCGGGCCTTTCGACTCCGCGCCGGCGGCTGCCGCGCAGCATGAAAAAGCCCGCGCCGTACGCGGCGCGGGCCGTGGGACCGGGCGACCTCTCTAGGCGGCGTGCCGTCCCGAGCCCTCGCGCTCGTCACGCGCTCGCTCCTGGCGAACGAGGTGGCGCCGGTAGCCGTCGAATGCGATGAGCAGCGGCAGCACCACGAGCAGCGTGGCGCCGAGCCCGACGCCCTTGGCGTGGATGGCGACCAACGCGCCGAGCGACAGGACCGCGCCGGTCGAGATGATCTCGTACCAATTGCCGAAGTTCAGTCGCCACGCCTCGAACGGCGACAGGCATTCGTGCGAGGCCACGACCAGACTCACCGCCGTGCGGTTCACGAGGTAGTACACGAGCGCCGCCGCCAGGAACGGCACGGCGTTGAAGCGCACGAGCAACCCGACCAGGTCGTGGCCCCCGCCCGCCAGCCACGTGAAGCACGACGCCGCGGCGCCCACGGCGAGCACGGTGTGGGCCGCGTTGTAGAACGCGCGCAGCGCGTTCTTGCGCATGATGGCCAGGTCGGCGAGCAGCGTGGCCAGGCCGGCCGCGACCATCGCGGTGCCGGCGTCGATCGACAGCAGCGCCGCGAAGTTGAAACACGACGCCATGTTCAACGTGGCGCGACCGATGGGCAGCCGCACCCACATCATCTCGCCCACGAGACAGGCGCAGAACCAGAAGCCGAGCGCGCTGCCGATCACCGGCGGCCAGCCCGCGACCAGCGCCGCACAAGCACCAAGCCCCGCGGCCACGACCAGGGCCACGGTGCGCAGGTGCAAGGTTTCCGGTGGATGGATCGTCTTCATGGACCCGCCTCAAGGCGACGGCCGGGATCGCCGCGCGGGCGATGCCCGGCCTTCTCCGGTGACGTTCGGCGCTGCATTACCAACCGGCCTTCCCGTCGTTGATGCCGTACGTCGAGAAGTGGAACAGCGGCGCGTACACCTGGAGCCCGGCCACGTTCACCGCGCTGCCCGGCACCGGCCGCCACACGCCTTTCAATTCGTCGTACCAGACGGTCTGGAGCTTCGAGACCAGCGGAACGTCGGTGCCCGAGACGTTCGAGATGAGCGTCACCGGGACGAGGAAGTTGTTCGCGGACGCGGGCGAGATCGAGAGTTCGACGCGCATGGTCGAGGGATCCGGGATGCGCATGGTGATCGTGGCGCGCTGCCGGAGCGCCGCCGGGGGCACCACCAGCGTGAAGCGGCCGACGTGCAACGTGCCGCCGAGCAGGTTCTCGATCGTGACCGAGCCCTCGGTGGGACCCGGCACCACCGGCACGGTGATGAGCTGGACGTCCTGGACGACGGGCAGCAGCGGCAGGCTCAGGTTCTGGTCGATGACGCGCTCGTTGGGAACGTCCTCGGAGGCGATCGTCCCGATGCTGCCGGCCATGGCGGACGTCAGAGGCGCGAGGACCGACAAAGCGAGCGCGAGCAGTGCGACCGTCACGCGCGGGCTGTTGCTGGATCGAGGGGTCATTGGGTTCTCCTGACTGCGAGCTCGTGCCGCTCCCGCCCCAGGCGGCGGATTCGCTCCGCACTGCGCCTGGGCGGTGGCGCCGGAGGGTCGCCTCGAGAAGGCTCCAAACCCACTGCCGGACGCTCCTTGCTCCACTAGAAAGGCATGCGGCATGCCGTCCGTTCGGCTTCCGGCCACCAAACGCGACTCGTTGTGCGCCAGCGTCTTAGGCCGTCACTTGCGGCCCGGACAGTGGTGTCGTGGAGGACGCAATCCCCGCAATGGCGCCGTGCAATGGGAGGTTGGGGGAATGCGCGCGGGCGGGTGAGAAAAACCCCCGCTCGGCGAGGCTGGAGCGGGGGTCGACCGAGCGCGAGTGATGCCGCGGCCGCGCGCCGGCGGCGGCCGATCGAGGCCCGGCTAGTGCGTGTGGCTCGGCCGAACGACCTTGAGGTAGCCGCCGCGCGGCACGGTGTCCGTCAGCTCGAGGTTGTTGAGCACGGCGGTCTCCTCCGCGCTCACGCCCTGCTCGCCGGAACGCGCGAGTTGGGTGGCGAGCGTGGCACTGGCGGTCATCGTGGCCACGTGCACGCGCGCCGGGGTCGGCGCGAGACGCGCCGGCTCGGCCAGATCACGCAGCGATCGGGCGCTGTCGAGGATCCGGCGCTCGGCGGCCGATCCCGACGCGGCCTGACCGAGCACTTCGAACATGCGATCCGGCGTGCGCCGGATCCAGGCCGCGATCAGCGTGGCCGGCGTGCCGTCCGCGCGCGTGATGCCGACGCGCCCCACCCACGCCTCGGCGCCGCCGATCACTTCGTGGCCGCCGTTCGAGCCCGTGATCTTGCCGGCGCGCGTCAGCTGATCGACGTACGCCGCGGGCGACAGCACGCCGGCGTCGGCCAGCGAGAGCTGCAGCGCGCCGCTCTGATCCGCCGCCGCGGCCGTCACCGTCGTGCGCGAGTCCTGGGTGGCCCAGCCCTCGGGGAAGTCCATCTGAAAGCGCATCGTCGGCTGGTAGTAGCGAGCGCCCTCGAAGTAGCCGCCGCGCGGATCGCGCCCGTACACGATACCTTCCATACGCTGCACGTACGGCCCGGCGAGGATGGCGAGACCGGTGCGCCCGGCCACGGCGCGCTCCGCGAGCGCGCGCGTGCGCGCCTCGCGATCGCCGGGATCCGGATGCGTCGACATGAACGACGGGATGCGCTGGCCAGCGGATTCGCTGACCCGGCGCAGCATCGCGTACGTGCTCGGGATCTCGCGCGGATCGTAGCCGGCGCGCGTCGCGTACTCGACGCCCAACTCGTCGGCTTCGGTCTCATGGTCGCGGCTGTACTTGAGGAACAGCAGCCCGAGCGCCTGCTGCGCGCCCTGTCCGTAGCGCCGCACTTGTTCCGAGAGCACCGAGGCCACGCCGAAGCCGATGCCGTAGAGCTGCTGCTGCGTCATCTGCTCGGCGGTGTGGCGATGGGTGACGTGCCCGATCTCGTGCCCGAGCACGCCGGCCAGCTGCGCCTCGGAGTTGAGGTGCGCGAGGATGCCGCGCGTGATGTAGATGTAGCCGCCGGGCATGGCGAACGCGTTGACCGTCGGGTCGTCGAGCACCGTGAAGTGCCACGTGAGGTCCGGGAGGTGCGAGACCCGCGCGAGTTTCTGGCCGACGCTGTCGACGTAGGCCTGGACCCCGGCCTCGTCGTAGCGCCCGTACTCGGCGACGACGGCGGGCAGGCCCTGTCGTCCGAGGTTCTCCTCCTGGGCGCTGCTGACCAGCGACAACTCCTGCCGGCCGGTGACGGGATTCGTCGCGCATCCGGCGGCCAACAGTGCTGCGCACAACGCCGCGGCCCATCGCGCTCTCGTGCGTCCGTGCATGAAGCGGCCTCCCCTGGCTCTAGTAGCGCGGCACCGCTGGGTCGACCTGGCGCGACCACTCGTCGATGCCGCCGTGCAGATTCTTCAGTTTGCGGAATCCCGATGAGTACAGGTATTCGAGCGCGCGCATGCTGCGCTGCCCGTGGTGGCAGTGCAGCACGATCTCGCGGCTGCTGTCGAGTTCCGCCAGTCGCGCCGGGAGCGAATTCAGCGGGATGAGCTTCGCGCCTTCAATGCGCGCGATCTGGAATTCGTGCGGCTCGCGCACGTCGACGAGGACGAGATCGTCGCCCTGCGCGACGCGCGCGGCCAGCGTCTTCGCGTCGATCTCCCAGCGCGCCGCCGACTCTTCCGCCTCGGCCGCGGGCGTCAGTCCGCAGAACTGCTCGTAGTCGATGAGCTGCGTCACGGTCGGGTGCTCGCCGCACACCGGACACTGCGGATCCTTGCGCAGCTTGAGTTCGCGGAAGCGCATGGCGAGCGCGTCGAACAGCATCAACCGCCCGACGAGCGACTCGCCGACGCCCAGGATCTGCTTCAGCGTCTCGACGCCCTGGATCACGCCGATCACGCCCGGCAGCACGCCGAGCACGCCGCCTTCGGCGCACGACGGCACGAGCCCCGGCGGCGGCGGATCCGGATACAGGCAGCGGTAGCAGGGCCCGACGCGCGCGTCGAACACGCTGGCCTGGCCCTCGAAGCGGAAGATGCTGCCATACACGTTCGGCTTGCCGAGCAGCACGCACGCGTCGTTCACCAGGTAGCGCGTCGGGAAGTTGTCGGTGCCGTCGACGATCACGTCGTACGGCTTCATCAGCTCGAGCGCGTTCTCGCTAGTGAGGCGTGTCTCGTAGCCGTCGACGCGAACGTTGGGATTCAGGTCGCGCAGCCGCGCCGCCGCCGACTGCAGCTTCGGCGTGCCCACGGCGGACGTGCCGTGCAGGATCTGGCGTTGCAGGTTGCTCTCGTCCACGACGTCGAAGTCGACGATGCCGATGCGTCCGACGCCGGCCGCCGCCAGGTACAGCGCGAGCGGCGAACCCAGACCGCCGGCGCCCACGATCAGCACGCTGGCCGCCTTGAGGCGGCGCTGCCCGTCGAGGCCGACCTCGGGCAGGATCAAGTGCCGGCTGTAGCGCAGGAGCTCGTCCTGCGACAGCGCCGGCTTGCCGTCGGCGCCGGTCGCCCAGTCGGGCGCGGCGCGCGGGCCGCGCGGCGGCGCCGGCGCGCTGGGCTCGGCGCCGCCCGCGATGCTCGGCACGATGCTCAGCGTGTCGCCGTTCGCGAGCGGTGTGGCCTCGCGCGACAGATGCCGCACGTCCTCGTCGTTGCGGTACACGTTCACGAAGCGGCGCAGGCGGCCGTCGCCGTCGTACAGATGGCGCGCGAGTTCGGTATGTCGTTCGACGAGCCGGCGCAGCGCCTCGCCGACCGTGGCCGCCTCGACCTCCACGGTCGCGTGCTGCCCCGCGTAGGCGCGGAGCGGCGTCGGTATGTGAATCAGTGTGCTCATGCCCTGGACTCTCCGGATGGCTCGCGCGCGAGTGCCGGCGCGAGCTCGAGGGGTTCGGACTGGAATCGCGAGCGGTCCTCGGCCAGCCGCCACGACGTCGCTCCGTCGACGGCCCCGCCGCGCACGCTCACGATGAGATACGAATAGTACGGCCACGCGTGCTCGAGGTCGAACGCCGACGGCGCGGCCGGGTGGTCCGGGTGCGAATGGAACACCCCGACGACGTCGAGCCCGCGCGCGCGCGCGTGTTTCTCCGCGGCCAGGAACTGCTCCGGCGCGATCGTGAAACGCCGCTCGCGCGTCTCCGGCGAGCGATTGTCGAGCGCGACCAGGTCGACGACGCGCCGCGTTCCGTCGGCGTCGCGCCCGAGCAGCACGCCGCAGCCTTCTTCCGGATACGCGCCGACGAGATGCGCGCGCACGCGCGCCGCGGTGTCGCCTTCCAGCACGAGCGTCATGGTTCGCCCCACAGCGGCTCGCTGAGATAGCGCTCCGCGCCGTCCGGCAGGATCGCCACGATCACGCCGCGCTCGAGTCCGCGCGCCACGCGCGCCGCCGCGACCAGCGCCGCACCCGCCGACCAGCCGAGCAAGAGGCCGCGCGCGGCCTGGCGCTTGACCACGTCGATCGCCTCCTCGCTCGCGACCTCCATGAGTTCGTGATGCACGCCCGCATCGTAGATCGGCGGCACGATCGCCGTCGGCAGGTGCTTGAGCCCTTCGAGTGCGTGATATGGCGAGTCGGGCTGGACGCCGATGACGCGGATCGCGGGATTCAGTTCGCGCAGGCGGCGCCCGGTGCCGACCAGGGTCCCCGACGTGCCGATCCCCATCACGACGTGCGTGACCTGGCCTTCCGTGTCAGACCAGATCTCCTCGGCCGTCGTGCGGTAGTGCGCGCGCCAGTTCTCGGGGTTCGCGTACTGGTCCGGATAGCACCAGCGCTCCGGCTGCTCGGCCACCAGACGCCGCGCCTCGCGGATCGCGCCGTCCGTGCCGTCCATGGCGTCCGTCAGCGTCAACGTGGCGCCGAGCGCGGCGAGCAGGCGCCGGCGTTCGGCGTTCGCGTTCGCCGGCAGGCACAGGTGCACGCGATGCCCGCGCGCGGCGCCGATCCAGGCGTACGCGATGCCCGTGTTGCCCGACGTCGCGTCGAGCAGCGTGCGGCCGCGCAGCGCGCCGCGCCGCTCGGCGTCGGCGACCATGGCCCACGCGGCACGGTCCTTGACCGAGCCGCCCGGGTTGAACCATTCCGCCTTGCCGAGCACGTCGACGCCATCCGGGACGCCCGCCAGCCCGCGGACCGGGATGAGCGGGGTCCGGCCGATGCGCTCGACGAGATCGGGGGTGTGCACGCGCTTGAGGAGGTCGGAACCGGTCATTGGACCTCATCAGATGCGCGGGGGCGCCCCCGGGTTGTCGCGGCAATGCCGAATCGGCGCCGCCCAACGCCCACGCGGCGGCAGGCCCCCGTTTCGCGCGACACTCCGCGCCCGTTGTGGGCGGCCGGCATTGGCGTTCGGTGCGACGCGTCGCTACGATGCCGCCGTGATCCTCGCCGGCGACGTCGGTGGCACCAAGACCCATCTGGCCCTGTTCACGCGCGAAGCCGGGGCGCGCCGCCCTGCGTTCGACCAGCGCTATCCCAGCCGCGACCACGCCTCGCTGGAGGCGCTCGTCGTCTCGTTCCTGGCCGAGGCTGGATCGCCCGCCGTCACCCGCGCCGCGTTCGGCATCGCCGGCGTCGTGGTCGGCAACCGCTGCGAGACGACGAACCTGCCCTGGCACGTGGACGGCGCGATCGTGGCCGGCGTGCTGGGCGGCGCCCCGGTGACGCTCCTGAACGACCTCGCGGTCACGGCGCACGGCCTCGACGTGCTCGAACCCTCGGACTTGGAAACGCTGCAGCCGGGCGCGCCCGAGCCCGGCGTGCGCGCCGTGCTGGCCGCCGGCACCGGGCTCGGCATGGTCGCCGCAGTGCGCGGCGAGGGCGCGGTGCGCGCCATCGCGTCCGAGGGCGGCCACGCCGACTTCGCGGCACGGAGCGCGGACGAGGCCGCCCTGCTCGGCTGGCTGCGCGAGCGCTACGGCCGGGTCAGCGTCGAGCGCGTGCTGTCGGGGCGCGGCCTCGCGGATCTGTACCGCTTCCTCGGCGCGATCGGACGCGGCGCCGAGCCGCGCGAGTTCGCCGCGCGTTTCGCCGCCGCGCCGGATCCGGCCGCCGTCGTCAGCGAAGGCGCGCTGCAAGGCCAGTGCGAGCGCGCCACGCTCGCGCTGGCGTTCTTCGTTTCCCTGTACGGCGCCGAAGCTGGCAATCTCGCGCTGCGCACGCTGCCGCTCGAGGGCCTGTACCTCGGCGGCGGCATCGCGCCGCGTGTCCGGCCGGCGCTGCGCGACGGCCGCTTCATGCAGGCGTTCCACGACAAGGCGCCAATGCAGTCGCTCATGTCGCGCGTCCCCGTACACCTGATCCTCGACGACCAGACCGCGTTGTGGGGCGCCGCGCACGTGGCGCTCGCGGACGCGTGAAGGAGCCTCCGATGTCGATCACCGGAAGTCCCACGCGCAGCGTCGACGCGCTCGCGATCAACACCATTCGCTTCCTGGCGGTCGACGCCGTCGAGAAGGCGAAGAGCGGACACCCCGGCATGCCCATGGGCATGGCCGACGCCGCGTATCTGCTGTGGTCGCGATTCCTGAGACACGATCCGCAGGATCCCACGTGGCCCGGGCGCGATCGCTTCGTGCTGTCGGCCGGGCACGGCTCGATGCTGCTGTACGCGCTGCTCCACTTGTTCGGATACGACTTGACCGTGGCCGAGCTGCAGCGCTTCCGCCAGCTCGGCAGCCGCACGCCGGGACATCCCGAGCACGGCCACACCGTGGGCGTCGAGACCACGACCGGCCCGCTCGGCCAAGGCTTCGGCAACGGCGTCGGCATGGCCGTGGCCGCGAAGATGCTCGAGGCGCGCTTCGGCGACGCGACGTTCTCGCCGGCGCGCTGGCGCGTCTGGGGCATCGTCAGCGACGGCGACCTGATGGAAGGCGTCGCGTCGGAAGCCGCGTCGCTGGCCGCGCACTGGGGCCTCGGCAATCTCGTGTATCTCTACGACGACAATCATATTTCGATCGAGGGCGACACCGCGCTCGCGTTCACCGAGGACGTCGCCGCGCGCTTCAGCGCGTACGGCTGGCACGTCGAGCGCGCCGATCCGTACGACGCCGAGGCGCTGGAAGCCGCGCTCGAGCGCGCGGTCGGCGAGACGGCGCGGCCCAGCCTCGTGATCTGCCGCAGCCACATCGCGTACGGATCGCCGAACAAGCACGACTCGGCGTCCGCGCACGGCGAGCCGCTCGGCGCGGCCGAGGTGCTGGCCACGAAGCAGGCGCTGGGCTGGCCCGAGTCGCCCGCGTTCCTCGTACCCGACGAGGTGCGCGCGCACTTCGCGTCGCGCAGCGCGGAGCTGGCGCGCGAGCATGCGAAGTGGAGCGGGCACTTCGCGGCGTGGCGTGCGCGCGCTCCCGAGAAGGCCGAGGCGTGGGAGGCGTTCCACTCGAAGACCGTGCCCGCCGACGTGTTCGACCGGCTCGTCGCGAACGCGCCGACCGGCGCCGCGGCGACGCGCGCCCACGGCCAGACCGTGCTGCAGCAGGCCGCGGCGTGGGTGCCGGCGCTGGTCGGCGGCAGCGCGGACTTGGAGCCGTCGACGAAGACCTGGATCAAGGGTAGCGACGCAATCGAGAAGGATCGCTTCGCCGGGCGCAATTTCCACTTCGGCATCCGCGAGCACGGCATGGGCGCGATCCTGAACGGGCTCGCGCTGACCGGCTTCGTGCCGTACGGCGCGTCGTTCCTGATCTTCACGGACTACTGCCGGCCGTCGATCCGCCTCAGCGCGCTCATGAAGCAGCAGGTGATCTGGGTGTTCACGCACGACAGCGTGTTTCTCGGCGAGGACGGGCCGACGCACGAGCCGATCGAGCACCTGACCGCGCTGCGCGCCATCCCGAACCTGCTCGTCGTGCGCCCGGCCGACGGCCTGGAAACGGCCGCGGCTTGGGGCCTCGCGCTGGAACGGCGCGGCGGCCCGACGCTCATCGCACTCACGCGCCAGACGCTGCCCGTGCTCGAGCGCCCGGCCACGTTCACGCCGGCGCAGCTGAAGCGCGGCGGCTACGTGCTGCGCGAGTCCGCGTCGGCCGGCGCGCTGACGCTGATCGCCACCGGCTCCGAAGTCGGGCTCGCCGTGGCCGCGGTGCCGCTGCTCGAAGCCGGCGGCGTGCCGGCGCGCGTCGTCAGCATGCCAGCGCCGCAGCGCTTCCTCGCCGAGGACAGGACGTGGCGCGACGCCGTGCTGCCGCCCGGCGGCGTGCGCGTGTCGCTGGAAGCCGGCGTCTCCGACTACTGGCACCGCTTCGTCGGCGAGAGCGGGCTCGCGATCGGCATCGATCGCTTCGGCGAATCGGCGCCGCTCCAGGCGATCCAGGAACACTTCGGCTTCACGCCGGAAGCGATCGCGCAACGCGTCCTGCGCTGGCACGCGGAGCGGACGTGACGGTGGCGAAACCCGCGGACGGTCCGGCCTCCGCCCCCGCGCGCTCCGTCGGCGCGCGGCCGTGGCTCGCGTTCGCGACGTGCGGCGCCATCTGGGGCAGCACGTTCCTCGTCATCTCGATCGGCAACGACACGCTCGCGCCGGTGTGGGCGGCAGGGCTGCGCCTCGCGCTCGCGTCGATCCTGCTCACGATCTGGACGTCGCTGCGCCGCGTGCCGCTGCCGAAGGGCCCCGCGCTCGGTGCCGCGATCGGCTACGGCGTGTGCCAGTTCGGGATCAACATGCCGCTCCTCTACTGGGGCGAGAAGCTGATCCCGTCGGGGCTGTCGGCCGTGTTCTACGCGACGATCCCGCTGTCGAGCGCGCTCATCACGCGTGCCATGGGCATGGAGCGGCTGAACGCGTTCAAGATCGTGGGCGCGCTGACCGCGTTCGGTGGCGTGGCGCTGCTGTTCTCGAGCAGCTTCCAGGGCGCGATCTCGCCGGTCGGCATGCTCGCGGTGCAGGCGTCCGCGACCATCGCCGGCGTCGGCACGATCCTGCTGAGGCGCGGGCCACGTCAGGACCCGATCGCGGCGAACGCCGTCGGCACCGCGATCGGCGCGGTGATGTCGCTGGCCGGGAGCTTCGCGCTGCGCGAAGTGCACGTGATCCCGCTGACCGCCGCGTCCGCGCTGCCGCTGCTCTATCTCACCGTCGCCGGGTCGCTCGGTGCGTTCGTGATCATGTCGTGGCTCGTGAACCACTGGCCGGCGACGCGCGTCAGCTACATCTCGGTGATCGTGCCCGTACTCGCGCTGGGCCTGGGCGCCCTCGTGCGTCACGAACGCTTCGGGCCACTGAGCCTCGTCGCGTCCGCGCTCGTACTCACGGGCCTGCTCATCGGCATGCGCGGCTCGAGCGCCGACGGGCACTAGCGTTCAGGGCAGAGTGTCTGGCGTCTCCGGCCGCATGAGGCAGGTCACTGCCGGATGAGCGTCGTCGCGCCATTGATCGTCAGATGTAATCCACAGTCCGGGCATGCCCCCACGCACACCGCAATCGAACCCTGATTCGTGACGGTGCATCCCGCAGCACCCGACTGGCAACCACATCCACCTCCCGCCACGTTTCGACCGTCGCTCATTCGCTTGACCACAAACGTGGTGTCGGAATCGCGAACGAGTTGGTATCCGTCCTTTGCCTTCAGGCCCTTGCCCGCCAGCTCGACGCCCTCCGCGCCCGGCGGCAGTTGCGCGACGGGCTGTTGTCCGCCAGGCGCTGCCGTCTTCGAGCAGGACATCAGTGCCAGGGACATTGCAGCGAGGAGGAAGAAGCCGAGACGGCGCATGGGACGTACTCCTATCCATCGAGTGAGCGACCTTTACCGCACGCCGGTGGATAGTGATGGTCAGCATGGGCGCGCGTCCACGGAGAACTTCGCGCGCGAGGAGTTCGTTCCGGTCACCTCGCCCGATCGGTCGGTTACTTCGCCAGGAACTCCAGCACCCTCGCGTTCACGAGGTCCGGCCGCTCCATCATGGCGCTGTGCGAGGCGCCGGGGACGATCCACAGTTGCGCGCCGCGGATGCCCCTCGCGATTGATTCCGTGTGCGCTCGGCGCACGAGGTCGTGTTCGCCGGCGCAGATGAGCGATGGCGTGCGGATCTTCGCGAGGTCGGCGGCGGTCAGGTGCGGTTGCGTGTGCCAGAGCGCGATGATTTTCGTCATCACCGATTCGTAGCGCGACGGATCGGGCGCCATCTTCTGCCAGCCCTCCCGCATGCCGTCGCCGAACGCGGCCACGGTCGCGGTATCGTTCCACGCCACGTCGGAGGGATTGAGTCCGTCGGGCGTCAGGTTCGCGCCGAACGTGACGAGGTGCTTGAGCCGCGTCGGATGATGGATCGCGATCTCGAGCCCGATGATGCCGCCGTCGCTCCAGCCCATGAGATCGGCGCTCGGGATGCGCAGGCTGTCCATGAGCGCGACCACGTCCTCGGCCATGGCTTCGTACGTCAGCGGGCCGTCGCGATCGCTCGTCCGTCCCTGCCCGCACAGGTCGGGCACGATGCAGCGGTAGCGCTTCGTGAAGCTCGGTAGCTGGTGCTCGAACTGGAGTCCGTTGCCGGCGCCACCGTGGAGCAGCAGCAGCGGCGGGCCGGCGCCCTCGAGGTCCACGTACATGCGGATGCCCCGGAGCGCGATGACGCGGTGGAGGGGCCCCGGCGGCGCGGCGGGCCGGGCCTGGATCGCGGGCCGCGCGGGAGTCGCGGGCTTGGTCGCGCCGGTCGCGGGCGTGGCGCCGGCCACGAGCGTCGCGGCCAGCGCCAGCGCGACGATCATCGGCGGCTCGTCACACCTTCGCCGTCTTCGCGGACTGCAGCCTCTGCTCGAGCGCGGCCAGCTCATCCTTGAGGCCCTGCGGCAGGCGCGAGCCGAATTTCGCGTAGTGCGTGCGGATGCCTTCCAGCTCCTTCGACCAGCCTTCGGTATCGACGCGCAGCAGTTCCTTCAGCGACGCCTCGGGCATCGTCAGCCCTGACACGTCGAGCGCGCCGGGCGCGGGCAGGCGGCCGATCGCGGTGTCGACGGCCTTGGCGCGCCCCATCACGCGCTCGAAGACCCACTTGAGTACGCGGCTGTTCTCGCCGTAGCCCGGCCACAGGAACTTGCCGTCCGCGCCCTTGCGGAACCAGTTCACGTAGTAGATGCGCGGCAGCTTCGCGCCGTCGGCCTGCGCGCCGATCTTCAGCCAGTGCGCGAAGTAGTCGCCCATGTGGTAGCCGCAGAACGGCAGCATCGCGAACGGATCGTGGCGCAGCGTGCCGACCGCGCCGGTCGCGGCCGCCGTGGTCTCGCTGCTCATGATCGAGCCGAGGAACGTGCCGTGCCGCCACGATAGCGCTTCGTTGACGAGCGGTACGACGGTGGCGCGACGTCCGCCGAACAGGATCGCCGAGATCGGCACGCCCGCCGGATTCTCCCAGTCGGGCGAGATCACCGGACACTGCCTCGCGGGCGCGGTGAAGCGCGCGTTGGGATGCGCCGCCTTGCGGCCCGCCGCCGGCGTCCACGGCCGGCGCAGCCAGTCCGACAGCTGCGCGGGCGGCTCGCTCATCTCCTCCCACCAGATGTCGCCGTCCGGCGTGAGCGCGCAGTTCGTGAAGATCGAGTTGGACTCGACCGTGTGCATCGCGTTCGGATTGCTCTTCATGCTGGTGCCCGGGGCCACGCCGAAGAAACCGGCCTCCGGATTGATCGCGTACAGCCGGCCGTCGGCGCCGAACTTCATCCACGCGATGTCGTCGCCCACGGTCTCGATCTTCCAGCCGGGCAACGTGGGATTCAGCATGGCCAGGTTCGTCTTGCCGCACGCGGACGGGAACGCGGCCGCGATGAACGCCTTCTCGCCCTCGGGGCTCGTGATGCCGAGGATCAGCATGTGCTCGGCCATCCAGCCCTCATCGCGCGCCTGCACGGAGGCGATGCGCAGGGCGTGGCACTTCTTGCCGAGCAGCGCGTTGCCGCCGTAGCCCGAGCCGAACGACCAGATCTCGCGCGTCTCGGGGAAATGGCAGATGTACTTCGTGGCCGGATTGCACGGCCACGCGGAATCCGGCGCGTTCGCGGCGAGCGGCGCGCCCACCGAGTGCAGGCCGCGCACGAATTCGCCGTCCGCGCCCAGCGTCTCGAGTACGCGCGCGCCGACACGCGCCATGAGGTGCATGTTCGCGACGACGTAAGGCGAATCGGTCAGCTCGACGCCGATCTTCGCGATCGGCGAACCGATCGGGCCCATGCTGTACGGGACCACGAACAGCGTGCGGCCCTTCATCGAGCCGGTGAAGTGCGGGACGAGCGTGGCCTTCATCTCGGCCGGCTCGCGCCAGTTGTTCGTCGGCCCGGCGTCCTCCTGCTTCTTCGAGCAGATGAACGTGAACTCCTCGACGCGCGCGACGTCGGCCGGATCGGAGCGGACGAAGATGCTGTGCGGCCGCTTCGACTCCGCCAGGCGGATGGCCGTGCCGGACTGCACCATCAGGTGCAGCATCTCGTCGTACTCGCGGCTCGAGCCGTCGCACACCACGACACGTTCGGGCTGGCACATCGCCGCCATCTCGGAAACCCAGGCGTCGAGACGTTGATGTCGCGAGGTCATTGCGAACTGGCCTTTTTCTGGAGGTGGCCCGGTCCTCGAATCGGCGAGGCCCGGTGCTGGCGGCACATGGGAAGACGCGCATTCTAGCGAATTGCCGTCGTCCCGCAACCCGCCCGCGTGCCGCGTCTCGCGCGGGCCGGCGAGCGCCGCGAGTGTGCGCGCGACGCGACGCGCCACGGCTTGCGCCAGCGCGGCGCGAGGCGCATCTTCCGCTCATTCGACACCACAACCCCTTTCGCTGAGCCTCTGGAGGAACGAAATGGCAGCCCGTAAACGCGCCGCGTCGCGGCGCAAGTCCCGGCCGGCCGCGCGCAAGCGTGCCGCGAGCCCGCGAGGAAAGGCGAAGCCGAGTCGCCGGGCCAGGCCCGCGTCCCGGAAGGCGCCGAAGCGTGCGTCACGCCCGGCGCCCAAGCGCGCGGCCGCGCGGCGTCCCGCGACGAAACGCAGCGCGGCGCCACGGCGCGCGCCGAGCGCCGTGAACCGCCCCGCGGGCGCCGTGCCCAACGCCATCGGGCTCGTCAATCATCATGCCGACTACACCACGCACGACCTGCCCGCGGTGCGCCGCTTCTACGTCGAGCAGCTCGGCTTCACGCAGATCGAGGAGATGCCCGCGGGTCCGTACCTCAGCATCCAGACCGGCGCGAGTTCGAGTCTCGGCTTCGGGCCGCCGTCGTCGGGTCCGCCCGAGCAGTGGCGGCCGCCGCGCGAGCCCGCGCTGTACTTCCGCGTCCGTGACGTGGATCGCGCGCATCGCGATCTCGTGGCGCGCGGCGTGACGTTCGAGCAGCCGCCGACCGACATGCCCTGGGGACACCGCGTGGCGATCGCGCGCGACCCGGAGGGGCGCACCGTGTACCTGGCCGAGGACAAGACGCGCTAGAGGCGCGGGGAGGCGAACATGAGCAGCCGCGCCGAACGACTCGCGACGCTCGGGCAGAGCGTGTGGCTCGATTTCATCCGCCGCAGTCACCTGACGTCGGGCGAGTTCGATCGGCTGGTCGCCGAGGCCGGCGTCGTCGGCGTCACGTCGAACCCGACGATCTTCCAACAGGCGATCGGCGGCGGCAGCGAGTACGACGCGTCGATCGGCCGTCTCATCGCGACCGGCCTGTCGGGCCCGGGGCTGTTCGAGGCGCTGGCCATCGAGGACATCCAGGACGCGTGCGATCGGCTGCGCACCGTGTTCGAGCGGACGAACGGCAAGGACGGGCGCGTCAGCATCGAGGTCAGCCCGCGCCTCGCGGCCGACACCGCGGGCAGCATCGACGAAGGCCGGCGCCTGCATCGTTCCGTGGCGCGCGCGAACGCGATGGTCAAGGTCCCGGCCACGGCCGAGGGCCTCCCCGCCATCACGCAACTCACGGCCGAGGGCGTGTGCGTCAACGTCACGCTCATCTTCACGCTGGCGCGCTACGAAGAAGTGATGGACGCGTTCCTCGTCGGCCTCGAGCGCCGCGCCGCGAAGGGGCTGGCCATCGACGCGATCCACTCCGTCGCCTCGTTCTTCGTGTCGCGCGTCGACAGCAAGGTCGACGCCGCCATCGACGCCGCACTCGCCACGCTGCCCGCGGGCGCCAGCGAGCGCGCCGAGCTCGAGAGCTCGAAGGGCAAGGCCGCGGTCGCGAACGCGCGCCTCGCGTACGCGCGCTTCCGGGGCGTGTTCGGCTCCGCGCGGTTCAAGCCGCTGGCCGCGCGCGGCGCGCACGTGCAGCGCCCTTTGTGGGCGTCGACGAGCACGAAGAATCCGGCGTACCCCGACACGCTGTACGTCGACGAGCTGATCGGCGCGGACACGGTGAACACGATGCCGCTGGCCACGCTCAACGCGTACAACGACCACGGGGCGCTGGAACCGCGCATCGAGCGCGACCTCGACGGCGCGCGGCGGCTGTTCGAACGCCTGCCCGCCCTCGGCGTGCCGCTCGAGAAACTCATCGGGCAGCTCGAGGGCGAGGGCGTCGTCGCGTTCGCGAAGTCCTACGACGCGCTGCTCGCGACGCTCGAACAGAAGCGCGCGGCGATGGCCGCGGGCACGCGATAGGTCAGGATCGGCCAGGCGCGCGGCCGCCGCGCGCGTCGCCTTCCGGCAGCGTGACCGGCTGCGCGAGCGCCGCGTTCGCGCTCAGGAGCCGGCGCGGACCTTCGGCGCTTCACGCCGCGTCGGAGAGATCCTCGCGTGGGGCGGCCCCGCCGGCGCCGGACCCTCGCGGCGCACCGGGGTCCACCAGGCCCGCGGGCAGGTGCTTCGCCAACTGCGAGAATAGGCTCGCCCGGTCGATCGGCTTCGCCAGGTAGCCGTCCATCCCCGCCTCGAGGCAGCGCTCGACGTCGCCCTTCATGGCATGAGCGGTCAGCGCCACGATCGGCATGTGGCGCTCCGACCCCTGCTCGGACGCACGGATCGCGGCCGTGGCTTCGAACCCGCTCATCTCCGGCATCTGGACGTCCATCAGGATCAGGTCGACGGGCTGCGAGCGCGCGGCGTCGACCGCCTCCCTGCCGTTCGTCGCCAGCACCACGCGGTAGCCGCGTTGCGTGAGCATGGCCATCGCCACCTTCTGGTTCACGACGTTGTCCTCGGCGAGCAGGATGAGCGGCGACTGGCCGCGCGCAGGTCCGGAGGCGGACTCCGTCACGAACGCCTCCGCCGCGCGCGGCGAGCGACGCGCCGGCGTGACGACTCCGGATGGCCCCGACGCCGACGCATCGCGACTGCTTGGCGGCTCGGTGGCGTCCGCGGAAGCGGCCGCGTCGGCGGCCACGCGTGACATCACGTCCAGAACGCTGGCGTAGAGATCGGCCTGGCTGACGGGTTTCACCAGGTACGACGCCAGACCCAGCGCGCGGCACCGTGCGGCGTCTTCGTACTGGCTGGACGAAGTCAGCATCATGACCGTCGAGTGGCTCAAGCGCGGCGAGCGACGGATGTACTCCGCGAGCTCGAATCCGTCCATGCCCGGCATGTGACAGTCGAGCACGATGAGCGCAAACGGCAGGTGCAGCGCCTGCGCGCGCTCGATGGCGTCGATCGCCTGGCCCCCGCTCTCGACCGCGGTGGGGATCATCCGCCAACCGCGCATGGTCTCGGACAGGATGCGGCGATTCGTCGCGTTGTCGTCGACGACGAGCGTGCGCAGCCCCGCCAGACTGATGGGCGCCGGGGCGTCCAGCGCCTGCGACGGCGAACTCGCGCGCCCGAACCGCGCGATGAAATGGAACGTGCTGCCGCGCCCGACCTCGCTCTCGACCCACACGCGTCCACCCATCAGCTGCACGAGGCGCGAAGAGATCGCCAGCCCCAGTCCCGTGCCGCCGAACACGCGCGTCGTCGAACTGTCGGCCTGGGTGAACGCCTCGAAGATCATGCCCAACTTCCCGGCCGGAATGCCGATGCCGGTGTCCGCGATACGGAAGTGAAGCGCGATGCCTTCCTCGTCCGCGGACTCGACGCCGACATCGAGGCTCACTTCGCCGACCTCGGTGAACTTCACCGCGTTGCCCAGCAGGTTGACGATCACCTGGCGCAGGCGGGCCGCATCGCCGATCACGACGTCGGGCACGTCCGTCGCGACGCCGCACAGGAGTTCCAGGCCCTTCTGGTCGGCGCGCAGGGCGAGCATCTTCATGATCTGGCTCAGGGTGTCGCGCAGCGTGAACGGCAGCGGTTCCAGATCCAGTCGCCCGGCCTCGATCTTCGAGAAGTCGAGCACGTCGTTGATCACCGCCAGCAGCGTGTTCGCCGAGCTGTGCGCCGTCTCCAGGTAGTCCCGCTGATCGTCGTTGAGCGTCGAGTCGAGCGCGAGCTCGACCATGCCCATCACGCCGTTCAGCGGCGTGCGGATTTCGTGGCTCATGTTCGCGAGGAACTCGCTCTTCGCGCGATTGGCCGCCTCCGCCTTCTCCTTGGACGAGGACAACGCGGCGTTCGCGTGCTCGAGTTCGGCCGTGCGGCGACGCACCTCGTGCTCGAGATCGTCGCGGTGCCGGGTGAGCGCCTCGTCGCGCACTTCGATCTCGGCGAGCATCTCGTTGAACGCTCCCACCAGTTGGCCCACTTCGTCGCGACTGCCCGACTCGACGCGCACCGAGTAGTTCTTCTGTACCGACACGTCTCGTGCCGTGCGCGCGAGGTTGAGGAGGGGTCCCGAGATCAGGATCTGGGCGCGCGCCACGACCAGCCAGGCGACGAGAATCGCGACCACGAGAACGAGCAGCGCGATGAGGATGAACCGCGACTCCCGATCGCGCAGCTCGCCGAGATCCGACGCCAGGTACACCACGCCGATCGTTTCGCCATCCAGCCGGATCGGGCTGGCCAGCTCGAGCCGGTCACGTCCCACGCGCACTCCCAGGTTCGGAGTCGGCGGCGCGGCCAGCCCGGGCGCGAGCCCCGGTCGCGTGTACGTCGCGAACGTGTGCCCCGCGCGGTCGTAGATGGCGGACGCCATCACGTGGCTTCGCGCCCTGAGCGAGTGCAGCACTTCACCGGCGGACTTCGCGTCGTCGAACGTGAGCGCAGCCGTACAATTCTGGCCGATGATCTCGGCGAGCGTCGCGAGATCGTGGGCTTTCGCGGTGCGGAACGTGATGGCGTCGTAGGCCACGAACGTGCCGCAGGCGAGCAGCAGCGCGACGAGCGTCGTGAACAGCGTCATCGTCACGAGCTTCTGGCGGATGGAGAGCCGGGCGAGAAGGTTGCGCATGCTTCCTACCTCCGCTCGCCCACGGTGCGCGCTAGAGCCAGGAGCTTGGCGCTGATGTGCAGTCCGGCCGAATCGGCGTTCGCGGGATTGATGACGAAGCGAACCCGCTGATTCTCCAGCACGAAGTTGATCTGGCCGCCGTGCCGGGCGAAGTCGGCGATGTCCGAAACGGTCAGGACGTTGGCCCCGCGCAGGCCCTGCAGCAGATCGCCCGCGTGCTTGCGCTCGGACGTGGCCACGTAGAGCAATTGGCACACGCGCGCCTCGTCGGACCCCTTGACGCGGCGCACCTGCACCGGATGGCCATCCAGGATCTTGTTGCGAAGCGTCGCTTCCAGCGCCTCGGCCACGTCGTCGTCGCCGACGATGCCGACGACGAGCGGCGCGGAGGGAGAAGCGAACGCCGCGGCCGGCCAGTCGACGAACTTCGCGAAGTTGTAGACGAGCGCGGCTTTGACCTCGAACTCGGTCGGCTCGGCGACGGCCGGCCGCGCGCTCCAGATCGAGCCGAGCGCGCACACGGCGAGCACCGAGGCGACGAGCGCGATGCGCCACGCTCTGTGCTCGACGCGACGGAGCTCCGCGTTCGGGCGTGGTCGGCCCACGGAGAACGTCGTCCGTGAGTCGAGTCCGCGACGACGAAGACTCATGGCTTCCAGGTGACCTTGGCGAACACGGTGCTGCGCACCTGCGCGGAACGCCGGAAGCCCTCGGGAACTCCCCATTCGACCTTGCGGTCGTGGAACAGGTTCTGCGCGCCGACCGCGAACTCCATCCCCATCGGCGACGCCCACGCGAGTCGCGTGTCCACGCGGTCGTACGCAGCCGCAAGTTGGGCCGGCCGGTCGTCGACGTGGAATAGCGCGGCGTCGAGCGAGACCCCGTTGACCGGCTCCCAGTGCGGCTGCACGACGAGCTGATAGCGGGCCGCGGAGCCTTCGCCGGTCAGCGCGGTCGGATCGGGCGGGCCCGATTGGTGCAGATTGATGTCGAACAGTGAATGACTGACGGTGAGAGAGAAGCGCCGTTGTGGCTCCCACTTGCCCGTCCACTCCAGGCCTCGCGTCTCTCCGCGCACGGAGTTCGCAAGATCCGCCGGCATCACCAGCAGACCGGACGAGGGCTCGAAGTACGGCGTCTCGGGCTTGAGCGCCCCCAAGCCGTCATACACGTTCCTGAACGCGGTGACGTCGAACGACCAGGTCGGGCCGGGCTGCACGCGATAGCCGACCTCACCCGACGTCATGACCTCGGAGCGCATTTCGTTGGACTCGACGACGCGCAACTCGCCGACGGTTCCGCCTCCCACCGGGAAGTCCGCGAGTGCGGCGGTCGCGGACTCGTCGGTCGGGGCGGGCGTGCGGACCGCGCGCGAGGTCGCCGCCCACAGCGTCTGGCGCGGCGTCGGCGCGAACGCGAGTCGCGCGCTCGGCTCGGCTTCGATCCCCGTGAACGAGTTGTGTTCGAGCTTGGAGCCGACCGTGAGCGTCAGGCGATTGGGCACGAGGGTCAGGGCATTCTGGGCGAACACGCTGAACAGCTGCGTGACCTGGAAGTCCTTCGCGAAGTGAACCGACGGCGTGCCGGCCGTGTGGAAAGTCACGACGCGATAGCCGCCGCCCCAGTCGAGTTCGTTCCGCGGCGCCCACTTCCAATTGTGATGGAGGTCGAGGTCGACGGTCTGGATGTCCTCGGACATGAGACGGGCAAGCCGCCGATCGCGGTTGTAGTACAGGCGTCCGTCCACGGCGGAGCGCGCCGAGCCGACGTGACGCCAGTTCGCGACCACGTCCCCACCCGAGAGTTGCGCCGATTCGTCGGTCAGGAGGAAGTACGGCGGGTTCGCCGACGGCTGAGTGTTGCGCTCGTCGACCCGCCCGCGATACCAGTCGGCGATGACGTTGCCTTCCTCGTGCGTGCCCCTGCGCCAGTCGAACCGTCCACCCGCGCGGCCGAGCAGCGAGGCGTCGTGCCCCGGGTCGCCGAAGCTCGACGGCAGGAGATCCGTCTCGTCGAGCTTGCCGTAGACCCGGTAGTCGCCGGCCCCAGCGACGCGTCCGCCGAGCCGGGCAACGCCGCGCGCGGGCATCGTGTTCGATCCCGAGGCCGCGGCCAGCGTGCCCTGCGTGTCGCCGGCGCGCTTCGTGATGATGTTGATGACGCCGTTCACCGCGTTCGCGCCCCAGATGGTGCCGCCCGATCCGCGGATCACCTCGATGCGCTCGATGTCCTCGAGCATGAGGTTCTGGAGCTGCCAGTAGACGCCCGAGAACAGCGGGTTGTAGACGCTGCGGCCGTCCACCAGGACGAGCAGCTTGTTCGCGTACTGCGACGCGAAACCGCGCGCGCCGATGGCCCAGGTGTTCGCGTCGATCTGGGCCACGGTCAGGCCGGGGACGGCGCGCAGCAGGTCGGGAATGTTCGCCGCGCCGGAACGGGCGATGTCCGCGGCGGTGATCACGGTCACGGCCGAAGCCGCACGGAACAGCGGCTCCTCCTTGCGCGACACCGAAGTCACTTCGAGCTTCATCAGGTCTTCGAGCCCGATCGCCGTGAGATCGCGATCGGTCGAAGAGGCGTCCGCCCACGCGCAGCACGGGGCGGCCGCGAGCAGTACGACGGCCAGCAGGACGCGCACCGTAGATACCTCCGCGTTGGTGAATGAGCGGTCGTGACGCGAACCACGGACACGACTCGAATGGAGCGCCTCGGCCGGTGCTCGGACGAGTGCCGCGGGCCTCAGTCAGGCCGACGGCGATGCGCTGACCACGCGGTGCGGGAGGGACGAGCGCACGGCGGCGTCACCCTCAAGTCTCGGCGTCCGGGGCGGGGGCTTGAGCGAGGACGGCGGGAATGTCTTCTCCGCGCCCAGTCGCGACTTGCGCGGTTCGGCCGGGCCCCGACGGCCGTGAGCGGGGCTTAGGTGTCCCCGGCGGCGGCCAGGATCTGGGCGAGACGCACGAGATCCACGTTCCCGCCCGACAGCACGACACCGACCCGGCCGCGCGCCTCCTGGACCGCGCCGGTCATGAGCGCGGCCAGGGCCAGCGCGCCCGTCGGCTCGATGACCAGCTTCAGCCGCTCGCATGCAAAACGCATCGCGGCCTCGAGCGCTTCGTCCGGCACCGTCACGACGTCGTGCACGTAGCGCCGGATGAGCGCGAACGTGAGCGGTCCCAGCGACGGCGTGCGCGCGCCGTCGGCGATCGTGTCGGGGTGTTCGACGCGCTCGAGACGTCCGCTCCGGAACGAGCGCGCGCCGTCGTCGCCGCCCGCGGGTTCGACGCCGATGACGCGGCATCCGGGCGACAGCATGCGCGCGGCGAGCGCGCAGCCCGCGAGCAGGCCGCCGCCGCCGAGCGGCACGAGCAGCGCGTCGAGCAGCCCCGCGTCCTCGATCAGTTCCGCGGCCGCCGTGCCCTGGCCGGTCAGGACGTCGACGTGATTGAACGGCGGCACGAGCGTGAGTCCGCGCTCGGTCGCGAGGCGCTCGGCAAGGCCGTCCCGCGATTCCCCGACCTGGTCGTAGAACACGACCTCGGCGCCGTACTCGCGCGTCGCCGCCAGTTTCGCGGCCGGCGCCCAGCTCGGCATGACGATCGTGGCCGGCACCGAGAACAGTCGCGCGACGAGCGCGACGGCCTGTGCGTGGTTTCCGGACGAGAACGCGACGACGCCGCGCGCGCGCACCTTGGGGTCGAGACGCGACAGGTGGTGGTACGCGCCGCGGAATTTGAAGGCGCCCATGCGCTGCAGGTTCTCGCACTTGAGCGCGACCTGCGCGCCGACTCGATCGTCCAGCGTGCGCGAGCGCACGACCGGCGTCCGGTGCGCCACCGGGCCGAGCGCGCCGCGCGCCTCCGACAGCCGCTGGGCCAGCGCTTCGTGCGCGGGCGCACCGTCGGGCCCGGGCGCGAGACCGGCGAGCGCGGCGTCGGAGTGGTCCAGACTCGCGGGATCAGCCACCGGACGAGCCTCCGAGATCGAGCCCGGGCTTCGTCTGCCGCGCGGGATCGAGCGCCGCGTCGATCTCCTCCGCGCTCAGCTTCGTCATCTCGCGCGCGAGTTCGCGCACCGGGCGACGTTCCTTGAACGAGCGCTTCGCGATCTCGGCCGCGCGGTCGTAGCCGATCAGCGGATTCAGCGCGGTCGCCATGCTCGGCGAGATCTCGACATAGTCGCGGCACGTCTCCGCGTTCGCCACGAGGCCGGCGAGCGCCTTGTCGGCGAACGCGCGCGACACGTTCGCGAGCAGGCGGATGCTCTCGAGCAGGGAGCGCGCCATCAGCGGCAGCATCGTGTTGAGGTCGAGCTGGCCCCACTGCGCGCCCACGGTGATCGCCGTGTGGTGGCCCATGACCTGCGCGCCGACCTGGATCACGGATTCGCAGATCACCGGGTTCACCTTGCCGGGCATGATGCTCGAACCCGGCTGGATCGCGGGCAGCGTGACTTCGCCGAGGCCGCAGCGCGGGCCGCTGTTCATCAGACGGATGTCGTTCGCGATCTTCATCAGGCTCGCCGCCGTACTGTTCAGGGCCGCGCTCGCCCACAGCGCGCCGTCCTGCGCGCCCTGCGCCTCGAAGTGATCGCGCGCCTCGCGAAACGGCAGCCGGGCCTGCCGCGACAGCTCGGCCGCGACACGCGCGCCGAATTCCGGATGCGTGTTGAGGCCGGTGCCGACCGCCGTGCCGCCGAGCGCGAGTTCGCACAGGTCGGGCAGCGTGGCACGCACCCGCTCGATCGAATGCTCGACCTGCGACGCGTAGCCCGCGAACTCCTGGCCGAGCCGGATCGGCGTCGCGTCCATCAGGTGGGTGCGGCCGGTCTTGATGACGTCGTGGAATTCGCGCGACTTCGCGGTGAGCACGCCCTTCAGGTGCTCGAGCGCCGGAATCAGGCGGCCGTGCAGCGCGATCGCGGCCGAGACGTGCAGTACCGTCGGGATCACGTCGTTGCTGCTCTGTCCCAGATTGACGTGGTCGTTGGGGTGCACCTTCTGGTGGCCTTCGACCAGCTCCGTCGCGCGATGCGCGATCACTTCGTTCGCGTTCATGTTCGTGCTGGTGCCGCTCCCGGTCTGGAACACGTCGATCGGAAACTCGGCGTCCCACTGGCCTTCCGCGACCTCGGTCGCGGCACGGCGGATCGCGCCGGCCAGCGCGTCGGGCAGCAGGCCGAGCTCGCGGTTCACTTCGGCGGCCGTGGCCTTGAGCAGCCCGAGCGCGTGGATGAACTCGGGCGGCATGCGCTCCCCGGAGATCTCGAAGTTCTCGACGGCCCGCTGGGTCTGCGGTCCGTAGCGCGCGCCGGCCGGGACCTTCATTTCGCCGAGGCTGTCCTTCTCGATGCGATATTCCATGCGGTTCTCCTTGGGAAGCATCGTGCGCGGCGGCCCGTGCGAGGCGGCGTGCGCGTCATTCGCTCTCTTCCACCACTTCGAAGCGCGTCACGAACTCGATGTCGGCGCGCAGCGACGCGTGCACGGAGCAGTAGCGCGTCTCGCTCAGCCGCACCGCCTCCTCGAGCGCCGCCTGGCTGACGCCGCGGCCGCGCACGCGATGCAGGGTCTCGACCTTCGTGAGCGATTTCGGGTGCTCGGTGCGCCGCTCGGACGTGAGCTCGATTTCATAGCCGGTGACGTCCTGACGTTTCTTCTTGAGGATGCTGATCACGTCCATGCCGTGACACGCCCCGAGCGCGGCGAGCGTGGCCTCGACCGGATTCGACGCGATCTGACCGGCGCCCGAGTCGAACGTCATCGCATGACCGCTCCCTCCCGTCGCCTGGAACACCAGGCCGGTCGCGCCTCCCTGCCAGTTCACTCGGGCCGTCGTCGCCATGAGGCTCTCCTTTTTCGCCCGCGACGCGTCACGTCGCGGTCCCTTCGACCGTCGCCGGCGCCATGCCGAGGACGCGCAGCTTGTTGTAGCCGTCGAGGGCCGCCACCTTGTAGCACTCGGCGAGCGTCGGATAGTTGAACACGCTGTTGAGGAAATATTCGAGCGTGCCGCCCAGGGCCATCACGGCCTGGCCGATGTGCACCAGCTCGGTGGCCTGCGAGCCGACGACCCAGACGCCGAGGATGTGGCGCGTCTCGAGATGGATGAGGAGCTTCAGCATGCCGTGGAGGTCGCCGAGGATCTGCCCGCGCGCGATTTCCTTGTAGCGCGCGACGCCGGTCTCGTACGGCGTGCCCTTCGCGGTCAGCTCTTCTTCCGTGCTGCCCACCCAGGCGATCTCGGGGATCGCGTAGATGCCGAACGGGAACAGCGCGGGCACGCTGTGCGCCGGCACGCCGAACGCGTGGCACGAGGCGAGGCGTCCCTGCTCCATGCTGGTCGCGGCCAGCGCCGGGAAGCCGATCACGTCGCCGACCGCGTAGATGTTCGGGGTCATCGTCTGGTAGTGCTCGTTCACCGAGATGCGGCCGCGCGCGTCGGCGCTGACCCCGGCATTCGCCAGGTCGAGGCCGGCCGTGTTGCCGACGCGTCCCGCCGACACCAGCACCATGTCGGTGGCCATGCGCTTGCCGCTCTTCGTCTGGACGACGACGTGCGCCTCGCCGCCGAACTCCAGCCCCGCCACCTCCTCGCCGAGACGGAACGTCATGCCCATCTCCCGCGACTCGTGCATGAGCGCCTCGACGATCTCGCGGTCGACCATCTCGAGCAGCGTGTCGCGCTTGTCCAGCACCGTGACCTCGATGCCGAGCGCGGCGAACATGGTCGCGTACTCCATGCCGATGACGCCGGCGCCGACCACGGTCATCGTGCGCGGCAGCTGCGTGAGCTGGAGGATGTCGTCGCTCGTCAGCACCATCTTGTGATCGACGGTCAGCCCGTCAGGGAGGCCGGGCGTCGAGCCGACGGCGATGACCACGAAGTCGCACTCGACCACGTCGGCCCGTCCGTCGCCCTCGATCGACACATGGTGCGCGTCGACGAACCGCCCCGTGCCGTCCAGCACGCGGACCCCGTTGCGCTGGAGCTGCGCCTTGACCACGTCGCGCTCGCGGGCCATCACGATGCCGGTGCGCAGCAGCAGATCCTGGGCGGTGATGTCACTCTTGGCGCGGAACGCGTCGCCGTACAGCGCGCGCTGGCGCAGCCCCGAGAGGTCGATGACCGCCTCGCGCAGCGTCTTGCTGGGAATGGTGCCGGTGTTGATGCAGCCGCCGCCCACGACGGTCATGCGCTCGACGACGGCGACCCTCTTGCCGAGCTTGGCGGCCTGCACGGCGGCGCGTTGCCCGCCCGGACCGCTGCCCAACACCACGAGGTCGAACTTCGTCGTCACGTATGGCCCCTAGTTCCGTGCGGCCGGCGAGTGCTCCGCGGCTTCATCCGCGTGCGCCGGCGCTCCCGGATCCGGCGCGCCGAGCGACAGGTTCAACTCGTCGTCGCTCAGCACCTGGCGCCGATTCAGGATCTGCGAGGTGTCGTGCTCGAAGAAGAAGTGCAGGACGTGGTCGATGCCGACTTCGATCTGCTTGCGGAAGCCGACCATCTTGATGAGATACGCGCCGGCCCACGCGAGCCAGGCCAGGCGCCCCGACAACGGCACGCCGAACAGCTCGAGCACGGAGCTGTGCTGGCCGAGCGAGATGATGTAGCCCACGTCATGGAACGTGAACGGCGGCAGCGTGCGCCCGCGCGGGCGCGCCACCAGCGTTGAGCCGACGTACACGCCCATGGCGATCGCGGTCTGGGACAACTGCGGCTGGAGTTTGCCGTCCGCACGGCGCGACGCCGCGGGGTCGCCGATCACGAACACGTCCTCGACCGGCCGACCCTCCGGGTCGAGCGCGCGCAGGCGTTCGTCGACGACGACGCGCCCGTCCGGCGTGTGGCGCAGCGGCAGCTCGGTGACGAGCGCGGGCGGGCACACGCCGGCCGTCCACACGATGGTCATGGCGTCGATGGCCTCGCCCGTCGCGAGGACGACGCGCCGCGGCTCGACGCGCGCCGCGCGCGCGCTCACGCGCACGTCCACGCCGCGGCGTACGAGGAAGCGCTGCGCATACGCGGAATGCTCCGGGCGCGCCGCGGGCACGACGCGGTCGCCGCCTTCGATCAGCGTCACGCGCAGATCGGAGCGGCGCAGGCTGGGGTAGCGCGGCAGCAGCGTGTCGCGCGCCATCTCGAGCAGTTCCGCGGCGACCTCGACGCCGGTCACGCCGCCGCCCACGATCGCGAACGACAGCAGCCGCCGGCGTTGCGCGGGGCTGTCGGCCTGCTCGGCCATCTCGAACAGCTCGACGACGCGCGCGCGCAGCGTCATCGCGTCGACGAGCGTCTTGAAGGGTCGCGTGTTCTCGGGCGCGCCGGGGACGCCGTAGTAGTTCGTGACGCTGCCGACGGCCACGACGAGGGCGTCGAACGGCTCCACGCGATCATTGTGCAGCACGACCTCGCGGCGCTGGAGATCGATGCGTCGCGCCTTGTTCTTGTAGAAACGAATGTGACGGTGGCGCGCCATCTCACGGAAGGGATACACGATGTGTCGCGTCTCGACGGCGCCGACGGCGACCGCGGGCAACAGCGGATTGAACTGGAAGAAGTTTTCCTTGTCGATGAGCACGGTGTCCCAATAGCCACGCGCGTCCCGCGAACGGCCGATCGCGCGCGCTACGTCGAGACCTCCGAAACCGCCTCCCAGGATCACCAGACGCTTCGCCGCCATGGAATCCGACAATAGCACGGCCGTCCGGGCCTCGCCGCGCGGCGGCCGGCCCGCGCGGCCCCTCTGCTAGATTGCCGCGCATGCCGGCCCTGTCGGTCCTGCTCCCGGTGCGCGACGCCGGTCCTTACCTCGCGGCGTCGCTCGCGTCGCTCTGGCGCCAGAGCTTTCGCGATTTCGAGGTGGTCGCCGTGGACGACGGCTCGCGCGACGGCTCGGGCGAACGCCTGGAGCGCGCCGCCCTCGGCGAGCCGCGGCTGCGCGTGCTGCATCAGGACGCACGCGGGCTGCCGGCCGCGCTGAACGCCGCGCTGGCCACGGCGCGCGGCCCGCTCATCGCGCGGCACGACGCCGACGACCTGTCGCATGCGCGGCGCTTCGCGCGGCAGCACGCGTGGCTGGGCGCGCACCCGGGCGATGCCGTCGTCGGCTGCCGGCTGCGCGTGTTCCCGGCCGCGGCGACCGGCGCCGGGATGCAGCGCTGGGCCGCGTGGCACAACGCGCTGCTCACCCACGACGAAATGGCGCGCGAGGCGCTCATCGACAGTCCGCTCGCGCACGGCACGGCGCTCGTCCGCCGGCGCGCGCTCGAAGACGTCGGCGGCTGGAACGAGCGCGGCTGGCCCGAGGACCTCGACCTGTGGCTGCGCCTCCTCGAGCGTGGCGCGCGCTTCGCGAAGCTGCCGCAAACCCTATACGGCTGGCGCCAGCACGCCGCGAGCGCCACGCGCCGCGACCCGCGCTATCGCCCCGAAGCGTTCCTCGCGCTCAAACGCGACGCGCTCGAACGCGGCCTGTTGCGCGGCGCGCGGCACGTGTGCGTGGTGGGCGTGGGGCGCAGCCTCGCGCGCTGGCGCGACGCGTTGGGCGCGGCGAGGCCCGCGACCGCGCTCGAAGCGGCACGACCGACGCCGGCCGCATTGGCGGCCGCGACGGCGCCCGCGGTTCTCGTGTTCGGAGTCGCTGCCGCTCGGGCCCGGTGGCGCGCCGCGCTCATGCAGCGATCGTGGGTCGAAATGCGCGACTTCGTATTCGTCGCCTAGAATATTCGGTATGTCAATTATGACGCGTGTTTCATGGCGGTTCCGGTCTGTTTCACATTGACGAAGGAAAACGTCTGTGGCCTGATGCGGCCATGCCGCGACTTGATGATGACCCGCATACGGAGGTGATTCGCATGGCCAAGACCCGCAAGAAGCGCACCGTCTATACGGCGGCGCAGCGCAGCCAGATCCTGACCGCCGCGCAGAAAGAAGGACTGACGGCGGCGCAGGTGAAGAAGAAGTTCGGTGTGACGCCGGTCACGTATTACTCGTGGCGCAAGAAGAGCGGCGTCGCCGGCCGTCGCGGCCGTCGCCCGCACGCACTCGTCGCCAAGGGTGGCGATCTGGGCGGCCAGGTGCGCGCCGAGGTGCAGGCCAAGGTGCGGCAGATCCTGCCCGACATCGTGCGCGGCGAGGTCAGTTCGTACCTCAATCAATTGTTCGGAGCCAAGCGCGGCCGCCGCGTCTAGGGTCTCGACGTTCGTTCATCCGCCACGCGCGGCTCTCCCCTGGGCCGCGCGTCGTGCATCCGACCGCCAGGCTGTTCGCTTCGATTCCCGGAGGGCCGCGTGAAGGTCATCGCATTCGTGGTGCGCGCGCTGGGCGTGCTGGTTGCGGCGGTGGTCGTGCTCGCCGCCGTGCTGCTCGTGCACGGCTACGGCCTCGCTCACAAGACGCTGAACAATCCGCCGTCGACGTTACTCGTCGCCGCGGACCCGTCGTTGATCCCGCGTGGCGCGCACCTGTCGAAGGTCATCTGCGCGGGTTGCCATTCCGCGGGCGGCTCGGGCGACACGTTGAGCGGCGGCCACGAGAACTTCTTCCAGATCCCGGACGGCCCGTACCTCGGTATGTGCCGGGCGCCGAACCTGACGCCGGGGGGGCCGCTCGCGAACGCCTCCGATGGAGAAGTCGCGCGCGCCATCCGCGAAGGCGTTGGCCTCGACCACAAGCCGCTGATCGTCATGCCGTCCGCGAACCTGCGCAACCTGTCGGACCGCGATCTCGCAGCGGTCCTCGCCTTCGTGCGCGCGCAGCCCGCGGTGACGGCCGCGACGCCGGCGCGAAAACTGAACCTACTCGCCTACCTCATCCTCGGCCTGCACCAGGCCGAGACGAGCGCGCAGTTGCCGGTGACGACGCCGGTGCCCGCCGTGCCCGAGAGCGCGAACGCGGCCTACGGCGCGTACTTCGCGCACGTCATCGGCTGCTCGGATTGCCACGGGCCCACGCTGCACGGCGCCACGCCGAGCCAGCTCGCGCCCAAGGGGCCGAATATCGTCCAGCTCGCGCACACCGTGACGTACGAAGTCTTCGAGCAGGCGGTGCGGGTCGGGGTGAAGCCGTCGGGCGGCGCGCTGAACCCGGCGCTCATGCCGTGGACGACGTACTCCAACCTGGCCGACGTCGAGGTGCGCGCGCTGTACGAATATCTGAAGAGCCTGCCGCTGTAGCTGGGGTGCGGCGGCGCCGCGGCGTGTTGCGGCGTCCGGCGCTATGGGGTGGCCGGTCCGGCGAGCGCGGCGGCGGCGCGATCGACGAGCCATTCGCGCTCGCGCACGAGACGGGCCGGCACGTCGTGCACGTCACCGGCCGGCGCGAGCGCCGCGGCGACCGCGCCGGCCTTGCCCGCGCCGCTCGCGAGGACCAACACGTGCGCGGTGTCGGCGAGCGCGGGCGGCGTCAGCGTCAGGCGGCGCGGCGGCGGCTTGGGACTGTCCGTCACCGCGGCGACGCGCGCGTCGCGCTCATCGAGCAGCGCGTGGCGCGGAAACAGCGAGGCGACGTGGCCGTCCTCCCCCACGCCGAGGACGACGACGTCGAGGGCCTTCGGCAGTCGCGCGGCGTACTCCTCGACGGCCGCGTCGAGATCCGCGTACTCACCCTTCATGCGATGCACCTGACGCGGCGCGATCCCCAGCGGATCGATCAGCGTCACGCGCGCCATGCGGAAGTTGCTCTCGAGGTCGTCGGGCGGCACGGCGCGCTCGTCCGCGAAATAGATCGCGACCTTCGACCAGTCGAGCCGTGCGCGCCGCGGCTCCGACGCGAGCCGTTCGTGCAGCCCCTCGGGCGTGCGGCCGCCGGACAGCGCGAGCGTGGCCCGGCCGCGTTCCGCGAGCGCGGCCGCGAGATGCGCGAGCACGCGATCGGCGGCGGCCTCGGCCAGCGAGCCGGCGTCGGCGAAGATCTCGAGGCTCATGGGCGCCGGCGCGACGCGGGGGTGTTCGGCGAGGGCGCGGGCATGCGGCGCGCGCCTAGAGCGCGTGCCACGCGCAGTGATCGCGACGCGTCAATTGCTCGGCGGCCGCCGGTCCCCAGCTGCCGGGCTCGTAGTTCGGGAAGTCGGCGGGCGGGTTCGCCTCGACGTGCTGCAGGATGGGCGTGATCCACTTCCACGACGCCTCGACGGCGTCGCGCCGCGAGAACAGCGTGGCGTCGCCGCGCATCGCGTCGAGCAGCAGGCGCTCATAGGCCTCGGGCGGCTCGCCACCGAACGCCTCGACGTACTTCATGTCCATGGCCACGGTCCCGACTTCCAGGTCGTGGCCGGGAATCTTGGACGCGAAACTCAGGGCGATGCCTTCGTCCGGCTGGATGCGCAGCGTCAGCACGTTCGGCTCGACGCGCTCGCACACGTTGTCGCGTCCGAACAGGCTGAGCGGGATCGGCTGCATGAAGAGCGACACCTCGGTGCGGCGCTTCGCCATCTTCTTGCCGGCCCTCAGGTAGAACGGCACGCCCTGCCAGCGCCAGTTGTCGACGAACACGCGCATGGCCGCGAACGTCGGCGTCCGCGAGTCGGGGCGGACGTTCGGCTCCTGGCGATAGCCGCGATACTGGCCGAGCACGAGGTCCTTCTCGATCGTGTCCGACCACGGCTCGCGCAGTGCGTGCAGGACCTTCAGCTTCTCGCCGCGCACGTCATCGGCGCCGCCGGTCGTCGGCGGCTCCATCGCGACGAGACTCAGCACCTCGAGCAGATGGTTCTGCACGATGTCGCGCAGGACGCCGTTCTCTTCGTAAAACGCGCCGCGGCTCTCGACCCCGACGGTCTCGGCCGCGGTGATCTGAACGTGGTCCACGTACTTGCGGTTCCACAGCGGCTCGAAGAACGTGTTCGCGAAGCGGAACACCAGGATGTTCTGCACCGTCTCCTTGCCCAGGTAGTGATCGATGCGGAACGTCTGCGATTCGTCGAGCACCTTGGCGACGAGGCCGTTCAGCGCCTGGGCGGATTCGAGGTCGCGGCCGAACGGCTTCTCGATGATCACGCGCGTGAACGCGCGATCGCGCGGCTCGTGGATGAGCCCGGCCGCCTTCAGCCGATGCAGGATGGTCGAGAACTCGCTGGGCGGCGTCGCCAGGTAGAACAGGCGGTTGCCCTCGAGCCCGCGCTCCTTGTCGAGGCTCTCGAGCATGGTCGCGAGGTTCTGGTAAGTGACCGGATCCTCGAACGAGCCGGGCACGTAGCGGATGCGCTTCGCGAACGAGCCCCAGGCCGCCGGGTCGACCGGCTTCAGCCGCGAAAATTCCTGGACGCCCGCGCACAGATCGGCGCGGAACGCGTCGTCGGACAGCGGCCGCCGCGACACGCCGACGATGGCGCTGTGCTCGCCGAACAGCCCGGAGGCGGCGACGTTGTAGAGCGCGGGGAGCAATTTACGACGCGTCAGATCGCCGGTCGCGCCGAAGATGACGACGGCGCACGGCGGCGCGCCGCGCAGCGGGCGCTCGGGCAGCCCGGCCGGCGCGATCGCCTCGACACGCGCGGCCACCTCAGCGCGCCTTCACGGCGTGGCCGCCGAATTCGTTGCGTAGCGCGGCCAGCACGCGGTCGCGGAACGAGTCGTCCTGGCGCGAGCGGAAGCGGTTCAGCAGCGCCAGCGTCAGCAGCTCGGCGGGCACGCTGCGCTCGATCGCCTCGAGCACGGTCCAGCGCCCTTCGCCCGAGTCCTCGACGTAGCCGCGGATGTGCGCCAGGCCCGGGTCCTTCTGGAACGCCAGCTCGGCCAGCTCGAGCAGCCACGAACGCACGACGCTGCCCTGGTTCCACAGGTGCGCGAGCTTTGCCAGGTCGTAGTCGAACGGGCCGCTCTTCAGGATCTCGAAGCCCTCGGCGTACGACTGCATCATCGCGTACTCGATGCCGTTGTGGATCATCTTCGCGTAGTGCCCCGCGCCGACCGGACCGACGTGCAGCCAGCCTTCGGGCGGCGCGAGCGTGTCGAGCGCGGGCTGGAGCCGGGCGAGCGCCGCGTCGGAGCCGCCCAGCATCATGCAGTAGCCGAGTTCGAGCCCCCACACCCCACCGGACGTGCCGCAGTCCACGAACTCGATTCCCCCTTCCGCGAGCCGGGTCCCGCGACGCTGCGAGTCCCGGAAGTTCGAATTGCCGCCGTCGACGACCAGGTCGCCCTTGCCGAGCAGCGGGATCAGCTGATCGAGCGTGTCGTCGACCGGTTTGCCGGAGGGGATCATGAGCCACACGACACGCGGCGCTTGGAGCGCGCGCACCAGTTCGTCGAGCCCGCGCGTCGCCGTTGCTCCCGCCGCCGCGGCCTGCTCGGTCTGCGCGTACTCGCGGTTGAACCCGACGACCTGATGCTGCCCCTTGAGCAGGCGCAACGTCATGTTCAGCCCCATCCGCCCGAGCCCGACGAACCCCAGCTTCATGCACCCCTCCGAAAAGCGATCCGACAACATGAACGGCTCGTAGCCCGATTCGTGACGCATCAAACCGCGCCCCGGCCACGAGCGCAAGGCGAGGCCTTTCGGCTTCGGTTCCGTGGTGGGCCGCCGGCGCGCGCGGGGGCGGGGGTCGCTGCGGGACGGACGGACACGAGCCCTGCCGCGACGCCGCTTCGGGTCCGCTCCTGCGGACCCTCGCTTGCGTCGGCTCGCTCCGCCATCCCTGGCTCCCGCGAGCCTCCGGTCGTCGCCTTCGGGCTCGTGTCCGTCCGTCCCGCAGCGACCCCCGCCCCCGCGCGCCCTCCCGCGCAAACGCCACGGGCCCGGCGTGACGACACCGGGCCCGTGGACAGCGACAGCCAACGCTACTGCAGCACGACCTTGCGAACGTCCGAGCTGCGGCCGTCGGTCGTGAGGCGGGCGAAGAAGACGCCGCGGCCCAACGACGCGCCGTCGTCGCTGCGGCCGTCCCATTGAGCGGTGAACGTGCCCGGGGCGGCGTCCTGCTCGATCAAAGTGCGCACGACGCGGCCCTGCAGGTCGTAGACCTTGAGCGTGACGTGCGCGCGTTCGGCAAGCGTGAACTGGAGGCGCGAGAAGCCGGCCGGGTTCGCCGAGGCGAAGCTGAGCTTGCCGGCCTCCGGCTTCGCCGACGCCGCGCCCGCGGAGCTACCGAGCGAACCGTCGGACGCGCCCGTCGCACGCACGCCGTCCAGCCCGAGGATCTCGCGGATGCTGTTCGCGCTGTTGCCCTTCTGCTCCGGGTGATGCGAGTGCGTGAACGGATTCTGCGGCGGCGCGACGTACGGGAAGTACGGCAGGAACGGCATGTCGTTCGCGTCGATGCCGTCGCCGAGCTGGTTGTTCGGGGCGATGTTGAAGCCGTCGACCAGCACGCCCGCGACCACGCGCTCGGAGATGTCGACGATGTCGTCCGAGAGGCGGCGGCCGTTCGGGAACCCGGCGAGATCGCCGGCCAGCACGCCCAGGCGATTCGGATTCGCGCTCGGAGGAACCGTCATGTTCAGGCGCAGCATCTCGCCGGGCGACACGTTTGCCGGCTGATTCAGGCCGGCCACGCCGGTCGCGAACACGGCGACGAGATCGTTGCGCGGCGCGGGCGGCACGCTGAGGCCGTACAGCGCGTGCAGCAGGCCGGCCAGTTCGGGATCGACGACGGAGGCGCCGAAGTTCGCGACGTCGTTGAACGGCTCGCTCGCGTTGAACTTGTCCTTGTCCTTCAGCGGAATCACGACTTCGTTGACGAGCGGCATGCCGAGCCGCGACACCTGCACGTCCCCGCCCGAGTACGAGATCGTGCCGTCGCCGTTCAGCGTGCGCGTCGCCGGACGCTCGGCCGTGTCCCACACGCCGATGATGTGGTTGTTCAGGTTCGCGACCGGCGCCTGGCCGTCCTTCGTGAGCAGGGCCTTCGGCACCTGCAGCACGACCGACATGCAGTCGTAGCCGCCGACGCCGTCCACGCCCTTGCCCTTGTTGCCCGGCACCTTGCGGATCGTGAGCAGATCGAAGATCGCGGCCAGGTCGACGAAGAACGGATCGTCGCGCGGGCCGACGAACACGCGATAACCGCCGGGCAGGTCCTGGATCGCCGACTGCGCGAGCCCGGCGTAGTCCGGCATCGACACCGGGCCGACGAACGCGGGCGCGACCGGCAGCCCGCTGCCGAGCACCGTCTCGTGCTCCGTGCCCTGGCCGTCGACGTCGATGCGCGTGAGCGTGTAGGTCTGGCGCACGTTCAGGTCGGGATCGGTGAGGCTCGTCACGACGCCGGTGTTGTACAGGAACGTGTTGGGATTCTGCCGCGTCGTGCTGAACTTGAGCTCGAAGCGGATGTGCTTGTGCGCGTCGCCGACGTTGTCGACGTTGATGTAGTACGACGCGTTGTCGTCGAAGCTCGCGAAGTTGGGGCCGCTGTTCGGCTCGATCAAGGGCACCCAGTTGCCCACGAACGTCACGGCCGACGGCGCGTCGTCGGCCACGAACGCGTAGAGGTCGGTGTCGTCGATGAGCCGATCCTTCGTGGTGCCGGGCGCTTCACTGTGGCTCGAGGCCATGGCGAGGCCGGGCGCGACGGCGGCCAGGGCCAGAACGGCCGCCGCCAGGGAAACGGGGAATCGCATCGTGCATCCTTTCGCGTGGGAGGGCGCGCGTCGCGCCCCGAGTGAAATGGAGCTCGACGCTGGAAGGAGCCGCCGAGGGGTTGAAGCCACCGCCCTCGGCCATTCGCGTGGCGGGGCGACACCCCCACTACGAAGCGCGTGCGCGATCGGATGAAGGGCGCGGACCGGCGGCGTCGCGCCCGCGCGCGGCGTCGCGTGCGGCGGCCGCGCGCGGCGTCGCGTGAACGCGGCCTCGGGCCGCGAGCGCGTCAGTCGGCGGTGGCGAGCGGCGCGTTCAGGTCCGCGGAGATGCGCCGCGGGTGGGATTCGGGCAGCGCGACGGCGCACGCCAATCCGCCGAGCGTTAGGCACGCCAGGCAGCCGAGCGCCCAGGTCAGGCCGGCGCGGTCGGCGAGCACGCCGATCGGCCCGATCAACAGCGCGCCCACGCCCCACGCCGCGCCCATCAGCAGGCTCGAGATGGTCGAGGAGTGGCGCGGCGACAGCTCCTGCCCGAGCACGACGTTGACCGGCAGAGACGCCTGCAGCACGAAGCTGCCGGCGATGAGGCTGACGAGCCCGAGCGAGACCGGCAGCACCAGGAACGCGAGGAACAGCGGGGCCGCGCCGATGAACGAGGCGACGACGACGCGCCGCCCGCCCCAGCGCTCGGCCAGCCAGCCGCCGAGGAAGCCGCCGCACGCGCCGGACGCCAGGTAGGCGGTGAGCAGCATCCCTCCCGCCTGGACGCTGTAGCCGTGGCGGTGCAGGTAGATCGGCAGGAACGTCATGAAGCCGTACGACACCGCCGAGCGGCACACCACGGCCAGGTACAGCAGCGTGAGCGGGCGCAGCACCGGGCGCAGTTCGCGGAGCGCGGCGCGCGGCCGCTCCGCGTGCGTGCGCGGCGTGAGGCGCATCGCCCAGAACAAAAGGGCGATGCCCATCGCCACGCCCGGGAACACCGCGAGCCACGTGCGCTCGAGGCCGACGCGCCCGACCAGCGTGACCGCGAAGATCGGGCCGAGCGAGAAGCCGAGCGTGCCGCCGGTCACGAACAAGGACATGGCGAGTGAACGCTTCGCCGCGCCCTCGCCGGCCAGGGCCGCGGCTTGCGGGTGGAACGCGGCCACGCCCATCCCGCCGAGCATGAGCAACGCGACGAGGACGGAGAACGTCGACGCCATGCCGACGCCCGACATGAACGACGCCGCGACGAGCGGTCCGAACACGATGAACCAGGGGCGCGACAGGCGATCCGACAGCCAGCCGTAGACCGGCTGCGCGAACGAGGACGACACCGAGGCCAGCGCCACGAGCGCGCCGACGCGCGTCAGGTCGAGGTGCAGCCGCGTCATCATGAGCGGCAGCAGCGGCGAGAAGAAGCTCGAGTAGGCGTCGATCGTGAAGTGCGCCGAGGCGAGCAGCGCGAGCCGGGGCGTCAGCAGGCGTCGCATGGGAGCGCGGACGTTAGCACAAGCGATCGCGCCCGACGGCTGGAAGCCGCCGGGCGCGTCGAATGGCGTGGCGCCCCAGGGAACGCCTCGCGCATCAGGCCGCGCGGCGCAGGATCTCTTCCAGGCGCTTGATGTGCGCCTCGGTGCGCTCCACCGCGGCCTGCGCTCGCTCCATCATCGAGGCGACGTCCGCGAGGTTCTCGTCGCGGCCGGCGTGTTCCAGCTCCTCGAACACCTTCATGCAGTCCATGGCGCCGATCGTCGCCGACATGCCGGCCAGACCGTGCGCCTCGAACTCGAGGCGGCGCGCGTCGCCCGTGCTCAGCGTCTCGGCCAGACGCACCATGCGCGGGCCCACGTCGGCCAGCCAGGTCTGGAGCAGCGCCTCGCGCAGCGACGCGATGCTCATGCACGATTCCTCGAGGCGCACGTTGTCGATGGGCGCGTGCGGTTCGTCCTCAGCCGCCCGCCCCGGGACGACCTCGACATCGGCGGCGGTCAACGCGCGTGCCTCCGGCTCAGAGGGCGCGGAAGCGGCCGGGCGCTCGGGGGCCACGGCGTTCGGGCTGGCCAGGCGCTCGACCATGGCGCACAGCTCGCCCAGGTCGATCGGCTTCTTGAGCACGTCGTCCATCCCCGCGGCCAGGCAACGTTCGCGCTCGCTCGTCAGCGGGCTGCCGTTCATGCCGAGGATGGGCGTGCGCGGGCCGCCGCGCTCGCGGGCGCGCAGCGCCGCCGCAGCGGTGCAGCCGTCCATGCCGGGCATCTGCACGTCCATGAGGATGGCGTCGTAGCGCTGGCGCTCGCAGGTCTCGAGCGCGGCCTTGGCGTCGACGACGCTCTCGATCGTGTAGCCGAGGCGCTGCAGGGCCCAGCTCGCGACGAGCTGGTTGACCGGATTGTCCTCGACGACCAGCACCCGGAAGCGGCCGCGGCGCGCCTCGGCGAGCGAGTGGCGCGTGACCAGGTGCTCGGGCCCGCCCGAGGCACCGAGGAGCTCGACCGTCGCGTCGTAGAGCTCGGCCCACTGGACCGGCTTCAAGAGATACGCGGAGAAACCCAGGTCCTTGGCGCGTCGCGCGTCACCCTTGCGGCCGACGGCCGTGAGCAGCACGGTGCGCGTCTCGCGCAGGCGCTCGTCCGAGCGGATCGCGGCGCCCAGCTGCTCGCCCTCGATGCCGGACAGATTCATCTCGATGAGCGCGACCCGATACGGGTCGCCGCCCGACGCCGCTTCGCGCAGCTTGCCGAGCGCGTCCTCACCGCTCTCCACTTCGTCGGCGCGGCAGCCCCACGCGGTCAGCATCTCCTTCAGCGACTCGCGCGCCGCCCGCGACGGATCCACGACCAGCGCGCGCACGCCGCGCAGCTGGACGCTGGGCGCCGCCGCCGGACCGGTCACCTTCTGCTTCGGCAGCGTCAGCGAGAACCAGCACGTATTGCCCTGGCCCTTGCGCGAATCGACGCCGACCTGGCCGCGCATCAGCTGGACGATCTGGCTCGACATCGACAGCCCGAGCCCGGTGCCGCCGTAGCGCCGCCAGCCGTCCGAACGCGTTCCGCTGAACACCGTCGAGACCATGACCGCGGTGTCGTCGGCGAGCTGCGCCGCCGAGTCGCTGACCGCGAAGCGCAGCGCGACCTCGTCGTCGTCCTCGCGCACGCGCTCGACGTCGAGCGTCACGCGGCCCTGCTCGCTGAACTTGATCGCGTTGTGACCGAGGTTCAGCAGCACCTGCCGGATGCGGCCCGGGTCGCCCATCAGGCGCGACGGCACTTCGTGGTGCACGCGGCACTCGAGCGCCAGACTCTTGTCGAGCGCGAGCGGCGTCAGCACGGCCATGACTTCTTCGATGGTGATGCGCAGGTCGAAGCCGATGTTCTCGAGCTTCAGATCGCCGCCGTCCAGGCGCGAGAAGTCGAGCGTGTCGTTGATCATCACGAGCAACGCGCGGCTCTGGTTCTGGATCAGTTCGACGAGGTTGCGCTGGTCGGACTCCATCTCGCTCTCGAGCAGGAGCTGCGTCGTGCCCATGATGCCGTTCATGGGCGAGCGGATCTCCTGGCTCATCGTGGCCAGGAACTCGGCCTTGAGCTGGACCTGGGCCTTCAGCGTATCGATCTCGGCGCCCAGCGCCGCGAGCTTCGCGTCGTCGGCCGGCGCCGAGGGCGCCGCGCTGGGTGCTTCGATCGGAGCAGGCGACGGCGTGGCGACGTCCGGACGCAGAGCGTCGACGGCCGCCGGGGGATTCCACGCCGCCAGAGGGCGCGCCACGCCGACAAAGGCCAGCTCGCCGTCCTGCCGCTCGAAGCAGCGGACGCGGGCCAGCACCTGCGACTGCGAACCGTCCTTGGCGACGACGGTCAGCGTGCGGCGCTCTTCCGAGGCCCGGCTCCGACACTGGCGCACAAAGGCGCGCAATGTCGAAACGCGGTCGGCCTCGGAAAGAATCGACGTGAACGACTTTCCGATGAGATCCGAAGGGCGTTGCCCGACGACCGGCTCGAGCGAGGGGTTCAGCCACTGGAAGCGACCGTGCGCGTCGCACGCGAAGAGCAGGTCCGGGGTGGCGTCGAGCAGCTCGCGCAACCCGATCGGGGACGACGCCGGCAGCGACGTGCGGGAACCTTCCTTGTGTTCGCTCATGTGGCCTCGAGTGGGCGAGGGACGGCGCTGCGGCAGCGCCCTACCTTGGGCGCATCATTCGGGGCAGGTTTTCGGCACGCCGGCCCAGGGACTTGAGGCGGGATGGGGCAATCGGGTGCCGCGGGTGGGTCGCTTTGGCCCGGGCGCCGTACTCCGCCCGCAACCTGTCGCGGGTGGGCGACGTAGGAAGCGCGGAGGGTCCGCCCCGAAACCGCCCGACCCATTCAGGAGTGTCCCGATGAAGCGCCTGCTCGTCCTCGCCGCCCTGGCCGTGATTCCGGCCACCAGTGCCCTTGCCCTCGCCGACGACCACTGCCTGTCCTCGCTCAGCGCCGACTGCGATGCCCCCGCCCACTGGGCCGGGCGTCACGAGACCGGGCGCTCGCGCCTGGCCATCACCACCGTCGGCGGCGCCGCCACGCTCCTTCTGACCGAGGACGTCGTGGCCGTCCAGCTCTCGGACCGAACGTTCCACAAGATCGAGCGCAAGCTGAGGGACGAGCGCCACGAGCACGAGGAGGACAACGCGCTCGGCCAGGCCATCAAGGAGATGATCCTGACCGGCGTGACGTCGCTGCTCAATCACAGCCAGGAGTGCGATCTCAGAGACATCCGCGACGCCAGCGTCGACAACGGCCGGCTCGTCCTGCGCACGCGAAACGGACGGCGCCTGTTCAGTGACGTCGAGGTCGACGACGACAGCCTGATGGAGAGCTTTTCCGCCGAGGACGCGCTGGCCTTCGTGCGCGAATTCTACGTCGTGAAGGGTCGGCGCTGAGTCGATCGCGCCCGACGGAGCCGCCGGCCGGATGCGGGCGGCTCCAGCTCGAACACGCGGCGCGCGCGGCTTTGCCACGGAAAAATCAGGTCCGGGAATCGCGAAAAGACGCCAATTCATTGGTGTTTTCGGGGACCGCGGCCTGTGGCAACCCCGAGGGCACGAGATTTCGCTTCCCATCGGCCGCCGATTGGCCGATAGTGCCCTTGTCTTCGGTTGTGTGTGGATGTGCCGCGTGCGTTCAGATTCCGCCAGGGACATCGACTGGCGGTTTTTCGTTGCACGCGATTCACATCGATCGAGACATCGGTCACTGAGACCGGACGCAGCCGCGGCGTGATACGCGACACAGTGCGGGTCTTCGGACCCGGATACAACAGGAGCTTCAAGTGGCTAGTGGCACCGTGAAGTGGTTCAACGAAGCGAAGGGCTTTGGTTTCATCACGCAGGCGGACGGCGGAGAAGACGTGTTTGTGCACTTCTCGGCCATCCAGGGCGAAGGCTTCAAGACTCTCGCCGAGGGCGAGGCGCTCGAGTTCGACGTCACCCGTGGCCCGAAGGGGCTGCAGGCCGCGAACGTCCGCAAGGCCTAGTTCGCACGAGGTACCACCTCACGCCGAAAGGGCGGTGTCCGCAAGGACGCCGCCCTTGGCGTTTCTAGGCGAAAGCGAGTTGCGCGACCGAGGGGCCGCGCTTCCGCCGGTTCTCCCGCGGCACGCGCGCAAGTCGCGCGGCCGTCGGCGCGCCGCGCGCGGGGCGGCGGCGGTGTCTACTCGGGATCGTCGGGCGAGTCCGCGTCGGAGTCGGCGTCAGACTCCAGATCGGTGCCCACGATGTCTTCGAGCTCGCCCATCGACGGGTCGTGCCCGGCCTCGCGCATTTCCGCGGTGGCCTGCTTCTTCAGCCGGCGCGTCTCGCGCTTCTCCTGCGCCTTGGCCATGCGCTTCTGTTCTTTCTGTCTCTTGAGGAAGGACGGACGTTTGGTTCCTGCCACAGTTGCTCCCTTCTGGGTGACGTCGATGAATCGGTAACGGACGCCGCAGCGTAGCACGCCCGGCCCCCGGCCGCGCCACGCGCGATCCGCGGAACCGCGCTTCGGATCGCCCGGCGACAGTTGCGGCGCCGCGGCCACACCCGGCGCCGGCCCGGCGCGTCGCCTCGTCCGCTCCCAAAGCGCCATCGCCATGCGCCGCGCCGCGCAGCGCCATCGCGCGCCCCGCGGCACGGCGATTGCGATGCGCGTCGGGGTCTGCTCCTCGACACCAGGGATACGGAGGCAACTCGTGAGGCGGTTCCAGAGTTCATTCGCACTTGCGGCACTTGTCGCCCTCGCCGCGGCGGCCGGAGTGTTTGCCGGATCGAAGCCCGCGCTGGCGCAGGGCAATGATTCCTACAATCAGAACGATCAGAACGGTGGCGATCCGCGCAACGGCTCCGATCCGAGGTGGGACGGCGCCGGTGATCGCTCGCCGGGCTACGGCAGGCAGGACACTCATCGCCGTCACAACCGGGATCAGCGCGGCTGGGGCGGCAACGATCGCAACGGCGGCTCGGACCGTGGCCAGTGGGGCCAGGGCGGCGGCTGGAATCAGGATCGCGGACCGCAGTGGCGTGACCGTGGCCGCAACGGCGGTCGGAACGGCGGCTGGAGTCACGGGCGCTCGGGTCGCGACTCGCGCTGGAAGGATTCGCGCGGCGGCGGGTACGGCGGTGGATACGGTGGCGGCTACGGCGGTGGCTACGGCGGTGGCTACGGCGGCGGTCGGTGTAACTAGCTGAGTCGAAGCTTCACCGGCTACACCAGTGCCGGCTTCTTTGTTCTGGGCTCGGAGGGTCCGGGATGGAGGGGCCGGCTTCTGCGTTTGGGTGGCCGCGCCGCGCGTCTGACGTGCTAGCGTCGCGCCCTGCGGCGAGATGGTGAGCGCCGCCCTTGCGGGGCCACGCGGGCCCGCCCACGCTGTCGGAGTTCACTCATGACGCCAGGCCGCCGACTCGCCCCGCTCGCGCTTCTCCTGCTGTGCGCGCTCACGCCGATCATCCTCGGAGGCTGCACCGCTATCGGCTTCGGGGTCGGCGCGCTCACCGACATGTCCAATGGCAAGCGCGCGCCGGACAAACTGGGACACGTGCGCTCGGGGACGAACGTCACCGTGTGGCTTCGTGACGGCCGGAAAATGGACGGACAGTTCATGGGCAGCCGCGACTCCGTGAGCGTGCCAGCCGTGCCCGACACCGCGAGCGCGGACGCGTCATCGGTCGCGCAACATCGCACGCTGCTGCTCCTCGCCACGAACCATGGAACCCGAGAGATCCCGATCGAAAATGTGAAGCGCGTCTCCGTGCCGGTCGTTCGCGGGAAGGTGATCGGCCTGCTCTACGGAGCGGGCATCGACACGTTGATGGTGCTGATGTTGCTCATGGCGCTGTCGCAGGTGGACTTCAGCTAGCGGCCTGGGCGCCAATGCGACGAGCGATGGCCCGCGGCGGCGCGACGAGAGCCCGACTGTCGGCGGCGGGCTTTGCTCTTCTTCTGCTGACCTCGTGCCAGCTCTTCCCCGCTCCCGACCCATGTCAGCCCCGGAGCTGGGTGCTTGCCGAAAGGATCCTCGTCGTACCGCTCCAATCCTCCGCGTTTCTGGGCGGTCGCCAATGCTGGGTCTTTCTGCCACGCAACTACGGCTCCACGAGCCAACGCTACGACGTTCTCTACATGCTGGATGGGCAGGACCTCTTCGGCGCGTCCAGTCGCTGGCGCGTCGACCAGACGGCTGAGCACATGATCGAAACGCGACAGATCCCGGGAGTGATCATCGTGGGCATCGAGAACGCGCGCGGTGCGGCTCGCACGTTCGAATACACGCCCTGGGCTGACAGCTTCTACACCCTCGCTCCGAGCGGAGGAGGCGATGCATTCCTTCGCGCCGTCTCCAGCTCGCTTATCCCGCTCGTCAATCGGCGCTTTCGCACGCTGACGGGCCCGGAGCACACGTTCCTGCTGGGCGCATCGTTTGGCGGGCTCATCGCGAGCTACGCCGGATACGCGTTCGACTCCACGTTCAGTCGTGTCGCCGCCATGTCGCCGTCGTATTGGTGGGATCACGGGCACATGCTCGCGTTCGCGCGCGCCACGCTCGCGGTGGGCTCGCGAAGTTCTATCAGGACACGGGGACGGCAGCGGATGACCAGGCGCCCGTCTGGCTCACGGACATGAGCGCGATCGCCGAGGCCCAGGGCTTCACCGAGGGGCAGGACCTCCTGACCGTCATCGCCGAAGGCCATCACCATGCGCCTCAGTGCTGGGGCCATCGACTGCCAGAGGCGCTCGAGTTCCTGCTGGGGGCGCCGTGACGCGCCGCACAGCTCGCTCGATGAGCGAACGCTGAGCGAGTACGCTGGCACTTCAAACGCGGGGAGTGCTGCTCACGCTCGGACCCAATCTGAGGAGCAGGTCAATTGACGCGTAGTTCGCGCAGCGCTGCTTCGAGATCTTTGAGCAGGACTCCAGCAGCGGGCCACGGGGTTCGTTACGTGGCATGGGCTCACGCCATCTGTCTTCTGCTCTTTGCGGTCGGCCTTACGCTGCGGGTTGCCCACTTCGACGTCCCGGTCTACACACCGGACGAAGACGCCTACATCAACTTCTACGGTGTGCCGTTGTTTGACGAGGGACTCGGCGCCCTACCCGCGCTCGTTCGCGACTACAATTCCCGGCCGCCGCTCCAGCAGTTTCCACCGCCCACGCGCATCGGTCACCTGCTGCCGATGGTCGCCCTCATGCGGTTGTGCGGCGACCATGAACCTCCGACCGCCGCGTTGTTGTCCGCGTTCGCGAGCGTCGCGTTGCTGCTGATCATCTGGGGCCTGGGAGCGATGATCGACCCGTGGGTGGCGGCTGCCGCGCTCCTTTTCGTCATCGTCTCGCCGCTCGATCTCGCGATGGCGCGGCGCGCCTGGGGCGACGAACTGCTGGCCTTGTGCTCGGCAGCGATGATGCTGGCCGCCGCCAGGCTCATCGCCCGGCCGCAGCGAACACGCTGGGCGATCGTGGCGCTCGCCTTGGGCGCTTATGCCGTGCTCATCAAGGAGACGGGGTTATTCCTGCTTGGCTTCACGGGCGTCGCGCTCACGATCGTGACGTGGCGCGCCGAGGGAGCGAGGCGTGGCCTGTTGATGGCCGCAGGCGGCGTGTCCGCAATGTTGGTCGCGGCTGTAGTCCTCGCCGCGGCATGTGGCGGCTTCTCACCCGTACGCACCGCACTTGCCGCGATGCAGACGGCGGCGCGAACGAATGAGTACGTAAGCCATTATCAAACGGGGGGCATCGGCTATTACGTTCGCGGTCTCGCCTTGGTCCAACCCTTGTCGATCCTACTGGGAGTCGGCGGCGCGATCTGCGTGGCGATACGCCTGGCATTCCTGCGCACGGTGTCGTCGCGAAAGGGAGCGAGCGCAACGCTCGCAGTGATGGCATGGCTCGCAATCAGTCTCGGAATCGTGGCCGTGCTGTACCCGCAGAAGAATCTGCGATTCCTGAGCCCGATCTATCCCGTACTCGATTTGCTTGCGGGCGCGATGATCGTCGCGTCATTCCGCGCACTCACGCGCAACGCCAGCCATCGAGTCCGCGTCGTCGCGTTCGCGGCATTGTCGGCATTGCTCGTGGGTGCGGCCGCAATGGATCACGCCCGATTCGTAAACTACTTTGTTACCAGAGGCATCCCCGACCTCGCGACGCCGTGGTTCACGCGCTGAGGCGCAGCGTCAGTGCCGCAACCCCGCGGAAATGGGGCGGGACGCAAATGGGCGGCGAGCGCAGAGAAGCTGGGTTGGAGGCGGCACCCGGATTCGAACCGGCGTGCAGGGGTTAATTGGAGGATTGACCGCTCCTACCGACGGGTCCGACGGTCCACCTGGGCACTGGAAGACCGACCAAGCCCTCAGCAGGGCCCTTCTGCCGCCGCCCTGGGCCCATGCATTGGCCGGGCCGTCTCTCCTCTGGCGCCCGTGGAGCTCACGTAGGCGCGTCGCACACAGTCTCAGAGCGCCCACCGCCCTCTCGCTCCATCGCGCTCTGCAGCCCTTCAGAATCGCGCCATGCGGGACTCGCGCCCGACACCTAGGCGGCGGGCCCCATGGCGAACTCTGAGTCTGATTAGCTCGCGAAGCCCCGTCTGCGTAGCAACACGTAGATCCCTGCCACGAGCGCCCCGACAACAGCTCCCGGGAATACCCATCTCAGCCCGTAGAGGAGGCCACGCCAGAGTCCGGCCGGCTCCTCCGGGTCAGGGTCTTCTAGGAGGACATAGACGGCGCCAGCCGCCCCCATCGCAGCTCCCCCGATTCCAACCACGCGTCCGGCTGGCGACCGAAGGAACCTGACAATCGGCCCAGCAACGTCGGCAAGGTGGGCTTCCCCCAAGCCATTGGCGAGCAGCTCCGCCTCTACCTCGGATTGAGTGACCGCTGGATACGATCTGAACACCCTCCAGCTCCCGGCGGCCAATACGGTCTGCGGACCGAGGGACTTGGCAATCTCGACGACCTTGTCCACAAGACGTTGCCCCGGACCAGTGGCTGGGCGATTCGCCACCAGCGCCGCCGCTAGGGCAGAAGTCGTCGGATAGACGATCGTCGAGTCGGCCAATCTTGAGGCCCAGTGTTCCGCTCTACGCGTGGGCGGTAAACCTCCCAAGCGTCTCTTGAGGCGTTCGGCCCGCTTGCCTGCCACGCCCCTAGACGCGGCCGCGCCCCCCTCACGAATAGCCTGCTCGAGTCCTGCTAGTTCGAGTTGGCTCTGAACTCTGTCTGTGGATTCGGCGGCAGATACGGAGGCGACCCATAGCTGCGGCTCGACGATGCGCAGCGAGTCCATCAAAGGGCCGATCCCTCGCAGCCGCACCAGGCTTTCGGCGAGCGCGCGGTCCTCTCTATCTTGGCCTGTCAGTGAGGCGCGCGAGCGTGATGTTCCGTCATGAGCTCTAGTCCCGGGGTTGATCACCTCGACCCATTGCCACACTAGAGTCGTGAAGAGGAGCGCCCCCGTGAACAAGGCCGCAGCAACCCACGGATCAGCCCTCCGAGTCATCGAAGTCTCCCGCGTCGTCGGCCAATGGCTACGGCAGGAGCACCATCTTCTTCTGGTCGTGGAACTGCCCGGCCTGGATTCGATACAGGTACACGCCCGGGTGGACCGCGCCCCCGTTGCCGTCGCGACGGTCCCACTGAATCGACCACCGCCCCGCTCCAAAGGCCTGGTCTGCGACCCGGCGAATCATCCGGCCCTGCAGGTCGAAGATCTCGAGCTTGACCCGCGCCGGCGTTGGCAGGTCGAAACCGATAGTTGTGTGAGCATTGAAGGGATTCGGTCGATTCTGCTGCAAGGCGAAGTGCATCGGCGTCTCCGGTACCTCCGGATGCTGCGACGCCGGCAGGTTTGACGTGTAGACGCCCCGCGAGAGCAGGAAAAGATCGCGCACCAGGCCGGATGGCTGGCTCGTGGCGCGGAACGAGAGGTCCAGCGTGTCGCCCGGGGCCAGAGAGGTCGAGAGATTCCCAGACTGTCCGACTGCATTCATCACATCGCCCAGTCGAGAATGGGAGGCGCCGACCAACGACTGCTTCGATGCCAGCACGCTGTCTGCTTCGAACTCAACCGCGCCGACAAACCGCAGCTTGTGTCTGTCGAGGAAGACCAAGCGCGCGTCGGCCACGCCCGGCAGGTCGATCGTGTGCGGCGCGAACTCATCGCGAGGATAGACGTGTTCCACCGTCTGCCATGAGCCGAGGCTGTCGGGCACCTCAATCAAGATGCCGGTGTCCTCGAGCACCTCCTCGTCCACGTTGGTTGGTGTGGCCGGCCCCATTGATGCTTGTGGGGCCCCACCCTCGCCACCCTTGTCCCCCGGGTCGATCTCGAAGCCCCCGCCGCCAAGGGCCCTCAGCATCCCGGTCGCCGACATCGGCCGCGACATCTGGAGCGCAACGTGGAGCGTCTCCCCAGCCTCCCCGACAAAGTAGCTACCTGAGCCGTTGACCAGGTTTGTGATGTCCAGACCCGACCGCGTCACTACGCTCGCGGCGGGCACGCGGTGCCCAAGAACGACGCGATCTCCAACGCTGATGGCCTGGAAGACAGGGTCGTGATCAATGGCGATCAGCCGGACCTCGTCGAGAGTCGTGTACTCCTGTTCGTTCTCGCGAATTCTCAGTTGGATCATGCTGTCCACAACCGCGGGCACGTTTCTCAAGCAGTAGTCATCGAGCCCAAGTTCACCGGTCAGCGAGCGACCCAAGATTGAATTCTCAACGGCCCACCCCGAGTCCGTTCTAGTGTCGACGAAGGGGCATCCGTTCCCGCCGCCACCCCCGCCACCTCCGCCTGAATACAGGGCAATGGTGAATGTCGTGTCGGAGCGGTCGGCCCATATCGAATCCGGGACGTGATGAAAGAATCCCGCCGTGTGGATGAGTTCGAGCTTGTAGTCGGAAGCAGGAGGAAAGGCGTTTTCGATATACCACTGCGCCCAGGCGCCATTGTCGGGCAGGTCACGGGCGAGCGTGTATCGGGCCCCGGGCTGGGAGGTCCGTAGGAGGCTAATCGTGACCTTGGCGGAGTCACCACTGAATGGGCGCCAGCTCGTGGAGAGCAGGGTACCCTGCTCATACCTCTCACCGCCGTTCGGCGAGAGCACGTCACCCGGGATGTGGTGGCCCAGGTGGCTATTGAGTCGCACCAAGTCGCTTCCGTTGACAGCGCCAGATCTATCGATGTCTGCACAGGGAGAATTCATGCCCCACAGCGCGTACCATGCGGCCACGTCATCCTTGTCGACCGCACCGCGCACCGTGCCATCAAGATCGCATGTCCTCACATCCACCGACGCCCCCACGGCCAAGGGCCGCCCGTCCACGTAGACCGTGAGGGGGACCGTGCCGCAACCAGATGCCCGCGCTGAACGGAACTGAAACTGGCGCGTCGCCCGTGCGTACGCGCCTGCATACAGCGTATCGCTTGAGATGTTCGATGCCGCGATTGAGTCCCACCATGTCACAGCGCCCGTTGTCTTGACGACCATTGCGCGAAGATACGGATTCGCAAGGTCAACTCGGTTCGTCGGCGTCAGTGAAATGCTCACGGCCAGAGTGTCGGCATCGCCAGACGGGCACATCGTCAGAGGGCCGGCAGGCGAGTTGACCGTCGCCGCCAGCGTGACAGAGCTACCCATTCCGGGGATTCGGACCAGCGGGTCACCAAGGAACACATAGGAGCGCGCCAGGTCATGGTAGGCCGGCGCAGATGCCATTATGTGCTCAACCGCGAGCCGCGCCGCGTCTCCTGCCGACATCGCGCTGTCACCGTAGAGCGCGCGGAGAAACTCCTTCCCAACCTCGACGTGCCCACGCTGCCAACCTCCGCGCGTGGGTCCAAATCCTCCCCACGGCCCCATGCTGGCGTTGCTCAGCGCCTGCTGAAGCAGCGGCCGCCCCATTGTCGGATCCTCTGTCCGATCAATATCGCCCAGACCACAGCCAGCTCCCATGACAAAGGGAAGCGTTGACCACTGAGCACTCGGAATATCCGACCAAGCAAAGCTGCGCTGATCCAGCCAGCTGCACCAGCTTGCGTAGCTTGAGCCAGTTCCTGAAATCACAATCAGGGCGCGCCCCGCGACCATTGCGGCCTTGGCCGCCTCACGTCGGCTATAGTCGGTCATCGCTGTCGCGTCGTTGTCGACCAGGATGTCGCCAGTTATCTGCGCGGGTAGCACGCCGTCGAGCTGGTCACCGAATGTGGCGGCGACGTCACCACGTATGTACCCGTTGTCACGTGCGTACGTCCACACGCCGACCTGATTGCTTGCCCCACCCCAAGCCGGCGCTGAGGCGGCAGCGATGGTCTTTGCGATAAAGCGTGACAGCTCGTCAGTATTGTCGACGGGGGCACGCCCAACGGCAATGTCCGGTACGTTGTCACTGTTGAAGTCGACATAATCCCAATCACTTCCCCAGTAAGGCGTGAATCCCGACATGCTGGTGCCCGGCGGGTTCGGGTCCGCTATGTACGTCGACAGTGGCAAGATGTTGTACTGCTGTTGCGTCGGCCATCCCGGATTCGTCCAACCGTTGCTCCATACGGCAGCGTTAGTCCACGGCACGTAGTCATTCGCATCCCCTGCCAGAAGCACGTATCGGAGCCGGCCCGCCGCTAGTGGCGCAAGGTACGACCTCAGCCCCGCGACTCCGCCCACCGTCGTCAGCCCGACAATCGCCGCCGGATGTCCGTGGGCCGTCCAATAGTCTGCCAGCGTTTGCGCCGTCGTAGTCCATGTGTCAGGTGCGACGCACAGCCATTCCGCAGTATCCGGCGCTACAATCTGAGCCGCCCACCTCTTCGGCGCGCTCTCGTAGATGGCCGCGCTCACCGTCTCACCGCTCGCCTCGCGTGCACGCTCTCCTCCCGCCGTAACGACGCTGTCTGCCATATCAAAGAGCGTGTCGCCGTTTGTCTCCAACTCCCGCACTCGCACGAACTGCGTCAGCGGGTCTGCCATCTTGACACTATATCCATGCTTCACGCCGTCCATCGCATTCACACGCTTCAGCACGTGATACTCGCCATGCTTCTCTCGCGCGCCCTCCACGAGATAGGCCGTGACGTTCGCCTCCCACCCAGTGCTCCAACTGACTCCCAGGGTTCCATCCGCCCTGAACGCATGCAGCGCTTCAACCGCTGCATCATTCCTCGGATCGCAGTCCTGTCCAGCGCAGACTGGAATATCCAGATCGTCCCGATTTGGTACGTGGCCTTCCTCACCATAGGCTGCATGCCCTGCGCCGGGATCTGTGTTCCCATCCAACGCTACAGCACCATATTCGCTCCGCAGCCCATCCTGCCGCCCCTGCACGGTCGGATCATATCCGTGTATGATAACGTGGCCCTCGCCCGTACCTATCGCCTTGAGGTGCAGAAGCAGACTGTTGCCCGTCCAGTAGCTTCTATCCGCGTCAAGCATGAGGGGGCCTGTGCACGCCACATTGGTTCCAATATTGCTATGAAACATAGGCATATCAAAGCGGATCTCGACATCTGTCCCGTCGCCATCGCTGATGGGTGGGAACGAATCCTCCGCGGCAAGTACCGCCGTGGGCGCTAGGACGAAGTCCTTCGAGTCGCCCACGCCACCTTCAAACATGGTCAGATTGTGGTGACTTTCGTAGGCCGCTTCTATGCCGTCCGCCAGGGTGTGCGCCTGTCCTCCATTTACCATTGAATAGTAGATGAATCGCGCGTCGGACAGCGCCGTCGCGATCTCAACGCTACCAGTATAGCCTAGATACTTAAGCACACCTTGGAACGCGCTCTCCAAGCCATAAGTATTGCAACCGAGTATGTGAACAAATGACCGCTTGTCATGGTAGCGGTTCCGAATGAGGTTCCACGTCGGCATCAAAACGTGATACTGCGCCCGTGCGGGCTCCGCCTCATAGTACTGGGTCGTCGAATCGACCCAGCTCGCGTCGTACATCACCCTGTAAACGAATAGCCGCGAGAGGTACGCTGCATCCCCGGCTTGCGAAATTGGGAAGCACTCCATGTAGAGATTGTGGCCTGACCCATGAGTCATGAGCCAGTACGCACCGCGGCCCTCCGTGAGCAGGCTATCAAACCATGAGACTCGCGTTGGCACCTGCAAGGCACTCACGTCCTCGGCCGTTGTGCCCAGTCCCACGTAGTCGTAGTTGAAGCCATTGGGGCCATAAACCTGGAACATAATCTGATCGCGGTACGTCCCTACGTCGAACGCTACCGGCTCCAACGCGATAGCATCCGTAGTCTGGTACTCATAGAGATGACTGAGGCCAGGAGTCGTGTGGTCCGCATAGGACACATGGGCCGCAAACGCCAAGGCGCACAGGGCAACAGCGAGGACTGCGACGCGGGCCATGACTAGTCCTTTGTGGGCATACTGCTAAGTGGAACGGGGTGCCGCATGTCGCTAAGGACGTCGGCATCTCGCACGATGAGGTGTGCAGGGGTTAGGCCGCGGCCTACGGAGTCGAGCTGAGCGATCACCAGCGGGGCAAGCGCGGGAGGGAGAACCCTGACGACTCCGGAGTTCCCAAGAATGACGAGGCAGTTGGCCGCAAGAGCTTGACCAAGAGTTCGAGCGGCTGGCATCACGGTGTCTCTTGCGTCCGGCGCGGGCCTGTGACTGTGTGACAAGAGCGTAGGACTTGGCTCCGGCGTTCCTGTCCAATAGACTGCGAGCGTGTCGCCGGCCAACATCCGCGTGGAGTCCACCACATCGCTCGCAGAGTCGAAGACAGCTCGCATGGCACGGTAGACCTGTGGCTCTGGGGCGTTCTGTACTCGCAGCCTTGATCCCCGTAGGAACGCTTCGTCGACCACGGCGTCATGCCGCTCTATTCTGACTTCCTGTCGCGTGGCGTTTGTCCTGAGCCGTGCCGGTGCAGTCGCCCCGACTAGATGAATTCTATTGATATACGTGGCGAGCCAGACCGTGTCGGGGCTAAGTGCGTACGTGACTTCAATTCGGAACGGCGGCATCAGTCTGTTTCCATGATAAAAGACCGCGCCGCGCGACTGTTGCGCAATGAGAAGACTGTGCGTAGGAAGTGACAGGTATGTGGGGAACGTCGTCGCGACAATGAGACTGAAGAGTGCTGCCAGCATTCTCCCTCCTGACCGCTGACTCGTACGTGTCGGTCCTTATCGTTTGAAGAGAAATGTCAGCATTTGCGGCAGGCGTCGCTCCCAGGCTCCGACTCTGTGCTGGGCTCCGACGCTCGTTACGGACATCAGATCAACGCCTGGCGTGAAGCCCTGAGCGATCGCGATTGCTTCCATATGGGTGATGTCATTGTCGTCCGGATATCCAGTGTCCTGATAGAAGCGCGCAAAAGCGGGTGGGCGCCCGACAGCTGTGGCATATTGCTCGATCTTGTAGGACGCATAGCCGTAAGACGGCGAGAGCGCGCCGACCATTCCAAAGGAACTGTCGTACGCATAACCCGCATATGTCGCGATTAGGCCGCCGAGGGACATCCCACCAATGGCAGTGTTGCCGGGGCCGTGAAGCGTGCGATAGCGACCATCGACCGCTGGAATGAGCGTGTCCCGTATGGCAATTAGATACGCGTCTCCACCACCGTTTGGCGCAGAAGTTGGCGAGGTCCACGGCGTGTAGTCGATCCACCTTTGATGCCCAGCACCATTCTCAATTGCCACGATAATGATGGGCCGAATCACGCCTTGGCGGATGAGCTCCTCCGTGATCCGATTTGCATGCAGGCCATCGTTCGCGTCAAAGGCGACCTCACCGTCATTGAGATACAGGACAGGATAGCGTTCGGAGCTTGACGCGTAACCGGGCGGCAAGTACACCCAACACTGGCGTCCCGCGCGAAAGAGCGGCGACGAAAAAGACTCAACATGACCCGGGAAGAAGTGCCAGGAGTCGTCGTTAGGACCGGTCGGGCCCTTGGCGCAGGACGGCAGGAACAGGACGGGCACGACCAGCGCGGTCCAGAAGCGAGCGGATCGCAGAATCGCCGCCAATCGTCTCGATATCACTGAGCTGCCTTGCGCCAGGCCCAAGCATCTGGCGAGGAAGGAACGGTGCATGATAAGGCACATCATTCCCATCGCTCTTGCTCTCAGTTCCCTCGCGCCATCGCAATCGCGAGGTGCCTCATGGACGGTAGGCTCGAGCTTCGGAATTACGTCGATTGCGAGTGATGTCAAGAACAGTGGTAGAAGCACGGTAGTGGCGTGGCCCGCGAGTTCGCTGGCGTACCAGCCGGGCCTGCGCCTTGGCTTTTCTGATTCGTCCCGAAGCCAAGAGCTATTCCTGGACTCCGGAATGTTCCTCCTGGACGAGGCTGGATCGAGCTTGAGTCTCTTTGTCTCCTCGCTGGGTTACCAAAGAGCATTCCGCTTCCATCGGTCCATTGCCGCGATCGCGAACGCGACGTGTGGCCTGTATCGAGAGGGGGGTGGGCCTACGACATCGACTGCACTGAACTATGGGGCGGGCTTTGGCATTCGATACGGAATTCATGACGGCCACGGTGTTCTTCGGGCTGAACTTCGTGCTGACCATCTGGAACAAGACGAGTCTGTCAGTCGCCCCGCGCTGACTTCCATTGGCCTAAGGTTCGGCTTTGATCTTTGGCTGTGATTCGCCTGAGGGCTCGCATTCCTGGCCTGCAGCCACAGGCCACGCGCCAACTCGGTAAGACCAGCGTGAGGCATTCTTCTCCATTGGACTTGTTAGGAGCGTAGAGCGCCGTTGAGTCGGGAGGGGCCGACCGCGGATCTACCTGGAGCTCACGCGAGCCGCATCTTGGGGGAGATTATTCGCCGACCACAAGGACAAATTTGAGATCCTTGCGTTGCCGGATGCGCGAACGCGGTCCAATGGTCGGCGGCCGTCGACTTATTCGCGACGAGAGCGTCCCGCCTTCGGCGAAGTCAGTGGCCTTGGAGGCCGTCGGCATTCAGTGGGCGATCGACGACGGTCCAGCGCGCTACGTGGCCATACTCGAAAGCAACGCTCGATCGACCATAGAACCAAACGGAGTCCTTAACCCTGTCAGGCGAGCCTTGCGCGGTAAGAACGTCAACGGAGGTCGATCCAATTCGGAAGATCGCATGATTGAGAGTTGGCAGAGAAAGTGGCTGTGGCGGGGCGGCGGCTTGCCTTGCTGCTTCCCGCACACCTTGCTCGCTGGCCTCGAGATCATCGACGTAGGCTCTCAATCTCAGCAGCGTAGTCTCCACCGTGGCGTCTGCTGTGCCCTCTTTGACCGCAAAGCTATGGAATGCGCGGGCGGTCTTTCGCCCCAGCTCGCCGTCGATTGGACCCGGATCCTCGCCTGCACGGACGAGCGAACTCTGAAGCCACCTGACAGTCGAGACGTGCCCGGCCTGTCCTGTGTACGGGTTGATGTTTCCTTCCTCGCTCCAGTTGTTGCTCGCGTCACCATCGGGCGCCGATCGGTAGTGAGCGGGGACGTAGGCCCCATCGCTCCGCGTGTACCCGCGAACGTAGACATCCTGACCGTAGCTATGGGGTGGAGTTGTCTTCGAGCCTGGCTGGCCGGTGTAGGGGTTGACGTTCCCCTGAGTGCTCCAGTTGTTGTTGAAGTTACCGTCAGGCACCGAGCGCATGTGGGGCTGGACGTACGTCCCGTCCTTTCGCATGTAGCCGTGGACGTACACGCCCCCACCGCGTCGCCCCGCCGCTACGCTGCCGATGGAGAGCGAGAGCGCCACTGTCGCGAAGAGCGCGATTGGCAAGAGGCGGGAGAACAAGCGGCGAATCATCGTCCCTCCTTCCCTATGGGCGGACCGACGAAATGGCAGGCGTCCGAGAGGCATCGGCCGGCAGGGCGCGCACGATGCAGAACATGAGCCAGAGCGACAACCGACGCTCTGGCTCATGTCGCGTACCGCCTTGCAGCACCCTTGAAGGTGGCTCACAGAGGGGGTGTCCGAGAGAAGCGTAAACCACAACGACACCCTGGGCGGGGCGACTACCAGCCCGGACGCTTTCATCGCGTGCCGTTCGGCGTGCCCGGGCAAACCGGGCTGCCCCCTACGGCGACTTGACGAGAGGTACGAAGTCGACGAGGCGACCTTGCGCGTCGGCAGCCGTTACCGCGTATTCGCCAACCTTCAGTGCCAGCGCGCCGCTGGGGTTGCTAAACCAAACGCTGTCGCCGTTCGATGTCCTGATGGCGAGATGCGCACGCTGGCTGACTATGACGCGCCCAACATAGAACTGAACTGTCCGCTGCGGTCTCACTCCGGGCGTCAGTGAGAGGAGCTCGCCATTGGCGGGACCAATGCGAGCGATCATTCTCGCGTTGTCGCTCGCCGTGCTGGCGCCTGGGTACTCGTAGTCGATGTAGCCGTTCATCGCATTCGTCACCTTCAAGACTTGCGGCACGCGATCCGATACATCGAGCGTCTTTCCCGTCGTGTGCTGATACGCAAGAGCCTGAAGGGCTGCGGTCTGGAGTCGCGCCTGCAGCGGGAGCGCGAGCTGCCTCTCGTGATAGCCGTAGTAGCCCGTGCCGAGAATCACTGCGGTGCAGAGGACTCCGATTCCTCCCGCCAGAATGCCAGAGTAGCCCTGTAGCCAGGCCAGGCTCTGACGTGCGCCGAGCAAACGTGCAACTTGAGGAGCGAGGCCGGCTACGGAGAGAGCAAGGACAATGCTGGCGAGGGTGACACTACCGATCACTCGCGCAAGGTCCGACGTGACGTTCCACGGCGTCCGGGTTGCCCATACCCACGTCGCGACCAGGAGTGCAGACAAGATTCCTGGTCCTACCAGAGCCTGCCCGGCCAGCCCTCGCCCGCTGATCTGCTCATTTCCTGCCATGACCAGCGGCCTGGTGCTGCGCTCTCTCACGACAGCCAGGATCTTGCCCAGACTCTCGTCGGATGGTTGGGAGGCCCACAGCAGTGCCGCACAATCCTTGCACCGCTCAACATGGGCGAGCCTCGCATCCACCCACTCTTGCTCATCTGCCTCCGACGACGTCAATCGAGCAATGTCGTCAGGATCAAGGCAGTCGGGACTTGGGCCAGGCGAATTCTCCATGCGCCGACGATCATCATCGAGTACCTGCTGCCTCGAGACGCCCAACTCTCGAGCTCGTTGTTCGGCCTCGAGCAAGAATCGCGGTAGCTTGCCTCTGTCCTCACCCATGTTCCCTCCTGCACGAGAGACTCCGTTTGGGAGCTCTCTTTTACTGCCCGGAACTAATGATCGCCTAATGTCCTTTCCTTCAATAGCTTGGCAATCTTCCTGCGCAGGCGATAGACCCTCACAGCTGCACTTTCGTAAGCGATGCCCAGTGCCTTTGCCAGACTCTCAAGATTGGGCCTTCTAATGAGCAGGTCCAGAAGGGCTCTCTCCTCCTCATTCAGGATACCCCGAACGTAAGCGATCGCGTCCGCATCGGTCATGGGCCCTAGCGGGCCCGTCGTGACAAGTCCACGAGTTGGCTCCTGACCTTTCGGGAGATCTTCAAGACTGACTCCTCGCCGACGAAACTCTCGAACTGCGAGATCCCTCGCAGCATTGCGCGCCATGGCAGCCGCGTAGGCCCGCATTCCATCAGGGCCCGTGAGCCTGGCAAAGGGGGAATACCGGGCCAGCCTGATGAATGTCTCCTGGGCCGCATCCTCAGCGGCCTGTGTCGCTCCATTGAGCTCTCGAAACGCAATCGCGAAGACATACGGCCACAGCCACGCGTAGAGTGCCGCCCACGCCGGTTCATCGGACGAGTCGCTGGCAAGACGCCGTAGCGCCTCCTCCGGCTCCATCAGAACCCGCGCGCCTCTAGGGCACTCTCGACGGCGCAGCGAACTGCCTGCAACGGTCTGACTCGCACCAACACACTCTCTCGACGGCTCTCTCTGATGGGTAGCCTGCGCTCCTCCATGGCTTGGGCGACGGCTCTCCACGTCAGCCTCAGAGCCACGTCGACTACCTCCTGGACTTGCTTGTCAGTCAACGATCGACCATGGGAGTGCTGCCAGCCCAACAGGTAACGACCGACATAGTCGTTCAGCGATTGGGGGGTGCATTGCCAAAGACGCCATGTGCGCGATCGAAGCGTGGACTCTACGTCCTGGAGCTCCGGCCAATTGCCCTCATCCTCCAACCTCGCGGCCCGGACGCATGTGTCCCTGAACTCAGTGTAGTCCGCTCCAGAGATCCCCCAGAGAAAGGGCAGCCAGAATCGTTCGGCGTAACCTGGACCGATAAAGGCGTCGCCGTGAGTGAACTCACCGACGCTTGCGTTGTGAATGAAAGCACCGCCGCCTGAGCTGCTCTCGCAGATGACGCAGCTGCCGTCGTCGGCAAGCGCGTGCACGCGATCGGCCGGAAGACTGAAACCGAACCAACCGGCATCTCCAAAGCCAGGCATGACCCTTGTCAGCACGCCCGTCAGACGCACGACAAGGTCCATCTTTCCCACCTCGTTTCTTACGTGGCCGACGCGCTTCGAATCAATCACTTCATTCCAAAAGTCTCGTGGCAACGGTGACCCGACGTAGACGACCCGCTCGTACCTAACATCCGGCCACTTTCGAAGGATCCTCCCCATCACGTACGTTCCTAGCGAGTGAGCGACGACATGGGGAGGCTCACCCTGACGCGCCGTTTGATCATAACGCTGCTTGATCAGCCTCAGCACGGACGCCCTGCGTTGGATCTCGAGGATGGCAAAGACGCCCGCGGTTAATGCGAGGACGAGGGCCCCAACCAGGAGCACCGGACCCGCGTGCCCGAGTCGGTGAAGGAGAAAGAGAATCCCGACGATTGGTGCCGGCAAGAGCGGAAGCAACAAGAGCCAGGAGAGGCACGGCAACTTCGCCCAGCCCCAGTGCAGATATTGAGTGTACTTGACTCCAATGCACTCGAAATGCGGTTCGCACACATCCACGATTGGCTCAAACCAATCCCCCGTGGACTCGATGCCGTGGATTAGCAGCAGCGCACGCTTGGCCATGGCCTCAACCTCGGCTCGCAGTTTTTCTTGATTGTGTGAGAGGCGATCGATCTATGCCAGGCAACCGGTTTGCGTCCGCGTCGGGACCATCCGACCGCTCACGCCGTCGCGGCTCAACTCGGCGCGCGAACGGCACAAGGCGACATGCCGTACGCACTGCCCGTAGCCGCCGTCAGCCCACCTTGCCAGTCGCAGCGGGGGGTGGCGCCGGCAGCAGCATCTTCGAATCCAGGACCAGTGCCTCCATGTCGAATACAAGCTTCTTGTAGAGGCAGTCGCCGGCCATGTTCTTGAACTTGAACAGAGGGACTGATTGCCGCGCTTGCGCTGCAAAGTACGGCGTCATGATCGCGTATTCGTCTCCCATGAAGAGCGCGTAAGGGTTGTAGAGCGAGTGTCCTCGCACCTCTAGTGTGGTGCCAGCGCCTGACAAGGAGGCCAGCCTCTCGACAGTCTCGCGGATCTTGCTTTGGAGCGCGTCGACAGAAGTGCCCGTCTTCCTGGCCATGACTGCAACCATCTCTGAGTCGGGCTCAAGCAAGAACACCCTCGTCCTCTTGCCTGGATCGCTCAATCGCTTCCGCAGCGACTCATTGTGGACCGACACCCATGTGCGTCCATCGTTCATGAGGATGGTCAGATTGCGTGCGCTGCCAATGAGGTCGGAGTAGTCATAGTTGTCTGACTTGATGTGCGCTTCGGACAGGCCCAGCTCTTCTTCTCGATCAGAGAGATGCAGCCGGTCAAGAATGCGTCTCGTGTTCTCATCATTCATGGTAATGAAATCGTGTCGCAGCCAGAACTCGTAGACACAGCTCCACGAGCCGCCAATAAGCAATGCCGCCGCGAGACTGTTCAGTGCTCTGTTCCAAAACGACTCTGGAGCCGGCAGCGTTGACACGAACATGCACAACAGTCCGGCAATGGCTAGGGCCGCGAGCGCGATGATGTACCGGAGGCGCCACGTTGTCTTCGCTGTCGACTGCATCTCACACCTCCGTGGCTACGTTGCACATGGCGTCGGTGAGGTGCAGGCACAACGCCGACGATCTCTCGAGACGGTGTGCGCTTGTCACTTGGGCTTCCCGGCAAGGGCAGCGATCGCCTGCGGGCCTGCCCCCAGCACTAGGGCGAGCCCTGGGTCCTTCTGATCCTGCTTGAAGCTGAACATGTATGTCGCGCCCAAGTAGACGAAGCCATTCCAGTCGCCCAAGAGCCCAACGTGCCCATTCGTGACGTAGTCGCTTCCGTTCTGCGCGGTGAGCGCGGCAGATCCAATGATTGAGAGTCCAAGGTACGTGTTGGGGGCCAGAGTGAAGCGGCGCCCGAGCGCCCCGTTGATCGGCAACGCGGCATAGGCGGCACCCGCCTTGTCGGTCTTCAGATTCCAAGCGACGATTGTCCCCGACGGAAACCAGATGCCCGGCCCCCAGCCGTAGGCCGTACCGAAGTCCGAGACCCCGCCAAAACCTGTCGCCGGTGTGAGCGGCGCGTCCGCGTCAACGGTTACTTTGACGAGCGTTCCGACGCGCGCGTTGTGTATTGCGAGTGCCAGTCGGGGAATGTGGGACACCGTGAGCATGACGCAGTGCTGCGCCAGCGCGTTCCTGTAGTCCACGTCGGTGCTCGCAAGCGTGTAGACGACACTGTCGTCCACTGCGATCGTCACGCGCTTGAACGTCGTCACGTCCTGATTGGCAACCGGTGCATTCGCGTCTGAGAAGAATCGAATCAGTATGAAGTCGCGCGAATGAAAGACGTTGGTGGCGTTTACGGACGAGGGCGCGAGAATCTCCTCCGCCTCCGTAAAGCCCTTGAACGAAAGGCCCCTCAGCGCCGCACAGCGCCTGCTGCTCGAAGTCACGGCGACATAGCTTGAGAAGGCCGATGCCTTGCCCCCAGAGATGAGCGTCGATGCCGTCACAAGACAGGCGCACACAGCCGCGAGATGCATTCCCTTCCTTGGTCCCAGTCGCACGGTTGCCTCCAAGAGATCAGTCGTTCGGGCTGAGAAGATACCGAGGCTTCACAAAGGCGCGTTCAAAGATTAGGAACTCGACCGCATCCGCAACGGGTACCGCGAGCCAATTCGGACGACGCCGCGGCTGCGGCGTCAGTCGCCTTCTTCAAGTTCACGCTGAACAAGCCTGTGATCGTGGTGATCGTCTTCACGCGGACTGGGAGCTGGCAGAAGTGCGCAAGGGCGTCGTCGCGTCTGGCTGCCACTCCGGGTACCACATGCTGCAGAGGATCTGGTTGTAGGGGTCGCGCGCAATCTCGAGAAGGGTCTGACTGAGGACCCGAGGATCCATGCCGAGCTTCACAGCGGCCGCGTCGATTGTTTCGGGCGGCGCGAGCTCGATTTTCGGCCCGCCGTCCCGCGGCGCTCCAAACATCTCAGCGACTTCCATGGCTCCGCGGATCATGAACGGGAAGAGCTTCTCGGCGTCCTCGTCGAAGTACACCCAGAGCAGCGCCTGGCTCTGACAATCGACGACGTAGTCGAAGTCGAAGTTGGTCCGGATCGCCAAGTCCACGGGCTCGGTCCATGCGAGCTCACAGATCGTCGTAATCCCTTCCTCCTGGAATCGCTCAACGGTCCCGAGGCTTGTTCCCTGCAGCTTGATGAGCTCGGTGGGCTTGTCGTTCTCTTGCTCATTGAGTCCGAGCGTCTTCCCAGCGTTGCGTCGAATGATCTTGAAGAGAACTTGGGTCGGAAAGCCGCCGAGGAAGAACGCGAGTGGCGGCCCGACCGCGTTGGGGAAGCCGGCCGCAAGGAAATAGCCAAGTGGCAGAGACATGAGGATCCGGAATGAACAGCCGTAGACATCGTGGATCGTGAAATCGCGGTTCCTCAGTCGCGCCAGCTGATCCCAAACCACCCAGACATAGGCGCCAAGCATGGACGCGACGACGACCGGCGGCAGAGCCACCGCCGTCGTGACTCCCATCATCTTGGCGCGAATGGTCTCAGTGGCGGCCCACAACCCAACTCCCGAGAGAACGGCGAGGAGAAGAATCGGGAACGCGTAGTGCCTGCGCCCGTAGCGACGATTGAATCGCTTCCTGAAGTGCTGCGAATACTCCTCATCGCTCCCGAATGAGTGGCCGGGATCGAAAAGGCCGTAGTAGGTGCGCAGGACGTCCCCGGTCAGAAAATCGAGCAGCCGATCACGGCGGCAGGCCCAGCCCGTGATGATGTAAGCGATCGAAGGCGTCAGCAGGAGCAGCCAGCCCACGATTGTCACGATGAGAAGGACCGCGGGTGCCTGCGTGGGGGTCATGAGACCAGGCCCGCCATCAAGGCGCGAGACTTCATCAGGCCCTCAGCCATGTCAGTGCGTGTCGCCGAACGCCACGTCGTCGATTCTGAACGTGGTCGGCTTCGACCCATTCGTCGTCGCGTGAAAGACGAGCTTGACCTGTTGCCCGGCAAACGGCGTCAGGTCGATCGACTCGGGCTGAAAGTAGTTGCCTGGCGTGTTGCTCGATTGTGTTGCGGCGCGATTGTAGATCTTGAGCGGCGTGGCGAGTAGCCCCCCTGACGAATCACGGATCTCGACAGCCAATCGATCCTTCGCCCCCGCACTCGACTTCTCCTTCGTCACGACATTGACCCAAAACGTGAGGGAGAGGTTCGAGCCAGAAGGCACGCTGAGATCTTGTTCAAGCGTCGCGTCGACGTTGTTGAACCCGCCGAGGTAAGCGTAGTTGTCGCCCTGGTGCGGATAGGAGCCCTGCATCACGACGACCGGCTGGCTTGCCGTCGTGGCCGCGGTCCACCCCGGGGCGCTGTTCGTGCTCTCAGTGGCGGACTCAAATCCCCCGTCCTCGATCTGCGCGGCGACTGGCGTGGGCGATGGCGTTGGACTGGGTGTCGGAGTGGGTGATGGTGTCGGGGTCGGCGCCGGCGAGCCCGGATTGAAGTTGAGCTCGAGCACGGGGTGCAGTTCGATGAAGTTCGAGGCATGCCCATGCTGGCCATGCGGGAAGTCGAACATCCCGATGCCCGTCACCTCGACCGGAAGGTTGACCGGCTTAAAGCTCGCGCTGGCCGTGAAGCGTGAGTCGATTTCCTGCCTCGCGCTCTGAATGGCCGCGGCGAACGGACTGGAAGCATCCACGCAGTCGGGCGACGGGATCTCTGCAATCAGCGTGTTGCCCTGGGCGTCGCGAAGCACCAGGTGATAGTCCGAGTCCCCTGTCGTCGGGCTGTTCTCGAACTTGAACTCCACCAGCGTCGCCTGGACCGTCCACGCCGTCACTTCGGCGGGAGAGATTCGACTGTCGGCTGGGATGGTGCCCGAGCTGGGCTCGGCGAGGGCGCAAAGTGCGGCAATGGTCGTAGGTGTCGGATGCTGGATGTCGATGGCACCTGCGCCAGCATCTGTCCCGGTCTTGACTGACCACCGCTCCTTCCCGCAGCGAGCGGCGGCGGGCGAAGCGGCGGCGCACATGACCATCACGAAGCCGATAGCCACAGCGCACTGGGCAAGCAGCGGGAATACAGCGCGTCGACGCGATCGCGTCGCACTCATGCGGCCTCCACTCGGGTGCCAATAGGCACTGCAAACCACTCCGAGGGGGGGCGGAATGGACAGAGTGGGCTTCCGTGCCCGGCGGCCGCCTGGGGGTTCGGAGCACAAATAGACGCCGCAATCTTCCGTGAGCGCGCAGAATCAGCTCAGCAGAGTGCGCCCGTCAATAGCTTTCTCTGAATTTCGAGAGGATCTATTGCGGCGATCCATGATGGCGGTGCGGACGGATGCCGCGCCGAGCCTCGCTCCCTCGCTCGATGCGGTTCGGCACCCGGCTAACGAGTTGCGGCCTGACGCGGCGGCACAGGAGTACGTTCGGGAGAAGTAAACGAGCCGGCCCCACACCCGCGCGCTTGCAGTAGGCTCGTTGTCACGCGAGGGGTCCCGGGCCTCCGTCCCCTGGGCTGCAACGGACGTTCGGCGATCCTGCAACTGTGGGCGCGCCCGCTCCTCTCGCAATCGAGTCCCCGTGCGCAAGAAATGGGCTGGTCCTCCGCGCATGGCCTAAGTTGGACGCTCCGATGCGCGCGGTAGGTTTGACCGCGCTTGCTTCCCGCGCTCCATTCGTCCAGAGGGACTGCGGACGGAGACACGGAGCTCGCGGCCGCCGAGAAGGGGCAGCCAGGCAAGCACTGCGGCCACCCACGGAATCGTCGCCATGATCTCGCCGACTGCGGAGACATCCCGCCCGCCCAGCGTCGCCGCGCTAGTGGCCGCCAGCGTCAATGCGATGCTCAGCACGACGGTGAGAATCTCGACAATCACGAGCGCGCAGACGCCGATCGCGATCGCTCGCCGGCGCTCGCGCCACGAAGTGCTTTGGCTCGCAAGACACATCGCGAGAAACATCCCGATGTCGAGTGGCGCCGCGACCTCGATGTCATCGATCTCCACGCCCTGGCCGAACGCGCGGAGAATCGCTTCGGCGATGCGCGCCAAGGCGTGCTGATAGCCAGTGGAGATCAACCAACAAGGTACGGCCAAGACGGTGGCCCACAGCGCACATCGCCAGAGCCACTTCATGCCCGGGCCAGAGGCGTCTTCTGGATTCGTAGCCAGAGCAGAAAGACACCGAAGACCGTCAGGAGCGTTACGGTCTGCCACAGATAGATGTGAACAAATGGGAACCAGTCAGAGTGAAAGCGGAGCACCGGGACGAGAGCAAGGATGCGCGCAAGGTTGTAGAGCCACACGACCGCTCCGCCCACGAGGATCCCGACAAGGCGCATCTTCCAAGTCGCGGGAAAAGCAAGGATCGCGACCCACAGAGTCGCGATGGGGAGCATTGGAGTGCAATCCGGCACAATCTCGATGGGCGTCCGTCCCACCCAGAGAGACCCTCCTGAAGCAGCCGAGCTCTGTCCAAGCAGCCTCGCACACACCTCAAGGTTCGCTACGGTGATCCTCACGGCGAGAGGCTCAAGGCCGCGCAGCCACCAAAGGAGTCCCACGACGATCAACCAGCCGGCCGCGAAGCGCACCGCGAGCACTCGAGCTTCCCGGTGGCCTTCCGGCTCATGCGCACGCCCGGTCGCGCGTCGAGCTCTGCCCGCGTTCACGGCCTTCGTCCCCGGCTCCCGTCGCGTTTTGGCCGTTCCACGAGACCCACTGCCCGTGCTGATGACCCTGCGCCCAGTGCATGAGAGGACGCCATCTCCGTGACAAGCCTCTCGAGCATCCAAGGCTGCAAGGCACCTACTACCGCCAGACCGTTGACGAATGCCGTGGGAGTCGCCGACACACCGTGGGTGTGCGCAAGCGCAATGTCTTGTCGCACACTCGCTGCCACACTCGTATCAGCAAGACAGGCGTCCAGCTTGGCGCGGTCGAGCCCCGCGCGAGCTGCGTAAGACTCCAGCTGATCAGGAGTCACGTCGCCAGGGCTCCCAAACACCGCCGCCCGGAACTCCCAGAACTTGCCCTGCCTCTGAGCGCATTCGCCGGCCCGGGCCAATGTGCACGCTCCGACGTGGATGCTCCCATGGACGAACGCGTTGCACTCCGCGTCGCCCGGGTAGTTCATCGAGACGACTCGCATTGTGTTTCGATTTTCCGCCTGGACGATATCAACGGCCCTGCTCGCGTTCTTGCACGGCCCGCACATGAAGTCTTCGAACACGACCAACGTCACCTTCGCATCCGTCGGGCCCCGCGAGGGTCGCCCGTCGGTCGCTATGTCGACGGGCCTCGTCTCCTGAATGGCGGCTAGCAGTGCCTTCAACTGCGTTCGTTGCGTGTCACCTATTTCGACTGAGGCGACACCAGCGGCGGCGACGATCAATAGGCAACTGCCTGCCGCCAGTATTGCAAGGCACTCCTTGAGTCTCCCTCGGTAGTAGTCCCCTTCGCGTGGCTGAGTCCGCGCGCCATGCGGCGGCCGCGGAAGGCCAACTCGTATCCCGGTCGCGATCGCCCATATCATCGCGTTAACGACGTACGTCGCGAGACACAGCGGGCACGCCTCGCGTAGTTGCGTAGCCATCGCCCACGCGAGATAGAGGTCAAACGCCAGTGCGGCCCCACTCAGCCATTGCAGGGTCCGCACGAGCGGAGTGACGTCCTCTCGGCGCATGAGGAAGATTCCAAGGGCCAAGGCACCTGCGGCCGCGTAGAAGCAGGTGCCCCACACGGCAACGGGCAGCCCCCACAGCAGCCCAAAGCGACTCGCTACGACACTGTCGCAATCCATCGCCCTTGTGTGGCCGCATATTTCCCCGAGCGACAGATCGCCGAGCTGTATGCGGTAGTGCATTACCGACAGATAGGCGGCGATGCACATCCCGAGCAGGCAAAGCAGCGGCAAGACAGCGACGCCAATCGCCGTAACGGCGTCGCGAGGTCGCGGGACAGCTCGGTCTAGCGGAAGCGTCATTCGTCGGTCCGAGTTCTCCTACAGCGCAGAAGGCGATTGGCCTGTCAGCCAATCGCCTTGCGCAAGTAGGCGCGCATTAGTCGCGCGATAGCCGCTTCGTTCGAATCGCGAAGTAAGAGGTGACGAACAGGAAGAGGATGAGGGACACGAGACCCGGCAGTGAGAATGAGGGCCCAATCGACGCCGCAAGATAGCAAGCGTTTCCCATGGATGCCGGGTCTGTGGGGCAACTCACGACGTGAGTCGTGTCCAGGCCAGCAGCAGGGCAGTTCGGTACCGGGCAGGACCGCGGACCCTGGGCGGGATCCTGCGAGAAACACGCCACGACGCGGCCGCTGCTTGGGCAGTAGATCGCTGTGGTGTTGCCGGCGAAGGGAATGGGGGTTGGGGGGGCCGCGATCCCACCGTGATCGGCACAAACGTCGGCAGCGTGCGAGTCTGTGCAGTCAATTTGGTATCCGTCGTGGTAGCACGTGTGAAGCGATCCGTCACCGCACTTGATGACCTTGAAGCAATTGTCGCATATGAGTTCATATGCTTGTGACGCGCCGCTCGCGAGCAGCGCCATGCCAACAATAACTGTGGCCAGAAAGAGACGCTTCATGGTGTTCTCCCCTCGATCTCGAGGTCAGCTGGTGCTCACCTTGGGGGCGACCTTTGTGCGACTCCCAACTCAGGGCAGATCCGCGTCGGCCGCAGAGCCTCCACCTCGTGCGGCGTCAACCACCTACTTCACGGAAGCTCCCTATTCGCACGCGTTGCGCGGATAATTTCTGCGAAAAGCAGCAACGGCAGAGGCGCGACGCAAGGTATTCCGCATGTCAGCGCCGCGTCAACTTAGAAATTGAGACCTTGGTCCAGGCGGATGGGAGCGGCGGCCTCTGAAGGTGGTGCTAACGCCTTGGGGCCCTTCGACTCAACCTTCTGCCTGGGACAAGGAGTGCACGGCACTCGCGCGACTGAGCGGTCGCAGAGGCCGACCGTTAGCAGAGGCGAGGCCGTTTAGGGCCGCTCGACCGCTCGGCGGAGTCTTGCCGATTCGTCGTTGAGTCCGGACTTCTGGGGCGCATACACGGCGTCCCAGACCAGCCGCTCGAGACGCTGAATTCGCGCCTCGCGCTGTGCCACGGCGGCGTCGTGCCCCGCCCACTGCCGGATCAGCGCCCAGGCTGCGCGCGACTCGTTGACGAGACCAACAAGGTAGTCCCCGCCGGGGCTGGCTGCTTCCCTCGACCACTTGAACTCGGTGGCGTCGATCTGGACCAGCACTGTCGCTGGCTCAGCCGCGCAGAACTTGAGGCCGAGCTCCAGTGCCTCATCGAACGGCAGGTGGAGTGTTCCGTGTCGATCGACGTAGGCGGCCGCCGATCTCTGCGCCGGATCCATTCCCGCACGAGTCTTCAGGCGTTCCACGGAACCCGGCGGAGCGCAGAGAACGCCGTCCTTTTCGACTCCTCCGAGCTCTGCCGTCACGCTCGCGCAATCGCGCTGGAACGAGCCAACATGCTGGATTTCCGCAGGGACGAGGCAATGCTACGATCCGCAGCGAGTCTCAGACTTAGGTCTTCGGTTCGAGAGAAGAGTGAGGCCGCGATGCCCGAATGGTTCTGGATCAGCCTCGTCGGATGCATCTTCGTCGTGCCAATCCTCGCTCGGCTGAAACGCCGACGCTGGTGGGTCTGGCTGCTCACCTCCTTGCTCGTTTCCCCTATGGGTGCGTCCGCGATTCTGCTTCTCATTCCACCTCCGGGAGCTAGGTGGAGGATCGCGTTTGGCTCCGAAGCCGAGCGTGCCCGACTCGACGGACATTCCTCTCACGGCTCGCGATGGGTCCCGATCATTTGGGGCGTGGTCTGGCTGGGTCTTGCGGCATTCATCCTCAAGACGTGGTGGCCAGTCTTTTGGGTACGCGCCCTCGGACTAGCCCTCGGCCTCTTAGGCCTGAACTCTGTCAGGATCGGCTTGTTCGCAAGCCAGACCCTTGTGGATCAAATGACGCTGCAACGGGGGCCGTTGAGCCACGACGTTCAGCAGGAACTCGACAAGTTCTGACGACCACGCGAGGTGATCCCATGTGGCTCTGGGCAGGTGCCGGTTTTCTCGTCGGTGTCGCTTTCTGGGAATGGGTTCTGCGCCCAAGGATGGATCGACGGGCTTGGGGCCTGTACGTCGCGCACTCCGTGCTCGATAGCATCGCGCGCAGCGAGTCACCGGAGAAGGCTCGCCAGCTTGCTGAACACGCGAACCCGTTCATGCTGGCCGCCCTCCATGGCTCAAGAGGATTCGACCACCGCCGTCTCCCGGTGAGCGCGTTCCTCGAAGCTCTTAGGCGGGGCGAAGCCTAGTCGGCGGACCGGGTTTCCTAGCGCCGACGCGAGCCGAAGAGAGCATCGATGGCGCGGTCAACTTCCTCTCTGACGATATCGGGGAGCACCGCTTGCACCTTGTCCTTCACGGCGGCGCGGACCGCATGCGAAATCGCGCCCGTATCCGCCTCCGAGGCCTTGGGTCGACCTGGGCCCCGCCTCGTCAGCGCGGATTTCTTCCGCCACAGGTAGTACGTGACCGCGGCGATCCCGTACTTCTTCGCGACTTGCTTTCCGGTCAGCTTCTGCGCGCGCGCTGCGGCGAGAATTGCAGCGCGCTGCTCGGGCGTGAATCGCTTGCGAGAGGACTTCGTACGCGGCCTCCTCGGTTGGCGCATCTTCGCGGACTTCCTCTTGGGCATTGGTCGTCCTCCTTGGGGAACGGGGGAACGTCAGTGTCTTGGGGAACCGTGCCCACTATGTAAGAGCACGACTTGTTCGGTCATGAAGCAGGTTGAGTTCGCGCGTGCGCGTCTGCCAGGGCTCGCCCAAGCAGAGCGAAGAGCGAAGCAGTCATGCCGAGCACAGCCTCTGCTTCGGGCTTTCGGGCCGCTGAAGGGCCGGCGTGGCGACCGACCTGGCAGAACGACGAAACTGCGAAGATGAGCGCGTCCAGCTTCGATCGTTTGTCGGCGTCGCAATCGTCCGGAAATGCCTCGAGAAGGAAGCGATTGAAGGCCGCCTTCTTGTCCTCGGATCCTCCGCCCCCTGCGAGGCGCTCAATTGACTTGTAGGAGTTGCCAAGAACCTCCGGCCAGTCTCCCTTCAAATGGCTCGCGCACGCGCGCTTGAAATCCAACAACGCACCGCCCATCCGCGGATGCGATTCAAACGCGACCCTTGGGATCTGCACGAGCTCCCAAGCCCGCCACTCCATCGCGGCAAGACACGCGTTCCACTTGTTGAAGGACACTGGATCCCAATTTGGGCCAGGTTTCGTCCAGTTGATCGGTCCAAATGTCCGTTGGGGTTTGGTTCCTGGGGCGCGCGTAATTTCGACTTCTTGAGCTCGGACCTGCAATTCGAGCGCAAACTGCAAGTCATCTACGCCGTGTCGCTCATCCTCAACGAACTGGATCGCCTCGGAAGTGAGAGGTGCGAAGAGCCGAATCGTGTAGTCCTGGCCCTCCTCAATGAGCGATGCGTCATGGCCATGCCAGTGCGCCTCCTTTACGACCAAATGCGGCGAGATGAGTCTGTTGGCGAACAAGATTCTCCCGTCGATGCCGAGCACATACGCCGCAGGGCCATTCTTCTGTGCGGTGGCCACGAGTGAAAGCTCGATGCCTCGGATGGGGCCCGGCCTGCCCGCAATATTCTCTAGTACGCGAAACGATGCGAACAATGTCGCCCCCACTTCCGACCCTACACCCCGGCTATTATCGCCACTCAACGGTGTCGCGCGAGACCATCTCGGCCTCGAGCACATTTGCGTCCGCCCGCCATGCGGCGAGCCATACGAGGCCGGCGACCCGGTTCGAGAGTGCCCGCGAGACCAACGTCTCGCCTCGATATTCGACCGATAGCTCGTCGTTCTCGAAGGCGATGGTGGCAACCTGCGACCCTTTCAGAGGCCCCACGCCGGGGAAGACATCGAGAATCGTAGGACCAGGATAGAGTACAAGCTCTACGGCCCCAGTCTGCCTAAAGTGCACCATGTGACTACCCAAGAAGGGCTCTGCGCTACGTGCTCGGAACAGGACCCCAAACCAATCCTCATCGCTCTGCACTCTGAGAAGCTCAAAGGTCGCACGCACTGCTCCATCTCTAAACGCGAGCGGTTCTACCGTCGCAGGTGCCGTTACAGCCTCCTGCACGGCTAGCTGCGAATCATAGGCCCTCAGTTGGATGGGCGATGCAACGCGACGGTAGAGATCGCCGCTAGCAGGCGCGACTTCCAATCGCTTGATTCTAAGGAACATCTTAAGATACTCCGCGATTCTTTGGATGAGCGCAGCTTCGTCAGCATACTGATGCACGTCAAGATTGCGAATGTCGAAGCCCAGCTCGGTGACTGACCGACCAGTGACGCGCAGGATGTTCTTGTTCGCTGCCAGCGCGAGTCCGAGCTCGAAGTGCACATTGGGATTGTTGTGTGTCAGGTCAGCCAGCACCACGTCCGAGCGCATAATTTGTCGTTCAAACTGATCGTTGAGCTGGCGATTTTGCGCTCGAAACGTCTCGATTTCCGAGTACTGTGGTGACGGACCGACTTCGACCGTTCCAATGACTACTGCAATCGATGGGAACTCACGGCGGATGTACTCGCGCACCCGGTAGTACATAGCGCGGGTCGCCGAGTCGAATGAAATTGCCATGAATAGGGTGTGGGCTGCCTTCATGGCTACATGACACCATGAATTCAGCTTGTTGTCGAGACGCGCTGGAGGGCGAGAGCAACGTAGCCACGCGATCATGTCGTGAGCCACCCGCCCACCTCTTGCCGCGCGCCGCAGCCAGTTCTAGAATGCCGGCGAAGCGGCTAGGTTGCTGCGCGGCTGCGACTGCGTACGGCACATCCATCAACGTGAGGACGCTATGGCACTCGGAAAACATCAGAAGACCGAAGAAGGGAAGTTCCGCCGGGAACGCGGCGATTCGCTCGCCGGCAATCTTGCGAAGGACTACCCGGAGTTCGAGAAGGTGGACCCTCGTACTCGACTGGACACGCTGCGGGACCGATTCGGCGTCGAGACTCTCAGCCAGGTTCGCAAAGAGCTCCGAAAGAAATAGCGCCGATTTGTCTGTGAGTGGCGCTGTCCCCTGCACAGGCGCGCCGGGGTCGACAGCGAAGGCGGCCGCGAGGACTGAGGCGCGCGATGAGCCCGACATTGCGCGGCACAGCGATGGGCCCGAGGCTACGATGACCGGTCGAGGCGGCCGTTTCCCGGCTGCACTTGCCAGCGCCCGTACGTACGCCTCGAAGGCGCTCGAATCGCCTGCTGGGATGATCGTCGTCGGGGCGCTCGCCGCAACCGTTCTGCTGCTATTACCTGGCCGCAATTCGGTGGCCTCTGGCGGCGCGATCGCGGTCCTCACACTCTCAGTTACGCAAGCCTTTGACATCCTGAGGCGACGCTCCGAAGAACGCCGTTGGCACGCCGATCGGTTCCTTGAACACAAGATCAATAGCTTGCGTACGCTCTATGGGGCCATCACGGACTGGCACCGTCAGTTGAACGTGTCCGGCAACTTCCCTCCGGATACGCTCGAAGAATTCGGCACCAGGGTCAGTGCGAAGGAAGATGCTTACAACGCCGCGTTCGCGCAAGCAGCTCTCTACTTGGAGCAAGACGATCTGAAGGCAATCGACGACGCATACGGTGTCCACAGGAGAGCGTCGTTCGCGATATTTGCTGCAGTTGTCGCCAAGACGAATCCTGAGAGGCGTCGAAAGATTCCTGAGGCGATGGCCGAGTTCCCCTGGGTGGAATTCGTCAGCACGCCGGATGCAGCCACTGCCTGCCTGAAGCGCCTCCTGAATCCACGAAGCCTTCGCGAGCTCGATCAGCGACTCGGAACGTAACCGACACTCCGATTATCCGCTGCGAGGGGCCTGGGCTTCTTTACGGGCCGCGACGGGTCCTGCGCGCCGCTCCGCCGTCCGTTCATCGCTCCCACCACCACCACCGCCTAGCGCCAGCCACGATCATCGTGATGCCGGTCAGACCGATGGGCACTAACATAAATCCGCTCCGGCCTAAGAGCGCGTACCCCAAGGCCACTAGGCCCACGGTGACAAAAACGCAGCGCACGAGTCCCATATCGGGCTCGTTTGGCCGTCGCGTTTCGATCCACGAAAAGATGAGCCCAAGCACAAACGAAAGGATGGAGAGGCCGATTGTCAAGATCGCAGCCATTAGGAGCCAAACGAGGCCGACCTTGCACCAATGGACGAATGCCATGGACTCCCCGAAACGTGCGCTGGAAGCCGCTTGCACCGGCTGACTGCAATGGAGCACCCGATTCTGCTGAAGGGCCTTCGGCTCCTCTGGAGAGCTGCACGTGGCCGTGGCCCCACAAGTAGCTAGTTCAGCACTTCAGGGTGTTCCGTGAGAAAGTCTCGCGCCCACGTATTTAGGATATACGTTGTCTCCTCGACATTCTCAATGACCTGAGAGGGGCGATGAAGTACCCGCTTCGCAACCAAACTCAGGACGGAGCCGTCGCTCAGGTGGAACGGAAGGTTGTGAGCTCCGAGAGTCATGAACTGCCGCAGGATCTGTTTCTCGTCATTCGGCAGATTCCGCAACCGGTTGTGCCACGCATCTCGGCGTGTCAACAAGACTCGGTGTTGCGACCATTGCTCCCAGCCCCTCCTGGCCCATGAAGTCACAGCCAGAACTGAGCTCAGGATGAACGCCGCGCCTATCCATGGTTTGAAAACGGCCCGAAGCGCACCAAGTCCAAGCTGCTTGACCGACGACTCCGGCAAGAAGAGAACAAGCCCCGTGGCCACCGCGAGTGCCGTGAGGTTCCAACCACTGACCTTGAAGATCTCAAGGATCTTCGACACGTCCATCTACTCCCTCCTTGGTGAGGTGTCGCCCTTGAGGGCGCCTCCAATCACGGGCACTATTCGGGTCACCTCCGCTTCCCCCGCGCGCCTCTTCTGACATCTCCGGACGCTAGAGAAAGGATAAGCCCCCGAGTTCGTTCGCGGGGGCCTGGGCGACTCTTCGAAAGGCTTTGGGGCGTTTGAATAGTGGAAAAGGAGGGCCTCAAGCCTCGCGGCTTCCAGCGCGGCCCTGCGTGCAGCTCTGGCAATTTGAGCGCATGGCGCTGCACGAATCGAATGGAGGCGGCACCCGGATTCGAACCGGGGAATAAGGGTTTTGCAGACCCTCGCCTTACCACTAGGCTATGCCGCCTCGACAATGGGCACCGACGCTATCATCCTGCGCACGCTCTGATCAAGCGCTCACGCGGATCGAGACTTCAAGGGGCGATCGCGCGTCGAGGGTCGCGGTTTGGATCCGGATACGCGAGCGGACGCACGATGCACCGGACGCCGCGAGCAGAGGTGCTGCAATCAAGGGCGCGAATCATCCGGAGAGATGCGCACGTGAGGTTGCCCGATGTCCAACGGATGGAAGACAACGACTCTCACTTCAGAATCTCACGTGATGGAGGTCTTAGTCGACTTGCGCGGGCGGAGATGGCTGTCTCGAGGACAAGCACAATCTTACGGCGAGCTGATCCCATCCATTGACCGAGGCCACCTTCTGAAACTCCCGCGCTCTGACAAACTCGCCCTTGAGCGCCAAAGCATCAACATCTTTCGCTCGACCGCACGGTTCTTCGCCGACCAGGGTGAAAGTGGCGCGATGGCCGACGACATCGTGGCCCTGATGGTGCTTCGCCACTACGGGGTGCCCACGCGCCTGTTAGACTGGTCGATGTCTCCATTTGTCGCGGCCTACTTTTCCGCGGCAGGGAGCGACAAAGAGGACGGTGAGATCTGGACGCTTGACGAGCCATTCTATGAGTCCGTCGGAGCCAAGCAGTGGGCTCGCTGGAAGCAGACAACTACCGATGGTAGTGGTGACCCTGCGAAGTTCGATGCGAAGCTGACTGCGTTCACGACGGACGAGCCACCAGATTGGTTTATCTGTGGCTTCTACACCGGATTCCCTCGGCAGGACGCGCAATCCGGCGCCTATACCATGAGCGCGCGCTTTGGCCGCGACCACGCTGAAGCAATCACGAACCTCATGGCCGACGTTACTCGCCACCACTTGTATGTGGTGCCTGCACAACTCAAGCCCGCGCTGCGCAGAGTTCTCAGAGAGCAACATGGCATCTGGCGTGGGGCGCTCTTCCCTGACTCAGCCGGAGCGGCGGATACCGCTCGCACCGTCTTCTCCCCTGATCCCTGACGTTAGGCGATCATGCGCCGTGCTCGAGCTGCCGCCCCCCGGCGCCCAACAATGCGAGTCATGGAATGCTTGCACTATGGTCAGGCGTCACCCACCAGGGCTGCGACTTCAAGTAGCTGCAGGGTCTCGATGGCCTCTTTCAGGATGCTCCTGAATACGGCTGGATGCGGCGCCACTCCTACACCAAAGCGCTTCTTTGCCGACTCGTAGTTCCCGCCCTTTCGATGCGCGACCCCTGTTGAGCGAAGTGCCTGAATTCCTCTCATGAATTCAGTAATAGTGGCTGCGCCCTTTGAGTCGTGGGCCTTCAGGAATGCCTCCAACTTCGCTATGCCTTTAGCGTTCCCCGGGACGCCGGACAGGCCCCGCACCAGCTCTCTCTCGTTCAAGCTGTCCACCATCAGCTTCGTCAAAGCCATTACCTGGTCGTCGAATTCCGAGGGGCTGTTCGATAGCGGAATTCGCAAGACAGCTACGACGTGCTCATCCCCTGCAGCAAGTGGTTTGAAGATCGGCCATCCGAGAATCTCTTCCCAGCGTGCGTTCGTCTGGCGATATTGGTCTTTGAAAGCGTGATCCTCGGCGACTGCCTCGGCAAATTCGCCAAGGATGGCCCGTCGATAATACGTGGTACTGATCTTCCCGTCAGGACGCACGTTAAAGCTCTTCCAGTACAGCCGCTCACCCGCCGGTAGATCGCGACCAAGGTCCCCCAGCCATACGATCACATAGCGATCGTGATTGTTGTCCATTCGAAGACCCCAAAGCCTCGCGCACTTGAGGTAAGAGTCAGCTACCTCGTAGCGTGATGAGTCCGCATAGTACTTCTGGAGCACCTCGCGACGAAAGAACACCGGCGTCAGATAGTGGGGTGCGCCGGGGTTCGCGCCGAAGTAGTTTGACAGCATTTCCGGGTTGGAAGTGTGACGCACTTCCTGGCCGGCCTCGTCAACATCGATGATGAAGTCCTCAAAGCGTTCTTCATCCCCAACGCGCGTACCCCGGCCACGGTCGCCCCGTACGAGTAACTTGCCAAGGAGGCGAGAGAGCACATTGCGATCCTTATAGCCCACGTGCCGCGCGTCTGATCGATGAAAGGCGTACACCATGTCGCTCTCCGTCACGTCCTCGACCAGGGCCTCACTTGGCTGCAAGACGGGCTCGATCATTCCGTAGCGGAAGCGATCAATGCAGAGCACTAGGACCATCTCCTTCGCGCTGACGTATTGCAGCAGCTCGTCGCGGCGCACCTCAACACGATCCCCCTTCATTCTGACAACGACCTCTTCATCGCCGTTGTCCGCGAACCTGACAAACTCGCTACGTGCCGATTCGAAGAACAAGTTGTGAAACAAGCGAAACTCCTCGCAGAGCTCCATCGAGTTGGGACGCACTCCGTGGAAGGAGCGATGGACAATGAGAGGCTCGATTCCGTCGTCATCGCCGAGGCGATGGTAGGTAGTCACCTCCTCACGGCCGGGCGCGTAGTGAGTGACGTGCCCCGGGGCGAAGCTGCCTTGGAGTTGGTCCCAATCGGCCTTGCGGAGGGCGCGCTCGACCTCCCTAGCCGGGAGCAGGGCGGCCCCGATCCCCACGTCCTCGGAGGCGCGCTTTATTGACGCCTCGACGGTGACCCACTCCGCTCCGAATTGCGTTCGGAAGGCCAGTCCGCGCACGTCTTCCTGAGCGACGAATTGAAGCACCTCTTCGCGGTCCATTGCTTGGTCCTAGTCGCTGCCCATCAGGCGGCTTGCACAGTTGGTTTCCCCTCACAGGTCTTGAGGAATCCGGCGTCTCGGGCTTGGGTCGGCATCGCCTCCAAGAGTGTCGGAAGCACCAAGTTCTCTGGGGAAATGTCCAGAAGGAAGGAGGGTCCGACGCGTACTGCCGCGAGCCACTCTTCCATCCAATCGCGGTCGGTGCGCACCCGTACGGGCAAGAGGCTAATCCCGACCGGGACGCTAACTCCCCCGTTCGCCGCTGTCGGCATCGACAGAGTCTTCGGCATGAAGTAAGCGCGCTTGCCTTCGGAGCGGAGGATGAACGCGCGCAGGCGGTGCCAACGGAGATCGGCGCAGTACTCGGCACCCCGAAGCAGGCAGACGGTCTCGAATGCGATCTTGGTGAGAATGCGGATGAGCACGTCATCCACACGCATCTCCTGGACGAAGCGAAAGCGATACCCGCCGGGTCCCCGTTCCCCGTGACTGAACGTGATTCGCTCCCCCAGGTTCACTGCCGGGCGCACATGGACGCCTTCGGCGGTGATCCACGGTCGCTTTCCGAGATTCAGGGAAATCAGCGGATTGCGCGGGTCCCGCGTTCCCCTCATCCCAGGAGCGTTGATCGTCGTCGGGCGACCACGCTTGTTCTTGCCCATGCCGACCATCATAGGGATGAAGCCGAGACGATCTTTGAACTTGGATTCGAGATGCGCGAAGCCGTTATTGCACGCCCCGCATACCTGGCGATTGGCCAACACAAGCTCGTCGTGGTCGCCGAAGATCGACTCGGGGAAGATGTGCGCCCTTGGACAGCGCTCCTCCGTGGACTTCAAGCAGTAGATGCAGGGCACAGGCGGACTCCTTTCCGATGGTGGACTACGACGCCCCTAGCGGGGAGAGAATAGCAGGAAGTCGTGGGAAGTCGGGCGCGTACGATTCTGAGCTGCGGGGAGGATGAAGCCGCCGAGCGTGCTGTCTCACGCAATGCGGGATCATCGACCGCGCGGTTAACATGCGATCGACTCGGGCATGAAACTGACAACACGACTACGCCATTCAGCCGGCCGGCCTAGCCCCAAGCACCTTCCGCCGAGGCGAACTCATGCGGCTCGCTCACCAGCCCGTAACCCATCCGCTGCGCCGCGGCAACCGTTGTATGAACGAAGAGGCGGTTGGTGCAGATTGGGCGATATCTGGTTCGACGGGTGCGAGCGCAGTCTGGGCAAACTTCGCGGCCTCGCCTTCGAGCGTGCGAATAAACGACTGCCCCAGGATGTGTAGCGCCGCGAGCGCGTACACCTCGAGGTCAAGCGCCTCGTTCCGCTCTCGAAGCTTGATCCAATGCCGGACCGCACCTCTCCCCTTCACGTACTTGCGAATCATCTTCTCGGCGGTGAGCTGCGCCAGGTACTCCTCGTCGACCCACTCAGGGAGGTGGACAAATCCTGGCCCTGGCGTCGGGATCCTGAGCCTTGAGAACACCAGGTCCTTCCCCGTGTCCACGCAGAGGACGAACAGTGGCACCCGGTAGCGATTGTGGATCGATGGGCGCTCAACGAGTGGTCGCCCCGTGTTGCTGCCACCTTTGATCGGGAACACGCCCTCGCCGGCGTGGCGCTTTGCGTAGCGGTAGACGTGCTCAGTGTGGGCGCCGCCAGAATCGACGACAGTCCGCTCGACCCGCAGCTTCTGGCCGCTCACATGCTCGAACTCCTGGCCCAGGAACCTGTCGAGCTCGAACCAGATCTCCTCGCGCGCCGGGTCCCCGTGGAGCTGCGTGAAGGCGATGAGCCAGGACTCCTCTTCGGCCCCGTAGCCCTTGACCACTGCTTCCAGGCGATCGCCCTGCACGTCAACCGCCGCAACGAGCACGCCCACACCGACCGGCACCTCAGCTTGGTATCGCTCGAGACGAGCGAACAGGGAGCCAGCAGGAACTGAGTCGCCGCGCTCCTCCCACGTTTCACCGAGCACCGTGTTGACCCATGTCTTCAGGCGAAACGGATCCTCCTTCACCTGCAGGAACTCGGCTGCGCATTGAGCCCAGGACTTCCACCCTAGGGGCGAGTAGAGCGCTGAGAGGTGGTAGCCCGCAGTGCGTCCGTTACCGGTCGCGGTCGGACGCCACTCCCCTTTCGCGAGCATCTCGGTCTTGTGACGCTCGTCGATCCGCCCGCCGCAGCCTCCGCACACCAAGTGCGCAGTCTCGGGCCGCTTCTCCTCCCACTCGATGTGATGGTGGTCGGGACCACGCCAGAGGACGTAGTCCATGTGCTGGCAGAGCGGACATGGCAGGAAGTAGCGACGCTGGTCGCTCTCCAAGTATTCGCGCTCGATACGCGACAGCCCCTTGATGGTCGGGGTGCTGGTAAGCAGGATCTTTCGTCTGGAGAAGGTCGCCGTCCGTTTTTCGGCCAGCGCCACCGGATCGCCCTGGCCGTCGACATCCCCCGGGTACTCGTCGACCTCATCCATAAACAGGAAGCGGATCGGCATCGATCGAAGACCGGCACCGGAGTTGGCTCCGGTGATGATCAAGAGCCCGCCCTCGAACTCCTTCACCTGGACCGTGTTTCCGGAATCCCGCGAGCGCGACTCCGCGACACGTTCTCGGAGTGCGGGCGTCGCCTCGATCATGGGGGCAATGCGTTGCTTGCTCACCCGCTTGGCGATCTCGACGGTCGGCTGAACCATGAGCATCGGGCCCGGCGCCCGGTGGATCACGTACCCGATCCAGTTGTTCCCACACTCCGTGCCGCCGATCTGCGCGCCCTTCATCACCACCACGCGTTCTGCCGGATGCGAAGGCGAGAGCGCATCCATGATCTCGCGAAGGTAGGGAGTCCGCGCCGTGCGCCAAGGGCCGGGCTCAGAGGAAGCGACTTCGCTCAGCGCCCGATGCTCGTCAGCCCACTGCGAGATCGTCGTGTCCGGGTCCGGCGTGAGCCCGGACGCGAACGCCTCTCGGTAGACCTCAAGTGCGCTGGTCACGGGCGAGCTCCTCCAAGGCCTGACGCAGCTCTGCAAGCAGCGTGCGATGGATGTCCGCCGGATCGCTCATCGCTGCGAGAACCGGCGAAAGCCGATCCGGCACCGAGAGAATGGCTTCCCGCACTCGGCGCGCACTGGTGAAGGCCTCGACTCGCACCTGATCCATGGGCACGAGCGCCCCCGAGAGACGCTCGAATTCGAGACGTGCAGTGCGCGCGCGATAGGTCTCGTGAAGAGCGCGCGCCGTCTGATAGCTGGAAGAGGTGCCGCTGGGGCCGACCGGCATTGGCGAGGGTGCACTCGGTAGCGCCGCTGCGGGAGCCGTGCCGCGTACCTTCGCCTCGTCCGTGTTGGACGCCCACGCGCGATCGGCAACGTCCGGATCGACCTTGCGGTCTGCAGTGACCGGAATCCGCCCCGCGGCGATCGCCTTCTGGACAGCGCGATGCGTGACGCCCCGGTGCTTCGCGTACGCCCTTTGACTGATCGGGACGCCCAATGTCCCTCCGCTACTGGCGGGTGCTGCGCTGTTCGCTGACGACATCGAACGGCGTGACACCCTTGAGGGTCGCGGCCTCGCCGGTCGCGTCTTGCCAGCGTCGGATGATCACGTCGACGAAGCGTGGATCCAGCTCGAGGAGCCGCGCCTGAAGGCCGAGCGCGTCGCAGGCCATGAGCGTCGAGCCCGAGCCGCCGAAGGGGTCGAGCACGGTGGATCCCGCCGCGGCGCTGTTGCGCAGCATCGCCGCCACGAGAGCGACGGGCTTCATTGTGGGGTGCTCGGGGCTCGCACTCGGGCGATCCATGTCGATCACCGTGCACTTGTCGCGGCCGCCCACCCAAGTGTGCGCCGCGCCGGGCTTCCAGCCATACAGGATCGGCTCGTGCTTCCAGTGGTAGTCCTGCCGGCCCATCACGAACACATTCTTGTTCCACACCAAGCACTGCTTGAGCTCCCACCCTGCCTCGCGGAAGGCGACGCGAAAGGTCTCGCTCGCGGTATCTGGATGCGCGACGTAGATCGGAGCGCCTTCTCTTGTCACCTCGAACGTCGAGGAGAACGCGAGGCGTAGGAAGTCATGGAACTCCGCGGGCCCCATCCGATCGTTCTCGATTGTGAGGCGCTCGCTCGTCTTCCCCTCGTAGGCGACGTTGTAGGGCGGGTCGGTCCAGACGCAGTCGGCGAGCTCGCCATGCAGCAGGTTGCCCAGGTCAGACGGCGCGGTTGCATCGCCACAGAGGACTCGGTGGCTCCCTAGATGCCAGAGATCCACGCGTCGTGAGATTGGAATGGCAGGCGGCTCAGGGACCGGAGACTCTTCGATGCCGGTCGCGTCGAGTTCGAGATCTCGGAGCTCGGCGTCGCTGAAGCCCGTGAACTCGAGTTCGCCGCCCTGCTCTCGGATGCCTTCCATCTCGGCGGCGAGCAGTTCTTCGTCCCACTCTCCTTCCAGCGTGAGCCGGTTGTCGGCGAGCCGATACTCGCGCTTCCGCGCGGCGTCGAGATGCGAGTGCTGGATGACAGGGACCCGCGCCATGCCGAGAAGCTGGGCCGCGGCCAGGCGGCGGTGCCCGCACAGGATGATGCCTTCCTCATCGACCTCGATCGGCTTGTTGAACCCATGCCGGATCACGTGCGCCGCGAGCTTGCGCACATCGGCGTCCGAGTGGAGCCGCGCGTTCTTCTCGTAGGGACGCACGCGCGCAATCGCCCACGAGTCGAGCTTCCGCACGATGGTCACGTCTTCCATGACGGCTACCTCCCTGGCTACCCGGCTACCGAGTGGCTACCCACCACGGTCTTCTGTCACTAGCGAGGCCTCGGGGTCGTCGTTACCCGCACCAGAACGCGCGCACAGTACCTTTATTCACAATGCGTTATGCCACTTGCGAGAGGGCCGAACATGCAGGCGTCACGCTTCGTGTCGACTCGGGTCGTCGTTGAGTCGCACGACTGGCGGAGGTGATGTGGGGATCGCGGCCATCTCCAAACCGAGCGCGCAGATGGTCCACAGGGTGCTCCTCGTAGACCCTTCCGTGACGCCGGTGACGTAGGTGACGCTCATTCGGGTCTTCTCGCGTAAGGGGTGATCAGTTCCGACTCTGTCGAAACCTGTGTCACCCATGTCACTCGTGTCACACGATGCTGATGCCTTCCCAGTAGCGCATCCTCCCGTCCCGACCGGTTCTGAGCCCATGCCGCTCGAGAGCGGCGGCCAGCTTCGTCTGATGAACCGGCCTCTCGCCGCTGGCGTCGCACCACTCCACATATCGTCGACGGAGCTCCGCAGCGGAGACTCGCCCATGCGGGGCGCGATTGAAACAATCCGCCAGGAAGGGTCCGACATGATCGCACTCCTGCCGGTATGCTTCGGTCGCCCGGAGTACTTCCGTTGGCGGATTCAATCCATCGAGCTGCCAGGCCAAGCTGCCTCGCACGGCCCAGGCAAAGACTGCCGAGCGAGCCTGCGGGTCAGTCGTGAGTGTCTCCTTCACTCTTGGATCGCGCTCGTCCGGCGCCAGTGAGACTTCAAAGGGAATGAGCCGGATGCGCCGCCAGATCGCATCATCCGCCGCATTGGCTCTTGGCTTGTGATTCGCCACGAGCCAAAGCTTGAAATCGGGCCGAAACTCGAAGGCCTCGTGATACAGAAAGCGCGCACTGACGGTGTCCCCGCCCGTTAGGTTCTTGATGAGGGCCTCAGCGAGGTGGCGCCCCTCGTCGACCTCGAGAGAGAGCACCATGCGGGCGCCAGCCAAAGCCGCGATGTCATTCGTTGGCCCTTCGTTCCGGCGTCTCAAGAAAGTCGAGAAGTCCGCCGTAGTCGCGTAGCCTCCGAGCATTGCTTTCTGGGCTTCGATGTACGTTGACTTCCCGGCGCTTGTCGGGCCATGGAGAAAGAACAACACCTCCTCCCGAGTGCTGCCGGTCAGCGAATAGCCTGCCGCGCGCTGCAAGAAGGCACGCAATTCTTCGCTGGGCACCATGCGCTCGAGGAAGGCGTCCCACAACGGACACCGTGCATCGGGATCGAATTCAACCGGTGCGAGCTTCGTATTCAATTCGTGGCGATCGTGTGGAAGGAGCTTTCCAGTCTTGAGGTCAACGATCCCGTTGAGCACCGCGATTCTCCAAGGATTCGCGTCGAGCTCCATAGGAGCCACTTCAATGCCGGGCTCGACCGTCGCGCGCTTGAGCATGGCTCGAACTCGTTGATCTGATTCCGAACGTAGAGCCCAACGGATCATTTTCGTGCGGCCCTCCCCATCCGGCATTCGGATGGCCTCAGACAACAGGGCGCGCACAGTCTTCTTGGCGCGTCGCTCGGCCTCGCTGTTGCCGTCGCGGAGCCACCGGTTGTCGGCCCTAGCTAGCCACTTGCCCCAGAGAGGGCAATAGCGCAGGTCCATTCCATGACGCAGAACCAGACGCTCGGCGTTTCCAATATCGGTGAGATTGAAGGTGTCGGGGGCAGCCGTCGGAGCCTCCGATTCGTTCTGATCTGTGCTTCCGCCTTGATGGGGTGTGCTCGACAGCCCATCGCCCCGTAACTCTCGGGGCTGCTGCAGTCCCCTCTCGATTCCACTGCGAATGGTCGCGTCGACACCTGCCTCGCCACTGTCTTCGAGCAAGCCGCAAGCGCCTGCTGCGTCGCGAAGGGCCACCTCCACTGAATCGCGCTCGATCCAGCGACCGCCGACAAGTTCGCCCATGTTCGCAGCCGCGCTGTAGAGAGTGTTGTTGCGCTGACCGTGCTTGGCTTGCGCGACGCGCCCGCACTCCTTTCGAAGCGCACCCTCGGCGTATCGCGCGGCCCTCTCTGCGGACAAGGCGACCTGTCCCTTCCGCGCCAGTCGCCCTGTCGATTTCGGTTTCATGAGCCAAGGCGGTAGTGGGGCAAGCGGAGAGCTCGCAGGGTCGAGCCCCGCGGCCCATACATAAGGCGTACCGCTCACGTGGATGGAAGGTGGAGCGACGACGAAGTGCCCACCGTCCGCCTGCAAGTCGAGTCCGGCGCCGGGACTCCTGCTCGCAACGTAGCCACCTGGATGTGAGAAGAAATAGTGTCGACCACCTCCGCCCGTGCGGCTCATTACTGTGGCTGGCAGCTCGCCGTGCGTTGCGACCAATTTAGCCAGTGAGGCCTCGCCCCCATTTCGTGGGTCAACGTCCAGCACGACAACGGCAGAGCGCACGCCTGTCAGGATTCCTACGTTCGCGTGGGGCCAGGTGCGGAACCAGCTCTGAATCACGCCGCCCTCGGTGGTCGCGTCCTTGAAGCGAGGCCCGGGCTTGATCCTCGGGTGCTTCCCTGGCCTGCCGCACGACTGTTCGCCACACGTGCAACCGCGCGCTTCGATTGAATGAATAGGGAGGACGGCCCATCCGCGGTTGGCGTAGTCCAGTGCGCTATCCAGGGGACTTGTCATGCTGGTCTGTGTCTCGCCGATTGCGCACTCGCAGGGCGATCCTCGGACCTGTGACAGTTTGGATCGTCGCAGTTGGTGAGCGACGACGCGTCGCCGCAGAGCGGCTCATTGCTGCGCAGCAGCAGAAGCAGCGCCTCTAGCTGGCGCGCCTCGTCCGGTTCGAACCGCCTCAGGACCTGCATTTCGGTCCGCACCTAACGAGGCGGCTCGACGAGTTCGACGCCGTCGGCTAGCGCTTCCGCTGCGCGTGCCGCAATCCAGCACTTCAGAGCGTCGACCGGGACTCGAATTGAGTGCCCAATCCGCATTGACGGAAGCTCGCCCGAAGCAAGAAGCGCGTAGATCGTCGATCGGCCGACGCCGAGAACTTCCGCTGCTTCACTTGGCCGCAGCACCAGTTTGTCCACCTGCAGAGCCCTCCGTGGTCCTTGTAGCCACACTTGGACCCTACAGACTCGAGTGGACTGTAGCCTAAGAGTTGGGTATGCTTTCAGTATGCCACGGCGGGGAGTACCTGTCAGCAATCGCGGGATCGGTCCGCTCTTCAATCTCGAGGAAAGGATCGAGCAGGCGGTTGCAGCGGGCTACTTGACGGTCCCCGAACGTCTGGAGCTGAAAGACGGCTGCCTCTGCTATCAATACTTTCCGAATTGGCTCGACGACGCGAGCAAGGACACAAGGCAGAGTCGCTCGGTCACGCCGCCTCCACGCCTTGTCGATCACTTCGTCCGCCTCGTGGACGCCCCAGAAGAGGACATCCTCGCGTTCGCAAAGCGCTGGGGAGTGCTCGACTTGTGTTCGCACGGCAAGCCCATGATTCAGGATCGGAGCGCGCGCCAGTGGAGTCACGGCCCCGCTCCCGGCTGTGCCCCGCTCCTGTGGAATCCACCTGGGCTTGAGCCGCGGCTTTCGGGCTTCTGGATCGGTCGCGAGCGGCTCGCCCACTGGCGCCAATGGGCGCGTCGCGCACGCGCGCTCATGCGGATCGCGGCAGCTGTGGCAGGGAACAGGCCCGGCGGTCTCGAGGACTGGATCGAGCTCAAAGTCGACGAGGCAACGCCTGAGCGGCTCGAAGAACGGCGAGCCAACATTGCCAAGCAAGGTGCCCTCCTGATGCTCGACAAGTTCATGCTCCACTCAACGGTGAACCAATGGGTCGAGGTCGCTCGAATGGGCCCCAAGATCGTCGCCGGTCCCAACGATCCTCCGGTGATTCGATTCGCGTCTAGCCCCATGGGAAATCTCTTCGGCTTGCTCGGCTTGCAGATGATGGTCCGAATCACGCGCGTGGGCAGCCTCGCCGTCTGCACGCACTGCGGAAGCCTTTACAAGCCCGATCGGCTTCCGAATCCCAAGCGACGAAACTTCTGTTCGAAGTGCGGGCGTCAGGCCGCGATGAAGCTGGCCAAGCGGGCCATGATGGAGCGCAAGAGCAAGGCGCTCGCCCTGCACAAGTCCGGAATGAGGGCGAGTGACGTGGCGAGTGCGGTTGGGAGCCGGGCGTCGACCGTGCGCCGGTGGTTTAGGCGCGAGAAGGGGTGAGACGCATGAAAAGCGCGATTTATGTGCGCGTCAGCACGGAGGAGCAGCGCGACCGCCAGTCGATCGCGACGCAGCGCGACTTCGCTGAGAGGTATTGCGGGCAACGAGGGATCGAGATCGTCGGTTTCTACGCGGACGATGGTGTGAGCGGCACCGTACCGTTCGACCAACGGCCAGAGGGTGCTCGCCTCGTCAACGACGCACGGGCGAACAAGTTCAGTGAGGTGCTTGTCTACAAACTGGATCGCTTGGGTCGCGAATCCCTGCTGATCCTCGTGGCTGTGCGGCAGCTTCAGGAGCTGGGCGTCGCCGTCAAGAGCATGACGGAGTCCATCGAGACTGACACCCCTGAGGGCGAGTTCAATCTCACGATCCTCTCAGGTGTCGCCACGCTGGAGCGGCAGAACATTCTCCGGCGCTCGGCCGCCGGCACCGAGCGCCTCGTGAGAGAAGGCGCCTGGGTCGGCGGCGTCGCGCCCTATGGCTATCGAGTGCAAGGTCGACATCGTGAAGCACGTCTCGTGGCGTCCGAGGAGCCGCTCACGGGCTCAAGACTGACCGAAGCTGACGTAATCCGACTCGTATTCCGAATGGCCGGAGACGAGGGAAAGTCTTGCTTAGTCATCGCTGACACCCTAAATCAGCTTCGAGTACCTACAGCGGTCTCTAGCCTCCGGTCGGACGACACGAGAGGCAAGCGTCAACGCTCCACTGCGGGAATTTGGCGCGACTCGCGCGTTTGGTTCGTCTTACGAAATTCGACTTACAAAGGGGTGCACTACTACGGCAAGCGACCGAAGAAACACGGGAAGAAGCGCGAGGTGATGGAGCGAAAGGTCGCCGCGATCGTGGACGAGGCACTGTGGGAGCGGGCGCAGGAGACACTGAAGAGAAATCGACTCTTCAGTAGACGCAACTCCCGGCGCACCTACCTTCTCCGGGGCCTCATGAAGTGCGCGCACTGCGGCTGGACGTATGTCGGAACGGTCTACACGTCTGCGAGCCGCCCTGAGCGTCCGTACTACGTGTGTGGCGGGCGACACAAGGGACGAAAGATCGCTCCTGACCCCGCTTCACGCTGTTGCGGGATGGCAATCCCGGGCGACATCGACGACGTGATCTGGAGCGATGTAGAGCAGTTCGTGCGCAATCCGGGTGCAGTGCTCGAGGAAGTACTCCAACGCATCGCGGGGGCATCAGAGCAGACCACGTCTGCGGACTCTCGACTGGAGGGGCTGCGTTCGGCGCTTGAGGGGAAGGACGCCGAGCGAGAGCGTGTTATCGGGCTATTTCGGCGGGGGCGCATCGACGACGCGACGCTGGACCGGGAGCTCGACGAAGTTGAACGCGAGCGTGCGGATCTTCGGACTCAGATCCAGGCGCTCGAGAACGAAGGCAATCGAGCCAGAGAGGACGAAAGGGAGCTCGTGACGACGGCTCAGCTCCTGGCCGAACTCAACCTTCGGATGGATCGCCCGCTTACTCCCGAGCTACGACGGCAGATCGTCGAAAGGCTCGTCGATGGGATCACGGTCGAGACCGCTGGGGACGGCGCACGGCGAGATAGCCTCGTGCGTGTCACCTATCGATTTGGCGCGCCTCGGGCTCTAGCTGGATCCCGCACGGACCGGGGAATAAGGGTTTTGCAGACCCTCGCCTTACCACTTGGCTATGCCGCCCCCTCGGAAGCGAAGCACGTTACCATCCGCGCTCGCGGGGCGGCAAACGTGAGGAGTCGCGCGCTCAGCGCGGGGACGGCGCCTCCAGCGGCTGCGCCTCCGCGCGAACGATGCGCCCGGCTTCGGGCGCGACCCGGCCGGCCAGCCCGCGCAGACTCCGCTTCACGCGCACGCGCCACACCCAGTAGAGCAGCGCGACGACGATGATCAGCGGCGGCGCGAGCAGCAGCGGGAGCACACGGATCGGCTTCGGGATCACCTGTGACTGGCCGAGGAAGAACGAGAACGCCGCGATCAGGAGCGCCACGCTCATGCGCCACAGGTGCCGCGCGATGCGCGGCGCCCCGCGCAGCGCACGAACTCCGCCCGCGCGGATCATCCGGAGATCGCCGATGCCGGACAGCAGCGCGGTCGATCCGAAGATGAAGAACGCCGGCGCCGGGATGCCCTTGAGGTTGCCGTGCGGGCTGTTGGCCGCAACCACGCCGCCCGTGAAGAACGCGAGGCCGATGCCGAAGACGAGGAGCATCAGCCCGAGATCGATCCCGCGCGATCGCGAGGCGGGCGGCCGCACCGTCGTCAGACCCGTGGTGACGAGATACGCGGTCAGGAATCCCATCGGGATGTTCGAAGCGGGCTGCCGGCCCCACACCGCGGACATGGCCGCGCCCATGAGTCCCATCGTCAGCATGGCGTAGACGAACACCATCCCGGTGCGGCGATGGAGCCACGCGCCCTTCGCCGCGAACAGCGCGATGAAGCCGAAGATGATGCCGAGGCTGCCCGCGGCGATATGCACCGCCAGCGCTGTCCCGTGCATGGCTCAATCCCCTGAAGTCGTGACGCGTCTCGAGTGCGGCGGTGTCCCGCAGGCGCGCCGAGGGCCACGCACGCCGGTAGGCATGCGAGTGGCCGGGCTGCGCGTGACGTGGGACCTACGCGGGGCTCGTGAGCAAGGTTGCAGGCGGGCGACGCAACGCGGCAGGCGCTGAATTCGACCCGATGGGCGCGGCAGCGTAGGCACTCGAACGCGCGCTACTTCGGCTCACCCGCCACCGCGACCCGCGCGTCCAGCCCCAAGCACCCCTTCCCCGGTTCGAAGACGACGAGCGGATTCAGATCCAGCTCGGCGATCTCGGGGTGGGCGCCGGCCATCTGCGAGACGCGCAGCAGCGTCTCTTCCAGCGCCGCGACGTCGCCGGGCGGCGCGCCGCGATAGCCGGCGAAGCGCGCGGACGCGCGGAGGCCATGCACCATCTCGCGCGCGTCGCGATCGGTCAGCGGGTGGATGCGGAACACGACGTCCTTCAGCAGCTCGACCTGCACGCCGCCGAGGCCGAACATGATCAGCGGCCCGAACGCCGGATCGCGCGTCACGCCGATGATGGATTCGATGCCGTCCTTGATCATCGGCTGCACGGTGACGCCCTGCATCTCGGCGCGCTTGCCGATCGCGTCGAGCCGTGACGCGATGCCGGCGACCGCGCGGCGCACGTCGTCGGCGTCGCGCACGTCGAGCACGACGCCGCCCACGTCGGACTTGTGCGTGAGCGTTGTGGACGCGAGCTTGACCACGACGGGATAGCCGATGCGGTTCGCCGCGGCGACGGCCTGCCCGGCGTCCGTCGCCGTCACGATCTCCGGCGTGCGGATGCGGTACGCCTCGAGCAGCGCGCGCGTCTCGCCGGGCTCGAGCCACACGCTCTGGCCGTCGCGCGCCCGCGCGCGCGCGGTCGCCAGCACGCGTGACGCGGCCGCGGCGTCGACGTCGGCGAACGTGCGTACGGCGCCCTCGGGCGCGGCGAGCCAGCGCCCGTGCTCGACGGCGCGCACGAGCGCGATCGCCGCGGACTCGGGGAACGCGTACGACGGGATGTGCCCGACCTGCAGCGACTGCAGGCCTTCGGGCACGCCGTGCGAGCCCATGAAGCACGCGAGCACGGGCTTCGCCGGACCGCCGCGCGCTTCGGCGTCCGCCTTCGCCTCCTCGTTGCCGCGCACGATGGCCTGCGCCACGTCGAGCGGGCGCGTCACGATCGGCGGCACGTACAGCACGAGCAGCGCGTCCACGTTCGGATCGTTCGCGACCAGGCGCACGGCCTTCTCGAACGACTGCGGCGTCGCCGACGCGATCATGTCGACGGGGTTCTTGGTGCTGGCCTCGGCGGGCAGGAACGCCTTGAGCGCGGCCGTGGTCTCGTCCGACAGCGTCACGACCTCGAGCCCGTGCGACTCGCACGCGTCGGAGGCCATGATGCCGGGGCCGCCGGCGTTCGTGACGATGCCGACGCGCGGGCCCAATGGCACGGGCTGATTCGCGAGCAGCATCGCGACGTCGAACAGTTCCTCCATCGTGTCGGTGCGGATCACGCCGGCCTGCGTGCACAGCGCGCTCACCGCCGTGTCCGCGCCGGCCAGCGAGCCGGTGTGCGACGACGCGGCGCGCATGCCGGCGCGCGTGCGCCCGCTCTTGACCGCGACGATGGGCTTCTTGCGCGCCACGCGGCGCGCGATCTCGAGGAAGCGGTGCGCGTTCCCGAACGATTCGAGGTACAGCAGGATGACGCGCGTCGCGGGATCGCGCTCCCAGAACTCGAGCAGGTCGTTGCCCGAGACGTCCGCCTTGTTGCCGACGCTGATGAACTGCGAGATGCCGATGTTGAGGTCGGCCGCCGCCTCGAGGATCGCCAGCCCGAGCGCGCCGCTCTGCGACGAGAACGCGACGGAGCCCGCCGGCGGATACGTCGGCGCGAACGTTGCGTCCATGCGCACGCCGTTCTCGGTGTTCAGCACGCCCAGGCAATTCGGGCCGACGAGGCGCATTCCGTAGCGCCGCGCGATCGCCACCAGGCGGCGCTCGCGCTCGACGCCCTCGCCGCCCGTCTCCTTGAAGCCCGCGCTGATGACGACCGCGGCCTTCACGCCTTTGCGGCCGCACGCTTCCATCACACCTTCCACGTGCGCCGCCGGCACGACGACGATCGCGAGATCCACGGCCTCCGGCAGATGCTCGATCGTGGGAAAAGCCTTCACCGATTGCACCGAGTCGGCCTTCGGGTTCACGGGATACACGACGCCCTGGAAGCCATGCTCGAGCAGGTTGTGGAAGATCTCGGCGCCGACGGTGCCGCGCTCGCGCGACGCGCCGATCACGGCGATCGAGCGCGGGCGGAACACGGCTTCGAGACCAGGTCGTTCGGTTGGAGCGGCGGCGGTGGCGTTCGGCGCGGCGACGGGCACGGCCGAGGATGGAGCGTTCATGGTTCTCCCCTTCCTATCGAGGTCCGCGACCATAGTCCACGCTCCAGGCACGGCCAAGTGCCAACGCCACGAGCCGGCGGGCTGCGCCGCCGCGCCTCGAGCGGGCGCGCGGCGCGGGCGCGGCGCGTTCCGTAGCGTGCGGTCCTGACGCCGTGCCTGGCGCGCGTGCCGCGCCGCCTAGCGAGCGGCGCGCCCCGTCTTCTCGAGCAGCGTGTACGTGCCGAACAGGTCCTTCTCGAGGTTCATGGCGCTCGCGCCCTGATCCCAGCCGAGCGCGTGCGCCATCGCGCGCGCCACCTTCGTGTCGTCCTTGTCGAACGCGATCACGCGAAATCCGTTCGCTTCCCACAGCGCTCGCGCGAACGGACAGCGTCCGTCGGCCCACGGGATGTACGGCTGATCGGGCGGCGCGGGCGCCGGGCACAGGTTGTAGATGAGCACGAAACCGCCGGGCCGGAGGATGCGCGCGAGCGTGCGGACGAACGTCGAGTCGTCGACGCCCAGGTGCACGAGCCGCCGCGGATCCACTTCGCGCTCGGGGTGGATGTAGCCGTTCTTCAGCGTGTTCTTGGAAATGAACAGGTCGTAGCCCTCGCCCACCGCGCCGGTGATCGCGGCTTCCGCTGGGAACCGCCCGTCCAGCACGCGCAGGCGACCGGCCGCGCCCCCGACGCCCTCGATCGCGCCCTGGTCGCCGGGCCACGAGTACAGCGCGCGCAGCACGGGGTCGACTTCGATGCCGGTGACGTCCGCGCCCAGGCTCGCGAGCAGGCGCAGGTGGCCGATGGTGCCGTAGCCGAAGTCCGCGATGCGCCGGCGGGTCACGTCCTTGAAACCCGCTTCGGCGAGGATCTCGAGCGGGCGCGCGTACGCGAGCGGCGTTCCGTAGCGCGTGTTGTAGTAGAAGGACTCGTCGAGCGAGCGCGTGATGAGCGGCGCACGCTCGGCGGCGCTCAGCGCGGCGGCCTCGCGCTCGCCGAAGGCGTGCGTGCGCGACGAATCGACGAGCACCGTGCGCGGCGCCACGCGCGGCAGCGCGCGCGTGGCGTCGAGAAACCGCCGGACGACGGGAGCCGTGAACAACGGCCGCAGCGCGGCGGCGTCGGCCTGGATCGCGGCGACGGCGGAAGCGCTGTCGGGCTCCGCCGCGGCGGCCGGCCGGCCGGACGTCATCGTCAAGGCGATCGCCAACGTCATCGCGGTCGAAAAGCGGCTCATGCGCGAATCCTCCAAGTCCGGTGTGCGGCGGACGGCGTTCATGGGACGCGATCGCGGCGAGCCCCACGACGCGCACGCGACGAGCGCGGGAACCCGCGGCGCCAAGCGCGCGTTTCGCCCGGCCTGCGCGGCGCACGATACGACGAAGCGGGGGCGACGTCCTGTCGCCCCCGCCCGATTGCGGCCGCGTCCCGGCGTTACGGCGTGTCCACGGAGTCCGGCTTCACCGACTCCCCGCCGCCGATCGTGAGGAACGTCCACACCCGGTGCCAGCGGTTCGAACCGTTCACCGCCGTCACCGAGAGGCCGATGCGCTCGCCGCCGTCTTTCATGGGCACGCGGTAGAACGTGCGCCACACGCCGGTCGTCGCGTCCTTCTCGAACGGCTGCGTGCGGCCGACCGGGTCGCGCAGCAGCACCTGCGAGACGTCGGACGACGCGCGCGCCGCGACCAGCACGACCTCGCCCGCCGTGACCTGGTCGGACTCGATCGACACGCTGACCTCGGGCGGGAGCGAATCCGCCGAGGCCACGAGCGGCAACGTCGCGCCCTTCTGCGTCGGGCCCGACATGCCGGCCGACGCCGCCGGCGTGGACGTGTTTCCGCCCTCGACGACCGCGGGCGTGGCCGCGACCTGGCTCGAGGTCGAGTCCGCCGTGTGCTGGCCACAGCCGACGGCCAGGGCGGCGAGGGTGAACGAGGCGGCGGCCAGCGCGGTGGCCGCGAGCGAACACTTGAAGAGGATGCGCTGCATGTTCGTGCTCCCATCCGGCGCGAGGTCCCGATCGGCGTGAGATCGCCGGTGCTCAGCTTCCGATCGCCCGGGCGCGCCATTCGCGGCCGCCCGAGGGCGAGGCGGCGCGCGTTTGGCGCCGCTTCGTGACCACGCACATCTCAAGGGTCGTGCCATCCGATCCGCACGCGCGCGTTCAACGGCTTGCGAGAATTGCCGCCGCGGGCGCGCCTCCAACGCGTGTCTCCCTTGACACGCCGCCGCTCCACGCGGACGCTTCCACCGCTCGGCATCGCGAGGCGCGGCAAGGGACTTCCGCGGGTGTGGCCCGAATGACACGGGGACGGCGTCTGCAGACACGACTTCCATACGCGGCACTCGCCGCCGCTCTCCTGTTCGCGATCGGCGCGGCGCTCGCCGTCTCCGCGCCGGCCGCTCGCGCTGCCACCCCCGCCAAATCCGAATGGCGCGTGGTCTGGATCGACGGATCGCGCATCTACATGGCCACGCGCGACACCGTTCCCCTCGATCCCGGACAGCCGGTCACGTTCCTGCAGTCACGAAAGACGCTCGCCAGCGGCGAGGTCGAGCAGATGCTCGATCGGGCGCTGGCCGTCGTGCGGCTGGAGAGCGGATCGCTGGAGAAGACTCGGCACGCGGAGCGCGTCGTCGTGCGACTCGACGCGCAGGCGTTGGAGGCGCGTCCGCTGTTGCGTCTCGGGCTTCCCGGCGCGCGCGCGAACCCCCTCTACGACTGCCGCCCCGATACCACGCTCGCACCGCCCTGGCGCGAGCGCTACCGGCTGCAACCCGGTCCGCGCGGCACACTCGACCTCGTACGTAGCGACAACTGGGCCGGGACGCGGTGGCCGGACACGGTTCGCGTGCGACGCTTCGACGACGTCGCGGACGAAGAGATCGCGCTCGCGCGTGGTGAAGTGGATGCGGCGGTGTTCGGGCCGGGCGAAGCGTCCGCGCACCTGCGCGCCGACTCGCGCTGGCGTTCCGCCTTGTTCGCGGCGCACGGCATGCTGGTGACGACCGGAACGCGCATAGGGCCCGTGGACGTGCCCACACGTCTCTCGGCGCGCGACCAGGACGCGCTCCACGCGGTCGGTACCGAAGTGCTGCGCGGCGACGTCGAGTGGCTCCCGCCGCAGGCGGACGACGCGGGCGTCATCGGCATGGCCTTCTGGGAAGTGCGCCGCAGTTGCCCTGGTCACACGGCGATGCAGAAGTATTTTGACGCGGCCCGGGCCAGCGCCGCCGAACCAGGCCCCACGCTCACCCTCGAGTATGCGAACCGCAGGCATCTGAGTGACCGTCTGCTGGCAACGGTTCGCTGCCCCGTCGTCAGCGACCCGATATGGCGACCGTACCTGCGCTCGCTGGGGATCGATGCTTTCGCTCACGTGTTCGAATGCCCCGTGACTCCGACGTACCCGTGAACTCCCTCCGCGCCCGCCTCGTGCTGGGCTGCGCGCTCGTCGCGGTCGTGCCGCTCGCGCTCACCATGTTCCTGCTGGCGCGGCGCATCGAGGCCACGGTGCATCACGACGCCGCGGAGCGGCTGGCCGCTTCGCTCGGCGCGCTCCGTTCGCAGCTCGGCGCCGAGCGCGCGCGCATCGCCGCGCAGCTCGGCGTCCTTGGCGGCGATCCCACGCTCAAGCGCCTGTACCTCGTGCAGCCGATCGCGCGGCGCGACCTGAGCGACGAGCTGTCGACGCGGCGCGTGCTGCTCGGGCTCGACGTACTCACGCTGTCCGACACCTCGGGCGCGGTGGTGGCCGAAGTCGAGTCCGGCGCGGGCGCTGCCGGCGACTCGGCCGCCTCCGTCGTCGCCGAGGCGCCGATCCGCTACGAAGGCCGCGCCGTCGGCACGTTGCGCGGCGGGCGGCGCATCGACGCGGCGTTTCTCGACGAACTCGAGCGCACGAGCGGCGTGGCGCTGTCGCTCACGAGCCGCGACGGGCGCGTCGTGGCCGCGAGCCGCGGGGTCGCGATCACGGACGCGGGCGCGCACCTGAGCGACGGCTTCACGCTCGACGGCGCCGCGCCGGGGCCGGCGCGACTCGACGGGCGCATCTCGACGGCCGCGGCGGAGACGACGATCGCGTCGCTGCGGCTGACGTCGCTCGTGCTCGGCGCGCTCGGCCTCGTCGTCGCCGTGCTCCTGGGCGCCGTCTGGTCGCGCCAGGTGTCGCGGCCGGTCGAACGCCTCGCCGCGTTCGCGGATCGCGTGGCGCGCGGCGAATGGGACGAGCCGCTCGCGCTCGGCAGCGTGCGCGAGCTGGAGACGCTGGTCGTAGCGCTCGAGCGCATGCGCGGCGACCTCACCGAGTACCGCGCGCGGCTCGTGACCAGCGAGCGCCAGGCGGCGTGGAGCCTGATGGCGCGAAAAGTCGCGCATGAAGTGAAGAACCCGCTGACCCCGATCGCGATCTCGGTCGCGGACCTGAAGCGCAGCTTCGAGCAGAAGCGCGCGGATTTTCCCGAGATCCTCGACCAGGCGACGCGCACCGTCGCCGCGGAGGTCGAGACGCTCAAGCGCCTGCTGCAGGAGTTCTCGGACTTCGGCCGCATGCCCGAGCCGCGCCCCGCGCCCGTGCGGCTCGGCGACTTGCTGGCCGATCTCGAGACGCTCTACGGTGCCGAGATCGCGGCGGGACGGCTCGTCATCCGCACGGATGCGCCCGACACGCGCTTCACGGCGGACGCCGGGCAGATCCGGCAGGCGCTCATCAATCTCGTGAAGAACGCGCTGGAAGCGGTCGAACACGGCGGCAGCGTCCGCGTCACGGCGGCGGCACGCGACGGCGCGCTCGAGTTCGCGGTGGCCGACAGCGGGCCGGGTCTCTCCGAAGAAGCGCGGCAGCAACTGTTCGCGCCCGGCTTCAGCACGAAGCGGGACGGCGGCGGGCTCGGACTCACCATCGTGGAGCGCATCGTGAACGATCACGGCGGACGCATCGCGGTCGACTCGCGGCTCGGCGGCGGCACCACGGTGCGCGTCGCGCTGCCGATCTCCGAGCGGAGCTGAACGTGCCCTCGCTCCTGATCGTCGACGACGAAGCGAACATCCGCTCGAGCCTCGCGGGCGCGCTCGGGCGCGAGGGCTATCAGGCGGAGAGCGCCGGCTCGCTCGCCCAGGCGCGCATGCTGCTGAAGGAGGCGTTCGACGTCGTGCTGCTCGACGTGTGGTTCCCCGAGGGCAGCGGTCTCGATCTGCTCGCCGAGATCCGGCGCGACGCGCCCGACACGACCGTGATCATGATGTCGGGCCACGCCACGCTGGAAGCCGCCGTCAAAGCGACGAAGCTCGGCGCTTTCGATTTCCTCGAGAAGCCGATTTCGCTCGAGCGCCTGCTCGTGCTCCTCAAGAACGCCGAAGGCTCGCGCGCGCTGGCCGACGAGAACCGGCGCCTGGCGCGCTCCGCGTCGCCGATCGTCGGGCGCTCCGCCGCCGTGCGCACGTTGCTCGCCGAGATCGAGCGCGCGGCCCCGAGCGGCGCGCGCGTCCTGATCCAGGGCGAGAACGGAACGGGCAAGGAACTCGTGGCGCGCGCGCTGCATGCCGCGAGCACGCGCCGCGCCGGAGCGTTCGTGGCCGTCAACTGCGCCGCGATCCCCGAGGAGCTGATCGAGTCCGAACTGTTCGGCCACGAGCGCGGCGCGTTCACCGGCGCCACGCAGGCGCGGCGCGGGCGCTTCGAAGAAGCGCACGGCGGCACGCTGTTCCTCGACGAAGTCGGCGACCTGTCGCCGCGCGCCCAGACGAAGCTGCTGCGCGTGCTCGAGCAGGGCGAGCTGACGCGGCTCGGCGGCAACCGCACGCTGAAGGTCGACGTGCGCGTGCTCGCGGCCACGCACCGCGACCTGCCGGAGCGCGTCGCGGCCGGCGCGTTTCGCGAGGACCTGTACTTCCGCCTCGCCGTGATCCCGATCACCCTGCCGCCGCTGCGCGAGCGGCGCGACGACGTGCCGCTGCTCGTCGAGCACTTCGCGGCGCGCCTGGCCCGCGACCTGGGGAGCGCCGTGCGACGCTTCGAGCCCGCGGCGATCGAGCGCCTCGCGGGCCACCCGTTCCCCGGCAACGTGCGCGAACTGCGCAATCTCGTCGAGCGTCTGCTCATCATGAGCGCCGGCCCGACGATCTCGCTCGAAGACGTCGCGCGCGTCCTGCCGGCCGGCGAGTCCGACGGCGGCGCGCCGCGCACGCTGGCCGGCGCGGTCGACGCGTTCGAGCTGCGCACGATCGAGGACGCGCTGGCCGCGACCGGGAACAACATGACCGAGGCCGCGGAGCGCCTCGGCCTCGAGCGCAGCCACCTCTACAAGAAGTTGCGCAAGCTGCGCGGCGGCGCCGAACCCGGCGACGCGTAGCGGGCCGGCGGCCTGCTTCGCGGACAAACCGGCGCGCCGGCGGCGCCGAGCTACTTCGCGCGCACGCCCTCGAACAAATCGCTCTCCTTCGCGCGGCCGCCGTTCACCAGGCTCAGCGCGCGGTAGAAGCGTTGCGTGCCCCACAGCGTCACCTGCTGCTCGTCGGTCAGTTCGCCCAGCCGCGCGTAGATCGCGATCTGCGACTGGTGACACTGCACGGCGCGCCACACGCGCGGCCACTGGTTCGACGTGTCGACGACCGTCGTGATCTCCCAGTCGGGCCACGGCACGCCTTCGCGCTCGACGCCGTCCACCTTCGAGACGAGGCGCTTGAACACGCCCTGGTACGTCTCCCAGCTCTTCGTGTTCGACACCATGTAGTAGAGCTTGGACACCGCGTGCGCCGCCGCGCCGTCAGGTCCGGGCATCGCCGCGGCCACGATCGCCGCCGTCGCGAACTGGCAGATGGCGACGTGATCCGGATGCCCGTACGCGCCGTCGGGCGCGAACGTCACTACGACCTGCGGGCGCACGCGGCGCAGGTGCGCGGCGATGTTCGCGACCGCATCGCGCGGATCGACCTTGTCGACGTCGCCGTCCATGTAGTCGAGGAAGCGCACGTCGTGGGCGCCCAGCTCGCGGGCCGCGGCGCGCAATTCGGCCTCGCGGATGAGGCCGAGGGCATCCGGCCCCGGGTGCGTCGTGCCATCACCGAAGCGTCCGCGCTGCCCGCGCGTCGCGGTCAGCACGTGCGTCTCCACGCCCTCGGCCGAATACCTGGCCAGCGAGCCGCCGAAGCCCAGGGTCTCGTCGTCGGGGTGGGCGAGTACGGCCATGAGGCGAAGCGGTTCGGACATGGGGACGATCCTCGATCGGGTTGGTGAAGGTGGCTCGCGAGGCTACCATCGCGCCGCGAACGGCGTCACGGGCGGCGTCGCGGACGATGGCGCGTCACGCCCGCCCCGGATCGCGCGTAGGGCCTTGTGATGCCGGACGCCGCCGATCGACCCGAGGACTCTGCCATGACCGTGGACGCTCGCCCCGCGCCGCCCGCTGCTCCATCCACCGCGCCGTCCGCGCTGGCCGAGGATGTCGCGAGTCGGGCCACCGTGCGCGTCGTGCCCAAGCACCACGCGCTCGTCCGGCTGACGCACTGGGCGAACGTGCCGCTGCTGCTCGGGCTGATCGCGAGCGGGCTGTCGATCTATTGGGCCGCCCCCGTGTTCCTCCACGCCGCGAACCCCGTGACCCACGATCGCGACTACCTCGTGGACCTGGGCCGCGCGATCGCAAACGCGCTGCATTCGGGAGGCGACCCGCGCGCGTGGGTGTACGACCACTTCGGCCTCGGCACGCGATCGCTGGCCGTGGCGCTCCGCTGGCACTGGGCGCTGGCCTACGTGTTCATGGCGAACGGCGCGCTCTACGTCCTTGGTCTCGCCGCGGGCGGCGGCTGGCGCGCCCTGCTGCCGCGCGCTTCGGATCCGGCCGACGCGCTGGCCATGCTCCGCTACTATGCCGGCGTCGTGCCGAACCTGCTGAGGCGAAGGCCCTGGCCGCACCCGCCGGTGCGCTCCAAGTACAACGCGCTCCAGCGCGGCGCGTACTTCACGATGCCGCTCGCCGGCGCGCTCGTCGTGCTGTCCGGCTGGGCCATGCACAAACCGACGCAGCTCGGCTGGCTCGAACGAATGTTCGTGAACTACGACGGCGCGCGGATCGTGCACTTCTCGTGCATGATCGTGCTCGGCGGATTCCTCGTGCCCCACGTCGTGCTCGTGATCGCCGACGGCTGGGACACGTTCCGCTCGATGGTGGTCGGCTGGTCGGATCGCGTCCGCGGGCACGCCCATGAGTGAGCGCGAGCCGGACCACGAGGCGACGACCCCGGAGCCCCGCCCCTCGGAAGACCCCGCACCGCAGGCGACGCCCGTCGATCGCGCGGCGCCCGAGCCGGCGCCGCACGACGAGCCGCCAGCACCCGCGCCCGAGCCGATCGAACGCGGGGAACCGGTGACCGTCGAGAGTGGCGCGGCGGTGAGCCCCAAGGCGCCGGCGCCGCCGCGCCTCGAGCCGCTGACCGAGCGGCCCGAAGCGATCGTCGAGCGGCCGCGCGCGCGCTTGGCTGCGCAATCGCGCCGCGACTTCCTGCTGTTCGGCCTCGCCGCCGCCGCGACCGCGGTCGGCGCGTGGTGGCTGCTGCCCGAGCGCACGAAGGCGCGGCTCGCGCCGGGCGCGGCGCACGACCGGCTCGACACGCTCGCAAGCCGCATTGGGCTGAGCGCCGAGCGCCGCGAACGCGTGCTGAATCGCGCGCTCACGTTCGACGACGACGTGTCGGAGGCGCTGTACTCCAAGGACCGCGCGGTGCGCACGTACGATCGGCGCGACGTCACGCCGCTGCGCAACAACTACGACGGGCGGACTCCGGGCCCCGAGTACCTGGCGACCTGGTCCCTGCAGTTGTCGGGACTGGCTTCCGGGCGCATCGAGCGACTCGCCATCGCCGACCTGCTCGCGCGCTTCCCGACTCGCGAGCAGGTCACGCGCCTCGTGTGCGTGGAGGGCTGGAGCGCGATCGCGTGGTGGGGAGGCTTGCGCTTCGCCGATCTGCTGGCCGCGTATCCGCCGGCGCCCGGCGCGCGCTGGGCGGCGCTGCGCTCCGCCGTCAACCTCGATGGCGCCGGCCGGCCCGACCCCTACTACGTGTCCATCGATCTCGAGACGGCGCAGCACCCGCAGACCCTGCTTGCCACACATTTTTCCGGCGAACCGTTGCCGCTGGCCCACGGCGCCCCACTGCGCCTCCTCGTCCCGATGAAGCTCGGACTCAAGAACATCAAGGCCGTCACCGAGATCGCGTACTCGGCGGCCGAGCCTCCCGACTACTGGAACCAGCGCGGCTACTCGAAGTACGACGGCCTGTAGTCCGCCGCCGCACAACCCGCCCGCAGCCCCGTCCGCCGCCCGACCCGCCGCGCCCGCGAAGTCCGGGCGACGGCCGCCCGCATGGCTCCGCTATACTCCTGCGACCGTGTTCGAGGGCTTTCCCCTGGCGGCCGCCCCGTCTTTCACGCGCCGTTGGGGGGCCCTCAGGCATGTCGCCCGAGGCCCAACGTGACCCCGCGATCCGACCGTGTCGCAACGCTCGACCGCCCCGTCGAGCGGCCGCGCCTGCTGGGCGCGAAACTCAATCGTCCCGAGACCGGCGACCGCCACCTCGAGCGTCCCCGCCTGCTCCAGGCGCTGACCCAGCACGCCGCCCGCCCGCTGACGCTCGTCGTCGCCGACGCCGGGTTCGGCAAGACGTCGCTGCTTGCCGACTTCGCGAAGCGCCGGCTGCAGCCCGTCGTCTGGTACTCGCTGATGCCGTCCGACGCCGACGTCGTCGTGTTCGGGCGCTACCTGATGGAGGGCTTCCGCCGCGACGCGCCGCGCTTCGGCCGCGACTTTGCGCGCGCGCTCGAGGAGACGCGGCCCGGCGCGCGCTCCGCGGAGATGCTCGCCGGCACCCTCGTCAACGAACTCGCCGCGCTGCGCGGCCCGACGCGCCTGCTCGTGCTGGACGACTTTCAGGAAGTGGGCGCGCACCGCGGCGTGCTCACGTTCACGGACACGCTGCTGCGCTACCTGCCGCCCACGGTGCGCGTCGTCATCGCCGCGCGCACGGCGCCGCCGCTCGCGCTGGAACGCCTGCGCGCCGCCGGCCATCTGTTCGAGCTGCACTCCAGTCACCTGCGCCTGACGCGCGACGAGATGGCGCGGCTGTTCGCGGAGGTCTATCGCCGCCCGCTCGCCGAGCCCGAATTGACCGCGCTCGAGGAGACCACGCTCGGCTGGCCGACCGCCGTGCATCTCGTGCACGAGGCCCTGCGCCGCGACGGCGACGCGCGTCTCGAGGACATCCTCGCCGACGTCCGCTCCTCGAATCTGCAGATGCACGAGTACCTGTCCTCGGAGGTCTATTCGCGCCTCGATGAAGACACGCGCCGCCTGCTCGACGCCACGTCGACCCTGCAGCGCTTCGACGCCCCGCTCGCGGCGAGGCTGTCGGGCGTGGCCCGACCGCAGCGCATCCTCACGTCGCTGGCGCGGCGCGGCCTCCTGCGCGCGTTCGGCGAAGGCGACGCGCTGTCGTACGAGTGCCACGATCTCGTGCGCCGCTTCGTCGTGCAGGAGCTGGAGTCGGCCGGCGGAGCGGCGCGGCTGCGCGGTCTCGAGACCGCGTGCGCCGAGGCGCTCGAGGAGCGCGGTGAGCACGAGCGCGCGTTGCGCCACTGGCTGCGCGCCGGCCATCACCACGAGTCCGTGCGACTGGTGCGCGACCTGGCGCCGCAGCTGCTGCGCGAAGGGCGCGCCGCCGCGCTGCTCGACTTCATCGGCGGCCTGCCGGCGGGACCGGCGAGCAACGACCTGGAACTCGCGCTGGCCCTGGCCGACGCGCGTCAGGCGCTCGGCAACTGGGACGACGCGGAAGCGCAGTACCAGGACGTGCTCGAGCGCTGCCGCAGCCAGGCGCGGCGCGACGTCGAACTGCGCGCGCTGCTCGGCCTCGGCAAGGTGCTGAACCTGCGCGGCCGGCACGAGCAGGTGCTGGGCATGGCCGAGCGTGGTCTCGCGATGTCGGCCCGGCTGCCACGCGACCTGCGCGCGCGCCTGCTGCAGATGAAGGCCGGCGCGCACTTCTACCTCGGCCAGTATCACGCGGCGGTCGACGTGCTCGGCCAGGTGCGGGCCCTGCTCGCCGACGCGCCGGAGCCCGAGCTGCTGCTGCCGACGATCCACAATCTGGCCGGCGCCTACGCGGCGCTCGGCAAGTTCCGCGAGGCGTCGGACGAGTTCCGCGTCGCGCTCGCCCAGGTGCGCGGCACGTCGTCGCCACGCGCGCCGCTGTATCTGTCGAACCTGGCGTTTCACCTCGCGGAGCTCGGCGAGCTGGCGGAGGCGCGGCGCGCCGCCGAGGAAGGACTGGCCGCGGCCCAGCGTTTCTCGAACCGCGCGATGGAGTGCGTGTGCCATCAGGCGCTGGCCCAGGTGCAGGCCCAGGCCGGCGACCTCGATGGCGCGCTCGCCGCGCTGCGCCAGGCCGAAGCCCTGAACGCCGAACTGCGCATGGAGGTCATCGAGACCGATCTGCTGCTGCTGCACGGCCGCGTGTTCCTGGCGCGCGGCCAGTACCGGCGCGCCGTCGAGTTCGTGAGCCGGGCGATCGAGCGGCTCGCGGTACGGCCCGACGACCCGCGGCTGTGCGACGCGCGTGCCGTGCTGGCCTGGTGCGAACTGCGCGCCGGCCGGCTGCACGTGGCGCGCACGCTGCTCGAATCGCTATGGGCGCCGGCCGACGCCACCGAGAACGACTACCTGCGCATGCGCGTGCACTACTGGCTGGCCGAGACGCTGCTCGCGCTCGGGGAGCGGCGCCACGTCGCCGCGCACGCGGCGCTCGCGCTGCGCCTCGTGCGCGAGCGCGACTACCTGTACTTCCTCAAGGTCCAGGTGCGCGAGGACCACGGTCTGGCATTGCACGCGCTGGAGCACGGCATCGAGCCCGACCTCGTGGCCTCGGCGCTCGTCGAGGCGCAGCCCGACGTCGAGACCGCGCTGCTGTCGCTCCTGGCGGGCGCCTCGGCTCCGGTCGGGGAGACGGCCATCGCCGTGCTGGCCGAAGTCGGCGGACACGCCTCGGGCGTCGCGCTGGGTGGGCTCGCCGCGCGCCGCGGCCCGCTCCAGCCGGCGGCCCGGCGCGCGCTCGCCCATCTGGAGCGGCGCAGCACGCGCGGCGCGGCGGCGCAGTCCGACGGAACGCCCGCGGCGGCCCGGCTGGTGTTGCACGGTCCCGCCCGGCTGGAAGTCGGCGGCCGGCCGCTGCCGGCGTCGGCCTGGCGGACACAGCGCGCGTTCCAGATGCTGGTCTACCTCGCGCTCCACCCGCGCGGCGCGACGCGCGACGTGCTGCTCGAGCGCTTCTGGCCGGGGCGCCAGGCCGCGGCCGGGCGGCGCAATCTCCATCCGACGCTGTCGTACGTGCGCAGCGTCCTGCCGCGCGCCGAGGCCGCTCCCATCCTGCGCGAAGGCGAACGCTACTTCCTGAACCCGGCCTACCCGATGACGTGCGACGCGTGGGACGTGGACCACGCGCTCGACGCGGCGCGCCGCGCCGAAGACGACCACGCGCGACGCGCCGCGCTGGAGCGTGCGATCGCCCAGTCGGGGGGCCTGTTCCTCGAGGGCTTCTACGAGGACTGGGCCGACGAGCTGCAGGCGCGCGAGCGCGACCGCACGTGCAAGGTGCTGCTCGAGCTGGGAGCGCTGTGCGCCGGCGCCGGAGACTTCGAGCCCGCGCTCGCGCATTTCCGGCGCGCGCTCGAGCGAGACCCCTATCGCGAAGGCACGTGCCTCGCGGTGATGGAGTGCGAGGTGCGACTCGGCAACCAGCGCGCCGCGATGGTCGAATACGAGCGGCTGAAGACGCTGCTGCGCGGCGAAGTCGGCGTCGAGCCCCTGCCCGAGACCGAGGAGTCGGTGCGCGAGCTGCTGCGCGGCGCGAGCGTTCACGGCTGGCCCGAGGCCGGGGGCCGCGAGCCGGCGCATGGCGTTGGCCGGCAGACGGTTGCCACGAGCGCTCAAGCCCGCCTCAAGCGCTCCGCGCGAGGCTCCTCGTGATGAACCGAGCCCTCCAGGCGGCGGGAATTCCGAGCGAGCGAGCGGAGCGAGGCACGTGCCGGCCGGCATGGTGGGCGGCGCTGTGCCTCGTCGGCGTGCTCGCGAGCGCGCGCGCCGAAGCCGGCCCGTTCATCTGGGACCAGGACACCGACGGGATCGACGATCGGATCGAGACCGTGCACGTCCTCGGGTACTCGTATTCGTTCGTCGGCGCGGACACGCTGGCGGCTCAGCGCATCCAGGTCGTGCGCCAGGGCGCGGACCTCGCGTTCGGCGTGTACGTCGTATTCGACCACACGCCGACGAACGCCGACCTGCTGACGCTCGGCGGGTTGGGCATGCCGGTTCTCTACCGCTACGAAGGCGTTCCCGCGGTGCGCAGCGTCGGCACGTTCGCGCAGGTTCAGGCGGCGTCCCAGCTCGCCGGCGTCGAGCGCGTCGAGGCGACGCCCATCGCGTATCCGCAAGTGCGCGACGGCGCGGCCGCCATCGGCGTGCGCGACGCGACGCAGCAGGTGTTCCCGACGTGGGCGGATTTCGGCGGCGCGGACGGGACGAACGTCGTCGTCGGCATCCTCGACACGGGCGTGAACGACGCGCCGGACGGCACGTATCCCGGTCACGAGTCGCTGATCGGGCGCTGCGTCGGCGGCGCGTCCTACGTGAACGGCGACTCCCTGCTCGACACGCCGCGTGACGGCAGCGTCAATCCGGTCGATCGCGGGGGCAGCGCCACGCACGCGCACGGCACGCACGTCGCCGGGATCGTGCTCGGTTCCGGGGGCGCGAGCGGATTCGCCGCCGGCGTCGCCCCGGGCGCGCGCTTCGTGGACGTCAAGGTGCTGACCGACGCCGGTTCGGGCACCGGCGTCGCCGACGGGCTCGACTGGTGCATCCACAATCGGACGCGCGACTGGGGCGTGCCCGGCACCACCGGCATCCAGGTGCTGAACCTGTCGCTGTCGAGTCCGGACGCGAGCGACGGCCAGGACGTGGTGTCGCGGCTCGCCGACCGCGCCGCGCAGCTCGGCATCGTCGTCGTCGCCTCGATGGGCAACGCCGGCGCGGACCACTTCGTGCCCTCGCCCGCGGCCGGCAACGGCGTGCTCGCGGTCGGGGCCATGGACGCGCAGCGCACGCCGCGCATCGCCGACGATCAGTGGGCGCCGTTCACGAATTACGGCCCGCGCGTCGACGACGGCGACGGCGACGCGGCGGACGAGTTGCGCCCCGACCTCCTGGCGCCCGGCACCGCGGTCCTGTCGGCCGACGGGTCGCTGACGAGCGGCGGCGCGGACTACCAGCGCCTGAGCGGCACGAGCATGGCCGCCGCGTTCGTGAGCGGCGCCGCGGCGGCGTTGCGCTCGGCGCATCCTGAACTGTCTCCCGCGGCGATCGGCGCGCTGCTGCGCGCGACCGGACGCCGTGAGCTCGCGGGTGCGCCGGCCGGCGTCACCGGCCCGGATCCGCGCTGGCGCTCGCCGATCGGCTACGGCGTCGTCGATCTCGTGGCGGCGCGGCTCGAGCTGGAGCAGCCGGAGCGTTCGCAGGTCGTGAGCCTTTCCCTCGCGAGCCCGGGCGGGACGCAGGTGTCCGCCGAGCTGCGCACGCAGCGCGAGCGCGGCGCGCCGTGGTTCGTGATCGAGCGGGCGGCCGACGCGGGCGGCGTGGCGCAGGCGTTCGCCGGCGTGGATTCGGCGGCGGCGGCGGGCGACTCCTCGCTCGGCGGCGCGGTGAATCGCCACGCCTACGCATGGAACTGGCCGGTCCCGGCGAACGAGCGCGGCGTCGCGTTCTGGTATCGCGCGGCGTTCGTGGAGAACGGCACCCGCTGGACGACGCCGGCGCGGCGCTTCACGAGCCCGCTCGGGCCGCCCGCGGCCACCGTCGAGCTCACGGTGGTGCACGACGCGTACGACCACGACCTCAGCGGATCGCTGACGACGAGCGGTCCCGGCGGCTCGTTCGTCGCGCCGCTGCCCGCGACGAGCGCCGCCGTCTCGAGCGACTGGGTGAACGGCGAGAGCACGACCGGCAGCGTCGCGTGGTCGTTCCGGGTCGACGTGCCGGCCGGTTCCGCGGGCCCGCCGTCCGCGGCGCAACCGTGGTGGCTCACGATCGACGACGAGGGCTACCTCAACCACATCGGCCGGCTCACCGACTTCCGCGTGATCTGGCACGGCGCGGGAGGCGACGTCACGACCGTGGGCGGTCCACTGCCGCTGCTCACCGTCCAGGGCGAATCGGTTTACGCCTCCGCTCCCAGCAACGCGCTCGGCACCGATCCAGCCGGCGCGGGCGTCTCAAGCCCCCGCGTCGGACCCAACCCCGTGCGCGCGGGAGCGGAGGTTCTGTTCTCGCTGCCCGGCTCCGGACCGGCCGCCGTCGACGTGTTCGATCTGGAGGGGCGGCGCGTGGCGCGCGTCGCGCTCGCCGTCGCCGGCGACCGGCGGAGCGGCCGCTGGATCACACGCGACCGATCGGGCGCGCCGCTCGCGCCGGGCGTGTACCTCGCGCGGCTCGGCGCCGCGCGCGCGGCGAGGATCGTGGTCGTGCGCCCGTAGCGCCGGCGCCGGCCGCCGCACCGGATGTCCGCGCGGCGTCGGACGGGTATGGAGCTTGTCGCGGGGGGTGCTCCCTCCACGCGGCAGGCGCCTGGAATCCTACCCGCTCCGACCGTCGCGCGGGTTCAGGGCGCGAGACATTGACCGCCCGTCGCGCGCCGCGGATACTGCGCGACCACGATCCAACGCCGTTCGGCCGTTCCTTCCAGGGAAGACCTCATGCGCCGCCTGCCGCTCGCGCCTTTCTTCCGCACGTCCGCCACCGCGCGCCTCGTCGTGTGGTCCGCGCTGCTCGTCGGCGCCGCCGCGCCCGCGGCCGCGACGCCGCTCGTCGCCGCGACGGTTCGGCCTTCGACCGCGCGCCCGGCGCGCGCCCGCGCCGACGCCGTGGCCGAGCCGCTCGTCGAGCCCATGCGCGAGTTGGGGGTTTTCGGCGGACGCTTCGTCGTCGCGTCGGGGAACGACGCGCGCACGTTCAACCCGATGGTCGCGCTCGAGACGAATTCGATCGACGTGACCGATCGGCTGTTCACCAGTCTCGCCGAGTTCGACAACGCGACGCTGGACTATCGCCCCTCGCTGGCCCGCGCCTGGGAGGTGTCGGCGGACGGCAGGAGCTGTGTGTGGCACCTGAGGCGCGGCGCGCGCTTCTCGGACGGGCGGCCGATCACGTCCGCCGACGTCGCGTTCAGTTTCGCAGTCGCAAGCGATACGACGCTCCATTCGCCGCTGCGCGACGGCCTCGTGTTCGCGGGTCGCGCGATCGAGGTGTCGGCGCCGGACGCGTACACGGTGGTCACGCGTGTCGCCGCGCCGACGGCGCTGCTCGTCGCCGCGGTCGCGTCGGTGCGCGTGCTGCCGCGCCATGTCCTCGAGGCCGCGTGGCGCGGCGGCACGTTCGCGTCCGCGTACGGCGTCGGCACCGCGCCCGACAGCCTGGTCACGAGCGGACCGTGGAAGCTGGAGTCGTTCGCGCCCGGAGAGAAGACCGTGCTCGCGCGCAATCCGCACTGGTTCGGCGTGGACGCGAAAGGGCGCCGCCTGCCCTATCTCGACCGGCTCGTGTTCCTCGTCGTGCGCGACCAGGCCGCGGCCGCGCTGAAATTCCAGGCCAACGACGGCGAGCTGGACGCCGTCGACAACGTCAAGGCCGAGGACTACGCGCTGTACGAACGCGAGCAGGCGCACGGCGACTTCACGCTCTACGACCTCGGGCCGTCGCTCAGCAGCTATTTCTTCTGGTTCAATCTGAACGCGCTGAAGCGCCCGCTCGGCGAGCGCGCCGCGGGAACGCCGGCCGCCGGGGCGGTCGACCATGCGTGGTTCGCGAATCGCGACTTCCGCCGCGCCGTGTCGAAGGCCATCGACCGCGACGCCATGATCCGCAGCGTGTACTTCGGCGCCGGCGTGAAGAGCTGGTCCGTGATCACGCCCGGCAACCGGCGCTTCGCGAGCGCGACGCCGTCGGCCTGGGACTACGACGTGGACGGCGCGCGCCGCCTGCTCGCGGAGCAGGGCTTCGCGGATCGCGACGGCGACGGCGTGCTCGAGGACGCGGCCGGCCACCCGCTGCGCTTCAACCTCATGACGAACGCGAACAGCAACGTGCGCGTCCAGCTCGCGAACTTCGTGCGCGACGACCTCGCCCACGTCGGCATCGCCTGCACCCTGACCCCGATCGACTTCAACAGCATGATCGGCCACCTCCAGAACGACTTCGATTATCAGGCGGCGCTCGGCGGCCTCACCGGGCTGGTTCCGCCCGACCCCGCGGCCGGCGCGGGCTTCTACCGCTCGGACGGCGCGACGCACTTCTGGAACGCGGCCCAGCCCGCGCCGTCGACGCCCGCCGAAGCGCGACTCGACAGCCTGTTCGATGCCCTCGCGTCGTCGCGTTCCGCCGAGCGTCGCCGCGCACTGTCCGCCGCGATGGATCGCCTGATCGACGACGAGTGCTGGGTGATCTGGCTGCCGGTGCCGGTCGTAAAGCTGCCGGTGCGCAACCGCATCGGCAACGTGCAGCCCTCGAGCCTGCGTCATCGGCTGCTGTGGAACAGCGAAACGCTGTTCGTGAGGCCCAAGGCCGCGCGCTGAAGCCCGCGCCCGCGCGCGCGCCGCGCGCCCCCGCCGACGCCCGGAAAAGAGTTCCAACCCGCTGCCTCACTGCGCGCTGGCCGATCCGGCCCGCCGTCCGCTCAAGCGCTTCTCAAGCCCGCGCCGCGAGCCTCGTGTGCGTTCGGCGCGGCGGGGTGAGGGGGCCGCGTCGAACGCCGTTCTCCCCCCTCTTGGGATCCAGGCTCCAACGCGGAGGGTCGCACCGTGCGCAGATCCTGCCGGGCTTTCGCCGTGCTGCTGGTGGCCGGCATCGTCGCGTCGCGAAGCGCGAACGCGGCGAACTGGCTGTGGGACCAGAACGCAAACCGTATCGACGATCGCATCGAGGCGGTCGAGACGCAGGGACTGACGGCGGCGCATCGCAACGGCGATCTCGCGCAGCCACCCCTGCTGTTCGTGTTCGGCAGCGCGCCGTCGCTCGAATACGGCGTGTACGTCGCCTACGACCATCATCCGACGGACGGCGACGTCGCCGCGCTGTCCGCCGGCGGCGCTCGGCTGTTGTGGCGCCCGCGCTACATCGACTACCTGCGCGCGCGCGCCACGTTCGCCGAGATCCAGGCGCTGGCCGCGACGCCGGGCGTGCGCCGCGTCGAGGCGTGGCAAGTCATGGTCGCGTTCAACGACAACGCGACGCGCACGCTGCGCGCGCGCGACGCGGCGGGCGGCGTCGGCGCCGGGATGTTCCCGTCCGCGTGGCGCGACCTCGGGATCACCGGTCGCGGCGTGGTCGTCGGCATCATCGACACCGGCGTGAACGACGCGGCCGCGAACGCGTATCCCGGGCACGAGTCGCTGATCGGCAAGTTCGTCGGCGGGGGTGACTTCTCGAACCCCGTGGCCGAACTCAATACGCCGCCCGATTCCAGCGCGAACCCCATGAACTCCGTCGACCCGCTCGGCGACTACCACGCCACGCACGTCGCCGGCACGGCCATCGGCAGCGGCGGACCGCAGGGCGTGCTCGCGCCGGGCACGCCGTTCGGCGCGTACGCCGGCATGGCGCCGGACGCGCGGCTCGTCGACTGCAAGGCGCTGTCCGACGCCGGCGAAGGCGGCGGCGCGTCCGAAGCGCTGGAATGGTGCATCGCCCATCGCAACACGGTGTGGGGCACGGACGAGACCGGCGCCGTGTATCGCGGCGTCCAGGTCGTGAACATGAGCCTCGGCGGCATGTCGGCCTCGGACGGCACCGATGCCGACGCGGTCGAGGTCAACGCGGCTGTCCGCGCCGGCATCGTCGTGTGCGTCGCGACCGGCAACGACGGCAACACCGCGTACATGCCGAGCCCGGCCGCGGCCGACCTCGACGTTTCGGTGGGCGCGCTGCAGGACGGCAACACGCTGCCCCACGCCGACGACATCGTCGCCGACTACTCGAACGAGGGCCCGCGCACGAGCGACGGCGACGACGACCATCTCGACGAGATGAAGCCCACGGTGTGCGGCTCGGGTTCGGACATCGTGTCGGCGCTCGGCGATCCGACGACGGACGGGCGCCGCTATCACAACATCAACGGCACGAGCATGGCCACGCCGACCGTGGCCGGACTGTGCGCGCTGATCCTGCAGGCCAACCCGTCGCTGACGCCGCTCGAGGTGCGCAACATCCTCGAGCACACGTCCGAGCACCGGCGCGATCACGGCAAGCAGCCCGAGTCCGCCGCGGATCCGTTCGGCATCGATCCCAACTACCACCCGTCATGGGGCTGGGGCGAGCCCGACGCCGTGGCCGCCGTCGAGGAAGCGCTGAACCCGGCGACGACGCAGGTCGTCGCCGAGGGCGCGACGCCCGCGCTGCTCGGCGGACAGCTCGAGATCGCGGTACGTTGGGTCACGCAACGCGAAGTCGGCGTGACGCGCTTCGACGTGTATCGCGCACCGGATCTGGGCGGAACGCCGGGCACGTTCGCGCTCGTCAGCCCCGATGTGGCGCCGCACGGCTCGGTGCAGATCGAGCGCACGCTGAACCGCACGCCGTACGTGTGGACCGACGGCGACGCTTCGCTCGTGCCCGGGCAGCCCTACTGGTACGAAGTGCGCTGGACCGACGGCGTGTCGCGGCAGCACGTCGAGCCGGCCTTCCGCGTGACCACCGACACGCCGCCCGTGCGCGCGCGCGTCCGCTGGGCGATCACCCACAACGCGCTCGACAACGACATCTTCGCGCGCTTTGGCAGCGGCACGGACCCCAACGCCGCCGCGTTCCTGCGTCCGTGCGGCGGGACGCCGGCCGCGGATTCCTCGACGGTCGTGGTGCCGGTGGGCTTCGGCAGCATGACGCGCTGGTTCTTCCATGCCGACCTGACCGACGCCGACATGGCCGGCGGCTTCCTGCCGCCGTCCGCCGCGAACCCGTGGTTCCTGTCGGCGCTGGAGAAGGGCTTCGTCAACACCGAGGGCTTCGTCGACAGCTTCTCCGTGACCGTGTTCGACGGCCCGCTCGCGACCGTGTACCGCGCGCCGAATCCGAGCACTCCCACGGCCGAGGGACAAACCACCACGTTCTGGATTCCCATGGACCCGGCCACGGCGCTGAACCACTCGCCGGTGCTGGATCCGATCGGCCCGCAGAGCGGGTACGAGGGCCTGAACCTGCACTTCACCGTGCACGCGACCGACCCCGACGGCCAGGCGCTGACGTATTCGGCCGCGCCGCTGCCGCTCGGCGCGACGTTCACCGCATCGACGCGCACGTTCGCCTGGCAGCCGGCGTTCGGTCAGGCCGGCACGTACCACGTGACGTTCCACGCCGCGGATTCGCAGCTCGCCGAGGACAGCGAGGACGTCACGCTCACGATCGCCGCGCGCACGCCGGGCAGCAACACCGCCCCGGTGCTCGATCCGCTCGCCGATCACACCACGCACGTGAACTCGACGATGCGCTTCGCGCTGAGCGCGCGCGATCGGGAAGGCGACGCGCTCACGTTCTCGGGCGGCGGCCTGCCGCCGGGGGCGGCGCTGGACGCGGCGAGCGGCGCTCTGGCGTGGACCCCGGGCACGGCGGACGCGGGCAGCTACGCGGTGACGTTCCGCGTCGCGGACACGGGCGGGCTCGCGGATTCGGCGACGATCGTGCTGTCGGCGGCGCCGGGGGTCGCGCCGATCGCGGCCTCGTGCGCGCCCGAGACGACGGCGTACGCCGGGCATGCCGGCCTCAACGCCCAGGGCGTGCAGGACGTTCACGCGCTGCAGCCGTTCGTCGTCGGCCCCGGCGTCAGCGAGATCCGCGGCGCGCTGTCGTGGACCGGCGCGCCGGCCGTCGACCTCGACCTCTACCTGCTCGATCCCCAGGGCAACGAGATCGCGAGCGGCGCCACGGCCACGAACGACCCCGAGCGCGCGACGTACGCGACGCCGTCTCCCGGCACGTACCAGTGGAAGGTCGTGACGTACCAGAACGCGGACACGACGCTGGTGTGGAACATCGCGAGCGTGCAGTGCATGGCGCCGTCACTGGCCGTGCCGCCCGCGATCGCGCGAACGGACTTCGCGCTCGGCCAGAACGAGCCCAACCCGTTCCAGCGGAGTTCGCTGATCCGCTTCACGCTGCCCACGTCGGGGCCGGTCACCCTGAGGATCTACGACGTGACCGGCCGGCGCGTCCGCAGTCTCGTCGACGGATGGCTGATGGCGGGCTCGCATCAGCGCGTCTGGGAGGGCATCGGCGACGATGGAACGCGGGCGCGGGCGGGCGTCTACTTCTATCGCCTGAGCACGCCGCGGGGCGCGCTGTCGCGTCGCATGATCCTGCTGCGCTGAGCGAACCCGGGAACGCCGTCGACCGGAGCCGCTCCCGATTCGGGGGCGGCTCCGGCGCTTCGCGAACGTCACACCCGTGCCGCGATCGCGTCTCCCAGGCGTTCGACGTCGGCCATCTCGTTGTAGACCTGCGCGGAGAGCCGCACCCACATCCGACCGCGCGCGGCGTGGAGCTGGATCTCGATGCGGTCTTCGCGGAGCAGGCGATCGCGCAGGTCGCGCGCCGCGTCGACGTCCGAGCCGGCTCGCGCCGGCAGCGGCAGCGTCGCCATGCACCCGATCATCGACTCCGGCGTGCGCCATTCCACGTCCCAGCGTCGCGCCAGCCAGCGCGCGCCCTCGCAGACCAGCGCATGGTTGTAGGCGCGCACGTCGTCGATGCCGACCTCCTCGAGCAGGTCGAACGCCGCCGGAGCCGCGAGGTGCGCCGTCGCGTCGCGCGTGCCCAGCAGGTCGAACTCCGGGCTCATGCCCTGATCCAGACCCCACGAGATCACCGGCGGATGGAGTCCGCGCTCGCGGCCCGGGGCGGCCCACAGGATGGCCGAGCTGCGCGGCGACCACGCCCACTTGTGGAGGTTGCCCGTGTACCAGTCGACGCCGAGCGCGGGCAGGTCGAGCGGCAGCGCGCCCGGCGCGTGCGCGCCGTCGGCGAGGACGGGCACCCCGCGCCCGCGGCACAGAGCCGCCATCTCGGCGAGCGGCAGGACGAGCGCGGTCTCCGACGTGATGTGATCGAGCACGGCGATGCGCGTGCGCGGCGTCAGCGCGCCCTCCAGCGCGGCGAGCACGTCGCCCGGATCGCGCACCGGGAACGGCAGCTCGACCACCTTGAGGTCGGCGCCGCTCGTGCGCGCGACGTACGCCGCGGTGCGCGCGACGCCGCCGTACGTGAGGTCGGTGACCAGGATCTCGTCGCCGGGGCCGAACGTCAGCGAGCGCAGCACGGCGTTCGCTCCGGACGTCGCGTTGTCGACGAACGCGAGCGACTCGGGCGGAACCGACAGCCGCCGCGCCACCGCGGCCGCGGCCAGGCGCAGGCGCGGCGCCGGCAGTGCGTGCGGGCCGACGCCGATCGCGGTGAGTTCGCGCAGCAGGAAACGCGACGGCTGGCGCTCCATCTCGTCGCGCAGGGCCTGCTGCACGGCGAGCACGCGCCGTGGCGTGACGCCGACGGTGCCGTGATTGAGATAGAGAATGTCCGGATCGAGGGGCCAGTGCGCGAGCGCGGCGCGCCCGAACGGTTTCATCGCGCTCCCGAAACGGCGGCGCTTCCGCGTGAGGCGTCGCTCACGGCAGCGAATCCGCGCGCGCGGCGTCGGCCGCGGCGCGATCCGAGGCCTGCAGCGCCCGGCCGACGACGGACGCGCCGGGAATCGGCTCCTTCGCGAGAATGCTGTCGCGCTGGCGTTCGGTCAGTTGCTTCGAATGGTCGGGCTCGGACTTGGCGCACGACGCGGCGAGGACAGCGAGGATCAGCAAGGGGAACAGGCGGCGCATGTCGTCTCCTTCCGTGGAGTCTCCGGGAGAGCGTCGGCCGTGGAGCCCGTCCGGTGCGGACGGGCCCCACGCCGGCCGACGCGTCGACGCTACATCAGCAGCGCGCCGGTGCGAAGCAGATAGGCGAACTTCTGGCGCTGCTCGGCGTCGAGCAACGCGTGGATGCGACCCAACGCCCGCGCGACGGCCTGGTGCACGGCATCCGCGCTCTGCGTGCGGCGACTCGCCGCTTCGCGCGTCGCGGCTTCGTCGAACGTTTCGCCGGCCATGGCGTCGGCGAACGCGGCCAGACTGCGCCGCTCGTCGACCGCGGCCTGCGCGCGCTCGGTCTTGAGGTCATTGAGGATCGTGGCGAGCGCTTCGACCTGCGGCTCCGCGAGTCCCAGCCGGTAGGCCAGGAAACGCAGCGGCCGTCGCACTCCGAATCCTCCGCCGCCGAATCCTTCCGCGGCGTGCGGAGCCACCGACTCCACCTCCACCACGCGGCTCTGCTCTCCCGTGCTGCAACCACCGTGACGGCCGCGGAAGCCGCGACCCATCCACACCATTCCTGACTGCATGACGTTCTCCTCTCGCCGGAGCGATGCGCGTCCGGCGGGTTCCAGGCGTGGGCCCGATGCCTCACGCCGCCGACGACGCTAGCATCGACGTCAACGCCCCGGCCGCCGCCACGTCCACGGGTTGTCAGGACCGCGTCGCGCGCGGCTCGCCTCGTGCGGGCGGGCCGCGCCCGTGCCCCCGGCGCCCCGCGTTCGTCGCACGGCCGCGCACGGCCCTTGCGTCGTTTCCTCGCTTCGTGAATCCTGATTCACCAGATGACGACCGCTTCAGTTCCATCCCTCGCGACGCGCGGCGCACGCGCCTCGCTGCGCTCCCAGTTCCGCGACACGGCCCGGCTGGCGATTCTCGACGCCGCCGAGGCCACGTTCTCCGAGCACGGCCTGCATGGCGGTCGCATGGAGGGCATCGCGCGCCGCGCGGGCGTCGCCGTCGGCACGCTGTACAACCACTTCGCGGATCGTGACGCGCTGATTCGCGCGCTCATCGAAGAGCGCCGGCGCGAGATGATCGAACGCGTGGACGCCGCGCTGCGCGCGGCTCCGGCCGATTTCGAACGGCGTCTCGACGCGTTCGTGCGCGCCGTGTTCGAGCACTTCGAGCGGCACCGCCGCTTCCTGGCCATCGTCGTCCATGGCGAGCCCGACGGCTCGCCGCCGACCCTGCCGCGCGGCCTCGCCCCGCCCACGCCGACGCTGACCGAACTCGCGCGTCGCGCCGAAAAGCTCATGGTCCAGGGCATCCGCGAGCGGCGCCTGGCGACGGAACGCCCGCAACTCCTGGCCGACTTGCTCGTCGGAATGATACGCGCCGCGCTGGCGCGCGAGATGCTCGGCCCCACGGGCCGCCGCGCGTCCGGCGAACTGCCGAAACGCGTGCAACGGTTCTTCCTTCAAGGAGCGCGACGCGCATGACCCTCTCCCCGTTCCCGTCCCGTCCGCTCCGTGCATTGCTCTGCCTCGCGGCCGGCGCCGCGCTCGTCGCCGGCTGCGGCGCGGACCAGAAGCGTCGCGAGGTGCGCGTTTCCGTCACGCTGGCCACGGTCGCGCGCCAGCCCGTGTCCGACGCGCTCGAAGCGAGCGGCACGGTGGAGCCGCGCCAGACGGTGGACGTGAACCCGCAAGTCGGCGGACTCGTCGAGTCGGTGCGCTTCCGCGAAGGTGACGAAGTGCGCGCCGGCCAGGTGCTGTTCGTGATCGATCGCCGTCCGTACCAGGCGGCGCTGGAGCAGGCCAAAGCGGCGCTGCAGCGCGATCGCGCGCAGGCCGAGACCGCGCGCCTCGACTTCGAGCGCAGCCGGACGTTGAGCGACAAGGGCTACCTCGCGCCGGCCGACTTCGACACGAAGCGCTCGGCGGCCGAGTCGGCCCGCGCCACGGTGCGCGCGGACTCCGCCGAAGTCGCGCGCGCCGCGCTCGATCTCGAGAACTGCACGGTGCGCGCGCCCATCGAGGGGCGCACCGGAAAGCTGATGATCCACGCCGGCAATCTCGTGAAGGCGAACACGACGGACGCGCCGCTCGTCACGATCAACCAGGTGCATCCCATCCTCGTGCGCTTCACGGTCGCCCAGCAGGATCTCGACCGCGTGCTGCGCCGCCGCGGGCAGCGCCTCGACGTGCTGGCCGGCGCGTCGCTCGACTCCGCGGCGAGCCGCGGCCAGCTGTCGTTCATCGACAACGCGGTGGACGCGGCGACGGGCACGCTGCTGCTCAAGGGCGAGTTCCCGAACAAGGATGGCGCTCTGTGGCCGGGCGAGTTCGTGCGCACGCGCCTCGTGCTCGCGACCGATCTGAGCGCCGTCGTCATCCCGTCGCAGGCGGTCACGAACGGACAGTCCGGCGGCTACGTGTTCGTGTTGAACCCCGACACCACCGTCAGCACCCGGCCGGTGCGCATCTCGCGCGTGGCCGGCGAGCTCGCGGTCGTCGAGAGCGGCGTCACGCCGGGCGAGCGCGTCGTCGTGGACGGGCAGTTGCGTCTGTCGTCCGGCGCGCACGTCAGCATCAAGCCTGCGCCCGGCGCCGCGACGAGTGGCGCGCCGGCGAACGCGGCGGCGGGCGGCGGCGGCGCCGCGGCCGCACCGGCGGCGGCGCGACGATGAACCTGTCCGAGCTGTTCATCCGCCGGCCGGTCATGACCACGCTGGTCATGGTCGGCATCCTGCTGTTCGGCCTGCTCGGCTATCGCGCGCTGTCCGTCAGCGACCTGCCGAACGTCGACTATCCGATCATCTCGGTGAGCGCGAACCTGCCGGGCGCGAGCCCCGAGACCATGGCCTCGGCCGTGGCCACGCCGCTCGAAAAGCAGTTCTCGACCATCGCCGGCCTCGCCGCGATGACGTCCTCGAGCGGCCTCGGCAACACGTCGATCACGCTGCAGTTCGCGCTCGAACGCAACATCGACGCGGCCGCGCAGGACGTGCAGGCGGCGATCGCCAAGACGCTGCGCCAGCTGCCGTCGGGGATCATTCCACCGTCCTACCAGAAGGTGAATCCCGCCGATTCGCCCATCCTGTTCCTCGCGCTCACGTCGGATCTGCTGCCGCTTTCCAAGCTCGACGAGTACGCCGAGAGCTTCCTCGCGCAGAACCTCTCGACGGTCAACGGCGTCGCCCAGGTCTCGGTGTTCGGTTCTCAGAAGTACGCGGTGCGCATCCAGCTCGATCCCGACCAGATGAGTTCGCGCGGCGTCGGCATCGACCAGGTCGCGGACGCGATCGGATCGTCGAACGTGAACCTGCCGACCGGCGTGCTGTGGGGCCACGAGAAGGCCGTCACCGTCACCGCGAACGGCCAGCTCACGGACGCCGACGGCTTCCGCTCGCTCGTCATCCTGTCGAAGAACGGCGCGCCGGTGCGCCTCGGCGACCTCGGCAAGGTGTTCGACGACGTGCAGGACAACCGCCAGGCCAGCTGGTACGGCGACAAGCGCGCGATCGTGCTCGCCATCCAGCGTCAGCCCGGCACGAACACCGTGCAGGTCACCGAGGACGTGCAGGCCCTGCTCGCGAAGCTGCGCCCGCAGCTCCCGGCCTCGGTGCACGTCGAGACGCTGTTCGACCGCTCGGTCTCGATCAAACGCTCGGTCAACGACGTGCAGTTCACGCTGCTGCTCACGCTGTGCCTCGTCGTGCTCGTGATCTTCCTGTTTCTGCGCAACTGGCGCGCCACCATGATCCCGAGCCTCGCGCTGCCGCTGTCGGTCGTCGGCACGTTCGCGGTGATGGCCCAGCTCGGCTACAGCATCGACAACCTGTCGCTGATGGCCCTCACGCTGTCCGTCGGATTCGTGGTCGACGACGCCATCGTCATGCTCGAAAACATCGTCCGCCATCGCGAGATGGGCAAGAGCGCGCTGCAGGCGGCGCTCGACGGCTCGCGCGAGATCAGCTTCACGATCCTGTCGATGACGCTGTCGCTGGCCGCGGTGTTCATCCCGGTGCTGTTCATGGGCGGACTGCTCGGCCGGCTGTTCCATGAGTTCGCGGTCACGATCAGCGCCGCGATCCTGGTCTCGGGCTTCGTGTCGCTGACGCTGACGCCCATGCTGTGCAGCCGCTTCCTGCCGCCCGAGCACGACACGAACCAGGGTCGTCTGTCGCGGGCGTTCGAGGGCGCGTTCACGCGCACGCTGCGCTTCTACACGCGCACGCTGGCCTGGACGATGGACCACCGGCGCAGCGCGCTCGCGTTCGGCGCCGCGATTCTCGTCGGGACGGTCGCACTGTTCATGATCGTGCCCAAGGGCTTCATCCCGAGCGAGGACACGGGGCAGATCTCAGGGTCGACGCAGACCATCGAGGGCACGTCGTTCGAGTCGATGGTCGCGCACCAGAAGCAGATCGCGGCGATTCTCCTCAAGGATCCGGCCGTGGCCGGCTTCATGTCGTCGGTGGGTGGCGGCGGCGGCACGGGCGGCACGAACCAGGGTCGTGTGTTCATCCGTTTGAAGCCGCGCAACCAGCGGCCTTCGGCGGACGACATCATCCATCGTCTGCAGCCCAAGCTGGCCGTCGTCCCGGGCATTCGCGTCTTCCTGCAGAACCCGCCGCTCGTGCGCGTCGGCGGCCGTGGGGCGAGCAGCCTGTACCAGTTCACGCTGCAGAGCAACGACGTGGACGCGCTGTACGGCTCCGCGCAGCAACTCGAGACGAAGATGCGCTCCGAACCCGAGCTCGAGGACGTGAGCAGCGATCTGCTCATCAAGAACCCGCAGATCGGGGTCAGCATCGATCGCGATCGCGCGGCCGCGCTCGGCGTGACGCCGGAGCAGATCGAGCAGGCGCTGTACGACGCGTACGGTTCGCGCCAGGTGTCGACGATCTACACGCCGGACAACCAGTACTGGGTCATCATGGAGCTGCTGCCCGAGCGGCAGCGCGACGTGAACGCGCTGCAGCAGCTGTACGTGCGCTCGAGCTCCAGCGGCCTTGTGCCGCTCGGCTCGGTCGCGACGTTCACGTCGGCCGTCGGGCCGCTCACCGTGAATCACTCGGGACAGACGCCGGCGGTGACGATCTCGTTCAATCTCAAGCCGGGCGCGTCGCTCGGCACCGCGGTGGACGCCATCAATCGCCTGGCGCGCGAGACGCTGCCGGCCGGCGTGAGCACCGGATTCGCCGGCACGGCGCAGGCGTTCCAGGACAGCCAGCGCGGCCTGCTCGCGCTGCTCGTCATCGCCGTGCTCGTCATCTACCTCGTGCTCGGCATGCTGTACGAGAGCTTCATCCATCCGCTGACGATTCTCTCGGGGCTGCCGTTCGCCGGGTTCGGCGCGCTGCTCACGCTGTGGTTGTGCCGCGCGGAGCTCAGCGTGTACGCGTTCGTCGGCGTCATCATGCTGATCGGCCTCGTGAAGAAGAACGCGATCATGATGATCGACTTCGCGCTCGACGCCGAGCGCAACGAGGGCCTGTCGTCGCGCGACGCGATCCTCGAGGCGTGCCGCGTGCGCTACCGCCCCATCATGATGACGACGATGGCCGCGCTGATGGGCACCCTGCCCATCGCGCTCGGCGTCGGCGCCGGCTCGGAGTCGCGGCGTCCGCTCGGCCTCGCGGTGGTCGGCGGCCTGGCGTTCTCGCAGATCATCACGCTGTACATCACGCCCGTCGTCTACACGTACCTCGACGCGTTCCAGAAGCGCTTCGGCCGTCGTCGTCTGCGCGGCGCCGGCGCGCGCTCGAGCGGACCCGCCCGCGGCGAGCCCGGGACGCCGCTCCACCCCGGAGCGCGCGAACTGCCGGGCGCGGCGGTCGCGCCGCGCTGAGCGCGTGCGCCGCGAGGAAGCGCGGCGCACCGGCGAGCTCGAGCCCCGCGAGCCTCGGCACGCGCTTCGTCGCGTGCTTGTTTTCGTCGCCCGCGCGGGTGTTGCCCCCCCGCGCGCTTTGCATTTCTCGCACGTCGCGGCCGCTTTCCCGGCGCGGGTCAACCCTCTCGACGCAGCGCACTTGGCACTGCGTGGAACCTCGGCGCGCGCTGCGGGGATAGCCCAATTAGGCCGCAGTCGCCACGGAGCAGGCCATCGGGAGGTGCGTATGAACACTCCTCGTAGGAATCCCCAGACGAGACTCCCCGCATCCTGGAAGAACGGCGCGCGCTGCTTCGCGCTCGTCCTCGCGTTCGCCGCCGCAGGCGCGGCGCCGGCCCGCGCCGCGGAGATCGTGCCGAACGTGGGCATGACGAAGCCGGTCAACGGCGGCGGTGACGCGACCCTGTACGGCGGGCTCGCCGTGCGCGGTTCGCTGGCCCCGATGCTGGACAGCGAAATCGGCGTCGCGTATCGCAGCGAGTCGCGCTTCAACGACCAGTTGCGCGTGCGCATGTGGCCGGTGACCGCGTCGCTGTACCTGCGGCCGGTGCCGGCGCTGTACGCCGGCGCGGGCGTGGGCTGGTACCACACCACGTTCGACTACGCGAGCGGCGTTCCGCTCGCCGACGAGACGCATCAGGACTTCGGTGTCCACGTCGGCGGAGGATTCCAGGTGCCGCTCGGCGCCGGCGCCGCGGTGGATCTGAACGGTCGCTACGTGATGCTGCGCGACCAGGACAGCCACCTGGTGCCCGAGAAGTTCAACCCGGATTTCTGGACGACTTCGATCGGGCTGGCGTTCAAGCTCTGATCGAAGACACGAGCGTGAGGGGCGGCGGCGACCGTCGTCGCCCCTCATCGGGCGGCTTCTGCGAAGCCGTCGTTGCACGGGCCGATGCCGGCCCTCGGCCGCACATCCGAAAAGGAGGTCACTCATGCATGCCCACACACGCCAATGGACGAACGTCGCAAGGACCGCGGCACTCGTGGTCCTGCTGATGGCCGCGCTCTCGGCACGTGCGTCGGCTTACGACTACGCCGGCGCCGGCGGCAGGCTCGGCATGGCGAGCCCGAACGATCTCGACGGCACGCCCTCGCTCGGCGTGCACGCGGAGTTCGAGCAGACGGGATCGCGCGTGCACCTGCAGCCGGATGTCATGTACTGGAAGACGAACGGTGTCCGCGACGTGAACCCGAACTTCGACGTCTACTACCACTTCGATCGCGAGAATCGCGTCTCGCCGTACGTGGGCGGCGGCGTCGGATTGAACTTCGTTCGTCGTGAACGGATCGATCGGGACAACACGGACGTCGGACTGAACCTGGTCAGCGGGATGCGCTTCCCCGGCGAGAACCACCATGTCTTCGTCGAGGGACGCTACACGGCGAGCGACATCTCGCAGATCAGTCTGCTGGGCGGCGTGACGTTCCACGCGCCTTGACGCGTCGACCGTGCTTCGACCGGTCGCGGGCCGAGACAGCGAAAGGAGCTTTGAGTCCCGCGGCCTTTCCAGGGTGATCGGGGGAAGCGGCCGGGTCGGTCCCGGCGCGAACCGGATCGCTCGATAAACGACGGCCCGCCTTGTTTCGCGAGGCGGGCCGCCGGCATTTCATGGGTGCTCGTCGACAAGGGCCGCGCGGAGTCGCGCGCGGCGCCGCGCCCGCATTCAGCGCGACGCGGGCGTGTCCGCGGCCGGCGCGCGCAGCCGTTCCGCGTACTTCGCCCGCAGCTTCGCGACCTTGGGGGCGATGACCGCACGGCAGTAGGGCTGGTTCGGATTCTGCCGGTAGAACCCCTGGTGATACGTCTCGGCCGGATAGAACGCCTCGAGCGGCGCGATCTGGGTGACGATGGGCGCCGGGAACACGCCTTCCGCGGTCAGCGTCGCGACGACCGCCTCGGCGGTGGCCTTCTGCTCCGGACCATGCGTGAAGATCACGGAGCGATATTGCGTGCCGACGTCGCCGCCCTGACGGTCGAGCGTCGTCGGATCGTGGAACGCGAAGAACAACTCGAGCACGTCGCGGTACGAGATCCGCTCCGGGCGGAACGTCACCTGGATGACCTCGGCGTGGCCGGTCGCGCCGCTGCACACGTCGTCGTACGTCGCGTTCGGCACGTGTCCGCCGGCGTAGCCGGAGACGACGCGCTCGACGCCGTCGAGCGGCTCGAAGACGGCTTCGAGACACCAGAAGCAGCCGCCGCCGAGGGTGGCGGTCTCGGTACGGATGTCGTTCGTCATGGCAGGTCTCCTTGGAAATGTCGTCGAGTGGCGCCCCGAATACGCGGTCGCGCGCGCGCTGTGACGGCGCGCCGCGCTCGGGCGTCGCGTCAGGCGATCCGTAGCGAGACGTCCAACCCGAACGGATCGCGCGTCGTCAGTTCCGTGTCCGAACCCGAGCTTTCGATCCCGGCCGTCGCGAGCCGATCGCGGAGCCGGGCCAGCTCGGCGGCGTCGGGCACCTCGATCGTCAGGCGCCGCAGCCCGGCCGAGCCTTCGGGTGCCGCGGGCGCGCCCACGCCGCTCCAGGTGTTGAGCGCGAGATGATGGTGGTAGCCGCCCGCGGCGAGGAACGTCGCCGAGCGCCCGGCGCGCATGCGCACCTCGAACCCCAGGAGCCCCGCGTAGAACTCCTCGGCGGGTTCGAGAGACGGCACGGTCAGGTGGACGTGTCCGACGTCCGTGCCGCGCTCGAGGCCGTTCCACGGCGCGTCGTCCCGCTCGCCGAGCAGGGCCTGCAGATCGAGTTCCCCCGCGGTCATGAGCGGACCGGAAGCCGCGTCCGGCCACTCCGCGCGCGGCCGATCGCGATAGATCTCGAGGCCGAGCCCGTCGGGATCGGCGAGGTACAGCGCCTCGCTCACCGCGTGATCGGCCGCGCCCTCGAGCGGAGTCCCCATCTCGACGAGGCGCGCCAGCGATCGCGCCAGCGCGGCGCGGCTCGGCACCCGGATCGCGACGTGGTAAAGCCCGACCGTGCGCGGCGCCCGGGGACGATGCGCGCCGCCATGGAGCACGACGAGCGCGCGGCCGCCCACGCCGAGCCGCGCGGCGCGCTCGTCGCGCCCAAGCAGCTCGAACCCCAGCCGCTCCGTGTAGAACGCGACCGACACGCCCAGGTCGCGCACCGCCAGGTGCGCGTCCCCCATGCGCGTGGCTTCGGCGATGCTGAAGGCGGCGAGGGAACTGGCGGGACGGAGCATGACGGAGCCCTTCGATGGCGCGGACCCGGACCCGATTCGCGAGCTTTCCGGCAGGCCCAGCCTAGCACGCGCCCACGGCCCATTTCCGCCACCTCTAAACCTTGCCTTCCCACTTGCCGACAACCCCGGGGACTCGTCGTGCCTCAATCCACCGACCCCGGTCATGGAGGACTCTTTGCGCCGATCCTGGTGCCTCGCGCTGGCGGTGAGCGCCGCCCTGGCCGCGCCGTCCTCGGCCGGAACCGTGCGCGGCGTCCTGTGGCTGGCTCCTCCGGAGCCGGGCGCCGCCGAGAACGCTGCCCGGCACGCGCAGCCGGGCGTGGCCGACGCGGTGGTGTACGTCGACCGCGTACCCGACAAGGTCGAGAAGAAGCTCACGCATCACGGCTGGTTCTGGCACGCGCCGCGACTGCCGCGCATCGTTCAGCAGGACCGGCGCTTCGATCCCCGCGTCCTGGCTGTGGCGCGCGGCACGTCCGTCGAGTTCCAGAACCTGGACAGTGTCTACCACAACGCGTTCAGCGTCTCGGTCGCCAAGCCGTTCGATCTCGGCAAGTATCCGCCCGGAACGCGCGACACGGTGCTGTTCGACCGCGCCGGAGCGATCAACCTGCACTGCGACATCCATCCCGACATGGTCGGCTTCGTGGTCGTCGTGCCGAACCACGTGTTCTGCCGCCCGGACAGCATGGGTGCGTACAAGCTCCCCAGGCTCCCGCAGGGTCGCTACTCCGTCCGCGTGTGGCACCCGCATCGCGGCGAGATCCGTCGCGACGTCGTGGTCCCGCACCACGGCGACGTCGACCTGACGCTGGTGTACTGACCATGCGCATCGGACTCCGCTGGCGCATCCTGCTGCTCACGGTTCTGACGCCGCTGATCCTCGGGCTCGCCGCGTTCGTGACCGTGCATCGCAACGTGAAGCAGCACGTGGACTCGTCGTCCATCCACGAGAGCCTGCAGCACACCCGGCTCGTGTTCGAGAGCATGCTGGCCGCGCGCGCCCGCGCGTTCGCGGGCGGCGCCCAGGTCATCGCGCGCGATCCGCGCTTCTTCTCCCTGCTCACGCTCGGCGCGTCGCAACGGGACCGGCGCTTCTCGGCGACCGTGCGCGGCATGGCGCACGACTTCAACCAGGTGACGCAGACCGACCTGTTCGAGGTCTTCGACCGCCGCGGCCGCCTGCTCGCTTCGGTCGGCTCGGTGGCCAGCGAGCGCGGCGCGCGCGACGCGCTGGTGCGCGAGGCGTACAAGGGCGCGCCCGTCACGGGCGTGCTCGTACAGCACGACGAGCAGTACCAGATCACGCTGACGCCGGTGCGCTCGGACGGCCAGATCGTGGGCGCGCTGCTGCTCGGCTCCGAGATCGGCTCGCGCCTGGCGCACGTGCTGCGCTCGCAGATGCGCAGCGAAGTCACGTTCGTGAGCGGAGACGAGATCACCGGCACGACGCTGGAGCGGCCCGAAGATCGCAACGCGCTGATGAAGGCGCTCGCCGACCTGCAGATCACGCCGGCAACGGACTTCTCGGCGCTCGGCGTGCGCCACGTGCACGGCTTCCAACTCGACTACCTGACGCTGGTGCGGCGCATCCCCGGTTCCGAACCGGCGCACCCGCAGCTCTACGTCATGCAGCGCGCGTTCGACCCCGAGATCCTGTTCCTCCACCAGATGCAGCAGGACCTGATCCTGCTGGCCGCCGCCGCGGTGCTCGCCGCGCTGCTGACCGGCCTCATGTTCTCGGAGCAGGTGACGCGCCCGATCGTCGAGCTGGTGCGCAGCGCCCAGGAGATGCAGCGCGGCAACTACACGCACCCGCTGCGCTCGCGCGGCTCGGACGAGATCGGCTACCTCACGGACCGCTTCCTCGAGATGCGCCAGCGCGAGCAGGTCTACGTGAGCAGCCTCGAAGAGGCGGCGCACCTGAAGAGCGAATTCATCAGCATCGCTTCGCACGAGCTGCGCACGCCGATCAGCGTGATCAAGGGCTATCGCGACCTGCTCGACGAGGGCAAGCTCGGCCCGCTCGAGCCCAAGCAGAAACAGGCGCTGCTTGCGATCGGCGAATGCCTGACGCAACTCACCAAGATCGCCGAGCACGCGACGCAGATCGCGCAGGTCAAGGGCGAGCGCCTCGATCTCATGCGCGTGCTGCAGCCCGTGACGCCGCTGCTGGAGCGGGCGGTGGGCAACGCGCTGGCCGCGGCGCCGACGCGGCGCGTGAAGCTGGCGACGCACGTCGCGCCGGACACGCCTCCGATCGAGGTCGACGGGCCGCGCCTGACCCAGGCCGTCACCCATCTCGTGGCGAACGCGATTCGCTTCACGCCCGACAACGGCTCCGTCGAGGTGCGCGCCGAGGCCACGCGCGACGAGCTGCGCATCGAAGTGTGCGACCAGGGCAAGGGCATTCCCGCGGAGCGCATGGCCAGCCTCTTCGACGACGGCCATGCCGTGCACGGCGCCCAGCACCATCACAGCTCGGGGGGCCTCGAATACAACTCGAAGGGTCTCGGGCTCGGCCTCGGCATCACGCGCGGCATCGTCGAGGCGCACGGCGGCACGGTGGCCGCCGAGAACCTGCCGGGGCGTGGCAGCCGCTTCGTGATCCGCCTGCCGCGCGACGCCTCCCGCGAGTTGCGCGCCGCCTAGCGCGGCGCCTCGTCCGGCGGGGCCGCGCGTCCTGCCCGTCGCCCGCGCGTCGCGATCCACACCGCGAGCGTCCAGCTCGGCGCCAGATCGACCCCGGGCACGAGTTCCGCGAGGAACGAGGGGAGCAGCGCCCAGTGCCGGCCCACGAGCGCGAGCAGCGCCAGCCCCACGCCGACGTCCAGCGCGTCCTCCCACGGCGCGATCGCACCGCCCGCGAACAGCGGCAGGAGCGCGATCTGCGTGGCGTCCGCGGCCAGGGCCACGACGAAGGCCGCGAGGATGCGCCGGGCTCCGAGCGGCGGGCGCGCGTCGCGCGGTGAAGGCGAGGGCACGCCGCTCATGAGACCGTCGAGGAGGCGGCGCGGGGTCGCCGGCCGGTGGGACTCGAGAGGCCCACGGCCCGCGCGTCCGCGCCCGCCCTCCTCCCGACCCTAGGCCTGGCCCTGCAGGCGGAACGCGAGCGCGGCGAGCGCCCCGCCGAGGAACGGACCGACCAGGTACAGCCAGGCGTGCTGCATGGACCCGCCGCCCATCAGCGCCTGGGCCACCATCGGGCCGACGCCGACCGCCGGATTGAACGCGCCGCCCGAGATGCCGCCGACCGCGAACGCGCCGGCGGCCACCGTGAAGCCGATGGCCAGCCCGTAATACGAGTTCCCCTCGGTGGCCTTGGCCGTCGCCACGTGCAGGACGACGAGCGCGAGCGCGAACGTGTACAGCACTTCGATCGCGAGCGCCGGGAGACCGGCCGCCGCGGGAGACGGCGCGGGCGCGAACGTCTTGCCGGTCACGGCGTGCACGACCCAGGCCGCGACGAGCGCCGCGGCGAACTGGGCGACGAGGTAGGGCACGAAGTCCTTGACCGCGAGCTTGCCGCGCAGCATCACGGCCAGCGACACGGCCGGGTTGTAGTGCGCGCCCGACACGTGCCCGCCCATGTACACCATCACCATGAGCGTGGCGCCGATCGCCAGCCCGGCGAACGGCGTCCCGCTGACGATCGAGAAGCCGACGCTGGCGACGAGGAAGAACGTCCCGATGAACTCCGTGAGATAGCGATTCATGCGTGCGCCCTCCCGTGGCGCCGTGACGCGAGAGCGGTCACTTCTTGTCGGCGGCCGCGGCCTGGCGCGCCGCTGTCCACGGCGGCACGACGCCGTTCATGCGCGCGTACGCGATCGACTGGCCGAGGTGCTCGTGCGCGTGGGTGACCACGATCATCATCGCGTCGCGCTCGGTGCCGTCCTTGCCGAAGATCTTCACGGTCTTCGTGAGATCGCCGTCTGGGGCGTCCGCGATCGACTTCTTGGCGTGCGCGAACGACGTCTTCAGCGCGTCGATGATCTTCGCCTTCTCCGTGACCGAGGCCTCGTACGTCTTGAGGTCGATGCCCGCGGGCGGCGCGACGCCGTACAGCGTGGGCAGGAAATAGTTCGCGCCGGCGACGTGCATGTAGACCTCGCCGACGGAGCGCACGCCCTTGCCCGGACGCCACGCGTACTTCTTGTCCGGAACCGCGTCCGCGAGCTGCAGCAGCTCGTTCTCGGCGGCGTCGATCTGCTGGATCATCGCGGCGCGCTCGCCCGAGATCGGCGCGGCGTCGTCGGCCGAGCCGCGCTTGGGCGCGACGGCGAGTGCGATGAAGAGAAGAAAGGACGTCACGGTGATCCGTTGCAACGTGCGCATGGAGAGGCTCCGTTTGGAGGTTGGAGGCGGTGCGGCACGAACGTCGGCGCAGTGTAGCGACCGGCCCCGGCATGTCGAGGGGAAAGGCGGCGCGGGCCGCGCCGCGCCGGGCGCCCGTCGGCCCGCGCTCGGCGTGGCGCACGGGATGGGGCCGGATTCGCATTGGCGTTTTCGCGCCCGGCGCGGCTAACATCGCACGCACGTTTCGCCCGCCCATGGCGCGGCGGGCGTCCGCGACCGACCGGCCCGACCTCCACGGAGACCCACATGAAGGCCTCACTCGACGAACTCAAGCGCCGGCTGCTCGAGGTCAACGACCTGCAGATGGCGACGGCGGTGCTGCGCTGGGACCAGACCACGTACATGCCGCCGGGCGGCGCCGAAGCGCGCGGCCGGCAGATGGCGACGCTGAGCCGCCTCGCCCACGAGAAGTTCACGGACCAGGAGATCGGCAAGCTCCTCGACCGGCTCGAACCCGAGACGGCGAAGCTGCCGTTCGATTCCGACGAGGCCGGCCTGGTGCGCGCGACGCGCCGCGAGTACGACCAGGCGGCGCGCGTGCCCGCCGCGTTCATCTCGGAGCTGAACGAGCACTGCGCGCACTCGTACCAGGTGTGGACCGAGGCGCGCCCGGCCAACGACTTCGCGCGCGTGCGGCCGCTGCTCGAGAAGACGCTCGAGATGAGCCGCGAGTACGCGGGCTACTTTCCCGGCAGCGAGAGCCCGGCCGACCCCCTGATCGATCTCAGCGACTACGGGATGAAGGCCTCGGACGTGCGCCGCGTGTTCGGCGAGCTGCGCACGCGCCTCGTGCCGATCGTTCGCGCCATCACGGCGAAGCCGCCGGCCGACGACTCGTGCCTGCACCAGCACGCGCCCGAAGCGCAGCAGCTGGCGTTCGGGCTCGAGATCATCCGCCGCTTCGGCTACGACTTCACGCGCGGCCGTCAGGACAAGACGCATCATCCGTTCATGACGAAGTTCTCGCTGGGCGACGTGCGCATCACGACGCGCGTGCGCGAGGACGACGTGACGGACGCGCTGTTCAGCACGCTGCACGAGTCCGGCCACGCCATGTACGAACAGGGCATCGACCGCTCGTACGAGGGCTCGCCGCTGGCGAGCGGCACGTCGTCGGGCGTGCACGAGAGCCAGTCGCGCCTGTGGGAGAACGTCGTCGGCCGCAGCCGCGGCTTCTGGAACTACGCGTACCCCGAGCTGCAGCGCGCGTTCCCGGGCCCGCTCTCGAAAGTCCCGCTCGACACGTTCTACCGGGCGATCAACAAGGTGCAGCGTTCGCTCATCCGCACCGACGCGGACGAAGTCACGTACAACCTGCACGTCATGCTGCGCTTCGACATCGAAGTGGACCTGCTCGAGGGCCGGCTCGCCATCCGCGATCTGCCCGAGGCGTGGCGCGCACGCTTCGAGTCCGACCTGGGGCTGGCCGTTCCCGACGATCGCGACGGCGTGCTGCAGGACGTGCACTGGTACTCGGGCCTGATCGGCGGCGCGTTCCAGGGCTACACGCTGGGCAACGTGCTCGGCGCGCAGTTCTACGCGGCGGCGTGCCGCGCGCACCCGGACATTCCCGAGCGCATCGCGAAAGGCGAGTTCGCGACGTTGCACACGTGGCTGCGCGAGAACGTGTACCGCCACGGCGCGAAATTCACCGCGGCCGAGCTGGTCCAGCGCGCGACGGGCGGGCCGATGAGCATCGAGCCCTATCTCGGGTACCTGTGGGACAAGTACCAGCCGCTGTACGACCTCGAGGGCGTCGCCGCGGCGCGTTAGCCGGGCGGTCGGGCCGCGGGCGCGGCGCGGTCGCAGCCGGCGGCGGTGTTTGTGTCGAAAGGAGTCGCGCGCTAGCTTGTGCGTGCGTCGCGCTCCCGCGGCGCACCTCTCGATGAGCGACCCCATGCGACCGACGCCACTCGATCCCGCCGCGGACCTGCCGGCCTCCGCTGACGACGTGCTCGTGCTGGCGCATCGTGCCGCCCTCTATCAGACGGTGGCCCGCGGCCTGACGCACGCGCTCAACAACGCGGCCCAGGCATTGGCCTTGGGCGGCGCCGCGGGCCCCGGCCAGACGTGGGCGTCCGAGCGCCTGACGCTGATGGCGCGCGTGCTGGAGCGCATGGCCCGCCCCGAGCCGGATGAGCGCGGCCCCGTGATCGTGCGCGACGTGCTGGCCAGCGTCGTCGACTGGCAGCGCCTGCAGACCGGCCTCCCGGCGCCCGAGGTGAAACTCGAGTGCGCCGCGGACCTGGCCGCGACGCACGCGCGTGGCGAGCGTGTGCACCAGGCCATGCTCGGCCTCGTCACCCAGTTCAAGATCGAGTGCGGCCGGCACGCCGGGCCCTTCGTGTTGAGCGCGCGCAATGGGCACGGCGGGCTCGCGATCACGCTGACGAGCCAGGCGGCGCCGGCGTCCGGCGGGCCGGCGGACGGCGCACGAACGCCGGTCGAGGCGATGCTCGCGGCCGGTGCGCGGGTGGCCGCGATCCTCGTCGCACGCGACGGCGGAAGCCTCGAGGTCGAAGGCTCCGCGGAGATCGGGCGGCGCTGCGAAGTCCTGCTGCCGACGTGGGCGGTGACGCCGGGGCGGACGGCGGGCTAGGGCTAGGGCTCGAGCTGCTCGCGCAGGCGCACGAGCGCGCGGCTGCGGATCTGCGAGACGCGCGACTCGGTGATGCTCAGGACTTCGCCGATCTGCTTGAGATTCAGGCCCTCGTAGTAGTACAGCGACAGCACGAGGCGCTCGCGCGCGGGCAGGCCCACGTAGGCGGCGCGCAGTTCGACGAGCGTCTCCGCGCGACCGAGCGGCGCGCCCGGCTCCTCGGCCTGCACGTCGGGAATCGTCTCGGCCAGACACGACACATGCACGTCGTCCGTACCCGCCGGCCGGTCCAGCGCGACCATGACGCGCGTCGAGCTCTCTTCGACCCAGCGCCAGTACTGATCCATCTCGAGACCCAGGGTCTTCGCGACTTCGGCGGGCTCGGGCGCGCGGCCGAGGCTCTGCGCCAGGCGGCCGCTGGCCTGCGCCAGCTGGCGCGCGTGCGAACGCACGGTGCGCGGCATCCAGTCGCGCTTGCGCATCTCGTCGAGCATGGCGCCGCGGATGCGCGGCATCGCGTACGTGCTGAACGCCAGGCCGCGCGCGGGATCGAACCCCTCGAGGGCCTGGACGAGGCCGAGCGTGCCGGCGCTCACCAGGTCGTCGAGTTCGAACTGCCGCGAGATGCGCCGCGCCAGGGCACGCGCGCTGTGGTGCACGAGCCCGAGGTAGCCTTCGATGAGCGCGTTGCGCGCCTGCGTGTCACCGTTGCCGCGGTAGCGCTGCCAGAGCGTTCCGGTCGAGTCGTTCATAGGGGCCTCGTCCATAGGGGATGCGGGAACAGCGAAAGCGTGAGCGGCCGCGGTGTGTCCGAGGCCAACAGTCGACTCGTCAGGGCGCGCATCGCGTCCGCCGCCCGTCCTTGCGTGTCGCGCAAGCCGGCGGGACGGCGCACGGCGCCGCCCAGCGCCTCGTCTTCTGGAATCTCTCCGGCGTCGCCCAGCCGGCAGTCGCCCGACTCCAGCGTCGCGCGCTGCAGTTCGCGGTACGTCCACGGGCCCTCGTCCACGGTTCGCGTGCGGTTCACGAGCACGTCGATCGCGAGATGCGGCGCCTGCATGCGCACGGTGCGGATGAGAACGGCGGCGTCACTGATGGCGGCCGGCTCGGGCGCCGTCACCGCGACGAGACGCGTGGCGCGGATCGTCGCCAGCCGGACGGCGCATTCGATCCCGGGCGCGGCGTCGAGCACGACCGCGTCGAATCGCCCGTAGAGATCGGACAGCCGGCGATGGAGCCGCGCCCGATCGAGCCGGCTCAGGCCGTAGAGCGACTCGCCACCGGCGTTGCTCGGAACCAGCGACAGGCCCGGCATCACGTCGGTGAGCAGATCCTCGGGCTCGATGTGGCCGTCGAGCAGGTCGGACAGCGAACGACGCGGCGTCACGCCGAGCAGGACGTGGAGGTTGCCGTGGTGCTGGTCGCCGTCGAGCAGGAGCACGCGCCGGCCGGCGCGGGCCATGGCCTGCGCGGCGAGGATGGCCAGCGTGGACTTGCCGACGCCGCCCTTGCCGCTCGCGAACACGATCGCCGGAGGCGTGACCGGCTCGTCGTCCCTGAGCGCGCATTCGAGGCGCCCGGCGAATCCGAGCGCATCGCCGGACTCGATACCGTCCGCGGTCGCGCCGTCGAACTCGTGCCTGGCGACTCCCCATTCGACATCGCGGCCCGGCCCCGAATCGGCTGGTGACGCTGCGAACCCCGACTGCGACATGGCTTCCTCCGATGGATCCCGAAAGGGCCATCGAGCAAGCCACGTACCGCGTTCGGAAAGGGTCGAGAAAGACGCGCCAACCCGGGGCGCACCGGGCGATTGCCGGGTCGGGCCGCATGCCCCGATGGCCCGGGGAGCGTCAGGGGCGGAGAGCCCCTTCCGGCACATTCAGCCGGTCTCCCAGACGATGCTTCCGGTGCCCGAGGGCGGCCGCTAGAGGGGCCGCGCCCGCGACCTCGTCACGCTCCGACGATCAGGAGTCGCTGGCGACGCTGCCGCTGCCCTTGTCGGCCGGCACGTTGAGCTTGTTGCGCAGCGTGCGCTCGCTGATCCCCAGCAGTTGCGCGGCGCGCGTGCGATGCCCGCCCGTGGCCTTGAGCGCGCGATCGATGGTCACGCGTTCGAGCTCGCGCAGGTTGAACGTGGCCGGGGCCGTCACCCCGTCGACCGGCGCGGCGGCCGGCACGCTCTCGACGGGCGCCAGGAACCGCTCGGGGCCGAGTCGGCCGTCGCGGCTGAGAATCACGGCGCGCTCGACGGCGTTCGCCAGTTCGCGGATGTTGCCGGGCCAGGAGCGGGTCATCAGCGAGCGAATGGCCTCCTCGGCCAGCGTCGGCGGTTTGACCCCGAGCTGGTTCGAAGCCTGGGCGACGAAGTGCCGCACGAGCTGGGGGATGTCCTCCATCCGATCGCGCAGCGCCGGCGTGTGCACCGGCACCACGCTCAGCCGGTAGTACAGATCGCGGCGGAAGCGTCCCGCTTCGACCTCCTGCAGAAGCTGCCGGTTCGTCGTGGCCACGATGCGCACGTCGACCTTGATGGGCTGGTTGCCGCCCACTCGTTCGAACTCCTGCTCCTGGATCGCGCGAAGCAGCTTGGCCTGCAGATCGAGGCGCATCTCCGAGATCTCGTCCAGCAGGAGCGTGCCGCGGTGGGCGCGTTCGAACGCGCCCAGCGAGCGCGCCGTGGCCCCGGTGAACGCGCCGCGCTCGTGGCCGAACAGGGCGCTCTCGACCAGCCCCTCGGGCAGGGCCGCGCAGTTCACGGTGACCATGGGCTGCTCGGCGCGCGGGCTCTGCTCGTGGATGGCGCGCGCGAACAGCTCCTTGCCCGTTCCCGACTCGCCCTCGAGCAGCACCGTGGCCCGGGTGCCGGCGACGGTGGCGATGGTCTCCATGACTTCGCGCAGGGCCTTGCTCTCGCCGACGATGACGCGCGCCCCGCGCAGCTCGCTGATCTCGCGCTTGTAGTCCTCGTTGGCGCGGCGCAGGCGATCCACCTCGATCGCGTTGTTGACCGCGATGCGCAGCGCTTCGGCGCGCAGCGGCTTGCTCAGGTAGTCGACGGCGCCGTGCCGGATCGAGACCACGGCGTGCTCGATGCTCGAGTAGCCGGTCATGATGATCACCGGGATCTGCAGGCCCTGCTCGCGCACCAGGCGCAGCAGATCCAGCCCGGTGGCGTCGGGCATGCGGTAGTCGGCGATGATCAGGTCGATCGGTTGGGCGCTCAGCGCCTTCATGCCCTCCGCCACGCTGGTCGCGAGAATCGGCTGATGTCCGATTTTCGTCAGCGCATGTTCGAGCACCGCCCCTACCGACGGTTCGTCGTCGACGCAGAGAATCGTGGACATGTCAGCCCTTCCTGGGGCCCGTCGTCGCGGGGGGTTGCGACGCGCCTTGGCGTTCGCCGCGCCGGCTCGGCTGATTTTGCCGGCCAACCTTGCCGGGGACTCAAGATGGCGGCGAGAGTAGCCGAGACTGCGATACGTGTCATCTCCCGAGACTTTCCCGCGCATTACGAACATTGGCGTCCCATCCAACGCTCCGAGAATCATCGAGCCCGGGCCTTTCATCGAGGCCGCGGAGTTGATGGAGCGCTGCCAGAGCGACTGGGATCACCCGACGCGGGACGCGCAACTGATTCAGGCTCTGCGTATCAATTCCCGGCTGTGGGACGCGCTGCGGCTCGATTTCCTGCGGGTCGAGCACCCACTGCCCGAGGTGACGCGGCGGGACCTGCTGGTCATGAGCGGATTCGTCGACTTTCGCACCCTGCAGGTGCTGTCCGAGCCGACGATGGAATCGCTCCAGGCCCTCATCGACGTCGACCGCAATCTCGCCGCCGTTCTGATGGGCTGGGCCCGGGCGGCGTAGGGCGTGGCCGGACCGGCAACGGCTGCCGAATGGAGCCTTCCTCCCGGCACGGGTTTCCTGACCCACCCTCAAGTTCGATGGTCGGCCACCGACACTGAAAGCAGGTGGCCGGCTTCATCGCCACCCGCAGTCGCAACCCGTCCCGCATGGCCCACTCGGGGACCGTCATGAGCTTTCAATCGCAACCACCGGACCGGCCCTCCCGGTCCAAACCCGCACGACTCGAGCGAGTCGACCGGGACGTCCGCTCCGACGCGGATGTGACCGGGACGCCTCCCTCCCTTCTGGGTCCGCGGGACAACGTGGAGCTGCCGGCGACGGCGCGCGAGCTCGGGATCGCACCAGAGCCCGCCCGGCCGTCACAGCCGCGGCGACCCGTGGATCGCATGGACCTCATCATGAAGAGAGTCGCCGAAGGCTTCTACGATCGCGACGAAGTCGTGGACACCGTGGTTCGACTGATCGCCGAGGATCTGGCCGCGACCGATTGAGCCTGGGGACCCGGATCGGCCGACGATCCTGCGGCCGCCCGGGCCGCCGGTACGAATCCCGGCGCTGGATGCCACGATGGCCGGGAGCGAAAGCCCCCGGCCACCTTGGGCCGTCGAGCGAGAGCAGCAACTCGGCTTCCGGCGAGCGGCGCCTCTGCTAGATTGCCCGCGACACGCGCGCCGCAGCCGGGCCGCCGCCGGCCGCCCGTTCCCTACCGTTCACGAGGAGGCAGTTCATGCGTTTTCGTTCCCTCGCCGTCGCCGCCGCGCTCCTGATGTCGAGCGCCCCTTCGGCCCGAGCCGAGTTGCAGGTCCCGCGCGTCAGCCCGAACGCGAAGGTCTCCCAGACGCTCGGCCTCACCGAGTTGACGATCGTGTACAGCCGCCCCGGCGTGAAGGGCCGTACGATCTGGGGCGCGCTCGTCCCTTACGACAAGCCGTGGCGCACCGGCGCGAACGAGGCCACGACGTTCGCGACCACCGACACGATCCGCGTCGAAGGCCAGACGCTGCCGCCGGGCACGTACAGTTTCTTCACGATTCCGAGCGCCGGGAACTGGACGGTCGTGTTCAGCCGGCAGAAGGACTTGTGGGGCGCGTTCGACTACAAGCCGGATCAGGACCAGTTGCGCGTGACGGTGAAGCCGCTGCCCGCGGCCGAGTCGGAGGAATGGATGCGCTTCGCGTTCGAGGCCCTGAGCCCCAACTCCGTCGAACTGCACCTGCGCTGGGAGAAACTCGACGTGCCGGTCAAGATCGAGGCGGACGTCGTGAGCCACGTGCTCGCGGCCGCGCGACTCGAGGTGCCGGCGGCCAAGCCCGACGACTGGCGCACGCCGTTCCGCGCCGCCGGATTCTGCCTCGACAACAACGTGGCGCCCGACGAGGCCATGAAGTGGGCGAAGGCTTCGGTGGCCGTCGACGCGAACTTCAACAACCTGTCGCTGCTGGCGCGCGTCCAGAAGAGCGCCGGCCAGAAGGCCACGGCGATCGCCACGGCCGAGAAGGCGGTGGCCGCGGGACGCGCGTCGAAGGACAAGGTGGACACCGCGCCGACCGAGAAGCTGATCGCGGACTGGAAGGCCGAGAAGTAGCGGGCCCGGCGGCGCATGCGGCGCGGCCCGCGATGCCGCGTCGCGGGCGCGGCGCTACGCGCGCGCGGTCGCCGCGCCGCGCCGGCCCACGATCGGCTCGAGCGCGAGCGCAACGCCGATCACCCCGAGGCAGCCGACCACGTTGTACCAGAGGAACGACACGGTCGTGAGCTTGAAGCAGGCGAGCACCGCGGCCTCGCCGATCAGCGCGGCGGTGAATACGGCGCGACCGCCGACATGGCGGCAGTAGAACGCGGTCAGGAAGATGCCGAGGATCGTGCCGTAGAACAGCGAACCGAGGAGGTTCACGGCCTCGACCAGTGAGCCCAGGCGGCTCGCGTTCTCGGCGAAACCCACGGCGAGCGCGGCCCACAGCATCGTCGCCACGCGCGACGCGATCAGCTCGGCGCGCTCGCCCCCCGGCCAACTCGGCAGGCGGCGCAGCACGTCGACCACCGTCGTCGAGGACAGCGCGTTCAGCTCCGACGAGATGCTGTTCATGGCCGCGGCGAAGATCGCGGCCAGCACCAGCCCGATCACGCCGGCCGGCAGGTGCGCGAGCACGAAGCCCAGAAAGATGTAGTTCGTGTCGCTGGGATTCGCGTGCGGGTCGCGCGCGCGGATGAGCGCCGCAGCGTCGGCGCGCACCGCCGCGCAGCGCTGGACGCTCGCATCGAGCGCGGCGTCCGCGGCGGCGAGCGCCGCCGCGTCGTGCGCGCGCGCCGCGCCCACGCGGTCCCGCGCCGCCTCGGCCCGCGCCCCCGTCGCGTCGCGCCAGCGCGTCTCGAGCGCTCGCCAATCGCCGGTCGCGACGCGCGCGACGTGCGCGGCCGTCACCGGATCGGCCCACAGCGCGGGCGGCTCCAGCTGATGGAACGCGAACACCATGACGCCGAGGAACAGGATCGCGAACTGCATCGGCACCTTGACGAGGCCGTTCGCCAGCAGCCCCATCTTGCTGTGCGCGATCGAACGCCCGGTCAGGTAGCGGCCGACCTGCGACTGGTCGGTGCCGAAGTACGACATCTGCAGGAAGAAGCCGCCGATCAAGCCCGACCACAGCGTGTAACGGCTCGTGGGATCGAAGTGCGTGTCCACGGCGTGCAGCTTGCCCAGGTGTCCGGCCAGGCCGACCGCGTCGCCGAAGCCGACGCCGTGCGGCAGGCGCAGCACGGTGAGCGCGAACGCGACGGCCATCGCGCCGAGGATGATCAGGAACTGGAGCGTGTGGCTGTGCCCGACGGCTCGAGCGCCGCCGGCCGCCGTGTACGCGACGACCACGGCGCCCAGCGCGAGGCACGTCGCGTGCAGGTTCCAGCCGAGCAGCACCGACAGGATCAGCGCGGGCGCGAAGATCGTGATGCCGGCGGCCAGCCCGCGCTGGACGAGGAACAGGACGGCGGTCAGCGTGCGCGTGTTGCCGTCGAAGCGGCGCTCCAGGTACTCGTACGCCGTGTACACGTGCAGGCGATGGAACAAGGGGACGAGCGTCACGCTGAGCGCGACCATGGCGAGCGGCAGTCCGAAGTAGAACTGCACGAAGCGCAGCCCGTCGACGTACGCCTGCCCCGGCGTCGCCAGGAACGTCGTCGCGCTGGCCTGCGTCGCCATCACCGACAGCGCGACCATGCCCCACGGCAGCGCGCGATCGGCGAGCACGTAGCTCTCGAGGCCATGGCTGCCGCGGCCGCGCCACGCGCCGTACGCGATGAAACCGACGAGCGCGGCGCCGAGCACGATCCAGTCGAGCGCGCTCATCGGAACGCGCGGGTCAGCCACAGGCCGAGCGCGATGCACACGGCCAGCTCGATCAGCACGAGCGCGTACAGCCGGCTCCACCGCCCGGCGATGGGCGGCGGCTCGTCGGCGCGAGACTCGGCGAGGTGCGCGCCGTCGCCAGGCGGGGCGCCGCGCGCCACGCCGTCGCCGGTCGCCTCGCCGCGCGCCGGGACGCGCGGCCGCTCGCCGCTCACGGGCGGGCGCTCACCAGATTCGCGAACAGGCGGTAGGCGCCGGGCACGCCGGCCGGGAGCTGGCGGAACCACGAGTAGCTGGTGTCGATGAACATCCCCTTGCCGAACTTCGCGACCAAGAGCCCGCCGTCGCGCGGCGGCTCGCCGGGATCGTTCGCGGACAGCACGGTTTCGTAGCGCGGGTCCCACGGGCTCGCGAAGTTGAGGCCGCGCTCCTGCACCCATCCGGCGAAGTCGTCGGGCGTGATCTTGTTGGGCCGCGCGAGCAGGGCGTGATCGGGCTGGAGGAGGCGCACGGGCGTGTCCTCGACGGCCACGCGGTCGCGCGAAATCGTGAACGGATAGGGCCCGATCTGGTCCTTCAGCGCGTCGTCCGCGGTGTTGTACTGGACGACGAGCGTCCCTCCCGCCGCGACGTAGTCCATCAGGCGCTGGTGCTGGGCACGCAGCGCCGGCCGCGTGTTGTACGCGCGCACGCCGATCACGATCGACGCGAAGCGTGCGAGCGCGCCCGACGCCAGTTCGTCGTCGGTCAGCGCGGTCACGCGATAACCGATCTGGCGCAGCGCGTCCGGGATCGCGTCGCCGCTGCCGGCCACGTACGCGACGTCGTCGCCGACGTGCCGCACGTCGGCGCGCACCAGGTGCGCGTCCGCCGGCGGGAACAGCGTCTGCGCGCCGATGTGCGGGTAATCGATGCGCTCGCGGCCGCGATCGTAGCGCCGGCCGTCCTTCTCGACCCACGCGTGCAGCGTGGCCGCCGCCGGCGTCGCGCCGGGCGTCACGTGGAACACGACGGTCTGTGTCGCGGCCGGTCCGGCCAGCTGCACCGGGGCGCTCGGCGGGTCCGACTTCCAGCCGTCGGGCAGCGCGAGACGCGCGGTGCCGGCGAACACCGCGTCGCCGCTCGTCACGGCCAGCCGCACGTCGCGCGGCGCGGCGTCCGGGAACAGATAGGCGGCCTCGTCGAGGGCCAGCGTGACGGGTGGCACGATCTCGAAACGCTGGACGCGCTCGCCGAGCACCGGGTCGGTGGAGCGGTACGTCACGGGCACGGCGAACGCCATGGACTCGCCGAGCACGCGGATCACCGCGCGCACGACGAGCGCGGGCGGCGACTCGGGCAGCCCGATCATCCGCGCATCGGCGACGCGGAACAGTCCCGCCGAGGCCGGGACCTCGAGCCAGTAGGGCTGCGACGTGGGCGCGTCGGCCGGCAACGTGAGCGTCGCCTCGCCGCTCGCCGCGCGATTCTCGGGCAGCGCCTGCGCCTGGACCTCGGCGCCGCCCGGTCCCTGATCGGCCACGGCCGCGGTGCCGCTGAAACCGCCCGAACCGGGCCTCGGCGGTGCGGGCGCGAGGGCCGCCGCGCCGAACGGCATCTCCAGTCGTTCGAGCACGAGCGCCGCGCTCGAGCGATTGAGCGCGAGCGCCGTCACCTTGACCTTGCCGCCGGGCGAGGCCGACGGACGATCCGCGCTCGCCTCGAGCCACAACCCGGCCGCGGAGCGGATCGCGCTCTCGACTTCGGCGCGCTTGATCGTGGCCCACGGGTCGTCGCCGAGCGTCGCGAGCGCGCGGTGCACCTTGACGAGCGCCGCCAGACTGGCCGCGGGGTGCGCCGGGTCGTAACCGTGGACGGCCTCGGCCACGGCCGCCGCGACCGCGGCGGACTTGGGCACTCGCGCCCAGGTGGCGACGACGCCGTCGAACAGGTCGCGCGTAGCCGGCTCGCCGCCGCGCAGCGTCAGCCAGGTCGGAATGGAACCGCGACGCCCGGAGCTGCCGAAGCCCTGGCTCTTGTGCATGCTGCGACTCTCGGCCGCGATCTCGGTGTACGAGCGCCCGAGCACCGCATTGTAGCGACCGACGTCCACGCTCAGCGACGGCGACGTGCCCAGCGAGTCCGCCCACGCGTTCCACAGGATGCGCCTGGCCTGCCACGGCTGGACGCCGAGCGCGAGCTGTTCCGGGAAGCGCCTGGGATCGGCCGCGGCGCGGAACGCCTCTTCGGCGAGCAGCGCGGACGCGGTGTGGTGGCCGTGGCCGCCGCTGCCGTCCGTCGGGAAACGCGTGACGATGACGTCGGGGCGGAACCGCCGGATCGCCCACACGACGTCGGCCAGCACCGAGTCGCGGCCCCAGAACGCGAGCGCTTCGTCGGGGCTCTTCGAGAAACCGAAGTCCACGGCGCGCGTGAACATCTGCTCGGCGCCGTCCACGCGCCGCGCCTCCAGCAGCTCCTGCGTGCGGATCACGCCGAGCGCCTCGCCGGTCTCGCCGCCCAGCAGGTTCTGCCCGCCGTCACCGCGCGTCAGCGACAGGTACGCGACGCGCGCCAGCCGCTCGCGCGACAGGTACGCGAGGAACCCGGTGTTCTCGTCGTCGGGATGCGCTCCGACGTACAGCACGCTCTCGAGCACGCCGAGCTTGCGGATCGCGAGGCCGAGCTGGGCCGCGTCGAGCGGCGCGGGCGGGCGGGCGTCGGCGCGCGCCACGCGCGGCGCGAACGCCAGCGCGGCGGCGAGGACGAGGGCGGCGACGAGGGCAGGTCGAATCGGCATCCGGGGTTCCTCGAGGGGCGAAGGGTGGTGTGCGGCGAACGACCGCGCGGCCGCGGCGAACCGGGCACGCGAACTCAGGGCGCGGCCGCGCCCCACAGATCGCGCAGCGAGATCGGGCCCTCGTGGAGCGCGCGCATCCCGTTCTCGATCGTCGCGCGATCGCCGACGACGACGATCGCGAAGTGATCGGGATCCAGCACTTGGCGCGCGACACGCTGGACGTCCGCGGCCGTCACGGCGCGCACCGCGGGCACGTAGCGCTGCCACGTGTCGAGCGGCAGGTCGAAGCGCAGCAGCTCCGCGAAGCGCGCGGCGGCGCCGGCCGTCGTCTCGAATTCGCCGGGCAGGCCGAGCGTCAGGTACGCGCGCGTCTTCTCGAGTTCGGCGGCGGGCACCGTTTCGTCGCGCACGCGCCTCAGCTCCTTCAGGAACTCGATCAACGAACTGTCGGTCTTCGCGGTCACCACCGACGCGCTCGCGGAGAACGTGCCCGTCCCGTGGCGCATGTCGAAGCGCGAGTTCGCGCCGTACGTGTAGCCGTGCGTCTCGCGCAGGTTCTGCATGAGGCGCGACGTGAACGAGCCGCCGAGCAGCGTGTTCAGCACCTCGAGCGCGGCGTAGTCGGGCGTCGAGCGCGCGACGCCGAGCTGGCCGATGCGGATCACGGACTGGGCGGCGCCCGGCTTGTCGATCAGGTAGAACGTGCGCGCGCCCGCCGCGGCGGCCGGCGCTTCGGGCAGCGCGGGCGCGGCGCCCTTGGCCCACGCGCCGAAACGCGCGAGCACCAGCGTGCGCGCGTCGGCCGGCGTGATGTCGCCGACGACGAGCAGCCGCGCGCGATTCGGTACGTAGTGCGCCGTCCAGAACGCGAGCACCGCCGCGCGATCCAGCTTCGCGACGGACGCTTCGTTGCCGTCGGGCGGGCGGCCGTACGGGTGCGTCGGCCCGTACACGATGCTGTTGAACGCGAGCGGCGCGATCTGCGTCGGCTGATCGCGGAGCTGGAGCAGTGCGGTGCGCCGCAGCTCGCGGCGGCGCGCCACTTCGCTGTCCGGGAACGTCGGGCGCAGCACGACGTCGGCCAGCAGGTCGAGACCGCTCGGCAGGTTGCGCCGCGTCACGTGCAGGTGCACTTCGCCCATCTCGGGGCCCGCGCCGGTTTCGAACGCGGCGCCGAGGAAGTCCGCCTGTTCGGCGATCTCGAGCGAGCCGCGCTTGCCCGCGCCTTCGTCCAGCATGTCCGCGGTGAACGTGGCGAGACCGGGCACGTCGGCCGGGTCGTACGCCGAGCCGGCCGGCACCAGCAGCGTGACGTCGACGACCGGGGTCTTGTGCATCTCGACCACGGCCAGCTCGAGTCCGCTCGGCAGCGTCTGCACCTGGACGGGCGGCAGATGGAGCGCCGGCGGCTCGCCGAGTCCGGGCGGTTTCGTTCGATCCACGTCGCCGTGCGCCGCGGGGGCAACGGCGAGCGCGAGCAACGCGGCCGTCACGGCCGCGGCCTTCCAGCTCCGAGCGCCGCTCATGGCCGCGCCTCCCCGCCCACCGCCAGGTCTTTCTTGCCCGCCGGCACCACGCTCAGCACCACGCGGTGCGCGTTCGCCACGTACTGTTTCGCGACGCGCTGCACGTCGGCGGGCGTCAGGCGGCGATAGCGATCCAGATCCTGTTCGTAGAAGTCCGGCGTGCCCGCGAAATCGCTGTAGAAGTTCAGCTGGTTCGCGACGCCGCCGTTGCCGCCCATGTGCTCCAGCCCGGCCAGCGCGTCGCTCTCGGCCAGGTTCACCATGCGCTCCATTTCGCGCGCGGTCGGCGGCGTGGCCGCGATGCGCGCGATCTCCTCGTCGATCATCTTCTGCAGTTCGCGCAGCGTATGTCCGGGCTTCGCCGTCGCGATCACCTGCAGGGCGCCGTCGAGGCGCGCGCCGTTCTGGAACGCGGCCACCTGCGACGCGACCTGGGTCTCGTACACGAGGCGCCGGTACAGGCGCGACGACTTGCCGGTCGCCAGGATCGTGCACAGCGCGTCCAGCGCCGCGTCGTCGGGCGCGAACGCCTTCACCGTGTGATACGCCAGGTACAGGCGCGGCAGCTGCACGTGATCCTCGAGCGTCGCCACGACGTCGGCGGGCAGGGCGAACGCCGGCACGGCGGGCCGCGCGACCGGCGCGCCGGCCTGCACGTCGCCGAACGCGGCCGTCACCAGGCGCTTCGCGTCCGCCGTCGTCACGTCACCGGCGATCACCAGGGTCGCGTTGTTCGGCTCGTAGTACTTCTGGAAGAAGCCGCGCACGTCGTCGATGGACGCGGCGTCGAGATCGACCATCGAGCCGATCGTCGTCCAGTGGTACGGATGTTCGGCCGGGTACAGGCGCGCCGCGATGTTCTCCTGCGCGAGGCCGTACGGCGCGTTCTCGTAGCGCTGGCGCCGCTCGTTCTTCACGACGCCGCGCTGCAGATCGACCTTGTCGGGCGTGATCTCGGGCAACAGGTGTCCCATCCGGTCCGAGTCGAGCCACAGCATGAGCGGCAGCGCGTTCGCCGGCCCGTCCTCGTAGTAGTTCGTGCGGTCGCCGTTCGTCGAGCCGTTGTTCTCGGCGCCCGCCGACTCGAGCAGCTGATCGAACCGGCCCGTCGGCACGTGCTGCGAGCCCATGAACATGATGTGCTCGAACAGGTGTGCGAACCCGGTGCGCCCGGGCCGCTCGTCGCCGGAGCCGACGTGGTACCACATGTTGACGGCGACGACCGGAACGGAGTGGTCCTCGTGCACGATGACCTTGAGCCCGTTCGGCAGCGTGAACGTGTCGACCGGCACGCGGATCGCGGCATGCGCCGCGGCCGGCAGCGCGAACGCGCCCGCGAGGAGCGCGAACGCGGCGCCGAGCCGTCGCGCGGTCGTGCGCGCGGCGCCGAACGAGAAGCGATGGCGGCGAGAGAGTGGGCGCATCGTTTCCTCTCCTGATGGAGGTGCGGGGCGCGGCAGGGCGGACGATGGCGCGCAGTATCGCAGCCCGCGGCGCGTCCGGGCCAGTCCCGCGTGACGGGTGCGCCCCGCTCGGCGCCCGGGAAGGCCGCGCTCGCCCGAATGCGCCGGTGCCGGCCGGCGCGGCGCCCGCGGTCAGTCCGCGAGGTGCTCGGGGCGCAGCAGGTCGAGCACGGTCTTGACCGGGTTGAACACGGCGAGCGGAACCTCGACGAACCGCGTGCCCCAGTGGGCCATCGCCCCGTTCCACAGCCCGGGCCGTTCGAGCGCGCGCAGTTCGCGGCCGTACGCGCTCTTGCGCGTCAGGATCGCCGCGTCGGGGTCCACGAAGCGCGCGATGTCGACGCGCTCGCCGCTCGGCTCGCGCAGCGCGCACACCATGAACACCGGATTGAAGTGCGTGCTGCGCGCGAACACGTCGCGCTGCGCGGGGTCGTCGCGCACTTCCGCGCTCTCGACGATCTGCCGCGTCACCCCGCCGTCCGGCTGCTTGACCCAGAACGGACCGCCGCCCGGCTCGCCGGTGTTGGGCACCATGCCGCACACGCGCAGCGGCCGGCGCAGCGCGGCGCGCGCCCACGCGCGCAGCTCCTCGAGCGTGCGGCCCTCCGGCCCGCCCTTCGGCAGGCCGCCGAGCTCGCGCTGCGCGAACGCGAGCGCGCTCGTGATCGTCGACACGTCGGCCTCGCCCTCCAGGCGCTCGAGGTGCGTCGTCACCATCGACTGGGTCTCGAGGAGCAGCCCCGTCAACCGGCGCATCCACTCGAGCGTCGGCGCGCGATGCGCGGCGTTCGCCACATTGTCGATGTTCTTGAGCGTGACGAGGTCGCCGCCCGAATCGGCCAGGTTCTCGATCAGCGCGCCGTGCCCGGCCGGGCGCAGCACGAGGACGCCGGACGGATCGCGGAACGGGCCGCCTTCCAGGTCCACGGCCAGCGTGTCCGTGCTCGAGTGCTGCACCGAGAAGCCGACGGAGAAGCGCCGCCCGTCGCGCTCCAGGTCGCCGCGCACGGCGGCGAGGCGCGCTTCGAATCCGGCGAGGTGCTGGGGCGAGACGGTGAAGTGCAGGCGCACGTCGCCGGCCGCGTCGGCGGCGAGCGCGCCGGCCTCGGCGAGGTGCTCCTCGAACGCCGTGCGCACGCCGCCCGCGTCGCGGTGGAACGCGAGCAGCCCCTTCGGGCGCTCGGCGTAGCCGAGTCCCGACGGGTCGAGCAGCGCGCCGAGCAGTTCCTCGAGCAGGCCCGCGTCGCGCAGCCCGGCCAGCGACGCGCCGCCGCGCGCCAGGAACTCGTCGAGTTCGCTCGCGAACGCGAAGTCCGTGAGCTGCTGGATGAGCGCGAGCGTGCCGCGTGCCTCGGCCGAACCGCCCGCGGCCGCGGCCTCGAGCGCGGCGCGCGTCAACGGCCGGATGCCGGCGCGGCACACCATCGCCTCGCGGAACATGCGGGTGGCGGCGCCCGACGCCGGGACGAACGCGCTGACCCGACCGGCCGCCGCGGCCATCTCGTGCAGCGCCTCGAGCGCCGCGAAGCGCCGGGGGTCGATGCGCTCGATGCCGTCGCCCGCGGTGCACGGGCGCACCAGTTCCGGCCCCGGCGGCGGGTGGCGCAGCAGCGCGAGCTGGCGCTCGGCCTCGTCAGCGCCGATGCCGGCCTCGTGCAGGCGCGCCAGGTCGCGCGGCGAGAGCGCGTTCACGGGCGCCTCAGCCAGTCGCGCAGCGCGGCCACGGCGCGCGCCGCCTGCCCCGCGGCCACGCTCACCGCGAACGGGCGCGGCCGCGTGACGTCGCCCGCCGCCCACACGCGCGGCGACGACGTGCGTCCGACCGGATCGGCGCGCACGAAGCCCTCCGCGTCGCAGTCGACCTGACCGCGGCACCACGTCGTGTTCGGCACGTTGCCGACCTTGATCACGACGCCTTCGACGGCCAGCGTCTCGACCCCGTCCGGACCCTCGAGCCGCGCGCCGCGCACGCGGCCGTCGCCCTCGACGGCCCTCACTTCGGTGCGCTCGCGCAACGCGATCGCCGGCGTCGCCGCGACGCGCGCGCGGAACTCGGCGCGAGCCCGCACCGCGCCGCGCACCGCGAGCGTCACGCGCGAGCCGGCCGACGCCAGGTTCAGCGCGTTCTCGAACGCGGCGTCGCCACCGCCCACGACCAGCACGTCGCGGCCCGCGAGCTGCGCGTGGTCACGCGTCGCCGAGTACGTCACGCCGCGCCCCTCGAACTCGGTCTCCCCCGGCACGCCGAGCCGGCGGCGGCTGAGCCCGGTCGCGATCAGCGCGGTGCGTGCGGCGTGCGGCGCGCCCGACGCGTCGCGCACCGTGACGCCGTCGGGCGAGGGCTCGAGCGCCGTGGCCACGACGCCGAGCCGGATCGAAGCGTGCTCGGCCTCGAGCTGTTGCGCCATCGACGCGGCCAGCGCGCGGCCGTCGCCCGACGTCACGCCGACGACTTCGCGCGGATGGAAGTGCACGCGCAGCAGCTGGCCGCCGACTTCCGCACCGGCGTCGAGGGCGAGCGCGTCGAGCCCGAACGTGCGCGCCCACAGCACCGCCGAAGCGCCGGCCGGACCGAGCCCGACGATCACCAGGTCGTGGGTCACGATCCGGCCTGGGCCGCGCCCAGCGCTTCCGCGACTTCCCAGAACGTCTTGATCTCGAGCGGCGGCAGGCCGTGGCGCTCGGCGAGCCGGTCGAGGCACTCGCGGCGCTCGGGCCCGCGCTCGTGCGACGCGTGCCCGGCGTGGCGCATGCGCACTTCCACGGTGACGCCGGCGACGCGGCGCGGCTGCGTCACGCGCGCGGCGCGCAGCAGGAAGTCCCAGTCCTCGGAGAAGCGGAAGCTCTCGTCGAATCCGCCGAGTTCCGTGAACAACGTGCGGCGCACGGCCAGGGCGCTCGGCGGGATGTAGTCGTCGTGGCGCATCCACTCCGGGTCCCACTCGCGCGCGATCAGGCGGCGTTCCAGCTCGACGCGCGCGCCGCGCGACTCGAGGATCTCGCGCATCACGACCGCGTCGCGATAGGCCAGCGCGACATCGGGGTTCACGAACGCCTGGGCCAGGCCCTCCAGGTGTTCGGGGCGCCACACGTCGTCGTCGTCGAGGAACGCGAGCACGTCGCCGTGCGCGCCGCGGGCCGCGGCGTTGCGCGCGCCCGCGGCGTGCGCGCAGTCGCATTCCAGCAGCACGACTTCCAGCGCCTCGAGCTCCGCGGCCGCCTCCGTCACCGGGATCACGCCGTCGTTCGCGATGCGCACTTCGCGCGGCTCCAGGCGCTGCGCCGCGACGGACGCGAGCGCGTCGGCCAGGAGCTGGGGGCGATCGCGCGTCACCACGATCACGCTCACCGACGGCAGGCCGGCGCTCACGATCGCGCTCAGCCTTCGCGCGTCAGGCGCAGCGCGTCCGACCAGCGCGCCTCGGTGAGCAGCCCGCGCACGGTGCGCGTCTCGACCAGGCCCTGCCGGCGCACGCCGCGCATCTCCATGCACAGGTGGCGCGCTTCGAGGACGACGGCCACGCCGCGCGGGTGGACGGCGCGCTCCAGGTGGTCGGCGATCTCGGCGCCCATGCGCTCCTGCAGTTGTGGGCGGCGCGCGTAGCGCTCGAGCAGACGGGCCAGGCCGCTGATCCCGAGCAGCCGCTCCCCCGGCAGGTAGGCGATGAGCGCGCGCCCGAAGAACGGCGCGAAGTGGTGCACGCACATCGAGTGGAACGCCAGGTCGCGCACCAGCACGAGGTCGTTCGCGCCGTCGCACGGGAACGTGGCGAGTTCCGGCTCGTCGGCGGCGGCGAGGCCGGAAAACGCCTCCGCGTACAGGTCCGCGACGCGTGCCGGGGTGGCGTTCAGCTCGGGCTCGCGCGCCGGATCCAGGCCCAACGCGCGGATCAGATCCGCGACCGCCTGTTCGGCGGCCCGGCGGTCGGCCGGCGGCTCCCAACCCACGCGCACCTCCCCGAAAACACGAGCGGGGCCGGCAGTAGCCGGCCCCGCGAAGATGGAGCGGAAGACGGGATTTGAACCCGCGACATCCACCTTGGCAAGGTGGCGCTCTACCGGTCTGAGCTACTTCCGCTCAAAGAATGAGCGGCGGGGACTATAGCGAGCGCGCCCGAAGGGCGTCAAGACGGGCGACGCCGCACACGCGCTGGCGCCACGCGCTCCGAAACCCTATAACTCCCGGCCATGTCGCTCCTCGTCCAGAAGTACGGAGGCACGTCGGTCGATGGCGCGGAGCGCATCCGCGCCGTGGCGCGTCGCGTCGCCGACGCGCACGGCGCGGGCCACGAAACCGTCGTCGTGGTCTCTGCGATGGGCCACGAGACCGATCGCCTGCTCGCGCTGGCGCGCGACGTGTCGGCGCGGCCGAATCGTCGCGAGCTGGACATGCTGCTGACGACCGGCGAGCGCGTGTCGATGGCGCTGCTCGCCATGGCGCTCGGCGATCTCGCGGTGCCGGCCATCTCGTTCACCGGCTCGCAGAGCGGCATCCTCACCGACGCCGCGCACAACGCGGCGCGCATCGTCGACATCCGCCCCGAGCGCATTCGTGCCGAGCTGGCGAAGGGCCGCGTCGTCATCGTGGCCGGATTCCAGGGCGTGAACCCCGAGACCAAGGAGATCACGACGCTCGGCCGCGGCGGCTCCGACACGTCGGCCGTGGCGCTGACCGCCGCGCTCGGGCCCGGGCGCTGCGAGATCTACACCGACGTGGACGGCGTGATGACCGCGGATCCGCGCCTCGTGCCGGCCGCGCGCCGGCTGCCGCGGATCTCGTATCGGCTGTGCTCGACGCTGGCCCACCTCGGCGCCGGCGTGCTGCATCCGCGCTGCGTCGATCTGGCCGCGAAACACCGCGTGCCGCTCGAGGTGCGCTCTTCGTTCAACGCCAACCCCGGCACCCAACTCGTGGAGGACGACGTGGAAGGACCCGGCGTGATCGCGGTGACGCACCGCGACGACTGCTCGATCGCGATCGCGGAAGGGACGTCCGGCGGCAAGGGCGAGCCGCGCGGCATCCTGGAAGCCGTGGCGCGCGAGTATCCGAACCTGGAACTCATCGCCCACGAGCAGGACACCGACGCGCACGGCGCCATCGTGTGGATCGGCGGCCGCGACGACACGGCGTCGCTCGAGAAGAACTTCCGCGCGCTGAGAGGCCCGGGCGGCGAGTGGAAGATCAACGTCGAGCACGGCACGGCGTTCGTGTCCGCGGTCGGACTGGGCCTGGGCGCGCGCGAAGCGGCGGCCGGCGAAGCCGCGCTCGAGAAGGCCGGCGTGCCCATGATCGCGCTGCGCGTCACGCCGACCGCGCTCGTCTTCCGCGTGCCCGGCGGCCGCGCCGCGGACGCGGTGAAGGCGCTGCATCGGGGGCTGCTCGCCTAGTTCGGCGGCGCCGCGTCGTCCGCGCCGGGCCGCGCGCCGGCCAGGGTCTGTTTCACCGCGCCCGCGCGCGGCTCGTTCGGCCAGCGCCTGAGGAACTCGCGGCCCGCGGACTCGGCGGTCGCGCGGTCGCCGGTCACGGCGGCCACGGTGACGCGGCCGAACAGCGCGTCGGGCAGGGTGTCGCCGCGCGCCAGCGAGCGCACGAACAGCGAGTCCGCGCCCGCGAACTGGCGCAGGCGCAGCTTGAAGTAGCCGAGCTCGGCGAGCGCGACGCTGCCGTGGCCGATCCAGCGCGCGCTGCCGTCGCCGCGGTACAGCAGCGCCTCGGCGTCCTCCCACTCCCTCGGCAGATCCGTGCCGAAGCCGGCGTAGCGCAGGCCCGGCTTGAGCACGCGGATCGCGTCGCCGCCGGCGAGCGCGGCCTGCAGAGGGACGTAGCCGTGCACTTCGTACCCGGTCGTGTCGACGAGCGCGAAGCGCCGGTACGGCGACGGATTCACGTAAGCGATACGCGAGCCCGCGGGCACGTGCAGCGTATCGAGCGTCGCGGCGACGTGGCTCAGCAGGCGGCTGTCGCGCATCACGCGGTCCGCCGGGAAGTCGCCGATGCGCGCGGTCTCGCGTTCCAGCACGGCCGCGAAGTCGCGCGCGACCATGGCGACGAGCGCGAGCGCCAGCACCCAGCCGAGCGCGCGGTGACGCGCGGCCAGGCGTTCGCCGATCGCCGCCGCGACCCAGCACGCGCCGGCCCACGGCAGGTACAGGTAGTAGAGATACGTGTGGTTCGCGAGAAGCAGCAGGGGCGCGAGCAGCACGAGGAACCACGCCGCGCCGGCGCGCAGCGCCCGCGCCGAGAACGCCCGGCCGTACGCGGCGAGCGCGACGAGCAACGCGAGCAGCGGCAGCGCGACGCCCCAGGCCAGCGGGTCGATCGCGGCCGATGCGTCGGGGATCGCGGGACGCCACGGCGCGGACCAGGCCACGTACGTGCCCAGGTTGCCGAGCCAGACGAGGGGATTCGCGCTCGGCGTGTACGCCGCGCCGCCGATCCAGTCCACGCTGCGCAACGTGACGAGGAGCGCGAGCGCGAACGTGGCGGCGACGATCGACAGCACGACGAGCGGCCGCGGCGTCGCGCGCCGCGCCATCGCGCGCCAGCCCACGCCGAGCGCCGCGGCGCATGCGAGCGGGAGCAGCAGCGCGGTCTCCTTCGACAGCAGCGCCAGCACGAACGCGACAGCCGACAGCGCGAGCGTCACGCCCGAGCCGCGCGCGTTCGCGGCGCCGGACGCGGCGCGCGAACCGGCGCCGTGCGCCGCCGGGCCCGCGGGCAGGCCGGCCGCGGCGAGACCGCGCTCGAACGCGATCAGCGCGAACGTCGTCACCATCAGCTCGCCCCCGCCGCTCACCCAGTGGAGCGGCGTGAACGCGATCGACGTGCTGCCGAACAGCACGGCGGCCGCAGCCGCCGCCGGCCTGGCGAGCCCGAGACGCCGCGCCGCGCGATACACGAGCACGACGTTCAGCGCGTGCAGCACGAGATTCGCCGCGTGATAGGGCGCCGGATTCAGCCCGAACGCGGCGTGCAGCGCGCGCCAGCGCAACGGTCCCGACAGCAGCCGGGCGATCGTCCACTGCGTCGGCTCGATCCCCGACGCGCGCGCCAGGAACACGATGTCATCGCCCGCGAAGAACGTGCCGAGTGCGCTCGCATACAGCGCGAGCGCCAGCGCCACGCCCGGCCAAGGGCCCGCGAGCGCGAGCGCGCGCGTCGGCCACGGCTCGCGCTTCGGTTTCTTGGATCGCGGCGCGCGCGCGGGGCGGGTGCCGTGGGGCTTCGGGTCCGGCGCGCCCGGCGGGCGGCCCGCGGCGTTCACGCCCCGACCTTTGAGCGGAAGTCCATGAGCCGGCGCACCGAGTCGAGCGTGGGCGGGCCGTCGCGCTCGAGCGTCACGCGCGTCGCCGCGTACAGCGCCTCGTAGCCTTCGGCGCTGGCGCGCCACGAGAAATCCCGGGCCATGCCGTTCAACTGGAGCTTCAGCCACAGCTCGTGCTGGCGGTGGAGCGCGAGCGCGTGGCGCAGCGCCGTCAGCATGTCCTCCGCCGCGAAGCGCTCGAAGCGGAACCCCGTGCCCTCGCCCGTCAGCGGATCGAACTCGGTGACGGTGTCGGCGAGGCCGCCGACCGCGCGCACCACCGGCACCGTGCCGTAGCGCATGCTGTACATCTGATTGAGTCCGCACGGCTCGTAGCGCGACGGCATGAGGAAGAGATCGCTGCCGGCCTCGATCTGGTGCGCGAACGGCTCGTCGTAGCCCTCGCGGTAGTGCACGCGTTCCGGGTGGCGCTTCGCGAGCCGGCGCATCAGCTCGACGTAGCGCGCCGGACCGCTGCCCAGCACGACGAGGCGCATCTCCAGTTCGACGAGGTCGTCGGCCGCCTCCTCGATCAGATCGAAGCCCTTCTGCTCGACGAGGCGCGACACCATGCCGACGATCGGCCACGGCGATGACGCCGGCCAGCCGCACGCGGTCGCCAGTGCGACGCGGTTCGCCGACTTGCCGCCCAGGTGCTCGCGGTCGTAGTGCGCGGGCAGGTGCGGATCGGTCGCGGGATTCCACACGTCGACGTCGATGCCGTTCAGGATGCCGGTCACGTCCGCGCTGCGCCGGCGCAGCACGCCTTCGAGACCGGCGCCGAACTCCGGGCTCTTCTGGATCTCGCGCGCGTACTGCGGGCTCACCGTCGTGATCGCGTCCGCGAACGCGAGGCCGACTTTCATCTCGTTCACGCGGCCCCAGTACTCGAACGGGCTGCCCGCGTAGAACTGGTCGAGCGCAAAGCCGGCCAGCCCGAGCACCCAGTTGTCGACGATGCCCTGGTAGCCGAGATTGTGGATCGTGAACACGCTCGCCGCGCCCGAAAACGTGAGGTCGTACGCCTCGTGCGTGCGCATGAAGCACGGCGCCCACGCCGCCTGGTGGTCGTGCGCGTGGACGACGTCGATCCGCTCGCCGAGCAGCTTGAGCCCCTCGATCGCGGCGCGCGTGAAGAACAGGAAGCGCTCGGCGCTGTCGGGGTAGCCTTCGCCGCTCTTGGGGTCGTCGTACACGCCGTCGCGCGCGAAGAAGCGCCGCTCGCCGGCGTGCTCGACGAGCAGCACGCGGGGGCCCGCGGCCGGCGGCTCGAGCAGGCGCAGCCGCGCCGGCTCGCGGCTCACGCCCCACGGCACCCAGCGCTCGGCCAGGTCGCGCAGCGCCCAGCCGGCGGGCGCGCGCAGCGTCTTGTAGTGGGGCAGGGCGACGACGACGCGGTGCCCGGCCAGCGCCTGCTCGTGGGCCAGGGCGCCGACCACGTCGGCCAGCCCGCCGACCTTGACCAGCGGCGCCATCTCGCTCGCCAGATGGGCGATGGTGAGCGGCGTCCGCGTCATGCGAAACCTCCGCCGAAGCTCAGCTCGGAACCGCGATGTCGCGCAGGTACTGCGCGGCGTCCTCGGGGGGCGTGGGGTTGATGTAGAAGCCCGAGCCGATCTCGAAGCCCGCGACGCGGGTCAGCTTGGGCAAGATCTCGATGTGCCAGTGGTAGTACTCGAGGTCGCCGTCGCTCATCGGCGCGGTGTGGATCACGAAGTTGAACGGCGGCCGCTCGAGCGCGAGATTCAGCCGCTGCATCACGTCCTTGAACAGGCCGGCCAGGTCCGCGAACTCCGCCTCGTCGTCGACGTTCGCGAACGCGGCGTCGTGACGGCGCGGCAGGATCCAGGTCTCGAACGGGAAGCGCGGCGCGAACGGCGCGAGCGCCACGAAACGCTCGCTCGTCGCGACCACGCGGCGCGCGTTGTCGTCGGCGGTGTCCTGCTGGACGATGTCGCAGAACACGCAGCGCTCCTTCAGCTCGTAATAGCGCCGCGCCCCGTCGAGCTCCTCCTGCAGGTTGCGCGGGATGATCGGCGTGGCGATCAGCTGGGTGTGCGAGTGCTCGAGCGTGGCGCCGGCCTGCGCGCCGTGATTCTTGAAGATCAGCACGTAGCGCAGCCGCCGGTCGCGATGCAGGTCGAGCATGCGCTCGCGGTATGCGATCAGCACCTGGCGCAGGTGCTCGATCGGCAGATCGGCCATGTCCTGGTCGTGGCGCGGCGTCTCGATCACGACTTCGTGCGCGCCGATGCCGTTCATCTTGTCGTACAGCCCCTCGCCGCGCCGGTCGAGCTGGCCTTCGATCTGCAGCGCGGGGAACTTGTTCGGCACCACGCGCACGTCCCAGCCGGGCGTGTTCGGCGCGCCGCTCTCGAGGCGGTGCACGTACACCTCGGGCGGCGTCTTGTCCTCGTTTCCCGGGCAGAACGGACAAAAGCTGTGGGGTTTGGCCGGCGGCGCGGGCTCGAAATTCGTGGGCCGTCGGCTGCGCTCGGTGGAGATGATCACCCAGCGTCCGACGACCGGATCCTTGCGAAGCTCGGGCATGTGGGTCCTTGAGAGTGGTGAACTCGGCGGCGCGGGCCGTCCCTGGGTGACCGACGAACGGGCGAGTTTAGGCGGCGCTTTCGAAGAGCGTCAAGCGGCCGGGGGCCGCACGCCGCGGCCGGGAGACACGAGCGCGGCAGGTCAGCCCCTGCGCTCCTTCGCCGTCGCGGCGAACGCCTCGCGCAATACGGCCTCGTCGGCCGGGGACAGCGTGACACCGCGCCGCGACATCGCGATGCGTGCGGTGGCGACGCACTTCTCGAGTTCGTGTTCCGCGCTCGTCGCGCCGTCCCACCACGCGAACGACGCGACGCGCTTGGGCGCGAAGTGGCCGCCGCCGAACAGGTTCGCGGCCACGCCGACGGACGCGCCGGTCGGCAGCAGCGTGCCGATGCCGGTCTTCACGTGATCGCCGATCATGGCGCCCACCTTGGACGAGCCCGAGTCGATCTCCGCGCCGTCCACCCACACGCGCACCGAGCCGTAGTTGTTCTTGAGGTCGCTTGTCGTCGTGAGCGCGCCCAGGTTCGCCCACGCGCCGATCACGCTGTGCCCGACGAACCCGTGATGGCGCTTGTTCGCGTAGCCACGCCACACGCACTCCTCGACCTCGCCGGCGACGCGGCACTCGGGTCCAAAGCTCGAGCGCGCGATCACGCCGCCGAGGAGCTGCGTGCCCGGGCCGACGTAGCACGGGCCGATCACGAGCGTGTGCGAGCGCACGCTCGCGCCGCGGTCGAGATAGATGGGGCCGTCGCGCGCGTCGAGCACGGCGAGCGCATCGACGCGCGCGCCGGCCGCGACCGCGACGCGCTCGGGCTCGAGCAGCATGGCTCCGTGCACGTCGCCCTGGATGCCCGCGGGCAGCGCCGCGACGTCGGCGCGGATCGCGTCGGCGTTCCACGCGACCAGGTCCCACGGGTGCTGGAGGAACGGCGCGTCCGGCACCGCCTGGGCCGGCAGTCCGAGGCCGAGCAGGAATTTCTCGAAGCCTTCGCCACGCCCAAGACCCGGCGCGAGGAGATCGAACGGCAGCCGCGCGCCGACGACGCGCCCCTCGCCCATCCACAGCGCCGGCACGCGACCGGTGCGTGCGGCGGCGAGCCACGGTCCGGGCTGAACCGCGGCGTTCAGCACCAGCACCTCGTCCGCGCCGGCCGCGGGCAGGGACTCCGGCTGCGGCGCGTCGCGCCACGCCGCCAGGGCGGCGCCGCGCGCTTCGATCGCGAGCAGCGGCAGCGCCGCCGCGCGACGCCAGCGCTCGGCCAGCGTCGCCGCGCCGAGCCACAGCGCGGGCACGGGCGCGAGGTCGGTGAGCGGGCGCAGCGCGCGCCAGTGCCGATCCTCGTAGAGGACGAGCCGCGTCATTTCTTGGCCGCGATGCGGAACACGCCGTGGAAGCCGGCTGCGACGGCGCGACGGCGCAGCGGCTCGGCGGACAACGACGGGTAGCAGTCCTTGGTGCGCACCTTGTACAGGCCCTTCTCCTTCTCCGTCACCATCGGGATCAGCATCTGCGAGGCGGCCGCGGCGCGGATACGCTCGGCCTCGCGCGCGTTCGCCGCGGCGCCGACCTGGATGCGGAAGCAGCTGTCGGCCGCCGCGCCCTTCGCGCCCGTGGCGCCCGCGCCGGAATTCGCGCCGGACTTCGCGGACGGGGCGGGCCGCGCGTTCATCGCCGAATCGATCGCGGCGTCGAGATTCTTCTTCGTGCTGTCGGGCGCGAGCATGCGCTCGAGCGCGCCGGGGCGGTCGCCGAGCGGCTGGGTGGGCGACGGCACCGGCACGGACGCGTCCGGCGTCGCGCTCGAATCCGCCGCGGCGCCCGTGCTGTCGGCGGCGGGGCGCGCCGTGTCCGCGGGCGACGCGGGGCTCGCGTCCGGCCGCGCGGCGCGCGCCGAATCGGCGGTGACGCGCAGCGCCTTCACGTCGGGCGGCGCGACGCGCTCGGCCGCGGGCAGCGGCTCGGGGATGCTCTCGAGCACGGCGCGCGCGTCGCGCGACGGCAGACTGTCGGCGGGCACGATGCCGGGCGGGGCGGTCGCGGACGGTCGCGACGCGCCGGACGCGGCCGCGGCGCCCGACCCGTTCGCGGCCCCGCGCTCGTCGGGATGCGCGGACGACGGCGTCTCGCGACGTCCGGTCGGCATCAATGAGGACGTCGTGCCCTGCGGGCTCGACGGCGACGGCGCGGTCGCGCAGCCGGGCAACGCCAGCGCCAGGGCACCGGCCACGAGCAGACCGCGAACGTTCATGCCTTCCCCCTCTCGCGCAGCGCTTCGCTCACGCCGCGCACGCGGTCGCTGTCTTCCAACCGGCAGCTCAGCGTCGCGCCGCCGGCGTGCACGACCACCATGTTCTTGAGGCCGACCGCGGCGGCCGTGCCGCCGTCGCCGACCACGACGCAGTCCTGGCAATCGAGCGCGAGCGCGTCGCCGAAGCGCACGTTGCCCTGGGCGTCGCGCGGCTGGCGCCGCGCCCACGCGCCCCACGATCCCAGGTCGTCCCAGTCGAACGCGGCCTCGAGCACGACCGTGTTCGGCGCCTTCTCGAGCACGGCGTAGTCGACGGACACGCTCTCGAGCCCCGCGAACACCGGGTCGAGCGCGCGTTCGAAGCCGCCCGGCGGCCAGGCGAGCGCCCGCAGCGGGCGCGCCAGCGCGGGACGCGACGCGGCGAGCGCGTCCAGGAACACGACGCTCCGCCACACGAAGATGCCGCTGTTCCACAGGTGCTCGCCGCCGGCGAGCCACGCCGCGGCACGCGCGTGATCCGGCTTCTCCGTGAACTCGGCGACGCGGTACGTGCGCTCGGCCAGACGCGCGCCGCGGCGAATGTAGCCGAAGTTCGTCTCGGCGTGCGTCGGGCGGATGCCGAACGTGACGAGCACCGGGTCGCGCTCGGCGCGCGCGAACGAGTGCTCGAGATCGGCGGCGAACGCGGCCGTGTCGTCGATGGCGTGGTCCGCGGGCAGCACGGCGAACGCCGCGTCCTTCGCGCGGGCCAGGCACCACATGGCGGCCGCGCCGATGGCCGGCGCGGTGTTGCGCCCGACCGGCTCGCCCACGACTTCGACGCCGGCCGGGCACTCGCGGCGCACGGCGTCCACGAGGTCGCGCGCGGTCAGCACGAGCACGTGATCGGCGCTCACCACCTGGAGCGCGCGATCGAGCGTGGCCGCGAGCAGCGTGCGCCCGCCCTTGGCGAGCGGCAGCAGTTGCTTGGGGCGTTCGGGCCGGCTCCATGGCCAGAAACGCGTCCCGCGTCCACCGGCGAGCACGAGCGCGAAGCGGTCAGGCATCGGGGCATCCTGCCAGGGGGTTCACGGCGCTAGCACTAGCACACGCCCGTGTCCCCGCCCAAGCGGCTTCGCGCATCGGGTCGCGGAGATCCCCTTGCTCACGCGCCGCGACGCTGGGCGGTGAGCCACAGGTACTGCGTGCCCTCGCCGCGCGTGGCGCGAAGGTCGAGGCCCGCGGCCTCGAGCGTGGCGCGCGCGTCGGGAAGCGTCACGCGGCAGCCGCGCCAGGCCGGCGACTCGAGCCCGCGCGGGCCCGGGCGCGACGGAGCGAGCGCCGCGCGCACGCGCGCCAGCGCGCGACGCGCGCTCCCGAGCGCGCGCGCGGTGCCGCCGCCTGCCGCCGGCTCGGGCTCGCCGTTGACCTGCACGTGGCACCAGCCACCGGGAACGAGCACGCGCCCGACCTCGCGCAGATAGCCGTGCACGAGCGCGGGCTCGGGCAGGTGCTGGAGCACGAGGTACGAGAACACGAAGTCGAACGTGCCGTCCGCGAACTCGCGGAGGTCGGCGCCGCTGCCCACGTGCCACGTGACGTTCGCGCAATCGGCGAGCGCTTCGCGGCCGCGGCGCACCATCTCGTCCGACACGTCGAGCGCGTCGACCGCGCGAAAGCGCCGGGCCAGCGGCCGGGTCAGGCGCCCGATGCCGCAGCCGATCTCGAGCACGCGCTCGTCGCCGCGAAACGCGATGCCGGACTCCGCGAGCAGGCGCTCCACCAGGATCGCGCCCCACTTCCAGAACTCGGCCTCGTCCTGCGCGTCGTACGGCCGGTACGACGAGATGTAGTACGTCGCGTTCTCGCGCGCCTTTTCGTCCCAGAACGCGCGCATGGTCCGCCGGGCATCCGGCTTCACCGCTTGCGCTCCAGCATCTCCCGGTACACGCGCTCGGTGGCGGCGGCGACGCGGTCCCACGAATAGTGGTCCTGGATGTGCTGGCGGGCGCGGCCTTCGAACGACTTCACGAGCGCGGGGTCGGCGAGCAGCATCGTCAGCTTGGCCTTGAGGTCCGCGACGTCCTGGCTCTTGAACGGCACGGAGCAGCCTTCCGCGACCTCGAGGTTCTCGGGGATGTCGCTGAGGAGCACGCAGCGCCCGTACGACAGGGCCTCGAGCAGCGCGATTGACAGGCCTTCCATGGTCGACGGCTGGACGACCATGTACGCGTTGCTCCACAGCTCCTCGAGCGACTCGCCGAACACGTAATCGAGCAGCCGGATGCGATCGCTCTCGTAGCCCTTCAGCAGCTTCACGTAGTCCTCGGAGAACGAATGGCCGCCGACCAGTGCGAGCTTCATGTCGGTGTCGATGCCCTGGAACGCCTCGCACAGGAAGTGCACGCCCTTCTCGGGCACGAGCCGTCCCACGAACAGCACGTACTTCCCGGGCGTCAGCCCGAGCTGCAGGATTTTCTTCGCGGCGCGCGGCTGCGGCAGGTTCGTGCCGTTGGGGATGAACGTGGCGTCCGTGTGGTGGTGGTCGCGGAAGTAGTCGCGCAGCGTCCTCGACACGACGATCGTCCGGTCCGGGAAGCGCGCGGCCGGACCTTCGCACTGGCGCAGCACCCACGACGCGACCTTGCCCCATTTCTGGCGCTGCCAGTCGAGGCCGTGCACCGTGACGGCGGTGCGCGCGCCGCGCAGGCGCGGGATGCCGGCGAACACGGACGGCCCGAGCGCGTGGAAGTGCACGATGTCGAACGGGCGCAACGTGGCCTCGCCCGTGCACCACGCGGCGTGCGTCGCGGTGTCGAGATGCTTGGTGTGGATGCTGGGCCGGCGCAGCAGGTGGACGCCGTTCGACGCCGCGCCCTCCGGCGTGTAGTACAGGCGGCAGAACACCGAGACGTCGTGGCCGAGCGCAACGAGGCGGTGCGCGATCTCCTCGACGTGCTTCTCGATGCCGCCGTACGTCGCGGGAATGCCCTTCTGCCCGATCATGGCGATCCTCACGCGCCCACCCCCCCGGCTCTGAGCTCCGGTGTGCGCGTCACACGCGCCGCGAACGTGGCGGCGAGGCGCTCGCCGAGCCGCGTCCAGCCGAGCGCCGCGATCGGTTCGGGCATCGCGCCTCCGTCCGCGGCCCACGAGCGCGGCCGCGCCGCGATCGCCTCGGCGAAGCGCTCGATCGGCGCGACGCTCGCGTAGGGCGAGAGTTCGGGATAGCCGCGCAGCCCGTGCGGCGTGGTCAGCGCGGCGAGGCCGGACGCGAGGTACGTGGGCAGCTTCACGTTGCTGCCGCCGCCCGCGGCCGCGGGATTGAGCCCGACGTCGGCGGCGTGGAGCACGGGCGCGAGGTCGTCGACTTCGCCGAGCACGCGCACGTGGGCGCCGCGCGCCCGCGCGCGCGACACCGATCCGGCCACGAGCAGCGTGCCGCCCTGGCGCGCGAGCGCGGGCGCGACGTGCTCGAGGAGCGCCGCGAGCGCGGCGCGGTTGTGCGGCACGTCCGAGCCGACGAACAGCGCGACCGGCCCCTGGGTCTCGAGGCCGAGCGCGGCGCGCGCACGGGCGCGCGACTCGGGCGTCACGACGCCGAGCCGCGTGTCGTCCCAGCCGTTCGCGATCACGCACACCGCGTCCGGCGCCGCGCCGTAGCGTTCGACGAAGCGCGCGGCGTCGTCCGCGGTGCACGCCACGACCAGCGCGGCGGCCTCGACGGCGGCGCGCTCGAGCCGCTCCAGTTCGTCGCGCCAGCGCGCCGACGCCGAGCCGGACGCCCGCGTGTCGACGAAGTGGCCGAGTTCGAAATTGTGCGCCATGTACGTCTTGAACGGCGCCGCGCTGGCGGCGAACAGCGGCGTCAGCAGGAGATCGGCGGCGAACACGTCGGGCGTGCCGCCGAGCGCCGCGACCAGGCGTCGCGCCGCGTGGCGGTGCCCGCGCGCGGCCACGAACAGGGGCGCCAGGTGCGCACGCTCCAGCCGCCACGCCAGGCTCGTGTACCAGGCGCGCGTGCGCACCAGCGTGACGTCGTCGACGCGCTCGCTCGCGGCGCCCGCACTGCGGTTCGGCACGACGCACAGCGCGCGCACGTCGTTCCGTCGCGCCAGGCCGCGCGCCAGGCCCATGGTGCGCTGGGTCGCGCCGAAGCGCGCCGGGTGGATGTCGTTGTCGGTCGCGAGGTGGATCAGCACGTCACCTCCCGCGGCGCGTTGCGGTCGGCGCGGAACCAGCCGACGAGCATGCCGAGCCCGTTCAGCGTCCAGGTGAGGAGCGCGTGCGCGGCGAGGCGCGGCGAGCGCTTGCGCGCGGTGAGGAGCGCGACGCCGAGGACGAGCGCGAGCGCCCACCCGGCCATCGGCCACGCCGGTCCGCGCGCCAGCCACACGGTCGCGGCGGCGAGACCCAGCGCCCATCCCGCGAGCGTCGCGACGTACAGCGCCTGGCGGCGCAGCAGCGTGGCGAAGCCCGGCCGTCCCGCGTACAGGCGCAGCACCTGTCCCTGCCCGAAGCACAGCCCGGTGCGCCAGCGCCGCCCCAGTTCCGCGAAGCTCGGCCGCGGCGCGCTCCAATGCCGCGCCGCGCGCGGTGCGATCGTGCGCAGCTCCCAGCCGCGCGCGCGCAGGCGCAGGCCCAGCTCGAAGTCCTCCTCCGAGTTGAGGCGCGCGTCGTAGCCGCCGGCCTCGACGAGCGCGGCGCGCCGGTACAGCGCGAGCGTCGCCAGGTAATCGACGGAGCGCTCGGAGTCGCCGATCCGGTAGAGGTCCGGGCTGCCCGCGCGCTCGCGCGCGCCGTCCACGAACCATTCCTCGATGCGCCCCCACAGGCCGGCGAGGCGCGGCGCCTCGACGTCGGCGCGGGCCACCCGCGCGAGCGCCGCGGCCAGCCACGCGGCCTCCACCTCGACGTCGGCGTCGACGAACAGCACCCACGGCCCGGCGCAGGCCGCCAGCCCGCGCATGCGCGCCGCGCCCGGCGTGAGCGGCCGGCCCGCGTTCGGCGGCGCGGCGATCACGCGCCACGACGGATCGAGCGCGGGCAGTTCGGACGCGGCCGGCGCGGCCAGCACGAGCGCGCCGGACACGCTCCAGCCCGCGGGCGGCTCGCGCAGCGCGGCCAGCGTCCGCGCCAGGAACCGTTCCTGGGCGTAGCACGGGATCACGACGCCGAGCGTGTTCACGCGCGCCCTCCCGGCATCGAGCGCGCCGCGTGCGGCGAGAAGCTGGCCAGCCCGAGCACCTCGTCGTAGACGGCCTCGAAGCCCTGCACGACGCGCGACCACGTGTAGCGTTCGCGCACGAGCCGCGCCCCGGCCCTGCCGAGCTGCGACGCCGCGTCGGGCCGGCGATGGAACGCCTCGAGCGCGTCGGCCAGGCCGCGCGCGTCGCCCGGCTCGACGAGCCGGCCGTGCACACCGTCCTCGATCACCTCGGGAATGCCGCCGACGCGGCTGGCCACGACGGGCCGGCCGCGGGCCAGCGCTTCGAGCAGCGTGAGCGGCAGCCCCTCCCAGCGCGACGGCAGCGCGACGGCGTCCGCGGCCAGCATCAGCGGGCCGATCGCCTCGACCTGGCCGAGGAAGCGCACGCGCCCCGCGAGTCCGAGCGCCGCGCTCTTCGCCTCCAGCGCCGCGCGCTGCGTCCCGGCGCCGGCCAGCGCCACGGTGAACTCGAGCCCGCGGCGCGCGACCTCGGCGAGCGCGTCCAGCAGCACGTCCTGGCCCTTCTGCTCTTCGAGGCGCGCCGCGCACACCCACAGCGGACGCATCGGGCCGGCGCCGCACGACACGCGGATCTCGCGCGCCTCGACCGACTCCAGCGCCTCGTCGGGCGGCTCGGTGCCGTTCGGCACGACGCGCAGGCGCGCGCGCTCGACGCCGATGTCGCGCACCAGAGCGTCGGCGACCGCACCGCACACCGCGGTCACGGCGTCGGCGCGCTCCAGCTCGCGGCGCTTGAGCGCGCGCTGCGCCGGCGAATGGCCCTGCCCGACGATGTGCTCGGTGATGACGAGATGCGGCACGCCGGCCACGTCGGCGAGCGTCGCCAGGTAGCGATCGGCGGCGGGCCACACGTGGTGGACGTGCAGCAGGCGCGGGCCGGCGCGGCGCAGCCGGCGCCACGTCTCGAACATGCCCTTCCAGTCCCAGCGCGAGTCGACTTCCGGAACGCGATCGACCGGGACGCCGCGCGCCTCGAGCGCGGCCGCGAACTCGTCGACGCCCGGCGCGGTGGACAGCCACACGCGCACGTCGAAGCGCGCGGCCGGGAGCCGCGTGGCCAGTTCCCACACCACGCGCTCGGTGCCGCCCACGGCGTCGCCGCTCTCGGCGAGCACCACGCTCACTCGGGTTTCGTCGTTCCGCATAGCCGTCCGTAGGCCTTCAGCAATTCTCCGGCGCTGTACTCCCACGCCATCTGGTTGAGGAACCGTTCCCGGTTGTACGCGCCCATCTTCGCGCGCCGCGCCGGGTCGTCGAGCAGCTCGGAGACGCACGCGGCCAGGTCCTCCTCGCGATTCGGCTCCGCGTACAGGGCGCCTTCGGCGGCCGAATAGCGGTGTTCGCGCAGGTCGTACGCGACGATCGGCCGGCCGCACGCCATGTACTCGAGGATCTTGTTCATGGTCGACACGTCGTTCAGCGGATTGCGCGGATCCGGACACACGCACACGTCGGCCGTGGCCAGGATGCGCTCGACGTCGGCGTCCGGGATGCGCCCGGTGAACTGCACGTCGTCGTCGAGCCCGAGTTCGTGGCTCAGCGCGCGCAGGTCGTCGAACGAATCCCCGGCGCCGATGAGCGTGTAGGCGACGTCGCCGGGCGGGCGCGTGCGCTTCAAGTGGGCGGCCATGCGCAGCAGGTGATCCACGCCGTCCTGCGGCGCCATGACGCCGAGATACGCGACGAGATACGGCCGGCCGCGCTTCAACTCCGGATCGACCGGGCGCACGGTCGCGAAACGCTCGCGGCTCGGCCCGCTGCGCACCACGACGACGCGGTCGGCCGGAACGTGCCCGCGCCGGATCGCGACCTGGCGGTACGACTCGTTCGTGGAGATCACGAGGTCGGCGGTCGCGAACTGGGCGCGTTCGAGCGCGAGCAGCGCGCGGTGCAGGAAGTCGCCGCTCCGCTCCTCGCCGAAGCGCGCGACGTACAGTTCGGGACACAGGTCGTGGTGATCGAACACGAAGCGCTTGCCGAACGGCTTGTAGAGGAGCGCCAGCGCCCAGAACGTGTCGGGCGGGTTCGCGGCGTGCACGATGTCGAACGGCCGGCGCGCCTGCACGCGCAGCGACAGCCACGCGGTGCGCGTCCAGCAGTACAGGAACTCCCAGACGTACGACAGCGCGCCCCGGGTCGGAGGCGGCGGCGGATAGCGCCACACGTGGATGCCGTCGAGGATTTCGTAGGCGGCGTTCCAGCCCTCGCCCATCGGACAGATCGCCGAGACCTCGTAGCCGCCGGCCTTGAGCGCGTTCAACTCCATCCACACGCGCCGGTCGAACGGAAGCGGCAGGTTCTCCGAGAGGTGCAGGACGCTACCACGCGAGGCCATGGTACTCCCCGTGGCGCACGCTGCCGGGATCCACCGAGTGCACGAGATCGACGAGCGCCTGGCCGGGCCGCATCATCGCGCCCACGTCGCGGTACTCGCGCGAACCGTTCGCCACGACGAGCACGTCGCTGTCGCGCACGACCTCCGCCAGATCGTGGCGCAGCCGCTCCGGCAGGTACGGCACCTCGTCCTCGACGAAGCGCCGGTTCGCGCCGAGCACGCGCTCCATGTCGATGTTGGGATCGTGCAGCAACACGGAGTAGCCCTTGCCGACGAGCGTGCCGACGACGCGCAGGATCGGACTCTCCCTCAGATCGTCGGTCTCGGCCTTGAACGACAGGCCGAGCACACCGACCCGGCGCTTCTTCAGCCGTTCGATGAGCTGGATCGCCTCCTGCACGTGCACGTCGTTCGAATGCATCACCGAGCCGATGACGGGCAACTCGACGCCCTGCTGGCGCGCGCGCGCGTTAATGGCGCGCACGTCCTTCGGCAGGCACGAGCCGCCGAACGCGAAGCCGGGTTTGAAGTAGTACGCGCCCAGGTTCAGCCGCGTGTCGCGACAGAACAGCGCCATCACCTCGTGGCTGTCGATGCCCTCTTTCTTGCACAGGCGGCCGACCTCGTTCGCGAACGACACCTTGAGCGCGTGGTAGCTGTTGTTCACGTACTTGAGGATCTCGGCGGTGCGCAGGCCAGTGACGACGACTTCCCCGCCCATCCCGTCGTACAGCCGGCGCAGCAGCGCCGCGCTCTTCTCGTCGCCGGCGCCGATCACCGTCAGCTCGCCGCCGAAGAAATCCGCGACCGCGGTGCCTTCGCGCAGGAACTCGGGGTTGTAGGCCACGCCGAAGTCGACGCCCGCGCGCAGGCCCGACGCGCGCTCCAGCACCGGCTGCAGTTCGCCCTCGACGCTGCCCGGCAGCATCGTGCTGCGCATGACCACGGTCGTGAACGCGCCGCTCGAGCGCAGCGCCGCGCCGACCTCGGCGCACGCGCGCTTGACGTGCGCCAGGTCGAGGCTGCCGTCGGGCGCGCTCGGCGTGCCGACGCAGATCAGCACGACCTCGGCGCCGCGCATCGCGGCCGCGATGTCGGTCGTGGCCGACAGCCGCCCCGCCGCGCGCGCTTCGGCGATGAGTTCGGCGAGTCCGCGCTCCACGATCGGGCTGGCGCCGCGTTCGATGCAGTCCACCTTGAACGCGCTCGTGTCCACGCCGATCACGCGATGCCCCCGGCTGGCGAGGCACGCCGAGCACACCGAACCCACGTAGCCCAGACCCACGACCACGACCTGCATGCGACTCCCTCTTCAAGTTCCGCCGGACCCCTCGTCCGGCGGCCGCTCGCGTCCGCTACGGCGCCGCGCCCGGCGCGCGCCGGACGTGCCACACCCGGACTCCTTCGAACACCCGCGACGGCGCGTCCGGATGGCGCCGCGCCATCTCGCGAACGAAGCGTCCCCGGGGATCCAGGTCCTCCGGCCGGCTCAGCACGACCCACGTCCCCGGCGCCGCGCCCAGGGCCGCGTCCAGCTTGCGCGACAGCTTCGCGGAGTCCGCCGCGAAGCCCAACCAGAACGGCACGGTGGGCAGCGACCCACGATCATAGTAGACGAGCGCGTCGACCGTGTTCACGGCCAGCACCTGCTCATCGGGCCGCGCCTCCGCGCGCACGCGCGCCGCAGCGCCTCGCACGTCCTCTTTCGCGTAATGCGGATCGAACGCCAGATGCTGGAGCGAGCGCGCCCACAGCGCGAGCACGGCGATCGCGAACCCGGTGCGCACACGCGGCGCGCGCGCGTCGAGTTGCGCAAACGCGGCGGCCAGCGTGAACACGAACGCCGGGAACGCGACCGCCAGGTAGCGCGGGTGGAAGACCTTGAAGTTCGCGAGCGCGAACCAGCTCACGACGAGCAGCGCCGGCGCCACCCAGAGGAGCGCCTCCCCCAGCCGGCGCCGCCGCGCGAGCGCGATCGCGCCCCACACGCCGAGCGCCCCGAACACCAGCGCCACGATCGCGATGCCCGGGATGTGGCGCACGATCGTGCGCGTGATCTCCGGCGAGCGCAGTTCGCGCAGCGACGGCCCGAGCGTGTAGCCGACCGCGAACGCGTGCAGCGCGAACGGCACGGCCGCGGCGTGGAACGTCGTCGCGCCGCGCAGCGGCGTCTCGCCGCTCTCCGCCGCTCGTCCGGGATGCAGGCGATGCCAGTCCCAGATGCGCCCGACCTGCGGCGCCCAGGGGGCGAGGACGGCCACCAGCACGAGCGAGCCGAGCGCCGCGCGCAGCGCGCGGTCGGCGCGCGGCGCCGCCCGGACGCGCCCCGTCCCGCGCCACGCCCACCACGCGTGCAGCGGCAGCACGAACGCGAACGACAGATTCGACAGCAGGCCGGCCGCGGCGGCCGCCAGGTACGCGATCCAGCGCGCGCGACCGGCGCGCTCCCGCGCCTCCAGCAGCAGCGCGCCGCTCACGCACGTGCACAGCATGAGCAGCGAATAGTTGCGCGCCTCCTGCGAGTACCACACGTGGAACGGCGCGAGCGCGAACAGCCACGCCGCCCACAGGCCCTCGCGGCGCCCGAGCCAGCGCGTCCCGAGCCAGGCCGCGGCCGGAACGGTCGCGATCCCGAACAGCGCGGCCGGCAGGCGCAACGCCCACTCGGAGTCGCCCGCCCACCCGCACCACGCGTGCTCGATCAGGCTGAACAGCGGCCCGTGCACGTTCTCGAGCAGGTCCTTCGCCCCGAGCGGCGCGCCGATGTTCGCGCTGTACCACGTGAGGATCTCGTCGATCCATAGGCTTTGCGCACCGAGGTGAAAGAAGCGCACGGCCGCCGCCACCGCGATTGCGGCGGCGAGGCTCCATCGAGAGGCCGTGGCGGAAAGGGAAGGTGTGGGCGAAGCGGGGAGATCCGGCCGTGGACTGGACGGTGCTCGAGGCGTGGGTTTCGCTCCCGTCAGTACGCGCCCTCCCGGGACAGCACGGCGGGGACGGTGCGCGCCAGGATCTTGAGGTCGAGGGCCAGCGACTGGTTCTGAATGTACTCGAGGTCGAGCTGCATCCACTCTGAGAATCCGAGCCGGCTGCGGCCGTTCACCTGCCACAGGCACGTGAGTCCGGGGCGCACGTCGAGACGGTGCATCTGCCACGTCTCGTACTGCGCGACTTCCTCGGGGATCGGCGGCCGCGGGCCGACGAGCGACATCTCGCCGCGCAGCACGTTCATGAACTGCGGGATCTCGTCGAGGCTGGTCGTGCGCAGCAGACGGCCGACGCGCGTCACCCGCGGATCGTTGCAGATCTTGAACACGGGGCCGTCGGCTTCGTTCAGGTGGCTCAGGTGGTGGCGGTGCCGGTCGGCGCCGTTCACCATCGAGCGCAGCTTGTAGAACGTGAACGGCCGGCCCCGGCGCCCGATGCGCGTCGAGCGGTACAGCACCGGACCGGGCGACTCGAGCTTGATGACGATCGCGGCCACGGCGAGCAGCGGCGCGCTGATCGCGAGCGCGACGAGCGAACCGACGACGTCGAGCACACGCTTGCCGAAGCGCAGGTACATGCCGGCGTCGGGCGCGCGCACTTCGACGATCGAGTGGGCCGGCGGCGCGGCCACCGTGGCCGCCATCGTCCAGCCGTTCAGGTGCACGTGATCCGAGCCGTTCGTGCCCATCACGGGCATCGGAACGGAGGCCACGGCCGGGTGATGGTGGAGGCCGGGATTCGACGAGTAAACGGGCGTGACCGTCACGCTCACACCTTCCATCGGGGCGGATCGAACCGAAGGCTCGACCAGCGAAGACCACGCGAAAGCGCGCGCCAACGATTCACCGGGGGTCGCGAGGACGTCGGGCTCCATGGATGCCGCTCTCGGTTGTGTCACCCGTGAACAAAAAACCGAAGGGACGAAAAGATCCCCTCGGCTTAAAGCTCTCGCTTCATCCGGTCGAACTGGGTCGAGGAGTCGTCGAGCACGAGCGACGGGGGAAACAGCAAGATGTCATTCCTCGGATGCGGTCCTGGCCGTTCGCCAGGCAGCCAGGGTGCTTGCGCGCCCTGGTTGTGATTGGCTCGTCCTTAACCAACGAACCCAGTTATCAAGGCGTCGTCGAGGTGCTCCTCCCGGATGGTGGGGCGGGTGTTGTGCTGCGGACAGGAAGTAGGTTAGCAAAGGCGTGACAGCGAATCAAGACCCGGATCGCATCGGCGACGAGTCCGGCCGCGGTCGGAATCGGTTCGCTCGGGCGGGGACGAGCGGCGGCGCTCTCCGGCCTTCGCCGGAGCCGACTCGCCGCTATGCTATCTTCGTCGCGCCTCGCGCCGCCTGCTCGACCCGTTGAACGCGTCCGCTCACCCCTAGGGCTCCCCGAACGAGCCCCGCCGTGCCCCTCGATGGTCGCCCCGGAGGACCCTTTGGTCACGTACTGGTTGGCCCTTCCCGCCTACAACGAGGAGCGCTCGCTCCCGGCCCTGCTCGAGCGCTGCATCCCGCTCGCCCGCACGCTGGAGGCGGCCGGAGCCCGTTTCCGGGTCGTGGTCGTGGACGACGGCAGCAAGGACGGCACCATCGCCTCCGCCAAGGCGTTCGAGGGCCGGCTCGGCGTCGAGGTGGTCCCCCACGTCGTGAACCAGGGGCTCGGCGCGGCACTGCGGACGTGTCTCACCGCGGCACTCGAGCGCGCCGCCGACGGGGACGTCATCGCCACCATGGACGCCGACAATACGCACGACCCGGGCCTGCTGCCCGAGATGTACGGGCGCATGGAGGCCGAGAAGGCCGACATCGTGATCGCCTCGCGCTACGCTCCGGGCGGCGACGAGGTCGGTCTGACGGCGCTGCGCAAGGTGCTGTCGCGCGGCGCCAGCTTCCTGCTGACGCTCATGACGCCGGTGCCGGGCGCGCGCGACTACACGTGCGGCTTCCGCCTGTACCGGGCCGCGATGCTGCGCCGCGCCGCGGACGCGTGGGGCCAGCGCCTCGTCGAGGAAGCCGGGTTCACGTGCATGGCCGAAGTGCTGCTCAAGCTCGGCCGCGGCGGCGCGCGCGTGACCGAGTACCCGCTCATCCTGCGCTACGACCTCAAGGAAGGCGCGAGCAAGATGAAGATGATGCGCACCATCTCGCGCTACTTCGCGCTCATCCGGCGCATTCGCGCCGCGCAGATGCCGCGCGTGGCGTGAGCGTCGCGCGCGCGAGAGCCGCGGCCGCGCCCCCCGCGAGGAACCCGTGAGCGAAGCGCCGGCGGCGACGACCGTCCACCGTGGACTGCCGCGCGGGCCCGTGCTCGTCCTGCTGCTCACGCTCGCCACGCTGCTCCCGCGCCTCGCCGAGTTGCCGACCGCCCGCGAGGGGCGGATGCCGCCCGACGCGGCGCACTTCCTGAACGTCGCGCGCTGCTTCAGTCGCGGCCAGGGCTTCTCGAATCCCGCGGCCTGGCCGGCGTGGATGAAGCCGGACCGGCTGCCGATGCCCGAGACGTTCAAGGAGCCGGGCTATCCGTTCCTGATCGCGCTGCTGTCGCGCACCGGCTTCACGCCGTTCCGCGCGGGGCTCGCGCTGTCGCTCATCGCCGGGCTGCTGCTGCCGTTCGCGATCCTCGCGCTCGGGCGGCAGGTGCACCCGGATCCGGCGGTCGGGTTCGTCGCCGCCTTGATCGCGGCCGGGAGTCCGCTGCTCGTCGACAAGTCGGTGACCGTGATCGTCGAGTCGCTGTTCGCGCTCGCCATCACGCTGCTGTTCCTGAGCGCGGCGCTCGGCGTGCGCGGGCCGTCGCGCGAGGCGCGCCCGCTCGCGCTCGACGTCCTGACCGGCGCGCTGTTCGGCGCCGCGTGGCTGCTGCGCGCGCAGACGCTGCTCGCGCTCCCGGCGCTGCTCCTGCTGTTCGTGCAGGGGCGGTCGTGGCGCCGGGTCGCGCCGCGGCTCCTCGCCGCCGCTCTGGCCGCTGGCCTCGTGCTGTCGCCGTTCATCGCGCGCAACCTGCGGCTGTTCGGCGTGCCGTTCTACAGCGACGTGCCGGCGTTCGGCATCTGGCCGTACGTCGATCACGTCACGTTCTCGAACGGCCTCGCCCGACCGCCCGCGCCGCTCGGCTACGCGCTCGCGCACCCGCTCGCGATCCTGCGCCACGCGCTGTGGAGCGCGTGGCACTTCGGCGCCTCGGCCCTGCCGCGCGAGCTGTACGGCGATCCGCTGTGGGCGTTGGCCTGCGCCGTGGGTCTCGTGCTCGGCGTGCGCCGCTGGCGCGAGCAGGGCTTCGCCTTCGCTTACGTCGGGCTGACGGTCGCGTTCATCCTGTGCGTGCACTGGGACACGTACTACTTCACGAGCAGCATGGTGGGCTGGGCGCTGCTCGCCGGCATCGGCGCCGTGGAGGTGGTCGGGCGCGTCGACGCCGGGCGCGCGCGGCCGATCGCGCTGCCGGTCGTCCTCGTGCTCGCGCTGATGGGTCCGCTCGTGGTCGCGATCGTCCGGCCGGCCAGGGTCGCGGCTTTCGTGCCCGAAGAGATCGAGGCGGCGCAGCACGAGGCGCCGTTCCTGCGTGCCCGGCTGGCCCCCGGCGAGGCGGTGATGGTCGAGCGCACGTCCTACTGGGCCTGGTTCCTGGATCGACCCGCGGTGCACGTGGTCGTCGCCGACTCGACGTCCTTCCTCGAACGCGTGCGCACGCTCGAGGTGCGCTGGGCCGTGCTCCCCGAATCGGCGATTCCCGACCTCGCGGCGCACTACCCGGGCGGGCGGCTGCCCGCGGCGCTCGTGCTGGACCACGTGGATGCGGCGCGCGGCGTGCGCGTCTACCGGGTCGTGGACCCCGAGGCCACCCCCGAAGAGGGCCGCCCGGACCTGCCCTGAGAGGCGCGCGCCTCGACGCCGCCCGGGCGCCTGGCGCCGCGCCCGCGATCGGGCGATTCGCAACGCGCCTCGAGGCCCGCGAGTCTTGCCGCGGCAGTCGCGACGCTGATAGACTTTTCAGGTTCCCGTGAACCCCACCCCGGCTTCCAAGCCTCCTCTCCCGTCCCTCTCCCAAAGCCCATCATGCACCGTGCTCTCAAACTGAGCGTCGTCATTCCCTGTTACAACGAGGAAGACGGCGTCCGCGAAGTCATCCAGCGCATGCCCCCGGCCGTCGACGAAGTCGTGGTCGTCGACAACAATTGCACGGACCGCACGGCGGAAGTCGCGCGCGGCCTGGGCGCGGTGGTGGTCGCGGAGAAGACACCGGGCTATGGCGCCGCGTACAAGGCCGGGATGCGCGCCGCGACCGGCGACGTGATCGTCACGCTGGACGGCGACGGCACGTATCCGCCGGAGGAGATTCCGCGGCTCGTGGACGACATGGTGGAGCGCCGGCTGGACTTCCTGTCGGCGAGCCGCTTCCCGCTGACCGACCCGAACGCGATGCACCTCACGAACCGACTCGGCAACGGCGTGCTGACCGTCGCGGCGGCGCTGCTGTTCTTCCGGCCGATTCGCGACAGCCAGTCGGGCATGTGGGTGTTCCGCCGCGCCGCGCTCGAGCGCATGCGCCTCACGTCGGACGGCATGGCGTTCAGCGAGGAGATCAAGCTCGAGGCGCTGCTGCGCGGCCTGCGCTTCGGCGAAGGTCACATCCCCTACGGGGCGCGGATCGGCGAAGTGAAGCTGCAGAAGTGGCGCGACGGTTGGGAGAATCTCGCGTTCCTGGTGCGCAAGCGATTCGGAGCGGTATGACGATGCGGACGGAACGGTTGCGCGGCCGGCCCGGCGCGGATCCGATCATGCGCGTGCTCGGCGCGCTCGCCGTCGTCGCCGTCGGCGTCGTCCTCGGTCTGCAGTACGTGACGCCGGACAAGCGCGTGCTGAACGTGCTTGCCGCCCTCGTCGTGTTCGGCATCGCGTGGCGCCTCGACATGGTCACCGGGCTGTGTCTGCTCGTGGTCCTGCTCCCGTACCCGCGCGGCACGGTATTCGGCAGCACCGACCTGGCGTTCATCCTGCTGCTGCTGATCATCTGGCTGCTGCGCATCGGCCAGCGTCAGAGCCAGCCGCCGCGACCGACCCCGGTCGACGCCCCGCTCGGCGCGTGGCTCGTGTGCTGGGTGATCTCGTTCTACAACGTGACTACCCTGGACGGGTTGAGCCAGGCGCTGCCGAACATGGTGCAGTTCGTGGCGTGCCTGCTCCTGTTCTACCTGATCGTGAACAACGTCCGGACCGGGCGCGACCTGAAGCGCCTGCACCTGTTCCAGGCCATCTCGATCCTCACGATCTGCCTGATCGCCGTCTACGAACTCAATCACCCGGGCGGCGCGCTGGTGCGCGGCTGGATCGATTTCCAGGGCACGACGGGCGATGCGTTGAACCGGCACAACGTGCGCGTCGGTGGGCCGTTCTTCGACTTCGAGCTGTTCTCCGAGTTCTGCGCGCTGTGCATTCCGCTCGTCGCGTTCATGATCGTGCGCACGCGGGCGGTGTACGCGCGCGGCGCCCTGTTCGGCCTGCTCGGCCTGCTCGTGTTCACGCTGTTCGCGGCGGTCACGCGCGGCGCCATCATTTCGCTGGGCGTGAGCGCGGTGTACCTGGTGTTCCTGCTGAGACGGCGCGTGCGCATCGTGCCGTTGACGCTCGTCGGTGGGTCCGCGGTCGCCACGTTCTTCCTCGCGAACTTCGTGGTCTCGCAGTTCACTCGCTCGGGCAACCTCATCGCGCGTCTGGGTCAGACCGAGTTCGTCGGCCTGGTTCCCGACGACCGCGTCGGCGCGTGGCTCGACGGCTGGAACCGGTTCCTGGAGCACCCGATCATCGGCCACGGCCCGTACTACGGGGCCATGACCGGGACACACGTCTGGACGTGGCCGCACAACGGCTATCTGTTCGTCGCGAACTACGTCGGCGCGCTCGGTCTCGCCTGCTTCGTGTGGCTGCTGGTTCGGCTGCTCCAGCTCTCCTACCCGGCGGACGCCGATCTCTCCGGGCCGAGCTACGCGAAGTCGTTCCTCGTCATCGCCCACATGCAGATCGTGCTGTTCATGGTCGACCAGATGAAGATCGACTACCTGCGCAACGGGATCTACCAGTTCGAGGTGTGGGTGATGTTCGGTTCGCTCGTGGCCGCGCACCAAGTCGCTCGCTCGGAACGACACGACGCGCGGCCGTGGCCGGCGCTGCCGCTCGCGGCATGACCATGCGCGCTTCGTTGCGTCGCCTGACCGCGCCGGTCAAGCGCCTGCGCGTCGGCGAAGCGTGGGTGCGGCGCAATCCGCTGTACTTCCCGCAGGCCTTGCGCCGCTTCGCGGAACTGTCCGCGGCGCGCCTGGACGAGCGCCGCGTGTGGACGGAGCAGCGCCTGGCGCGCGTCCTCGGCGTCGCCGCGCGCACGGCGTACGGACGGGCGGCGGGCGGCGCGCGCCTCGCCGACTGGCCCCTGCTCGAGCCCGCGACGGTGCGCGAACGCCCGCTCGATTTCGTGCGTCCGGGCGTGTGGAGCATTCCCTCCAGCACGGGCGGCACGACCGGCATCCCGCTGCCCCTTGCCCGCTCGCCGCGTTCGGTCGCCGTCGAGCAGGCCGCGCTCGATCACGTGCTCGCGACCGAGGGCGTCGATTCGCGTCGCGCGCGCGTCGCCGTGCTGCGCGGCGACGACGTGAAGCCGCTCGACGACACGGCGCCGCCCTACTGGGTCGACACGCTCGGCGGGCGGCGGCGCGTGTTCTCGTCGAACCACCTGACGCGCGCGACGCGCGACACATTTCTCGCCGGGCTCGCCGAGTTCGCGGCCGACGTGTGGTGGGTGTATCCGACGGCCCTCGAGTCCCTCGTGCGCCTGTGCGACGACGGCACGAAGGTGCCGCGCGTGCGCACGGTGATGTCGTCGTCGGAGGTCCTCGGGCCGTGGACGCGCGACGCGGCGCGGCGCCGGTTCGGCGCGCGCGTCGTCGACTACTACGGCCAGGCCGAGCGCGTCGCGTTCGCGTGGTGCGTGGACGAGGGCGGCTGGCGTTTCCTGCCCGGCTACGCGCACGTCGAATGGCTGCCCCGCCCGGACGCCGGCGATACGGTGTTCGAGATCGTGGGCACCGGGCTGTGGAACGAAGCGATGCCGCTCGTGCGCTACCGCACCGGCGACCTCGTGCGCTTCGACGCGCGGCCGAGCGTCGAGCAGCTCGAGGCCATCGCGCTCGGCGTCGGCACGTTCCCCGGCGTGATCGGCCGGGACGGCGACATCCTCGTCGCGCCCGATGGCGCGCGGCTCACCGGCATCGACCACTTCCACCGCGGGGTCGAGAACCTGGTGCGCGTGCAGGTCGTGCATGCCGCGCCGGACCTCGTGGAGATCCACGTGCTGCCCGCGCCCGGCTTCGGCGAGGCGGACCGCGCGCAACTGATCGCGAACGCGCGGCGCAAGGTGCCGGGCTCGATGCGCGTCGAGGTGCGGGTCGTCGAGGCACTCGAGCGGACCGCGCTCGGCAAGACGCCGTTCGTACTGCGCCGCCCGGGCGTCCCGGGAGACCGCGCGTGAGCGTGCGTGTCGTCGCGCTCGCGCCGTCCGACGCCGCGCGCTGGGACGAGTACCTGCGCCGCACGCCGGGCTCGAACTTCGCGTCGCGCACGGCGTGGAAGGGGCTCGTCGAGCGGTGGTACGGCTGCTCGAGCGACTGGCGTTACGCGGAGCGCGACGGCCGCGTCGTGGGCATCCTGCCGTTGTTCGGCAAGCCGCAGGGTCCGCGTCCGCGCATGCTGTTCTCGGCGCCGGGCGGACTGCTCGCCGACGACGCCGAGGCCGCGGAGGCGCTGCTCGCGCCGGCGCGCGAGCGCGTGCGCGGCGAAGGGCTGGAGATGATCGAGCTGCGCGACCAGCGCGCGCGCTGGGACGGGCTCGAGACCAGCGAGGAGCACTGCACGCTCGTGCTGCCGCTGCCCGCCGACGAGACCACCCAGTGGCACGCGTTCGACGACAAGATGCGCAACCAGATCCGCAAGGCGCAAAAGAGCGAGCTCGCGCCGCGCTGGGGCCGCGAGCACCTCGCAGCCTGGCATCGCGTCATGCTCGAGAACATGCGCGACCTCGGCACGCCGCTCGCCGGACGCGACTACTACGAGCTGGCCCTCGACGCGTACGCGCCGGACGCCGAGATCGAGGTCGTCGAGTTCCAGGGCAAGGTCGTGGGTGGGCTGACGCTCGTGACCCACGCCGACGGGATGGTGAACCCGTGGGCCTCTTCGTTGCGCGCGTATCGCGCACGCTGCCCGAACCACCTGCTGTACTGGGAGGCGATCCGCCGCGCCATCCAGCGCGGGCTGCGCTGGTTCGACTTCGGCCGCAGCCAGTGGGAGAGTTCGACGTTCCGCTTCAAACAGAGTTGGGGCGCGCAGCCGGTGCCGCTCTACTACCAGTACGTGCTCGGCCGCGCGCGCCGCGTTCCGACGCTGCACGATCAGAAGCACGGTCTGGAAATGGCGGTCCGCGTCTGGCAGCGCCTGCCGCTCGCCGTCGCCGCGCGCCTGGGCCCCGTCGCCCGCCGGCGCTTCCCGGAGGCGCTGTGAAGCTCCGCATCCAGGGCCGCACGGATCGTCTCGAGTACGAGCGCCGGATCGCGCCGCGCGGCCTGCTGCGCATCCTGTGGCAGAAGCAGCTGCACATCCTGGCGCGCGTGACGATCCCGCTCGGCTGGCGGCTCGCGCTGTATCGCGCCATGGGCATCTCGATCGGGCACGGGGTGTTCGTGGGCCTCGACACCTACCTCGACTGTCAGTTCCCCGAACTCATGGTGCTCGAGGACGACGTGACGCTGTCGTTCCGCGTCACGGTGATCGTGCACGACGACGCGCGGCGCATGCACGGCGTGATCCCGGGCCAGCTGCAGGGCACGGTCGCGCCGGTGATCTTCAAGCGCGGGTGCTACGTCGGGGCGGGCGCGCTCATCCTGCCCGGCGTCACCGTCGGCGAAGGCGCGGTGGTCGCCGCCGGCGCGGTCGTGACCCGCGATGTGCCGCCGCGCAAGGTCGTCGCCGGGGTGCCGGCGCGCGTGCTCAAGGACACGGACGCTTGAGTTCGAGCCTCACGCCCGCGCCGCCCCGCTCCGTCACGCGACGTCTGGCTCCGGCCTTCGCGCTCGCCGCGGTCGCGCTGCTCGGCGAGGTGCTGCCCGGCCGCGCCGGACAGGTCGCGCTGTACCCGCTGCTCGGCGCGTTCCCGGGTCTGGCCGTCGCCGGCTGGCTGCTCGCCCGCGCATCCGCGCCGGCGCGCGCGATCGTCGGACTGGCGCTGGCCCCGCTCGTCGCGTCGATCGCCGGCTGGGCCGTGATGAGCGCCGGGCTCGACGCGGCGCTCGCCGCGCGACTCGTGGGCTGGCTCGGCTGGACGCTGTGGGCGCTGCGCTCGGCGCGCCCGTTCCCCGCGGCCACGAACGACGCGGACGCGCTGCCCGGATCGCGCGTCGTGGCCGTGCTGGTGGCGGTGCTCATCGTCGCGTTCGCGATTCCCTACGCGCTCACGCCGTGGATGCTCGAGAAGTCCGACGCCTGGTACCACGCGGGCGCGACGTACCAGATTCTCGAACGCGGCATGCCGCCCGAGGACCCGCGCTTCGCCGGGCTGCCGGTCAACTACGTGTGGTTCTTCAACCTGTTCGTGGCCCTGCTCGCGTCGGTGCGCGATTCGGATCCGTTCGTCTTCATGGCGCTGCTGAACCTGGCGGATCTCGCCGCGCTCGCCGGCGTCGCGTTCCTGCTGGGCTGGACGCTGTGGCGCACGCGCCCGGCGGCGACCGGCGCGGCGTTCCTCACATGCCTGGGATTCTATGGGCTCGTGTCCGTGCTGTGGCCGGTGACGCTGGCGCGCGTCGCGCTGCAGGGCCACCCGCTGCCCGTGTTCCACTGGTCCTCGTGGCAAATCATGATGGACCTGAGCCCGCCCTTCAATATTCTCGAGAGCTTCGTCGACAAGTTCGTGACCGGCACGTCGCTGAACTACGCCTGGGTGCTGATGGCGCTCGGCCTGTGGGCGGTCGTGCGGCTCGCGCTCGGGCCATCGCGCGGGGCGTGGTGCGTGCTGGTCCTGTGCTCCGCCGGCATGCAGCTGTGGCACGGCGTCGTCGGCCTGTCCGCGGTCCCCGTGCTCGTGTGCGCGCTGCTCACCGCTCTGCTCGCGAGGCGTTGGGCGAACTGGCTGCCGGCGCCGACGCGCCTCGCGTCGATCGGGATCGCGGCGGCGCTCGGCTTCGTCGTGACCCTGCCCTACACGCTCGCCATTTCGCGCGGCTGGAGCGCGGAGCGTTCGGGGCTCCACGTCGCGCCGTTCCATTTCGACGTCGCGTTCGCCGTCACGGCCGTCGCGTCGAGCGCGCTGGCCCTCGCGCTCGCGACGCGGCCCCTTGCCGCGGTCGTGCGCGAACGGCGCGGCGCCGCGGCACTGCTCGCGATCTTCGCGTTCGGCATGCTCGCGTTCGCGATCGTGGTGCAACTGCCGAACTACAACCACGCGAAGTTCCCGTTCGAGGCGTTCGTGCCGCTCGCGGCGCTGGGAGGCGCGGGGTTCTGGCCATGGCTCGACGCGACGCGCCGGCGCTTCGGCGGCTGGGCCGTCGCCGTGGTGTGGCTCGCGCTCGCGGCCCCGATCGTGCTCACGCTGCGCGCGTTCGCCGTCGATCCGGAGCAGCACACGTACGTCCCGCTGAATCCGCGACCCGGCGAGGGCGCGCTGTACCAGTGGATCCGCGAACGCACGCCGCGCGACATGGTGTTCGTCGACGCGCGCTTCCGCGATCTCGTGATGGTGCGCGGCCGGCGCCAGATGTACCTGGGGTCGCCCTCGGGACCCGAGCGCGCCGCGTTCCCGCTGCAGCAGGTGATCGAGCGCCGCGCGGTGATGGCCGATCTCTACGGGCCGGCGCGCCAGCTCGACGCCGACGCCGACGCCCTGACGCGGCTCGGCCGCCCGGCGTGCGTGATCGTGCGCCTCGAGGACGTGCCGGAGGGCGCGAACGCGCGCGCCTCGCTCGCCGCGAGGCCCGATCGCTTCGTGCCGATCTACGAGCGCGACGGCTTCGTGCTCTATGCTGTGCGGATGCTGAAAGTCTCGCGAGCGCCCGAGGAACGCCGGTCGTGAGCGCGCCGCCGAACTCGACGTCGCCCGCGCCCATCGCCCCGCCGCGCCCCGGCGGCGCCGCGCGCGTGCTCGTGGTGATGCCCGCGCACGACGAGGAGGCGAGCCTGGGCGCCACCCTGGCGCGCGTGCGCCAGCACCTGCCCGAGGCCGACGTCGTCGTCGTGAACGACTTCTCGAGCGACCGCACGAGCGCCGTCGCCGAATCCCACGGCGCGCGCGTCGTGGACCTGCCGTGGAACCTGGGGTACGGCGGCGCCGTGCAGGCCGGCTTCAAGTACGCGCTGGCCGGCGGCTACGACGTCGTGATCCAGATGGACGCCGACGGCCAGCACGACCCGTCGTGCGCGCGCGCGCTGATCGCGCCCGTCCTCGGCGGCGAGGCCGACGTCGCCATCGGCTCGCGCTTCCTCGGCCGCGCCGACTACCGCATCCCGTGGCTGCGGCGCATGGGCATGCGCGTCTTCGGACGCATCGTCACATTCGTGACGCGCCGTACGTTCTCGGACCCGACGTCGGGTTTTCAGGCGCTGAACCAGCGTGCGATCGCATTCTTCGCGCGCGACAATTATCCGAGCGACTTCCCGGACGCCGACACCATCATCCTGCTCGCGCTCGCCGGCTTTCGCGTGTGCGAGGTCCCGGTGACCATGCAGGCGCGCACCGCGGGCACGTCCATGCATTCCAACCTGCGGGCGTTCTACTACGTGTCGAAGATGCTGCTGTCGATCCTGATGGTGCTGCTGCGCCGCAAACGGCTGCGCGCATGAACGCGGACCCGTCGCCCGCCTCCGCCGGCTGGCACCCGGCCGCCGCCACGTTCGACATCGAGGACTGGTTCCATCCGGAACTGGTGCGTGCCCACGCCTCGGCCGCGGCCGGGGCGAGCGTCGTGCGCGAAGGCACGGACGCCATCCTGGCCGCGCTCGCCAAGCGTTCGCAGCGCGCGACGTTCTTCGTGCTCGGCGACGTGGCGCGCCGTCATCCGGAGCTGGTGCGCGCGATCGCGGCAGCGGGGCACGAGCTGGCGTGTCACGGCATGACGCACCAACCGCTGTGGTCACTGGATCGGGAGGGCTTCCGCGCCGAGCTGCGCGCGTTTCGCGGCGCCATGAACGACGCGCTGGGTCACGATCCGTCGCGCGGCTTCCGCGCGCCGACGTTCAGCCTCGACCGCGGCACCGCGTGGGCACTCGACGTGCTGCGCGAGGAAGGCTTCACGTACGATTCGAGCGTGTTCCCCATGCGCATGCGCCTGTACGGCGTCGCCGGCGCGCCGCTCGGCATCTACCGTCCGGGCGCCGCGGACCTCGCGGCGCACGATCCTTCCGGCGCGATCGTCGAGTTCCCGGTCGCGGTCGGAAGCGTCGGCCCGCTGCGCCTGCCCGTGGCGGGCGGGTTCTACCTGCGCGTGCTGCCGTTTCCGCTCCTGCGCGCCACGCTCGACGGGATCGCGCGGCAGCGGCCGTTCGTGCTGTACCTGCATCCCTGGGAGTGCGCGCCGTCCGTGCCGCGTGTGCGCCTGTCGCCGGCGGACGCGTTCATCACGTATACGAACCTGGGCTCGGTCATGCGCAAGCTCGACCGGCTCCTCGCCCGCTACACGTTCACCACCATGTCGGACATCCTCGAGCGGTACGGCCATCTCGGCCGCGCCGCGTAGGCTTGCGACAGGAGGACGCGCATGCCCACCTCGATCGGCTACACCGGAATCCAGCTGCGCACGCAGATCTTCGTCGTGCTGGTCGGCGTGGCGATGCTCCTGTTCATCCTGAACCTCGTCCGCCGGAAGCGCCTGCGCGAGCAGTACTCGCTGTTGTGGATCCTGTCCGCCGTCGTGCTCGTGCTGAGCGCGCTGTTCATCCGCCAGGTGGACCGTCTCGCGCACCTGGTCGGCATCTACTACCCGCCGGCGTTCCTGTTCCTGATCGCGATCCTGATGGTGCTCACGCTCCAGTTCCACTTCTCGACCGTCATCTCGAACCTGCGCGAACAGAATCGCAACCTGACGCAGGACCTCGGCATCCTCGGCGCCGAGGTGCGCGAGCTGAAGCGCCGGCTCGCCGAGCGCGGCGCATGAGCGTCGTTCCGCTCGGGACGGACGCGTTTCCCGGCACTGACGACGCGTTCGTGCAGGCGCTCGCCCAACGCCTGGTCGGCGAACCCGCCACGACCCGCGAGATCGAGCGCTGGCGCGACGCGCTGGCCTGCCACGGCGCCGCCCTCGTCGCGCGGCGCGACCGGCGGCTGTGGGCGCTGATGCGGCGCGCGCCGTTCCTGATCGGGGCCGTGGACGCCGGGCTGGCGTGGCGCGATCCGCACGGCGTCATCCGCCAGCGGTTGTGCCTGCTGCTCGCCGTGCTCGAGGCCTCGCCCGCGCACGTCGCGCGCTTCGTCGACCAGCCCTATCCACTCGTCGCGCTCGCCGGGCTCGCGCCGCGCATGGCGTTCGCCGCGCTCCGCGTGGCGCTCGGGCTCGTCGTCGTGCTCGTGGCGGAGGCGCCGTGGCCGTGATCCACGATCACATCGTCGTCGGCTCGGGCATGACCGGGGCGCACGCCGCCGAGACGCTCGTCGAGAACGGCCGGCAGGTGCTCATGCTCGACGCCGGCGTCCGCGAGGAGCGCTACGCGCCGCTCGTGCCCGACACCGACTTCCTGACCGCGCGCGAGACCGACCTCGAGCAGCATCGCTGGCTGCTCGGCGATCGCTTCGAGGGCGTGCCCTGGGGCGCCGCCGCGCATACGCTCACGCCGCCGCGCCAGCACCTGATCGCGGGCAGCGAGCGCTGGCTGCCGCTCGAGGCGCGGGCGTTCCAGCGCATGGAGAGCCTGTGCTATGGCGGGCTCGGCGCCGGGTGGGGCGCGGGCGCGGCCGTGTACACGCCGCCGGAGCTGGAGACGATGGGTCTGGATCCGACGCGACTCGCCGAGGGCTATGCGACGATCGCGAAGCGCATCGGTTTGGCCGCCGAACTGGACGACGTGACGCCGTACTGCGGAGCGGGCCTGCGCGCCACCCAGCCGCCGCTCGCGATGGACGGCAGCATCGCCCGGCTGCGCGCGAAGTACGCCGCGCGGCGCGCGGCGTTCCGCGCACGCGGCATCGCCATGGGCAAGATGCCGATGGCGGTGCTCACGCGCGACCTGGGCGAGCGGCGCGCGACGCGCTACACGGACATGGAGTTCTGGGCCGACCCCGAGCAGGCCGTGTACCGGCCGTGGATGACGGTCGACGCGTTGCGCCGTGAGCCGAACTTCGTGTACGAAGGCGGGCGCCTGGTCACGCGCTTCAGCGAGGCCGCGGACCACGTCGCGGTCGAGACCCTGCGCCTGGACGGCGGCGCGGCCGAGACGTTCCACGCGCGCCGGCTCGTGCTCGGCACCGGCACGCTGGGCACCGCGCGCATCGTGCTGCGCTCGATCGACCGCGACGCGCCGCTGCCGCTGCTCACGAACGGCTACTGCATCGCGCCGTGCGTGCACGTCGAGCGGCTCGGCCGTGCGCTCGAGCGCGAGCGCACGAGTCTCGGCCAGCTCGAGATGATGTTCGATCCGGGGCGCGCCGGGCTCGACGTGCGCATGGTGTCGCTGTACACGTACCGCTCGCTGCTGCTGTTCAAGCTCGCGAAGGAAGTGCCGCTCGCGTTCGGCGACGCGCGGGCGCTGATGCACGCGCTGGTCGGAGCCGTGGTGCTGGCCACGATCAACCATCCGGATCACGCGGCGCCCGGCAAGTTCGTGCGCCGCGTGCCCGACGCGAACGCCCCCACCGGAGATGCGCTGGCCGTGACCCACGCCGTGACCGAGCCCGAGCGCCGCGACAACGATCGGGCCGAGCGGCGCATCCTCGCCGCGCTCTCGCTGCTCGGCTGCCACGCACTCAAGCGCCAGCACCTGCCGAGCGGCGCGACCGTGCACTACGCCGGCACGCTGCCGTTCGCCGACGACGAGCGGCCGGCCTCGCTGGCGCGCGACGGCCGGCTGGCCGGGACGCGACGCGTGTTCGTGGCCGACGGCTCGGGCTTCCGCTACCTGCCCGCGAACGGACTGACGCTCACGCTCATGGCCCAGGCGCATCTCGTGGCGCTCGGCCTCGCGCGGAGAACGCATGACGAGTGACGCGGCCGCGCCCGCGAAACGCCTGCGCGTCGGCGTGACGGGCGCGAGCGGTTTCATCGGCCGCCACGTCGTCGCCCACCTGGCCAGGCTCGGGCACTCGGTCGTCGCGCTGCAGAGAAGCGGCGCGGGCGTCGCGCCCCCGCCGGGCGTCGACGTGCGGCGCTTCGTCATGCCCGACGGCTTCGACGACCACGCGTTCCAAGGGCTCGACGCGCTCGTGCACGGCGCGCTCGTCGAGTACACGCCGGCTCACCGCGACGCCGACACGATCAACGCGCGCGCGCTGGAGCGCATCCTCGCGGTCACGCGGCAGGACGACACGCACGTCGTGTTCCTGTCCACGCTGTCGGCGCACGCGGGCGCGCGCTCGCACTACGGGCGCAACAAGCTCGCATTGGAATCCATGCTCGATCCCGCGCGCGACACCGTGCTGCGCCTGGGGCTCGTGCTCGGCGACGGCGGCCTGTTCGGCTCGATGGTCGACCTCGTGCGCCGGGCGTCCGTGATCCCGCTCCCGGACGGCGGCCGGCAGCCGATCCAGACGCTGTGGATGGGCGATCTCGTGGACGTCGTCGAGCGCGTGACCACGCGGCGTCTGGCCGGGCGCTTCGAGGTGGCGACGACCGAGGTCTATACGATGCGCCGGCTCCACGAGGCCGTCATGGACGCGCTCGGCGTGAAGAAGACCCTCGTCCCCGTGCCACTCGCGCTGGTCAAGCTCGGGGCCGCGACGCTCGAGGCGCTGCGCGTGCCGTTCCCGATCGGCGTCGAGAACGTGCTCGGCCTCGAAAGCCTGCGCGCGTTCGACAACGCGGCGGACATGCAGCGACTCGGCGTCGCGCCGCTCGGGCTCGAGGAGTCGGTCGCGGCGCTCGCGCGCGCGTGGCCGGCGCGCGCCTAGGGCCGCCGCGCGGCAGGGGCCTGGACTCCGCGCGCCGCGGATCCCAGCACGTCGTCCAGCACGCCGCGCACGCGGGCCGCGCCCACTTCGACCGCGAACTCGCGCGCCGCGCGCTCGCGCAGCCGCCCGCCGATGCGCGCGCACAGCGCGTCGTCGTCGAGCAGACGGTTCACGGCGTCGGCCACCGCGCCCGCGTCGTGCGGCGCGATGAGGAAGCCGTCTTCCCCGTCTTTCACGTAGTCGGGAATGGCGCCGACGCGGGTGATGACCATGGGCAGCCCGGCCGCCGCGCATTCCGGGACGACGAGCGGGAACGCCTCGGTCCACGACGGCGATACGAACACGCGGGACGTGACGTAGGCGCGCGCCTTGGCGCGGCCCTCGAGCGAGCCGAGGAACGTGACGCGCGAGGCGAGTCCACGGCGCGCCACGTCGGCGCGCACCATCGGCTCCTGCGCTTCCGTCTCGGCGACTCCGCAAAGCACGAAGCGCGCCTCCGGATGGCGCTCGAGCACGCGCGGCATGGCGTCGAGCAACTCGCCGAGTCCCTTCGGCGCGGACAGCCGGCCCATGAACAGCACGGCCTTCTCGCCGGCGAACAGCCATTCGGGACGCGCGTCGTGGGACAACCCGGCGAACGGCGCGAGATCCACGAGATTCGCCGACCACACGACGTCGTCGCGCCGCCAGGCGTTCGCGAACGCGTCACGGTACGTCGGCCCGAGCACGATCACGCGGTGCGCCGCGCCCATCATCACGCGGCCGCAGGCGCGGCCGAATGCGGTCCGGACGGACGGGAACACGGTGTGCAGCGTGCCGTGGTAGTGGCACACCACCTTCGCGCCCGACAGCCGCGCGATCGCCATCAGCGCCCAGTCGCGCGTGAACGAGATGCCGGAGGCGGCGTGCACGTAGACGATCGCCGGGCGGAAGCGCGCGAGGCGCGCGACGAGGCGCGCGGCGTGGCGCACGAAGTCGACGAGCGAGCGCCACGACTGTTTCTCGACCGCCCAGCGCAGCGCGCCCTTGGACGTGTTCAGGCACTCGATCTCAAAATCCCGCGCCAGGCTCGAGCCGACCAGCATCTCGTTCATGAGCTGGACGCCGCCCAGGGGCGGCGGCAGCGGCCCGACCACGAGCATGCGCGGCCGCGGCGCGCGCGACGCGGGCGCGGGTGAGGCGCCGGGTCCTCCGCCTGCCGGCGCGCCGCTCATCGCGTCACGCCGATGCGACGGGCCCGTAGGGGAACCGCGTGTCGAGAACGATCACACGGCGCTCGAGGATGGAGCGATGCGCCGCGAGCAGGGCCTGCGTGGCGATCACGAAGCTGTCCGTGCGATCGACCGCGCCCGCGTCGCGCCGGAACTGCGCGAGCATCGCCTGCAGCATCGGCTTCTGCCCGAGGTCCGGCTGGAGGCGCTGGGTCCTGCCGTTGCGCCCGCCGCCGCGCAGCGTCAGCTCGCGGAAGCCCTCGAGCCGCGCCGATCGGCCGCCGCCCAGGACGTCGATGGTCTCGCGTTCCAGCCCGACGTTGCTGCCGCACACGTACTGCACGGTGCCGAGGCCGCCGTTCGCGAAGCGCATCTGGATGGCCCAGCTCTCCTCGCGATGCGCGGGGTCGGGCGTGGCCAGCGCGTGCACCTCGACGGGCAGGCTCTGCTGGAAGTGGATCGCCAGGTCGATGAAGTGGCACACGTCGCCGAACAGCACGCCGCCACCCTCGGCCGGATCCTGGTACCAGCTGTCGGCGGGCACCCCGGCCGAGCGCACCGTGCAGTTCACGTGACGCACCGCGACGCCCGCGAAGTGGTCGAGCGCGCGCACGGCGAGCGGCGCGAAGCGGCGATTGTGGCCGACCCACAGCGTCGGGCCGCCGGCGCCGCGCCGGCCGACGATCTCGAGCACCGGCGCGAGCTGTTCCGCGCTCATGGCCAGCGGCTTCTCGACGTAGACGTGCTTGCCGGCCGCGAGCGCCTCGGCGACGAGCCGCGCGTGCGTGTCGTGGCGCGTCGCCACCAGCACCGCGTTGATGTCGGGGTCGCGCATCAGCGAGGCCGAGTCGGTCGTCGCGTTGCGGAACCCGTAGCGCTTCGCGAGCGCCTCGGCGTTCGCGCCCTTGCTCGTGCAGATCGTCTCGAGGCTGAGCCCGGCCAGCGCGGAAAAATGCGGGAGCAGCATCGACTTCGCGTAGTTGCCGGCGCCGATCATGCCGAGCCGTACGGCGCCCGGCGTGCCGCCGACGAACGTCATGGTGCGCGCGGCCGCGTCCACGTCCGCCGCGCCGTGCTCCGCGTCCGGGTACTCGAACACGATGCCGACGGCGGACGCGAGATCGCCGTTCGCGATGCGATCGAACACACCGAGCGCCTCGCCAAACGGGAAGCGGTGCGTGATGAGCTTCGTCAGGTCGATCCGCCCCTGCTCCACGAGCTCGAGGAACGCGACGATGTTGCGGTGGGCCGTCCAGCGCACGTAGCCGACCGGATAGTCGCGGCCGCGCGTCAGGTAATCGGCGTCCACCATCCCGGCGCCCATCGCGCGACTGAACAGGAAGTCGATCTCCTTGCCGAAGTACGTGCGCCAGTCGAGCTGGATCTCGGTGTTGCCGAGGCACACCACGCGGCCGCGGTCGCGCACGAGCTGCGCGGCCAGCTCGATCGGCTGGTTGCTCTTCGTCGACGTCGTGAGCAGCACGGCGTCGACGCCGGCGCCGCCGCTCACGCGCAGCGCGTGGTACAGCGCGTCGTCGCCGTCGGGCGCGACCGCGGCTTCGGCGCCGTTCGCGCGGGCCAGCGCGCACTTGCCGGCGTCCAGGTCGACGCCGACGACGCGGCAGCCGTTCGCCCGGCACAGCTGGACGAGGAACTGCCCGAGCAGGCCGAGCCCGACGATGGCCACGCTTTCGCCGAGTTCGAGCCGCGCCTGGCGCACGGACTGGAGCGCGATCGCGCCGATCGCGCTCGCGCTCGCCGCCTCGAGGCTCACGCTCGCCGGCACCGGCACCACGAGATTGCGCGGCACGGCGTTGAACTCGGCGTGGGTGGCCAGCCCTTCGCCGATGCACGCGACGCGATCGCCGACGCGGAACTCGTCGACGTCGGCGCCGACGTCGACCACGGTGCCGGCACCGCTGTAGCCGAGCGTGGTCGGCGCCTTCAGGCGCTCCTGCACCTTGCGGAACGTGGGCATGACGCCCTGCTCCTTCAGCGTCTGCAGCACCTGGCGCACCTGATCGGGGCGTTCCCGGGCCTTCTCGGCCAGGTTCATGCGCGCTTGCGTCACCTTCATCTTTTCGGTGCCCACGCTCACGAACGAGAAGTGCATGCGCACCAGGACCTCGCCCGCGCCGACGCGCGGCAACGGCACGTCGCCGGCTTCGAGCCGGCCGTCAGCCAGGTACTGGCGGATCTGCTTCACGCTGGGGTCCTTGGCGACGGGTGGGTGCGGCCATCGCGGAATGGAGTTCGCGACGTGTCCGCGACGCGCGGGGCATGGATTGGCGCGGAATCTAGCACGCGTTCGTTCGAGGTGACCAGCCGCGCTGCTATGATCCGGGCTTCGCTGCCCCGTGCCACGAGGAGGCCGCTCACTTGGATACCCCGCACGCCGTCGATTCGCTTCCGCCCTTGCGCCGGGCGCGCGCGTTTCTCCTGGCGCTGGCCGCCGTCGTGGTCGTCGGGGCCGTCCTGCGGGCGCCGCAGGTGACGGCCTGGTCGTCGTCGTACCGCCTGAGCGAGGCGTTCAGCGGCGAGGAGGTCGAGAACATCCGGCTGTCGACGGGCATGCTGCACAAGCACTCGCTGAACCCCCACGCGTTCGAGTATCCGAGCCTGTTCTACTACCTGAGCCTGGCCGTCGAGGCCCCGCTCTCGGCGGCCGGCGCGGAATCCTGGACGCGCGACCTGGTGGCCGTGCGCTGCCTGTCGCTGGTGTTCGGCCTCGGCACGCTCGTGCTCGTCGGGCTCCTCGGCCGGCGCCTCGGCGGCGACGCGGCCGGCATCCTGGCGGCGGCCCTGGCCGCGTGCGACCGTACGCTGATCGACGTCTCGGCGCTCGCCAAGCCGAACGCGGCGCAGGGGTTCTTCTTCCTGCTCGGACTGCTCGCGCTCGCGTCGTTCGCCGCGCGACCGCGCGCCTCGCGCGCCACGCTCGCCGCGCTCGCGTTCGCGCTAGCCGCCGCGAGCAAATGGCTCGGCGTGCTCGGGCTCGCCGCGTTGCCGGTCGCCGCGCTGCTCGCGGGGGAGGCGAAGGGCGCGGCGCCCGGATGGCGCCGGCTGTGGTCCGGCGTGCGCGGCGCGCTCGCGGCGCGCGTTCCCGGGTGGACGGTCGCGGTGCCGTTCGTCGTGTTCGGCGTCGTGTTCCTCATCTGCGTCCCCTACGCCCTGCTGTCGCCGCGCGAGTTCGGCTTCGGCTTCGCGCAGACGTTCACGGCCCAGTCCCTGCACCAGCGCCCCGGCGAGTGGTGGGCCCCGCTGGATTTCCTGGTGGGCTCGCTCGGGCCGTTCGGCGTCGTGCTCGCGGCCTCGGGCCTGGTGTGGGCCGCGCGCCGCCTCGCGCGCTGGGACGGCTCGGCCGAGGATCGCGGCACCACGCTGCTCCTGTGGTGGGCGCTCAAGTACGGCGCACTCGTGCTCCTCGTCTTCGTGAAGCTGCCGTCGTACATCGATCTGTGGATCCCGGGCCTCGCGATGCTCGCGGGCGGCGCGTGGGCCGGATCGCGCGGCTGGCTGCGCGCGCCGCGCCTCTCCTGGGGCGCGGCGCTCGTGACGCTGATCGTCGGCCTGCTGTGGAGTGGCGACTACGCGGCCGGCCGCGCCGACATCACGCGGGACACGCGCCTCGTCGCCGCTCGCTACCTCGAGCAACACGCGTCGCCGGGCGACACCGTGCTCGCCGACTTCGGAGCGTACGTGCCGGACGCGTTCCGCAACGTGCGCTGGAACTGGTGGGGTTCTCCACCGCGCGTCGTGTACGACGAGAGCGCGACGTGGGGCCGCGACCCGGTGTGGCCCGAGTGGGTCGGCGGACACCGCCGGCTCGTGTTCGAAAACGTGAAATGGCAGCCGGCGTCGTCGTTGCTCGCGGCGCGGCCGCGCTGGGTGCTCACGACGGACGAATGGGAGCGCGCTCGGACCATGCCGGCGAGCGCGAGTGAAACCGCCGACCCGGACTACGATCGCGCGCTGCGCGACGGAAGCGCCGGCTACGTGCTGCGCGGAATCACGGCGCCGCGCGGGTACACGACGGCGGAGGCCAGCGTCGATGAGCGCGGCCGGCAAACGAGCCTGCCGTCCGGCGCGTCCGGCCCGCCGATTCACATCTACGAACGGGTTCGCTGACCGCCGAGCGCAGGGGCCGCGGCCCCACCCTGCCCGGCTCGAGCCGACCGCGCATGCCGCGCGGACCGCAACTGGCGCGGCCGTGTCGCGCCCGGTAGAATCATGGTCCGCATGTCCCGCCATCCCGTGGCCATTCAGCGCCAGTCGTCCGCCGTCTATCCGGCCGCCGCGCCCTACCACCCGCCGCGCGCGTTCCCCGAACTGCCCGCGCCCGCCACGCTCGATCCCGCGAACGGCGTGTACGAGACGGTGCGCCGCGCGCTGCTCGAGGCGGGCTGCGACGCCGCCCACGCCGACAGCGCGTCGTGGAATCCGCTCGGCGACTGGATCCAGCCCGGCGACCGCGTGTTCCTGAAGCCCAACATGATCGCGCACCGCCATCGCCTGCGCGACGAGTGGGACTCGGTGATCACGCACGGCTCGGTGATCCGCGCGGTCGCGGACTACGCGTGCCTGGCGCTCCGCGGCCGCGGCCGGCTCATGATCGGCGACGCGCCGCAGAGCGACTCCCACTGGGATGGGCTCGTCGAGCGCATGGGGCTGGCGGCGCTCCGCGACTTCTATCGCGCGACGCGGCCGGGGCTGGCATTCGAGCTGCTCGACCTGCGCGACGAACACCACGTGGACCAGGACGGCATCTACGTCGAGACCGTGCGCCTGCCCGGCGACCCGCGGGGCGGCGTCGCCGTCGACCTGGGCGCGCGCAGCATGTTCCACGAGTTGGACGAGCGCGGTCGCCGGTACTACGGCGCGTACTACGACTGGGACGAGACGAACCGGCACCACTCGGGCGGCCGCCACGAGTACAAGATCTCGCGCTCGGCGCTCGAAGCCGACGTGTTCCTGTCGGTGCCGAAGTTCAAGACCCACAAGAAATGCGGTCTGACGATCAACTTGAAGGGCCTGGTCGGCATCAACGCCGACAAGAACTGGCTCCCGCACTACGCGTTCGGCGCGCCCGCCGACAACGGCGACCAGTTCGCCGCGGCCACGTTCAAGAACCGCCTCGAGAACCTGCTCGTGATGCCGGCGAAGCAGATGCTGATGCGGGGCGTCCCCGCGTTCCAGGCACTCGCGCGCCGCACCAAGCGCGTCGGCTACGACGTGTTCGGCGACACCGAGGAGGTCGTGCGCTCGGGGAACTGGCACGGCAACGACACGGTGTGGCGCATGTCGCTGGACCTGAACCGCATCCTCCTCTACGCGAACCCCGACGGCACGCTGCGTGGCCGGGGCGGGGCCAAGCGCTGGTTCTCCGTCGTCGACGGCATCGTGGCCATGGAGGGCAACGGGCCGGTCGCGGGCACGCGCCGCGAGGCCGGGCTGATCCTGGCCGGGTCGAATCCGGTCGCCGTCGACGTCACCGCGGCGCGCCTGATGGGCTTCGATCCCGCGCGCCTCGAGATCCTGAAGCGCGCGTTCGCGGCGCACGACCTGCCGCTGATCGACGGCGACGAGCGGGCCATCGCGCCCGTGAGCGATGTCGCGGCGTGGAACCGGCCGCTCGTGGAGTGGCGCTTGGAGGACACGCTGCGCTTCCAGCCGCACTTCGGCTGGCGGGGCGCGATCGAGTGGCGCGTCCCCGCGTGACGCGCCGGACGCCGGGCGCCTAGCGCCGGTCGCGCCGCGTGCGGACTTCGGCGACCAGCGGATCGAGCACGCCGGCCAGGCGGTCGAACACGACGTCGGGCGCGTGGTGCGCGACGGCGTAGGCGCGCGCGCGTGCGCCCGAGGCGCGACGTTCGGAAGGGTCGGCGAGGAGCCGGCGCGTCTCGGCCACCAGCTGTTCGAACGTGTCGGCCGCCCCACCGAGGCGTTTCCCCCGCACGAGGCCGTCGGGATCCACGCACGACACCGTGGGCAGGCCGTACGACCACGCCTCGAGCAGCACGTTCGAGAATCCCTCGACGGGCGACGTGTGCACGAGCAGCGCGGCGCCGCGGAACAGCTCGCGCAGATGCGCATGGTCGAGGAAACTGCGCACGACGAGATTCGGCGTGTCATTCGCGGCGCGCTGCGCGTCCTCCCAGTGCTGCTGGGTGAGCGGCGGCGGCGGAATCACGCCCGCCATGACGAAGCGCCGCTCCGGGAACTCGCGCGCGAGGCGCGTGAACCAGTCGGGGCGCTTGATGGCCTTGTACGTGCCGAGCCATACGACGACCCCGTCCTGCCCGGCGTCGATCGTCTCTCCCGGGATCTCGACCACGTTCGGCAGCAGCGTGCTCGCGACGCCGAACTCCGAGCGCAGCCGTTCGCGCTGGAACTCGGTCTGGGCCAGACGAAGGTCGGCGCCGTGGATCGCGCGCCGGTACCACCAGCGGTCGCGCGGATTCCCGTGCGTGGGCAGCGCGCGCAGCACGTCGTAGTCGCTGGCCACGTGGTTCACGTACCCGGCCCCGCGCCAGCGCGCGACGTCGAACGCCAGCCCGGCCTGCATGCCGGAGCCGTTCACGTAATACACCTCGGCGTCGGCCTCGTGCAGCGCGCTCAGCGTGTGCGACAGGCGCGGGTGGAAGAAACGCAGCACCGGCGCGCCGTCGTCGGGCGCGAACGTTCTCAGCATGCGCACCCCGCGCACCGTCATGTCGTGCGGCTGGCCGAAGTCGCAACTCACGACCGTGATGTCGAAGCCGCGCGCGTGCAGCCCGTGGACGAGCTTCGCGAGCTGGGTCTCCGCGCCGCCGGCGAACGGGATGCCGGTCGGGACGAGCACCGGGAACAGGTGCTCGTTGTAGAAGCACACGCGCCCGCGGCCGCTCACGTTCTTGCCTCTGCGAACGGGCAGCTTGAGGCCGTGACGCTGCGCATCGATTTCGAACGCGGATCGGGACACCGTCGTGGGCTCTCCGGGGGTGGGCCGACCGCGGGCCCCGCGGGAAGTCGCGGGCCGCGCTCGGCGCGAGGCCAAACGGTTGCAGGAAACGGACGCGTCAGTTCGGGAAACGTTACGGAGGTCCTCACGGGATCACGCCAGCGGGCCGGGGCGTCGGGTGGGCTCAGCTTCCGCCCGCCGCCGCTCGCCCTCCCGCGGCACACGATAGCATCAGAGACTCGAGTCGGGGGCGGACGACCGCCCAGTCGAAGCGCTCGGCGCTCCGGCGCGCCGCGCTTCCCAGACGATCGGCCAGGCCGGACTCGCGGGACAGCCGGTCGAGCGCGGCGCCGAGCGCACGGGCGTCCCCCGGGGGCACGAGCAGGCCGTTGACGTCGTGCTCGATCAGGTCGGTGACGCCGGTCACGCGGCTGGCCACGATGGGCCGCGCGGCGGCCATGGCCTCGAGCAGCGCGTTCGGCTGCCCTTCGCCGTGACGCGCCGCGAGCACGACGGCGGCGGCCTCGCGGTACAGGGCGCCGAGTCGCGCGCGGTCGACGAAGCCCTCGAAGCGGACGTCGGCGCCGGCCGAGCGGGCCCGGGCCTCGAGCCGTTCGCGCTCGGGGCCGGCGCCGGCGATGGTCAGGGCCGCCCCGGCCACGGCCACCGCGTCGATGACCACGTCCATGCCCTTGTCGGGAATCAGCCGGCCCACCGTCAGGATTCGCGGACCCGCGGCGGAACTCGTGCCGGCGGCCGGCAGGTCGAGGCCGTTCGGGACGATGTGCAGGCGCGCGGCAACGCGCGGGCGCGCGCCCGCGGCGTGGCGCGCCAGCTCGCCGAGCAGCGCGCGGGCGTTGCCTTCGCTCTGCACGAGCACGGCGGCGGCCGCGCCCCACACGCGCGGGCCGATCACCCGGTTCGCGAACGAGCCCGCCATCCGATATTCGCCTTCGCCACGGATCCACACGAGCGCCGGGATCCCCAACCGCCGCCCGGCGCGAACCCCGGCCAGGCCACTGACGATGGTCTGGAAGCACAGGAGGACGTCGGGCCGCGGCTCGAGCGTCGCGAGCGTGCGGCCGATCGCGCGCACGTCGGCCCACGCCCGCCACAGCGGCACGCGCGACACCGGCAGCCGCGTCACGGTGAAGCCGTCGCGGGCCCGCGTGCCGGCCGGGTTCGCGGCGTCGGCGCGCGTCACCACCGTGACGCGGTGGCGATCCGCGAGCCGGAGCGCCCAGCACTCCGCCTGGTGCTCGGCGCCGCCCAGCGCGCCGGGCGGAAAACGCCCGATGAGCAACGCGACATGGAGACCGCGCGACGAATCGTTCACTGGAGGAGCAGGTCGGTGACTTCGCTGCCGCCGTTCGTGGTGACTTCCACCTCGAGGCGCGTGCCCGTCCAGCGGAACAGCGTTCCCCGGTTCAGCCGCTCGGCGTCCGACGTGCGCGTGACCATCAGCAGTCCATCCGGCATCAGGCGGGCGCACAGCGCGCGCCCCATGGCGCGCAGCGCGTCCTCCGCGAAGTAGCCGAGGTTGAGCAGGTTCGCCACGCGGATGATCGCGAACGGGCCGGGCACCACCGGTCGGAAGATGTCCTCCTCGGCGAAGTGCACGCCGGCGACGCCGTCGGTGGCCGAAGAAAGGAGCGGCACGTGTTGCGCGACGAAGCCGGGCACGGGACCGTCGAGCGCGGCGCGGAACTGCGCGACGTCGAGTTCCAGCAGACGGCGGGCGCGGGCGTAGCGCCCGGGACGCAGCACGCGATCGCGCGGCCGCAGCCGCCACGGCGTCGCCCACCCCCCGATCTCGACCTGGATCGGCTCGCGTTCGTGATCGAACAGCATGGCGCAGCCGTCGTCGCACCGCACGTGCGGAGCGCGGATCAGGAGATCGCTGCCCCACGCCTCGCAGTCGATTCCCGCCCGCGCGAACGCGGAGTGCATTTCGACCGTCGACACGCCCGACGAGCACGCGACGTCGAGGGTGCGCAGCGGCGACGTCTCGAGGCGCCGCGCCATGGAGACGAGCATCGGGAACAATTCGTTCATGCGATTGCGGTGGGTGGTCTTGTACACGCCGTTACGCATGAGCAGGCCGGCGTAGAACCGGCGCTGGACGTCGATCTGCCCGCCCGCCCGCGCGCGCAGGTACTCGGCGACCGGAATGCAGCGCGCACCGCCATGCGGCCCCCAGCGCGCGAGCCACGCCGGCGCCGCCCAGGCCGAGTCGCGCGTCACGACGTGACCATGGCCCCAGCCGAGATGGAATCCACCGGTCATCCTCAGGCGCACCCTTTGGGAGACCGGGGACGACGGCGTGATGCGGTGCGGCCGCCCGGTCCGCGGCCGAACCTCAGGGTGTGGGAATGAGGGGGCGGCGAGCATACCACCGCGCGCCGCGGACGGCGCCGTGCCCCGCGCCGTGGCCGGCGCCGCGTCACCCGCAGCGTTCCCGCGGGCAGACCGGCGTACGCGTCCTCGTCGAAGAAGTAGTCGCCGAGCCGCAGGTTCGCGTAGTGGGCCTGGCGCAGCATACGGACCTCGACCCGGTACTCGCCGTCGGCGACGTCGCGCGGCACCACGAGTTGGAACGAGTCGCGCACGACTTCGTCGGGCGTCCACAGATCGACACCGTATTCGCCCGCGACGGGCAGGTGGTCGGCGCGGAATCGATAGCGCTCATGGCGGACGCGCTCGACGAGCTTGCGCAGCGGCTTGCCGATCCAGCGCGGCGGTTGGAACCCGCCCGGCATCGGCCGATCGAAGCGCACCGCGACCTGATACGAGCCCACCGGCTCGCGCGCGAGCGCGCGCCAGGTGATCGCGCCGGCCAGCGTGTCCCCCGGGGCCGCGTCGCGTGGCGACAGCGCGAGCGCGAGGAACGTCGGGAGGCCGCCCGGCTCGCGCCGCGAGATCCCGTCGCGACCGGCAACGTACGAGGTGACGAACGGTCGCGGCGGCGGCGCCTCGGCCAGCGTGTCGAGCGACGCGCGCCGCACCCGGTACACCACGAAGTCACCGGTGTCGTACGCGCTCGCGAACGCGTCCGGGTGGCGATCGAGGCGTGCGCGCGCGGCGCGGAACCACGTGGCGTTCGGGCCCCAGTAGTCGAGCAGCGGCGGTTCCGCGAAGCGCCCGTTCAGCGCGATCGTGGTCACGCCGTAACGCCTCACGACCTCGCGCAACCGATCCCAGCCGCCGAACGGATCGAGCGCGTCCCGCGCGTCGAGCAGGCGTTCGAGGGCGTGCGCGTCGCTCGGCGAACTGTGCTGATCGAGCAGCGTGACGACGTAGTGCGGCGTCGACATCGGGATCGAATAGCTGGTCGCCGGGTCGGACAGGACGACCTGGCGAGGCGGCAGCGCGCGCGCCATCCAGCGCAGCGCGTCGGCCCACGGCGCCGCGCTCCGCGCCCGCTCCGCGGCCGCGATCTCGCGCGCGTGCGCCACGACGCGCGCCGCGTCGGCCAGCGCCGGGACCAGCAGCAGGAGCATCACCAAGCCGCGCCCCGCGAGCGCGACGCGCGCGCGACGGCCGCTCTCCGGCCAGACGCGCAGCGCGTGCGCCCCGGCGAAGCCGATGAGCCCGTACAGCGGCGTCATCCACACGACGCGCATCAGCAGGTAGCCGAGCTTCGGCTGGAGCAGCGCGACGACGGGCGGCGCGAAGCACGTGAGCGCGACGGCGAGCGGCGTCGTCGCCAGGAACAGCACGGCCGGACGGCCGCGCCCTTCGCGCCAGGCCAGCGGCGCCAGCAGCGGCACGAGGAGCCAGGCCGGTCCCATCCAGTCCCACAGCACTCCGGGCGACACGATGCGCGCGTGGTCCCACAGCGTCATGAGGCCCTGCGCCTCGGTGTGGATCGGATTCGCGGGCGGCGGCGTGCGCAGCACCTGCCACAGCGCGAACGGCGCGATCGCCAGCCCGACCGCGAGCGCCGTGCCGAGCAGGCGCCGCAGTTCGTCCGTGACGCGGCGTTCGCGGACCCACAGCCCGAGTCCGAGCGCGGCGAAGACCAGCGCGAACTGCGCAGCCGCGAAGACGTGGGTCGCGGCCGCGCCCAGCGCCAGCCCCACGGCCGCCGCGCGCGCGGCGCGCGACGGGCGCATGACGTCGGCGAGGACGGCCACCGAGGCGGCGAGCGCGAGATGGTCGGCGAGCCGTGCGGCGAACGCGCTGGCCGTGATCGGCGTCGCCGCGAGCGAGCCGCCGTACGTGAGCAGCGTGGCCCACGCCGTGAACGCCGCGCCGGCGCCGCCGCCGACCAGCGCGCCGAGCGCCGCCGCGTTGATCACGAGCAGCGGCGCCAGGAGTGCGGGGAACGCACGCCACGCCACGAGCGGATCCACGCCCGCCAGGTGCGCGATCAGCGCCGCTTCGCCGTGCCACAGGAACTTGCGCGGGTCGATGCCGTCGCGCCCGGCCCCGAGGAAGAACGCGTCGTTCGGGAACAGCGCGCGCTGCTCGAGCATGCGGCGCAGCGTGCCCACGTGGTCCGGCGAATCGGAAATGATGGCGAGCGTCGGCCCGAAGCGGGCGCCGACCCACGCCGCGGCCGCGGCGGCCAGCAGCACGCCGCACACGGCGAGCGCTCCCAGTCCGGGCGCCGCCCCGCCGGCCTCCGCCGTCGGGCCCGCGCCTTCGCGGCGACCGGCCCGCGAGCGCAGCAGGACGGCCGACCACAGCAGCGTCGTGGTCGCCATCGACAGCGTCGCCCAGACCGTGAAAGGGACACGCGCCAGCGCGGTCAGCGCGAGCAGCACGCCGTTCCAGCCGATGCCGAGCCCCAGCGCCCAGCCCGGCGCCAGGAATCGCCCCCCGGGCGGTCGCACGCCGAGCAGCGCGAGCCAGGCCGCCCCGGGCGCGAGCACGAGCACGAGGACCGCCAGGTCGGCGCGCGCCTCACCGGGCAGGATGCCGACCCAGCGGGCCGCGAGTGCGGCCTGCACGGCGATCGTGGCGAGCGCCGCCGCGAGCGCGCTCCGCACGCTCATTCGGGCGTGGACTCCGGGCGACGGCCCCACGCCGGCGCGGACTCGGCCAGCATCTGGCGCAGCCCGGTGCCGCGGCCCAGCGGCCACGCGACCAGCGCGTACGCGCCGAGGAACACGCCACTGACGAGCGCGGCGTGCGCGATCCGTCCGCTCACGTGCGCCGCGTCGCCGAGCGGCAACATGCGGTCGAGACCCCAGGCCAGCCCGAAGCTGAGTCCGAGCAGCGCGAGCGCGCGTCCCACCATGAGCGCCGCGCGGCGCGACGACCCGTGGAGCGCGTGGACGGCCAGCCACATCATGACCATGCCGTTCAGCGCGTACGCGGCGAGCGTCGCCCAGGCCACGCCGAGAATGCCGCCGCCCAGCCGCACGGCGACGAGATCGAGCACGGCGCCCGACAGCGCGCCGAGGACGGACGCCGGGATTAGCGCGAGGCGCCGGCCCAGCGTCATCAGCACGATCGCCGAGAGACCCACGAACGCGAGACCGCCCGCCCCGAAGCACACGATGCGCACCGCGTCGAGACCGGGCAGGAACTTCGGCAGCAGCGCGCTCATCACGTCGCGCGCCAGCAAATAGGTGAGCCCGCACATGGCGGGCACGAGCACCGCGATCGACAGGAACGTGCGGTCCACGCGATCGCGAATGCCCTCGGCGCGATCGCCGGCCTCCCGGTAGCGCTTCAGCAGCTGCGGGTACAGCACGTAGCTCACCGACTCGGGCAGATACAACAGGAGCGTCACCCCGGTCACGGCGAGGCTGTAGTAGCCGAGCGCCAGCGTGCCCACGTACTTGAGGATGATGACGCGGTCCAGCGTGCGCATGACGAACGTCGAGCCCGAGTACAGGAACATGGGCACGCCGATGCGCACCAGGTCGAGGCTGGCCCGGGAGACGCGCGGCACGAACGGCGTGATCTGCCGCGCCTGCCAGTGGACGAACACGGAGGCGGCAATCGTCGCGAACAGCCAGCCGCCGAGCAGCGCCCACGCCCCGAAGCGCGGGATCAGCAATAGGGCGACTCCGGCGCCGAGGACGCCCTGCACCAGGTACCAGCTGCTCACCGCGGGAATGTTGTTGTGGGCGCGCAGCAGATTCAGGTGGTAGTAGCCGAGGTTCGTGAGGAACGTGCAGGCCAGCGCCACGGCGACGCCGCCGAGCCCCCAGAAGCCGATGATCTTGCCGCTCGAGGACAGGAAATACAGGAACGCGCCGACGCCGTACAGCAGCGTGAGCACGAGCACGTTGAACAGCCCGGCGCGCTTGATCCGATCGAGGGCCTGCGCGTCGCCGTCCACGATGTGCGGCGGCACCGTCTGATCCAGACCCTGATACGTCCCGGCCTGCGCCAGCAGCCCGTAGTCCATGACGAGCTGGATCGCGTTCCACGCGCCGTACGACGCGGGCCCCAGCAGGCGAGCCGCGATCAGGCCGCGCGCCATGAGCAGCACGCGATACACGTACTGGCCGGCGGCGAACACCATCGAGTCACGAACGATCTTGCGGCGATCCATGCGGGGGGAGTCGGTGCTCCTCTATCGGGTTCGGTGGCGGCGCGGGACGACGTACCCTAGAATGTGCGCGTCCATGCACCTCTCCACTCCCCTCGCGAGGGCCCGCGCGTGACCGTGCCGGTCTCCGAAACGCTCGCCTCGGCCGGCGGAACGCCGGTGCGCGACGCATTCCTGCCGCTGGCCCTGCCGTGGATCGGTGAGCGCGAGAAACAGCTCGTGCTCGAGACGTTGAGTTCGGGCTGGGTCACCACCGGCCCGCGCACCCAGGAGCTGGCCCGGCGCATTGCCGCGCTGGCCGGCACGCGTCACGGGCTCGCCGTCAACTCCGCGACGGGCGCGCTGCACCTGGCGCTGGCCGCGCTCGGCGTGGGTCCGGGCGACGAGGTGATCACGTCCGCCTACACGTTCGCGGCGTGCGTGAACGTGATCGAGCACGTCGGCGCCAGGCCCGTCCTGGCCGACATCGAGCCCGACACGTTGTGCATCGATCCCAGGGCGGTCGAGGCCGCGCTGACGACGCGTACCAAGGTCGTCATGCCGGTGTCGTACGGCGGACATCCGTGCGACTCGGACGCGCTCCGCGCCCTCGCCCGCGCGCGCGGCCTCCGCGTCGTCGAGGACGCGGCGCACGCGCTGGGTGCCGCCCTGAACGGACGCCCGGTGGGCTCGCTCGCCGACATCACGGCGTTCTCGTTCTACGCGACGAAGAACCTGACGACCGGCGAGGGCGGCGCCGCCGTCACCGACGACGACGCGCTGGCCGAGCGCATGCAGGTGCTGTCGCTCCACGGCATGAGCCGCGACGCGTGGAAGCGCTACACCGACACCGGCTCGTGGTACTACGAAGTCGTGGCGCCGGGTTTCAAGTACAACCTCAGCGACGTGCTGGCGGCCATCGGGCTCGGGCAGCTCGAGCGCTTCGACGAGATGCAGCGCCTGCGCGCCGCGCGCGTCGCGCGCTACCAGCAGGCGCTCGCCGACGTCCCCGAAGTGCGCGTGCCCCGCGCGCGGCCGGGCGTCACCCACGCATGGCATCTGTTCCCGATCGCGCTCGAGCTGGAGCGCCTGACCTGCGACCGCGCGAAGTTCATCCAGGAACTGCGCGCCGAGAACATCGGCACCTCGGTGCATTTCATCCCGATCCACTTCCACCCGCACTTCCGCGACACGCTCGGGCTGCGCGAGGGCGCCTTCCCCGTCGCCGAGCACGCGTACCGGCGCGCGGTCACCCTGCCCCTGTTCCCGAGCATGAGCGAGCGCGACGTCGACGACGTCGTCACGGCCGTGCGCAAGGTGACGCGCCACTACCGGCGCTGAACCCGTGCGGCTCACGCGCCGCCCTCGGAAGCCTGACCCAGCGACTTGAGCGACAGCCCCTCCCGGTTCAGGTACCACAGTCCGACCGCGGTGATGGGCAGCCACTGGCTCGCGAAGTAGAACCACGAGAACGGCACGGCCACGTCGCGGCCGACGTGGAACAGCGCGAGGCCGGCGATGCACGCCAGGTTCAGCGTGCCGATGTAGCCGGGCGCGGCCGGCACCATGATGCCGATGGCGGTGATCACGAGCATCACCAGGCCGCCGTACCACGCGACGCGCACGCCGAGCGCCCACATGCTCAACGTCAGCCCGAGTGAGAACACCAGGAACATCGCGAACGAGAGCAGGAAAACCCAGGCCAGGCGCTTGTAGTCGCGGAACAGGCTGAGGCCCTCGAGGAAGTGGTCGAGGGAGCTGGCCACGCGCCCGCGCGCCCCTTTCGGCAGAAAACCCGTGCACCAGCCGATGGCGGAGTGGGCGAAGCGGGGCTGGCGCTCCAACGCGATCACGAACGCCGTGAGCGCGATGCTCAAGGCGAGGAGCACCCCGGCGCCGGCCTGCACCATGCGCCCGGCCTCGGTCTCGCCGCTCAGCGGGAACACGGCGAGCGCGAAGCCCAGGATCGCCAGCAGCGTCAGCATGTCGACGGCGCGTTCCACGACGATGGTCGCGAGCAACGTGGTCTTCGACAGGTGCTCGCGCCGCGCGAGCGCCCACGGGCGCACGAACTCGCCGAGTCGGAACGGCAGCACGTTGTTGGCCATGAAGCCGATCATGGTCGCGCTGAACAGGCTGTCCGTGCTGATCCGCTTCGGCGCCGTCACGAACGACCGCCAGCGCACCGCGCGGATCCAGAACCCGAGCAACGTCACCGCCATGACGCCGACGAAGCCCAGGTAGTTCGCGCGCTTGAGCGCGGCGACGACTTCGCCGACGTGCACGTCACGCATCGAGATCCACACGCACACGGCGGAGATCCCGATCCCGAGGATGAGCTTGAGGTGGCGGCTCATGCGTGCCCCTGCGCCGCGCCGCCCGGGCCACGCAGCGCCTCGAGTTCATGGCGCACGAGGGCCAGTTCGCGGGTGAGCGCGTGCTGGGCGCGCGACATGCGCGACAACTGCACCGACATCTGCAGCAGCATCAGGATGCCGAACGCGACGCCGAACGCGAACGCGGTCGAGCTCTCGTAGCGGATGCCGAGCAGGCGCGTGACGCCCTGCAGCACCGGGGTGAAGAAGCCGAGGATCGCCATGGCGAGCGAGGCGACGACCCACAGCAGCGAGTACTCCTCGGAGAGCCGCCGCCGGCGCACCAGTTCGAGCACCACGAACACCAGCGCGGCGGCGCAAAACGCGCTGATCTCCTGGGTCCGCGACAGAAAATGCATTCCGTTCTCTCCTCTAGAGGGACTGCGGGCGCTTGAGCAGCGCCATGAGCGAAGCGAGCAGATTCTTGTACGGGTAATACAGCGTCTTGCCCAGCGTGTAAAACGATCGACCGGCGTGGCGCTCGTGCATGTGGGCCGGGACCTCCAGCAACCGGAAGCCGCGGCGGGCCAGCGTGATGAGCAGCGGGGCGTCCGGAAAGTCCTGCGGCAGATCGAACTGACAGACGTCCATCACCGCCCTCCCGTAGGCGCGGAAGCCCGACGTCGTATCGGCAATCCGCTGCCCCGTGGCCATGCGCACGATGAGCGAGAACATGCGCATCCCGGCGCGACGCGCGCGCGGCGCGCGGTACCCGGTCGGCGTCAGGTAGCGCGAGCCGATGGCCACGTCGCAACGCCCCTCGCGCACCGGGGCGAGCAGCGTGCCGAGGTCCGCCGCGTCGTGCTGCCCGTCCGCGTCGAACTGGACGCCGATGTCGTAGCCGTGCTCGACCGCGTAGACGAACCCGGTCTGCAGCGCGCCCCCCACGCCCAGGTTCAGCGGGTGGCGTACCACCGGCACGCCGGCCGCGCGCGCGGCGCGCGACGTGCCGTCCCGCGACCCGTCGTCGATCACGAGCACGTCGAGCGCGGGGGCGCGTTCGCGCAGCGCCGCCAGAGTGCGCGGCAGACTCTCCTCCTCGTCGTGCGCGGGGACGATGACGAGCACGCGCTCGGCTTTCACGCGACCTCCCGCGCGCCGAGCGCACGGGCCATGCGGTCGACCGCAGCCACGAAGCGGTCGCGCGCCACGCGCATCCACGCGGCGCCGAGCGGCAGGGCCGCGAGTTTTCCCAGGTCGTAGCGCGTGATCAACCCGAGCGGGAACAGTGCGAGCGCCGCGAGCGGCACGAGCGCGAGGCGCGGGAACAGGCTCCAGCCGAACGCCGGACCGCGATCGAGCAACCAGCCGGCCGCGAGCAGAGGCACGAACAGCACGAGCGCCACGCCCACCGCGCGCAGGCGTTCCCGCGCGCCCTCCGGCAGCACGCGTCCGAGGAACACGAGCGCCATCGCGTACGACACGACGGCGCCCAGCAGGTTCGAGACGCCCGCGCCGATCATGCCGAGCGCCGGCACGAGCGTGAAGTAGCCGCTGAATTCGCCCGCGAACTTGACGAGCGCCAGCGTGAGCACCGTGCCCGGCAGGCGCAGCGCCTGGAACAGCATGGTGAGCGGCTGCTGCGCGGTGCGCGCGATGGGCACCAGCGCCATGACGCGCAGCAGGGGCACGGCCGGCTCGAACAGCGGGCTGCCGACGAGCAGCGTGATCTCGCGCGCGAACACGAACACGCCGAACGACAGCACGCAGCCCGTCACCTGGATGAGCCGGAACGCCTGGTCGAACACGTAGCGCAGGCGCTCGCGCTGCTCCAGCGCGACGAGCTGGGTGAGCGACGGCAGGAGCGAGGACGGCAGCGTGTGCACGACGTCCACGAAGCGTTCCATGGTCTGGAACGCGAACGAGAAGTAGCCGAGCCGCGCGACGTCGAACAGCTTCCCGAGCACGACCTTGCCCAGGTTCTGCCCCGACAGGAACGTGACGCGCGCGCCGAGCAGCGGCGTGCAGTAGCGCGCCATCTCGCCGAACAGCGCGCGACGCCTGGGCGGCGCGGCCCCGCCTTCGTTGCGCGCGCGGCGCAGCATCCACATGGGCACGACCGTGCTGGCGACGCCCTGCGCCACCGTGAGCGTGGCCAGGCCGAGCGCGAGCGCGGGCAGGCCCTGGCGGGTGAACCACAGGGCCCCGACCATCAGCGTCTTCAGGATGTGGAACGCGACGGCAAGCGCGCACACCCAGCGATACTGCTGCAGCCCGAACAGCGTCGCGCGGCCCGTCGTCGAGAACCCGTCGAACACGACCATCAGCGTCAGCAGCGGCAGCAGCACGCGCAACTCCGGCGTGTGGTACTGCGCGGCCACGAATGGGGCCAGCGACGCGAGCGCGAGGCCGGCGACGGCCCCGAGCGCGAGCTTGAGCAGGAGCGCGAGATTCTGCGCGCGGCGCAGCGTCGCGAGGCGGCCCTGCGCCTGGTACTCGGCGGCGTAGCGCTCGAGGTACATCTCGATGTTGCCGGTCGCGACGGTGGCGAGGCCGGTGAACGACAGCGCGAGCGTCATGATGCCGTACTTCGTGGGGCCCAGCCAGCGCAGCAGCAGCGCGAAGTACGCCGTGCCCGAGAGCAGCGCGGCGATCTTCTCGACCGCGAGATAGAACGCGCCGCGCGTCACGTTGTGGGCGATCTCGCCGCGCCTCATGCCGCGCTCCCCGCGAGCGCGCCGAGTTCGGCCTCGAGGTGCGCGCGCACGTCGGTCAGGTGACGCACGGAGTCCGGAATCGGGCGGTTCGACCACAACAGCGCCGCCATGTCCGGATGGTGCGGATCGTAGCCGTGCATCGCGGCGAGCGGCCGCGCGCCCATGAACGACGGCACGAGCAGCACGCCGGGATCGAGCAGGAACAGATCCTCGCCGTACGCGCGGTCCGGGAAGCGCACGCCCTCCTTCTCCAGCGTCGCGTCGTCGAGCCAGCGCCCGCGCGCGCCGGCCAGGGCGGCGCGCACCGCGTCGCGCGCACCGTCGCAGCGCCACCAGAAGCGCGCGAACGTCGAGTCGAAGAACGCCAGGTAGTCGCGCGGCCAGCGGAACGGCAGCGTCGCGAGGCGGCCCATCACGTCCTCGGTCGCGTGCACGTCGACCATGCCGTGATCGGACAGCAGGTACACCCACAACTCCTCGCGGCGCGCCTCGGCCTGCTGGAGGAGGCGGGCCACGCACGCCTGATACCGGGCCAGCGCGCTCGCGACGCCGGGCCCGGCGCCGCCCTCCACGTGCAGCACCGCGTCGAGCGCCGCCGTGTACACGAACAGGAACGCGTTCTCACCGCCCGCCGCCTCGCGCTCCAGCCACGCGAGATTGTCCTCCTCGTGCGTGCGCCAGTTGCGCCCCTGCCATGCGACGCCGCGCCGCTCCAACGCGTCCCACAGCGAGTCGACCGGCAATCCGCCCGGCGCGAAGACGTCGGCGCGTTCGGGAAGGTCGAACTCGGGAAGCAGTTCGCGCGGCACGTCGTACAGGTTGAAGTAGCCGGCGACGCCGCGGCGCTCGACGACGCGCGACAGCCACGGCGCGAGCCGCGGACCGCAGCGCAGGCGCCTCGGCAGCAGCCGCAGGGCGCCGAACCCGCGGAACGCCGACGTGCCGGTGCGGCGCCGATACATGAGAAAACGCCCGTGGTCGACGGGACGGCGTCCCGAGAACAGCGTGGGCAGCGCGCCGGAGCTGAACCCGAGCACGGTGTCGAGGCGCCGGCGCTGATCGAGCGCCGGCATGAAGCCCGGCGTCCGCGTGGCCAGCTCGAAGCCGAGCGCGTCCACCAGCAACACGACCATGCGCCGCCTCACCGGGCCTCCGCGAAGCGTTGTCCGTCCAGCACCCAGCGGTCCCAGGTGCGCAACGTCTCGCGCACGGCCTCGCGCCACCCCACGTGGCGCGGCAGCGGCAGCGCGCCCAGGCGGCGCAGCGTCGCGCGCGCGGCCTCGGGCCATGCGTCACCGGAGGCGGGCCGCGCCACGAGCAGCACCGCGGCCGACGCGTTCAGGCGGTGCTGCGGCGTCCCGCGCGCGGCGAAGCGCCACCGGCTCCATGCGCCGGGGCCGAGGCCGCCGCGCGTCGGGAACGCGACCGCGGCCCGCGCGCGACGCCGCGCGCGCGCCCGTGCCGCGACGCGGCGCGCCGCCGCCCACCACGCGTCCGTGTCCGCGCCGTCCGGCAGGCCGGCCAGCGCGCCCCACACCAGGCTCCAGGCGTGCGCCGCACGTTCCCATTCGCCGAGCGCGGAGGCCGCGTCGTCGAGCGGCCGCGGATCGCGGCGCCAATCCAGCGCCGCCATCCACAGCGTCTGCAGCTCGACGCGTGCGCCCGGCCAGGGATCGAGCGCGGCGGCGCGCTGGACGCGGGCCTCCGCCCCGTCCGGGTACTCGCCGGCCAGCAGACATGCGACCGTCGCCAGGTCGAGCGTGCTCTTCAGCGTGGCGTGACGCGCGCCGAGTCCGGACAGGGCGTCGTCGCGCTCGAGAGCGAGGCGCGCGGCCAGCAGTTCGAACGCGCGATTCTCGACGAGCAGCTGGATCTCCTCGCGGCTCACGTCGGCGGCCGAGGGCCGGGGCAGCCGCGCGCGCCAGGCGTCGTCGCCGGCCACGCATGCGCCGTGGCGCGACAGCTCGATGGTGCCGGGCCGCGCCGCCATGCGGGCCAGCCCGTCGGGCGTCAGGAATGCGACTTCGAGCGGGGCCGCGAGACCGCACTCGAGCAGGCGCGCCGCGAGGCCGGGACGGGCCGCGCGCGCTCGCGCCTCGGCTTCGCGGCACGCCGCCTGGTCGGGCAGCGCCGCGTACAGGTCGACGTCGGAAAGCGACACGCGCTGGCCAGCGACGTTCACCCACACGCCTTCGCCGCGCGCGTGGCTCCCGCCGAGCCACACGGCCAGGCGATCCGGCCCGGCCCACTCGAGCGCCAGGGCCAGCACCGCGGCGAGCGATTCGGAGACGTGCGAGCCCGTGCGCTCGAGGGACGAGGGCACGGGCTCCACGGGAGAGCGCGAGCGTGGGATCACGGGAACCCGGGGTTCGGGTTAGAGGCGGCGGTAGATGAACTCCGGAATTTCCAGGCGGCGGCGATTGAGAACGCTGCCCAGCACGCGGGCTCCGGACTTGCGCAGCAGCTCGACGGCACGCGTCAGCACCGGCTTCTTGGTGCGCCCGGCCTCCACCACCATCACGACCGCGTCGGCGACGGCCGCAAGCGTGGCCGCGTCGGACGCCATGAGCACGGGAGGGACGTCCATCACGATCCAGTCGTACGACGGCCCCAGCGCCTCCACGAGGGCGCGCGCTTCGGGCACCGGGTACGACCGGGCCTCGCGCGCGTGCGCCGGGACCTCGATCACGTCCACCGAGGCCGCGCCATCCCGCGGGCCGCGCACGAACAGGGCCGCGAGCGGGCCGCCGACTTCGAGGAGCGCGGGACGCTGCGCGTTCGCGTCCACGAACAGCACGCGCTGCTGCATGTCCACGGACAGCGCGACGACGAACTGCGCGGCGACCGTGCTCACGCCTTCACCGCCCTGGGCGCTCGTGAACGCCACGACCCGCGTGCCGCGCTCGTCCAGCGACGACTCGAGCGCCGCGCGCAGCGTCGACATGCCGCGCCCGACCTCCTCGGACAGGACGGCGGCGACCTCGCAGCGCACGACTTCCGGAGCGCTGGCCCGCGGCGCGGGCAACGCCGAGCCGCCGCGCATCGGCTGGGGCATGGGCGGCGTCGCGCGCGGCGCGCGAGGCGGCACGGGCGGCGACGGCGACAGCGCCGCGACGGGCGGCGGCGCCGCCGGACGCTGCGCTTCGGCCTTCTTGAGCGCGTCGAAGATTCGGCTCATACGCCTGACGTTCCTCCTACCGGGTGCGCACGCCGCGCACGCGACGGCGTTCGTTGAGCGCGGCCAGGACCGGCAGCTCGATCGCTTCCTCGGCGTGGCCGCTCGTGCGCACCGTGACGTCGAGACCGTCCATGAAGAACGCGAGGCCGATGCCGACGATCAGGCTGAACGCCGGCGCCAGGGCCAGTCGGACGTAGTCGCGCGTGCTCTTGGACACCGCGCGTCCGGCCGGGCTCAGCAGCACGACGCTCACGGTCGGCGTGACGTTCTCCGTCACGCGCGCCTGGTCGCTGTCCTTGGACAGGCTCTCGTACCGCTCCTTGAGCACCGCGATCTCGCGATCCATCTGGGCGATGGCGATGGCCTTGGGCGGCATCGAATCCAGCTGGCGCTGGTTCGCGTCCAGCTGGTGCTGGACGACCGCGATGCCGGCCTCCAGCGACGTGAGCCGGGATTTCGACAGCTCCATGCGCGAGCCGACCTCGCGCCGGAGCAGACTGCGCAGCGTGTCGAGCGTGGCGTTCGCCGCCATGACCTCGGGCGAATCGTCACGGTAGCGCTCGCGGATCAGCGCGACGCGCGATTCCTGCTCGAGCACGCGACGCTTCATCTCGAGCAGCGCGTCGCCGTTCATGTTCGGCCCGAGTGACGGCAGATCGACGGACGGATGTTCGCGCATGTCCTCCATGACCGCGTACACGGTCTGGTTCTGCGCCAGGTCCGTCTGCAGGTCCGTCAGCTTCTTCTGCAGCGTGCTGCGCTCGTCGAGCAGCACGCGGTTCTGCTGATCCACGTCGACGATGTCGTTCTCGGCCGCGTAGCGGCGGCGCTTCTCCATCCACGTCTCGAGGTCGGCGCGCACCTTGTCGATCTCGCGGCGGAAGAACCCCTGTGGATAGTTCAGCGTCATCGCGTTCTGGCGGTAGTCGATGTAGGCGCGGGTCAACGCGTCGCACACCTGCTGCGCCACTTCGGGATCGCCGTCCTGATACGCGAGCGCGATGACGTTGCTCTTGCCCATGACTTCGACGTCGACCTGCCGCGCGTTCAAGCGGACGCCCGCCGCCTTGGGATCGGCCTTCAGCAACTCGCGGGCGCTCTGCAGCACGGGGTAGCTGCGCGCGACCTCGATCTCGCTCGCGAGGTCGGCCTCCCAGTCGTTGAACACGGTGCGATAGCCGGTCAGCAGGCTCTGCGGCTCGCCGCGGTGGATGAGCACGCGCGAGCTGGACATGTAGACCACCGGCGTGGTGAGCGCGACGGCCAGCACGGTCAGCGTCGTGACCGCGAACAGACCGATGATCAGCCACTTCCGGCGGAACACCACGGCCAGGAACTCACGCGCCGTCGCCTGTGGGACGGGCGTCTGCGGGTCCTGGGGTGCGTTCACGTTCATGGAAGGCTCCTCGCTGGGACGCTAGCGACCGGGGACGAAGAAGACCCGGTCGAGGTTGAACAGCTCCCATCCCTGGAGCGCGACGCCGGTGGCGCCGAGCATGCCGCCGAAGAACTGCCGCGAGAACGAGTCGACGTTGCCGACGAATCCGCGCGGCACGTACACGATGTCGAAGCGCGACAGCGGCAGATCGCCCTCGAGCCCGCCGTTCTTGATCATGTCGTCGACGCGCAGCCGCGCCACGCGTACCGTGCGCGATCCGTTGCGGCTGAACACCAGCACGCTGTTCTTGGCCGCCCCGTCCTTGAAGCCGCCGGCGGCGGCGATCGCCTGCACCACGGTGATGAATGGATCCGCGGACACGCGGCCCGGATTCACGACGTCGCCGAGCACGTGGACCGCGTTCGCGGCGAGTTTCGTCACCTCGACGGTCACGCGCGGCGTGCGGATGTCCCCGGACAGCATCTGGACGAGCGCGGTTTCCAGTTCGCGCGACGTGCGCCCGGCGGCGATCACGTCGCCTACGGGGAAGACGCTGATGCGCCCGTCGGGGCGAACCGTGATCTCGCGGAGGATGTCGCCGTTCAGGTCCGCACGCGGTCCGAAGTCGAGCGTGAGCACGTCACCGGGCACGATCCGATACTCGGGAACGCGGCTCCAGTCCATGGCCGCGGAATCGGGGTCGGCAGACTGGAGCGCGGGCGGCGGAGCGGATCTGGCGTGGACGCGCGCGGCCAGGGCCGGCGCGGCGGCCAGCACCAGCACGACCCATGCGGTGGCGATGCTCGACAGACGGGCGACTCGGCGACTCACGTGGACTCCCCCACAGACGGAACAGGCCCCGGACTCCCGCGCACGGGAATCCGGGGCCTGCCCAACACCAGCCAGGTCCTTCCAGGAGTTCCCCGACGCTGGGACGCCTGCGCGGTGTCCTCCGCCCATGCGTGCCCGGAATGCGAGCCGGCGTTTCAGTCGATCCGGCCCGAAGTTGTAGCAAGATGCGTCTGGGGAGACCTCCGCCCTGATGTCGCGAAGCACCGCTAAATGGCGGCAGAACAGCGCGAAACTATAGGCTTCGAATCTCGCCCCTGTCAATCCGCAACTCGCGCGGCGCGGCGTCCCTGCGGGATGGAAACGCAAGGCCTGTGCCCGGCGGCGTCGGCTAGATTTCGGCCAAAATCGCGGCGGAAAGCACCGGGAGCAGGATCTCGTGATGCCCGGTCAGGGTGAGCCCGCGCGAGCCCGCGCCGCGGGTGGGTCTTTCCACCACATTGACGCGCGGTCGGTAGTGCTGGATCTGATCCAGGTTCACCGTCGTCAGGTGATCGAGCGAGGCCCCGAGATTGCGCGCCACGCTCAGGGCCTTGAGGAACACTTCGGGCATGATCACGGCCGAACCCAGGTTCAAGACGACCGCACCGGCCGCCTCGGACAGCGTGGCCGCCAGGATGCGGAAGTCGCGCAGCGAGGCCGCGCCGAGCGCGGCGCCGTCACAGCGCGGATGGTGGTGGATGGTGTCGGTGCCGATCGCCACGTGGACCGTTGCCGGGACGGCCTTCGCATAGGCCGCGGCCAGCAGGCTGTGCGCGAGGTGCGGCGCGCGCGCCTCGACGAGGGCCCGGCCCCACGTCTCGCCCAGCCCTTCGCCGCGCCTCGCCCCTTCGGCCAACGCGCCGTTCATGAAGTCGCCGGTCTCGTCGACCATGCCGAACGAGCCGGCGTGCAGGTTCGCCTCGACGTCCTCCGACGTGCGTCCGCTGCGCGCGATCTCGACGTCGTGGATGGCCGCCGCCCCGTTCATGGCCAGGTGCGTGATCACGCCTTTTTCGACGAGACGGATGAGGCACGGCGCGACGCCGACCTTGACGACGTGGCCGCCGAGCATGGCCACGACCGGGCGGGCGGCGCGGTGCGCGGCCACGACCCGCGCCACGACTTCGCGCGCGGCGAGCGCTCCCAACTGGTCGGGAAGCGCGGCGAGCACGGCCTTCGCGGCCGCGGGATCGAGGGGCCGGGCGAAATCCTCGACGCGCACGCGCGTCGGCCGATCGGCGACGGAGCCCACCCGCAATCGCGACAGGTCGGCTTCCCGGTAGCGGGACATCAGCTGGTTTTCGCTTCCTGGAGCACGACGCTGATCGAGCCGATCGCGACCTTGCTGCGCATGAGCACGGGAATGCGTCGTTCGTCGTCGGTCATCCAGATCACGAGCCGTCCCTTGTTCTTGAAGATGCCGCCGGCCTTCAGCACGGGCTCGAGCACGACGCAATTGAACGTGCCCGCGGGCGTCTTGACGCGCTCGCGCCCCAACACCCGCACTTCGAGGGGCTGACTGCGCCGGCTCGCATGATAGTCGAAAATCACGCTGCCCCCGATGGGCAGCGCCTGGTAGCGCGTGTAGTAGAAAGCCGACAGCGCGTCCTGGACCTTGGGCGGGATCGGGAACGTCTGGCCGTTGCTGTAGTGGGCCTCGCCCTTGTCCTGATCGAACAGAATCTGGCTCTTGGCCTTGTATCCGCCCTCGCGCCGATCCTCACGATATTCGAGACTGTAGCGACCGCCGGCGTTCCACACCGACTCGATGCGATTGCGCACCTTGTACGTCAGGCTGAAGAACGCGTTCGACTCGGCGCGCGCGACGAGCGTGTCGACCGGGTCGCCGTTGCGCTCGCCGCCGCCCATCACCTGCAGGTAGGCGCTGCCGGCGTGGATGGGCCCGTATTGCACCGAGAAGCGCAGGCTCTCTCCGGGCTGGAAGGGTCGATCGACGGCGGGCAGGATCTCGCGCTCGCCGGGGGGCGGCGGCGTCACCGTCGAGGTCAGACCGCTCGAATCGGGGTCGCCGGTCGCGCCATCAGGATCGGCATCCGCCAGGCCGGCCGCGGCCAGCGCCAACGCCGCAAGGAGCGCCCAGGATCCCGCTGGCCCGAACCGTCCGCGGCCTCTAGAATGACGGCGTCTGCGCATACTGAACCTGGACTCGCAATTCCGGTGCCGCACCGACGCGGCGTCTCACGAGGGGACTATGTCGTCCAGTCAATCGCCTGTCAAACCTGTGCTTGCGCCGTCCGATCGCCTCAACAACGTACCGCCCTATACGCTCGCGAAGGTGTTTCAAGATCGCGACGAAAAGATCCGGCAGGGCGTCGATGTGATCGACCTGGGCGTCGGCAACCCCGACATGCGCCCGCCGCAACTGGCGATCGACGCGTTGAAGGCGGCGCTCGACGACCCGAACGTGCAGAACCATCGGTACCCCTCGTTCAACGGCCTGCCCGAGTTCCGCGCGGGAATCGCGACGTGGTACCAGGGCCGTTTCGGCGTCCGCGTCGATCCGGCGTGCGAGACGATCCCGCTCGTCGGGTCCAAGGAAGGCATCGCCAAGCTGCTGTTCGCCCACGTCAACCCGGGCGACACGGTGCTCATGTGCACGCCGTGCTATCCCGCGTACCTGGGCGTCGCGGCGCTCACCCAGTCGCGCCTCGTCGAGGTCCCGCTCACGGCCGAGCGCAAGTTCCTGCCCGACCTCTCCGCCGTCGCCGCCGACGACGCGCGATGCGCGAAGTTCATCTGCGTGAACTACCCGAACAATCCCACGGGCGGCGTCGAGACCGCCGAGTTCTATCACGATCTGCTCCGCTTCGCGCGCGACTACGATCTTTTCGTGATCTCGGACATCGCGTACTGCGACCTGTCCCTGGATCCGACGTATCGAGCGCAGTCGTTCCTCGAGTTCGATCGGGACAAGGAGCGGACCCTCGAATTCCACTCGTTCTCGAAGTCGTACTCGATGCAGGGCTGGCGCGTGGGATTCGCCGCCGGCAGCCGCGAAGCCGTGGCCAACCTGCTGAAGATCAAATCGAACATGGACTTCGGCGTGTTCATGGCCATCCAGCGCGCGGCCCTGGCCGTGCTCACCGGCCCGCAGGACTACTGCCGTGAGGTGAGCGGCGTCTATCGCGGGCGGCGCGACGCGTTCCTGGCCGCGGTGCACGCGCTCGGCTATCCGGTCGATCCGCCGCGCGCCACGCTGTACGTGTGGATGCCGATCCCGCGGCGCTACTCCAGCTCCATGGACTTCGCGCGCGATCTGCTCGAGAAGACGGGGGTCGTGGTCGGGCCGGGATCGGGCTTCGGCAAGGCCGGCGAGGGCTTCGTGCGCATCGCGCTGTGCGTGCCGGAGGCGCGCCTCGTCGAGGCCGGCCGGCGCATGCGCGAGGCCGGCTTCACGTACTAGCGTCGCTCGGCCTACGCGGCCGACTGGCTGGCGCGCTCCAACGGCCAGTCGGTCTCGCCGAGCGCACCGCCCGGCGCCGGCCCCAGCGCCGTCAGGGCGAAGCGCTCGGGGCGCAGCAGGCGCCGCGCCACGTCCATCACCTGATCGCGCGTCACGCGCAGCACGCGGGCCACCTGCTCGTCGGGGGCCACGTAGCGGCCGCGGTAGATCTCCTCCTGCGCCAGGTGCGACATGCGATTGGAAACGCTCTCCTGGCCCATGACCACGCTGCCCTTGAGCTGCGAGCGGCCCGACTCGACTTCCTCTTCGCTCACGCCGTCCGCGCACAGGCGGATCAGCTCCTCGCGCACGAGCGCGAGCGCTTCGCGGCCGCGCTCCGGCGACACGCCGAGCTGGATGGAGAGCATGCCGGCGTCGCGATGGAAGTCGGGCGCCGAGTAGACCGAATACGCCAGCCCTGCCTCCTCGCGCACGCTCTGGAACAGTCGCGAACTCATGCCGCCGCCGAGGAGCGCGTTGAGCACGACGAGCGGGTAGCGGTCGACGTCCTGGTACGACAGCCCGCGCGTACCGAGCGCCAGGTACAGCTGCTGCAGATCGGCGCGCACTTCGTGGTGCACGCTCGGCGCGAAGGCGGGCGGCGCATCGGACAGCGGCAGCGCGTCGCCTTCCGGCGCGACGACGTGCGCCTCGATGAGCGCGGCCAGCGCGTCGTGATCGATCGCTCCGGCCGCGGAGACCACGAGCTGGGCGGCGCGATAGCGGCTTGCGAAGTACCGGCGCAGGGCGCGCGGCGACAGGCCGGTCACGGTGTCGGCCGTGCCGAGGATCGGGCGACCCAGCGCGTGACCGCTCCAGATCTGGCCGGCGAGCAGCTCGTTCACCTTGTCGTCCGGGTTGTCCTCGCACGAGAAGATCTCCTCGCGCACCACGGACTTCTCGCGCTCGACCTCGGTTTCGGCGAAACGCGAGTGACACAGCAGGTCGAACAGCACGTCGATGACGTCGGGCGCGTGCTCGGACAGGGCGCGGGCGTAGTAGCAGACCTGCTCGCGGGCCGTGAACGCGTCGAGGTGGCCGCCCAGGGACTCCAGGCTCTGGGCGATGGCGCGCGCGTCGCGGCGCTCCGTGCCCTTGAACATCATGTGCTCGATGAAATGCGAGATGCCGAGCAGGTCGGCGGGTTCGTCGCGCGCGCCGTTCCGCACCCAGACGCCGACGGCGATGCTGCGCCGCTCGGCCATGCGCTCGCTGAGCAGCGTCACCCCGGAAGGCAGCACGGACTTGCGAAACGTGTTCTCGCTCATCGGCCCTCCGGTGAAAACGCCGAGTGGCAGGTCACCCTGCCACTCGGCCTTGCACGAATGATTCCAGTCTTACGGGAGTTCGGCGCTACCGGCGAGGTCCCCGACCCCGGTCCCGACCGCCACGTTCGCGGTCGCGATCCCGGTCCCGGCCACCGCCCGCGCCGACCGCCGCGGCCACGTAGCCTTCGGGCTCGGGCAGCAACGCCTTGCGCGACAGCTTGATCTTGCCGTCCCGGTCGACGCCGATGACCTTGACCATGACCATGTCGCCGACGTTCAGCACGTCCTCGGTCCGCGCGACGCGGTGGTAGTCGATCTCGGAGATGTGCAGCAGCCCGTCACGGCCGGGCACGATCTCCACGAAGGCGCCGAACGTGACCACGCTGCGCACCTTGCCCTGGTAGATCTTGCCGACCTCGGGGTCCTCGGTGATGTTGCGGATCATCTCCTCGGCACGCCGGCCGCCTTCGCCGTTGATCGCCGCGATCCGCACTTCGCCCGAGTCCTCGATGTCGATCTGGGTGCCGGTCTCCTCGGTGATGCGCTTGATGATCTTGCCCCCGGGTCCGATGACTTCGCGGATCTTGTCGGGGTTGATGGTCAGGATGATGATGCGCGGCGCGTACGGCGACATCTCGGTGCGCGGCGCCGGCAGGGCCTGCTCCATCAGCGACAGGATGTGCATGCGACCCTTGCGCGCGCGGTCCAGCGCGTCGCGCATGACGTCGAACGAGATCCCGCCGATCTTGGTGTCCATCTGGAACGCGGTCACGCCGTCACGCGTGCCGGTGACCTTGAAGTCCATGTCGCCGAGATGGTCCTCGACGCCGAGGATGTCGGTCAGCACCGCGACCTTGTCGCCTTCCTTGATGAGACCCATCGCGATGCCCGCGACCGGCGCCTTGATCGGCACGGCCGCGTCCATCAGCGCCATCGACCCGCCGCACACCGACGCCATCGACGACGAGCCGTTGGACTCGAGGATGTCGCTGACGATGCGGATCGTGTACGGGAAGTGCGTGTCGGCCGGGATGACCGGCTCGATGGAGCGCTCGGCCAGCGCGCCGTGACCGATCTCGCGCCGGCCCGGGCCGCGGATGGGGCGCACTTCACCGACGGAGAACGGCGGGAAGTTGTAGTGCAGCATGTACGACTTCCACGACTGTCCTTCCAGCTCCTCGACGCGCTGCTCGTCGCTCTTGGTGCCGAGCGTCGCCACCACGAGCGCCTGCGTCTCGCCGCGGGTGAACAGGCACGAGCCGTGGGTGCGTGGCAGCACGCCGACTTCCACGGTGATCTTGCGGATGTCGTCGCAGCCGCGGCCGTCCGCGCGCACGCCCTCGTCGAGCACCATGTGGCGCAGCTGATCGCGCTCGATGTCGTGGAGGAGTTTGCCGATGAACGAGGCCTGGTCGGCGTGGCGCTCGGTCAGCTTCGTCACCGCGTCCTCGGTGATGAGGTCGAGCTCTTCCTGACGCGCTTCCTTGCCGGGGATGCGGATCGCCTGGCGGATGCGCTCGGTGTAGCCGGAGACCAGGTCGTTCTTGAGGGCCGTGGTGTCGACGCCCGGCAGCAGCGGACGCTTCGTCTTGGCGCGGCCGCTCAACAGCTCCTTCTGGGCGGCGACGATGCGCCGGATGTGGCCCATGGCGAAGTCCAGCGCCTGGATCAGGTCGCCCTCGGGAACTTCGCGGGAGCCGCCTTCGACCATGATGATGTTGTCGGCGGTGCCGGCCACGACCACGTCCATGTCGCTCTCATCGAGCTGCGTGAACGTCGGATTCACGATCAGCTGTCCGTCGACGCGGCCCACGCGCACGCCGGCGACCGGCTCCGGGAACGGAATGTCGGAGAGATTGATCGCCGCCGAAGCGCCGATCAGCGCCAGAACGTCGGCATCGTTCTCCTGGTCCGACGAAACCACCGTGGCCATGATCTGGGTTTCGTACGGGAACTGCTTCGAGAACAGCGGCCGGATCGGGCGGTCGATCTGACGCGAACTGAGCGTCTCCTTCTCGGTCGGCCGACCTTCGCGCTTGAAGAAACCGCCGGGGATCTTGCCCGCGGCGTACGTGCGCTCGCGGTAGTCCACGGTCAGGGGTACGAAATCCAGGCCCGGCTTCGGCGTCTTCGCCGCGCTCGCGGCGACCAGCACCACGGTACCGCCGAGCTGAACGACGGCGGAACCGCCGGCGAGCTTGGCCCAGTGCCCCGTGCTGATCGTGAGTTCCTGTTCTCCGAGCTGGATGGAAACCTTGTGCTCTGCCATTGAATCGTCCTGTCCTCTCGCCTCGAGCTCCGGCCCACGCCGGAGCGCCTGTCACGCCCGCACGGCGAAGCGAATGCGCCGGGAGCGATTGCGGAAACCCTGGGCTTCCGCGCGGCCCCAAGGGCGCCGACGATCGGCGCCTGGGCCATCGGTGCGTCTAGCGACGCAGACCGAGTTCTCTGACCACCTTGCGATAGCGATCCACTTTGGTCGCCTTCAGGTAGTCCAACAGACGACGGCGCTGGCCGACCATGCGCAACAGGCCACGGCGGGACGCGTGGTCCCGCTTGTGCACCTTGAAGTGCTCGGTGAGGTAATGAATCTTTTCGGTCAGCAACGCGATCTGGACTTCCGGTGAACCGGAATCACCTTCGTGGATCTTGAATTTCCCGATGATCCCCTGCTTCTGCTCCTTGGAGAGCGTCACAGCGGTCACCTCCTGCATGGTTCGTGTGAACTGCGAGCCCGAGCCAGCGGGTGCAAGCTCCCGGGTGGCCGAGCCATAGAAAAACCTAGTGAACCGATGTTCAGCGCGACGGGCGAATGTAGCATCCGGCGGCGCCGGCCGCCAAGCGCATTCGGCCCCGGGGTGTCCTTCCCCGGCTCATCCTTCGGCCGGGACGGCTCCGGCGGCCAGCCGGCGGCGCGTTTCCGCCACGTCGGCGGCGATGGCCTGACGCAGCGGCTCCGGACCCTCGAACGTGCGTTCCTCGCGCAGCCAGTCGGCCAGCTCGACCTCCAGCACGCGCCCGACCAGTTCGCCGGACCAGTCGATCAGGTGAGCCTCGACCACGAGGACGCGGCCCCCGAACGTGGGCCGCGTGCCGAGCGACAGGGCGGTCGGCACCCGCTCGGCGGCGCCGTCGATGCGCGACCAGGCCGCGTAGACGCCGAGCACGGGCATGAATTTCTCCTCGTGGAGCCGCAGATTCGCCGTCGGGAAGCCGAGCGTCCGGCCGATCGCCTCGCCGTGCACGACCGTGCCCGCGAGCGAGTAGCGGCGCCCGAGCAGGCGGGCCGCCTCGGCGACGCGGCCGGCGCTCAACGCCTCGCGGATGCGCGTGCTGCTGATCGGCGCGCCCTCGAGAATGCGCAGGGGCACCGCCTCGACCGCGAACCCGTCGCGCTCGCCCATGCGCGTCAGGTACGCGACGTCGCCCGCGCGTTTGTGGCCGAGCGCGAAGTTCTCGCCGACGACGAGCGCGCCGAGGTGATGGCGCTCGACGAGGTAGCGCCCGACGAACGCCTCCGGTGACAGCGAGGCCATTTCGCGCGTGAACGGCAGCACGTCGAACGCGTCGACGCCGAGGGCCAGCAGCCGCTCGCGCTTCTCGTTGAGCGGCGTGAGCGGGGCCTGCGCCACGAACGCGCGCGCCAGCACGACATCGGGATGCGGATCGAAGCTGACGACGACGCACCGCCCGCCGCTCGCGCGCGCCCGGCCGAGCGCCGCGCCGAGGATGTCGCGATGGCCGAGGTGCAGCCCGTCGAACACGCCGACGGCGACGGACTGGCTCATGCCTCCGGCCTTTCCGCCTCGGGCCCCCGCTCGTCGCGACCGTCGCGCACCGCCCAGGGCAGCAGCACGTGCGGGCACACGCGGACCGCCTCGGACCCATCGGGCTCCGCGACCAGCTCGCCGAGCCCGAGCACACGGCCGTCGCGCTCGCCGATCACCACGGAACGCGGGCCGGCGCCGCGCGGCGCGGACCCGGCGCGCGCCGCGGGCAGCACGGGCCGGCGGCCGAAGCCCAGCTCGCGCGCCTCGTCCGGCTCCAGCGTCACGGCCGGCAGGTGGTGGAGCGCGGCGTCGAGCGCGAGTCCGCCCGCGGCCCACGTGCGCTCGGCCGGCCCTTCGATGATGTCGCGCAGCGCGACCGCGCGCTCGAGCCCGAATGGCTCGCTGCGCAGGCGCCGCAGCGCGGTCAGCGCGGCGCCCGAACCCAGCGCGCGGCCAAGATCGTGGGCCAGCGTGCGCACGTACGTGCCCCCCGAGCAGCGCACGCGGAAGCGCGCCTCGGGCAGCGCGATCGACAGCCATTCCCACGACACGACGCGCACCGGGCGCGGGGCGCGGTCCACCGTCACGCCGCGCCGCGCGAGTCGGTACAGGCGCTCGCCGCCGACCTTGAGCGCGGACACCATGGGCGGCACCTGCTGGAGTTCGCCGACGAACGCGGCTGTGGCCTCGCGCAGCGCGCGCTCGTCGAACGCGACCGGCGGGCGCTCCAGCACGTCGCCCTCGGCGTCCTGCGTGGACGTGACGAGGCCGAAGCGCAGCGTGGCCTCGTACGTCTTCTCGCCGCCCTGCCACACGGCGATGCAGCGCGTCGCCGCGCCGGTCGCGACGAGCAGGAGTCCGCTCGCCCCGGGATCCAGCGTGCCCAGATGCCCGGCGCCCGGCACTCGCAGTCGGCGACGCACCTCGTCGACCACGTCGTGGGACGTCACGCCGACGGGCTTGTCGACGGCGAGCAATCCGTGGGACCAGGGCGCGACGTCGACGCGGGCGGCACGGCGCGCGCCCGGACCACCGGCGCCCGGTGTCGGCCGCGCCGCGCTCAAGGGGCTTCGCCCTCGTCGTCCTCGATGACCTCGCCGTCGTGGAGACGGCGCAGGATCTCGTCGACCCGCGCGCCACGCTCGATCGAGGTGTCGATCTCGAAGCGCAGCTCGGGCACCTCGCGCAGTCCGAGCCGCGGCCCCAGCTCGCGGCGCACGTAGCCGGCCGCGCTCTGCAGCGTGTGCATCGAGCGATCGCGGTCCGGACCCTCGGCCAGCATGCTCACGTACACCTTGGCCGAGGACAGGTCGTGCGTGACCTCGACGTCGGTCACGCTGACCATGGTCGACAGGCGTGGGTCGCGCAGCTTGTTCTGCAGGATGTCGGCGATCTCGCGGCGCATCAGGTGCGCGACGCGCTCGGGCCTGATTCTCATGCGAATTGCTCCTGCCAGTCGAGCAGCTCGGCCCCGGGTGTGGATTCCACGAGCCGGCGCACGGCCTGCAGTTGCTCGAGGGCGTGCCCCTGCTCCCCCGACACCACCGCCACCCCGAGCGCGGCGCGCTGCCACAGGTCCTGGTGGTCGACTTCGGCCACCGCGGCGTGGAAGCGCTCGCGAATCCGGTCCTTGAGGCTGCGCACGACCTGGCGCTTGTCCTTCAGCGAGCGTGCGGCGGGAACGTGCAGCTCGATGCGCACGATGCCCACGAACATGGGGCCCTCCGCGACGGCGCCCGGTTCAGGACCTTCGAGCGGCGGGGCGCCGCCGGACTTCCCGCGACCGCGAACTCTGCGTGTCTACAACGTGCGGGCGAATTCCTCGATCTCGAACGCTTCGATCACGTCGCCCACCTTGACGTCGTTCATGCCGTCGAGCGCGATGCCGCACTCGAAGCCCGTCGACACCTCGCGGACGTCGTCCTTGAAGCGCTTGAGCGAGCCGATGCGGCCCGACCACACGGTCTGACCGTCGCGCAGCAGACGCACCTTCGCGGTGCGCGGCACGGTGCCGGACGTGATCATGCAGCCCGCGACGGTGCCGGCCTTCGACAGCTTGAACACCTCGCGGATCTCCGCGGCGCCGAGCACGTTCTCGCGCAGTTCGGGCTTGAGCAATCCCTCGAGCGCCTGCTTCACGTCCTCGACCGCCTTGTAGATGATGTCGTACAGGCGGATCTCGACCTTCTCGCGATCGGCCACCTCGCGCACGCGCGCGTCCGGGCGCACGTGGAAGCCCACGATGATCGCGCTCGAAGCCGCCGCCAGCAGCACGTCGGACTCCGCGATCTGGCCCACCGCCTGGCGGATGATGTGGATCTTCACTTCGTCGTTGCTGAGCTTCGTGAGCGATTCCGCGAGCGCCTCGACGGAGCCGTCCACGTCGCCCTTGATGACGAGGCGCAGTTCGGTGATCTCGCCCTGCGCCATCCGTGAATGGAATTCCGTCAGCGAGATCGACTTCGCGGCGCGGAACTCGTGCTCGCGGTGCAGCGCCGCGCGCTTGCCCGCGATCTCGCGCGCCTCGCGCTCGTCGATGAACGCCGTGAACAGGTCGCCGGCCGCCGGCGTGCCGCTCCAGCCCAGGACTTCGGCCGGCGTCGACGGACCGGCGGACTTCATCTGCCGCCCGCGCTCGTCGAACATGGCGCGCACGCGCCCCGAATGCTGGCCGGCCGCGAACGCGTCGCCGACGCGCAGCGTGCCCGACTGCACGAGCACGCTCACGACCACGCCGCGCCCCTGCTCGACGCGCGCTTCGAGCACGACGCCGCGCGCGCGGCGCGAGCCGTCGGCCTTCAGGTCGAGGAGGTCCGCGACGAGGAGGATCATCTCCAGCAGCTTGCTGACGTTCGTGCCCTTCTTGGCCGAGATCTCGACGCACACGTTCTTGCCGCCGAACTCCTCGACCACGACGCCGTGGTTCGCGAGCTCGGTCTTGATGCGCAGCGGATCCGCGGCCGGCAGATCGATCTTGTTGATCGCGACGACGATGGGCACGCCCGCCGCCTTCGCGTGGTCGATGGCCTCGACCGTCTGCGGCATGACGCGGTCGTCCGCGGCCACGACGAGCACGACGATGTCCGTGACCTGGGCGCCGCGGGCACGCATGGCGGTGAACGCCTCGTGGCCCGGCGTGTCCAGGAAGCAGATCTTGCGCCCGCCCTCCAGCTCGACGTCGTAAGCGCCGATGTGCTGCGTGATGCCGCCCGACTCGCCGGCGATGACGTTCGTCTTGCGCACGTAGTCGAGCAGCGACGTCTTGCCGTGGTCAACGTGGCCCATCACCGTGACGACCGGCGCGCGCGCCGCCAGATGCTCGGGGGTTTCCTGCTCCTCGACCTCGGCGCCGTCCTCGCTGCCGTAGTCGCTCACGAACTCCACTCCGAAGCCGAACTCATCGGCGACGGTCTGAATCGAGTCCTTGTCGAGGCGCTTGTTGATCGTGGCCATCAACCCCAGGCGCATGCACGTGGCGATGACTTCCTGCGGCTTGACCTCCATCAGGTTCGCGAGCTCGGCCACGGTGATGAATTCGGTGGCGCGAATGACTTTCGATTCCTCGACGGCGACGTCGCCGCTCTCGTCGTCACGGCGGCGATGGCGCCGGCGCTGTCCGCCCTGGTCGAGGCTCGCCAGCGTCTTGCGCACGTTCTCGATGACCAGTTTCTCGTCGACCGCCTTCTTCTTCTTGCGGTCGCGGCGGCGCATGCCGCGCGGCTCGGCCGGACGCGACAGTCCCGAAGGACGCGCGCTGGCCGCCGGCACGGAAGGCGCCGGCGCGCCGGACGGGCGCGGCGCCACGGGCGCCTGCGCGGGCCGGGCGGCGGCGGCGGCCGCGGCGGCGGCGGCGGCGCGAGCGCGCTCGTCACGCACGCGCTGGACTTCGAGGTCGTGCTTGCGCGCCTCTTCCTCGCGGACGGTCTTCTTCTCCTGCGCCATCTCGGCCTGGATCTTCTCGACGGTCTCGGGCAGCAACGTGCTCATGTGGTTCTTCACGTCGACGCCGAGCCGCTTGACGATCTGCAGGACCGCCTCGCTGGACATGCCGAGATCCTTCGCGACTTCGTAAACACGCGGCTTCTTGGCCGCGGGTGTCTTCGTCACACTGCCTCCCCATCCTGTGGCGTGGGCGCGACTTCGACCGCGCCCACCTCGCTCGCCTCGCCGGGCGCCTCGGACGGCGCTTCCGCCGGCGCCGCGGCGTCCTCGGGCGTGAATGCCATTTCCTCGGCCGGGGCCGCCGCCTCGGGTGCGACCGGCGGGTGCGCGGCCAGATATTCGTTCGCGGTGGCCAGGACCTTTTCGGCCGTCTTCTCGCCGATGCCCGGGATCTCGATCAGCTTCTCGAGCGGCGTCGCGAGCAGCTCCTGCACGGTCTCCAGCCCCGCGCTGATCAGCTTCTCGGTCGTGGCCTCGCCCAGCTCCAGCTTCTCGACCTCGATGCGCGTCGCGCGCTCGAGATCCTGCCGCTGCTTCTCGTCGGTCTTCGAGATGAGATCGATCTTCCAGCCGGTCAGCCGTGCCGCCAGGCGCGCGTTCTGCCCGCCCTTGCCGATGGCCAGCGACAACTGGTCGTCGGCGACGATCACCACCATCCGCTTCTCCGGCTCGTGGACGCGCACGTCCATGACCCGCGCCGGGGACAGCGCGCGCGACACGAACACCGTCGCGTCCTGCGACCACGGCACGATGTCGATGCGCTCGCCGCCCAGTTCGCGCACGATGCTCTGGACGCGCGAGCCCTTGAGGCCGACGCACGACCCGACGGCGTCGACGCGCGGGTCCGTGGAATACACCGAGATCTTCGAGCGCGCGCCCGCTTCGCGCGACACGGCCTTGATCTCGACGATGCCTTCGGCGATCTCCGGCACCTCGCTCTCGAACAGGCGGCGCAGGAAGTCCGGGTGCGTGCGCGACAGGATGACCTGCGGCCCCTTGGCCAGCTTGTCGACGTTGATCACGACGGCGCGCACGTAGTCGCCCTGCCGGTGGTACGACCGCGGGATCTGCTCGCGCGCCGGCAGGAAGCCCTCGGAGTGGTCGAGCTTGACGATCACGTTGCCGCGATCCACCTGCTGCACGACGCCGCGCACCAGGATGCCGATCTTGTCCGAGTACTCCTTGAACACCCGGTCGCGCTCCGCCTCGCGCACGCGCTGGATGAGCACCTGCTTCGCGGTCTGGATCGCGTTGCGGCCGAACTCCGCGATCGACAGTGGGAACACGAGGACGTCGCCGACCTGGGCGTCGCTCTTCGTGCGACGCGCCTCGGACGGGCTCAGCTGCAACGCCGGATCCTCGACGGTCTCGACCACGGTCTTCTTGAGCGCGACCGTGATCGAGCCGGTCTCGTTCGAGAAGCGCACGTCGACGTCGGCGGTCGCGCCGTGCTTCTTGCGCACGGCGCTGGCCAGCCCCGCTTCCAGCGTCTCGACGAGCAAGGCACGGTCGACGCTCTTCTCGCGCGTGATCTGGCTCAGTGCGTCCAGGATTTCGTTGTTCATCTCAACCCTCCCCGCGGGCGGCCGTGCGATGACGCACGCCTTCCCACGGATCGACGACCAGGCGCGTCGACTTGACGTCGCCCCACTCGAACCAGTGCTCCTGGCCGTCCTCCAAGCGAATGCCCACCCGGCTGTCGTCCGGACCGAGCAACTCGCCCTCGTAATTGCGTTTTTGGTCGCGCGGCTCGCGCAACGTCAACGTGACCTTGCGGCCACGGAACCGGTCCACCGCTTCCAGCGTGCGGATGGGTCGATCCAGGCCCGGCGAACTCACCTCGAGGTGATAGCTCCCGGCGAGGATCTGGTTCATGTCCAGACAATCCGCCAGACGGCGGCTGAAGATCCCACAGTCCCCGACCGTGATGCCGCCCGGCTTGTCGAGCAGCACGCGGACGGCTCGATGCCGGCCCTGGACGGAAAACTCGACGTCCACGACTTCGTAGCCCGCCTCCTCGGCCAGAGGCAGGGCCAGCAGTCGAACTTCTTCTCGGACTTCCAATTTGCGCTCCGGGCGGGGACAAAAAACGGAGTGGTCGCGCCTGCCCCACTCCTGCCCGCACATTACATAAGGTAGAGGATCGGGGCAAGCGCAAAACCCGCCGCCCGATGGCCCCTCGGCTCGGGAAACGGCCTGCCCTGCGGGGACCGTCTAGGGCGTTGCCAGGGGGCTGGAATAGACCAGCCAGGCCGCCACCCGGGACACTTCGGCCAGGCTCGCCGGGGAGACCCGATCCGGCAGGTCGAGGTGCGTGTGCCACGCCGGGTAGTCGAAGTCCACCACGTCGATCGCCGGGATCCCGGCCTCGAGCAGCCGCATGTGATCGTCGGTCAGGGTGAAGCGCGGCGTCGGCAGGAACCCTCGGCCGCCGGTGGCCTTCGCCCCCTCCAGCACCAGGTCGACGAGGTTCGATGCGTGTTCGACCGATTGGGTCTCGGGCTGGATGTCGAGGTCGCGGTCCCCGACCATGTCGAACACGAACGCCGCGGTCGGCCGTTGCGCCGCGGCCTCGCCGGTGACGCGCCGCGCGTACGCGCGCGCGCCGAGGCAGAACTCTCCGGGCGCCTCCGCGCGGCCCTGGTCCTCGCCGTCCACGAACACCAGATCCACGGCGACGCGCGGCGGCCGCCGGTGCAGCAGCTCGGCGACTTCGAGCAGCACGGCGACGCCCGAAGCGCCGTCGTTCGCGCCGGGGACGGGATCGAGGCGGAACGTCGAGTCCGGATCCTGGTCCGACCACGGGCGCGAGTCCCAGTGCGCGACGAGCGCGATGCGCTTGCCCTGATCCGGCCCGTAATGGGCCACCAGGTTCGTCAGCTCGAGACGGTGGCCGGCCAGCGAATCGACGAACGCCTGGCGCGCGACGCGACCCCCCAGGCGCGCGCACTCGTTCGCGATCCACTCGGCGATCGCGGCGTGGCCGGGGCGTCCCGGAATGCGCGGCCCGGCTTCCACCTGATGCACGACGCGGGCGTGGGCGCGGGCGCCGTCCACCTCGAAGCGCGGCGCGCACGCCGCGGGGGCCGCGAGCAGCGCGAGCCCGAGGCCGATCCAGCGCGCGGCGCCGCCGAGGTCAGAACGTGAACTGGGCACGCAGCTCGACGCGCACGTTGCGCCTCACGATGCTGGTCTGCAGGTCGCGATTCTGGCCGAACCCGAGCGACACGTTGCCGGTGACGTTGCTGCTGAAGCCATAGGAGCCCGTGCCGTTGACCGACAGTCGATCCTGCCCGATCGGCGCCTGCACGCGGGCGACCCCGTCGCGCCGTGTCTCGCCGGTGCGCCGCTGATAGTCGGCGGACAGCCCGAGGTTCACGGTCGTTTTCACGACGCTCTGCTTGCCGAGGATGTTCACCTTCTGCCCCTGAGTGTACGTGCGATTCAGGCCGAGGCTGACTTGCGAGTTGCGATCGGTCGTCACCGAGTGCCCGAACTGGAAATCCTCGCGCAATGTCACGCGGCGTTCGATCTTGAGCGAGGCCCGCGTGCCGTTCTTGAGCGCGCCGTCGACGTCGAGCGGATGCAGCACGCTGCTCGTGGCCGTCGCGTAGGGATCGGCGCTGTTGCGGTAGTCGCTCTCGCGCGACCGATTGTAGCTCGTCGTGAGCCTCGGGTCCTTGAACAGGCGGTCGAGACCGATGGCGTGGGCCAGGCGCCCGTAGTCCATGTCCAGGTCGGGGAACCGCGTCTGGATCGTGCGGCCCACGTCGTCGTTCGTGTTCGAGCGCTGCCAGATGTACTCGCCGCGCGTCCCGAGCGACGCGCCGAGGGCAAGCGCGAGCCGCGTGCGCATGGCGCCGCGCGCGTTCGAATTCTTCGTCGACTGGTTGCCGAACTGCACGCCGATGCGCGGCTCGCCGATGCCGGGATCACTCACGAGTCCGAGCAGGTAGATCGGATTCGGATTCCCGGTGATGCGCGAGTAGCTGCTGGAATTGCCGAACGACGCCTCGGCGTTGAGGCTGCCGAGCCGCGACAACAGGGACTTGGCGCGGAACGGAGACGCGCGTGGCACGGGCGTCGTGTCGTTCGGCGCGCGCACGGCGGGGCGCGCGGCCTGCGTCGCGAGCGCGTCGAACGGCAGCAGCCACGTCATGGTGGCGCCCTGGGAGTTCGAGATCGACTTCACGCTCAGGTCGGCCGACAGCTCCGGTCCGTTGCCCTGGCCGTAGCCCGAGTTCCAGTTCAACGCCGGGCGCAGCCAGCGGCTGCCCTTCGTGAACGAGTAGTGCGAGTCGAAGCTCTGCCGCCAGCTCACGAGGCGCCCGAAGTTGATGAAGCCAAGGCTCTGATTCAGGTTGTCCGCCAGCGTCAGGTTGCGCACGCCCTCGACGTGATGGTGCAGCAGGTCGAACGGCCGCGTGTCCGCGCCGAAATTGATGAGCGCCGTCCGGCCCTTCGTCAGGTTGCGCAGCACGAGCGATCCGGTCGAGTCGCGCAGTCGGTCGTACGTGCGGCTCTCGGTCGTCAGGATCTGATAGTTCCAGTAGAAGCGCTCGGGCAACGGATAGATCTTCAGCTTCGTGCCCGGCAAGGCGAGCGTCATGAGGTTGCGCGGCGCGATGCCGTAGTTCACGACCCCGCCCAGGCTCGTGCTCGTGTCGACCGTGCTGGGATTGCGCGAGATCGTCTGTGAGCGGTTGATGCTGCCCGTGAAGCCGCCGAGCGTGTAGCGCAGGAACGGATTCGAACGGTCGCTCCACGTGCGCTGGTAGCTGCTGCTCCAGCTCTGCGTCTCGCTGCGTGTCTCACTCGCGTCGGCGGCCGCGCCGAGACGCACGACGTCGTCGCCGGCCGTGAAGCGCGGCTTGCTGGAGGTCGTCGCGTAACCGTAGCCCACGGGCAGGACGATGCCCGTCCCCTCGAAGAAGCGGTGCAGGTCGAGCCCGCTGTTGAAGTTCAACTGGCTCGTGCTCGAGCCCTGCCCGCGCGTTTCACCCACGCTCAGGAAGTCCGCGTCGCGCGAGTTGTACGTCATGTTGTACGACATCAGGTTCGCGAACCGGCCGTTCACGAGGAAGCGCTGCGCGTGGCCCACGTCCTTCTGGACGTCGATGGCGCGCAGTTCGTCGAACCACAACTGACCGCGCTCGAACGTGCGCGCGGCGTTCGTGTGCAGGTTGATGACGCCGATCGAGATGCGCCGGACGCGCGTGAACGACGGTCGGCCCTTGACCGTGTACAGCTCGCCCGGGTTCGCCCCCGGCACCTGGTACAGGATCGGGTCGACCTTCGGGAAATTCGACGCCTGCTTGAGATTCGCCAGGTCGGTCAACTTGAGCTGGATCTCGTGCCAGTCCACGGTGCCGACGCGTTGCGGCAGCGGCGCGCGGTACTCGTAGTAGCTGCCGCCGACTTCGTCGGACGCGAAGCGCACGAAGTACGCCAGCGAGTCGGCGACGGGATCGTAGCCCGGAACGCCGAAACCGGTCGCGAACCAGTCGAGCTTGCCGTAGCGCGTGTAGTCCTCGTCGATCGAGAACGTCTTGAACGCCTCGAGCGACTGGCCCGGGTTCAGCCGCGTGAATTCGAGCGCGAGCGACTGCTCGCGGCGCGTGACGCCCTGGTTGCCGTTGCGCGTCTCGCCCGGATCGAATGGCGGCACGTAGACGTCGGCGTTGTCCAGCGTGTTCACCGAGTTCAGTGTCACCGTCGTGCCGGCGGCCTGGACCGAGTCCGGCAGGTTCTGCGCCTGCCACCGGCTGCCCACGATCTCGAGCGAGCCGAGCATGAGGATGGGCTTGACCAGCGCGTGGTTCTCGTCCTGGGCGTTCGTGACGAGACGTACGCTGTCGGGCTGCGGATCGGGATTGATCACGCCTTCGAGCCACACGCGGACGTGCTGGGCCAGCGTCAGGTCGGGCAGACCGAACGCGATGCGCAGCGAATCCGTGAGCGGAATGCGGTAGCGACGCCAACCGTTGTCGCTCGTCACGTTCGTGTTCCCGGGATAGTCGCGCTGCACATCGGTCTGCAGGTACGGGCTCGCCGCGTCGCCCAGGTCGATCGTGTATTCGAAGTAGTCCTCGCGCGTCTCCAGATTGCCGTTGAGGTTGAGGTCCTCGGTGTCGGGCAGCGGGTTGATCTGACGGTTGTCCTCGGGGCCGTTCGTGAACCGGTAGCGGCGCGGATCGATTTCGTTCGTCAGATTCTGGTCCGGGCCGTGGAAGTCGTCGCCCTCGGGATCGTCGGGGCCGGAGGTCGTGAGGTCGCGTTGCAGCGCGGCGTCCTCCGTGCCCGTCACGCCCTTGCGGTTGTTGAACGAAAACAGATTGTCGAGCCCCGTGTCCTCGCTGTTCTGGTCGGTCGCGGTGAGCTGTCCGTCGCGCGGCGGCAGGTCCTCGCTGTCGAGCACGCCGTTCGGCAGGACGTCCGGCGCGCGCATCTGGTCCTCGCTCACCCGCCCGAGGTCGATGTGCAGCTTCACGTGGCGGCCGCGCACGCGCGGCTCGGGAAAGCCGCTGATGTGCTCGTCGTTGAAATCGTTCACCCACAGTTCGATGAACTGGAAGCGCGAGACGTCGAGTCCGACCGGGTCGAGCGGATACGTGAGTCCGGCCCACAGCGTGTCGAATTCGCCGGTCACGAAGTCGTTCTTGGCCTTGAGCGGGCGACGCGGGATCGAGAGCGCCAGCACCTGGCGCGCATTGTCGGCGCCTTCGGCCTGCTTGAGCGTGGGCTTCAGGAACTTCTCCTTGATGACCGTGGGCGGCGAGTACCAGTGGATCTCCGCGTTGTGCTGGTTCGCGAGGGTGTCCGGGCCGGAGCCCGAGAAGAACTTCGTCGCCGCGCCGACGAAACGGCTGGGGACGCTCGAGTGATTCCAGCGCTCGGGGCCCATGGACAGCGAGATCGCGTCGCGCACGCCTTCCATGTCGTCGATGAACACTTCGTTCTGCGTGTTCGGATTCGGAATCGACGTGCCGAACTCGGCCTGCACGTGGAAGTCGGAGGGGGCCGTCGTGCGCACGCCGGGAAGGCGGTCGACGAAGCGCGTGATCCACAGGGGGTGCGCGGCCCAGTCGCCGTTCAAGTCGGCGATCAGGCTGCGCGACGGCTCCTCGCCGAGCCGCGGCCTGATGTCCTGCGCGCCGTGGCTTTCGTACAGGAACGCGCCGCCCAGGCTCTTCTCCCGGCCCTGCAACTGGAACGCGCTCGCCACCAGCGTGCGCCCCGCCTGCTGGAACAGCGGGGCGTACGAGTAGTCGATGTTCAGCTGGTCGGCCGGGCCGACTCCGCGGTTCAGCTTGATGCGCCCGAGGTCGTAGTCGATCGTGTAGTCGCGATCGCGCGTCAGCGCCTGGCCGTTGATGGTGACGACGTCCGAGCCCTCGAGGATCTGTCCGCGCCCCAGCTGAATGTCGTTGCCGACCCCGGCCGCCGTGAAGTCCACGCCGATCTTGTACAGGAACTCCTGGTTCGGCTGGCGCGCGTAGCGCTCGTAGATCTTCGCGTTCGCCGCGTTCTGCACGGTGTCGACGGCGCCGACCAGCGTGTCGCGGCGGCTCAGCAGGCCGGCCAGGAACTGATCGAACGGCCGCGCGCCGGGGCCAAACAGGCGCGGCGCGAACGGGTGCGGGTCGAAGAAGAACAGCGTGCCGGTCTCGTAGTCCACGAACGTCCGGAAGCGGCTGTCCGGCGCGCTCCCGTCCACCTTGCCGTCGTGGCCGGGCTTGGGCGAGCCCGAGGACTCGTCGAAGTTGTCGAGCCCGAGCGCCTCGATGTACGGGACCGGCTGACCCGTCGCGTGGTTGATGGTCGTCTGCGGTGGGTCGAGGCTGCCCTTCGAGATCGTCAGCTGGAACGTCTTGGGGTCGATGCGTTGCCCGCCGAGCGAGTACACGTTCTTCAGTTCGAGTTCGCGCGTGGCGTTGAATTTCGAGGCCGGGTCGTAGCTGTCGAGATACGTGAAGAAGTAGCCCTGCTGAATCTTGTCGAGGTCCTGCTCGCGCGGCTTGATGAGCCTGAGGACGCGCCGCGTCGACGTGCCGTCCGCGTCCAGCGTGTCCTTGCCGCTGGTCGTGACGAGCCCGCCGACGTCGTTCCCCTGGGCATCGACCGCGCTCGCCGAGTACGACACGGCCAGGACCTGCTCGGGACGGAGCGGATCCCGCAACTGAATGACCTTGTACAGGGGCCCGTACGGCTGGATGACCTGATAGTCCTTGTCCGCCCCGGGCTGCAGGAGCTTGAACGAGCCGCGCACCGAGTTCGTGTCGGGCAACGCGGGATCCACGAACGCGCGCCCCGGGATCGTGTTCAGGTCGGCGTTGTACGTGTTGTAGTCGCGGTACACGCGAATGCTCGAGTCGGGAATGTCGATCGAGTTCGACTTGTTCGGGTCGTACAGGAAGAAGTACGTGGACTGAACGTAGTCGCCGTCCAGGAGCACGTTGTTCTGGCGCGACGATCCGCCGGAATACGACGCGCGCTCGCTGCGTCCCTCCTGCTTGCTGGCCAGCACCGTCATGTCGAGCGGCCCGAGCCGTCCGGCGGCCTTGATGCCGAACAGGCCTTCGTTCTTGCCGCTGTACGACACGTACTGGGTGCCGGGCAGCGTCAGGTTCGTGTTGCCGAGGTCGAACTCCTGGATGAGGTCGTCCTCGTCGCCCTTGTAGTTGATGGCGATGCGGTTCGCGAGCGGCACGGTGTTCGCGGAGTTCTGCAGCAGGTTGACCTTGATGCGGTCGGACAGCTGCCCCTCGAGGCGGATGTCGAGGTTCTGCTGCATGTCGAGCGACGGAAACAGCGAACGCCGCTGGCCGAGGAGGCCGGTCTGCTGGTTGCTCCAGTCGCTCTGCCCCGACAGCGAGATGCTTTCCGACCCCGAGACGTTGAGCGCCGGCCCGCCGGGCCCGAGCAGGCTCTGCACGCGCGACGGCAGCGGCGAGGGCAGCTTGAACGAGAGGCCGCCCGAGGAGGCGGTCTGCGTGGCCGCGCCGAGCTGGTTGATCCGGCTCTTGTTCTGATCGCGCCACGCCTTCCGGAAATTGCGCTGCGTGATCTCCTTCGAGAAATCGCCCAGCGTCTCGCGCCCGGGGGCCGACACGTCGACGTCGTTGACCTGGGCACTCGTGGCGATCTCGCCGGGATCGAGGCTGAAGCGCACGTCGAGCTGGCGCGGGTCGGGATTGACCTTGAGCCCCGAGAATCGCGGAATCAGCGAGGGCAGCGTGGTGCGCACGAACTGATCTTCGAGCGCGAGGCGCGAGGCGCTGCGCCATGGCGGCGGAAGCGAATCGGCGGCCGTCGGCTTGGCCGCGTGATGCAGGCCAAAACCCGGAAACGAAAAAAGGAAGACCAGCGCCGCAGGGGTCAGGGAGGTCAGCATGAGGGTGGTGAACCACTCGCGCCGCCTCGTTTCCGGGCGCGGCGCGCGACCCTAGCAGCCCAAGGTCGGGCGGTCAAAGGCTTTGGGGCCAAATTGAATCGCTCCGGCGGCGAACCTTGGGGTAGGCTGCAGCCTGTGCGGCTTCTCCGTTCCTACATCCTTCGCCTGCACCTGGTTCCCTTCTTGCTCGGATTCGGCGTGGTCACGTTCATCCTCGAGATGGACGTGCTGTTCGACTACCTCGACCTCGTGGTGAACCGTGGCGTGGCGTTCGGGGTGGTGGCCCAGCTGTTCGGGCTGTCCCTCGGCTACATCATCGCCCTTTCCGCGCCCTGCGCGGTGCTGGTCGCCGTGCTCATGACGTTCGGCCGGCTGTCCCAGGACAACGAGATCACGGCCTTGAGGGCCAGCGGCGTGAACCTGGCGAACGTGCTCGTCGGGCCCCTGCTCGCATCGGCACTCCTGGCCGGCGGGTTGACGCTGTTCAACAACCACGTCCTGCCCCGCGCGAACCACGCGTTCGCGAACCTGCTGATCGACATCGGACGCATGCGGCCCACGGTCAAGCTGCAGGAAGGCGTGTTCATCACCGACTTCCCCGGCTACAACCTGCTCGTCCAGTCGGTGAACGGGCGCACGAACGAGATGAAGGGCATCACCATCTACCAGTCGAACGCCGGCGGCCCGCCGACCACCATCCTCGCCAAGCGCGGCTTCCTGAGCTACACGCCCGACGGGCGCGACGCGCTTCTCGAGCTCAAGGACGGCGAGATCCACGAGATCCCCGCCGACGCCGAAGGCTCGCGCCGCTACCGGCGGCTGACGTTCCGCACGCACGTCATCCACATCGCGGGCGCCGGCGGCATCCTCGAACGGACCGTGCGCGACCAGCGCAGCGATCGTGAGATGAGCGCGCGCGAACTGCTCGACGAGCGCGCGGAGATGCTGCGCCAGTACGAGGACTCCCGGCACTCGCGCGCCGACCTGCTTCTGCAGTACGGCGCGCCGCCCGACGTGATCGTCGCGCTCACGCCCGAGCGCGCGCCGTTCCCGGCGCGTGTGGCCGCGGCCTGGGGCCGGATGTGGCACCAGCCGACGCCGCTCGACCGGTTCGCGCTGAAGCGCCCCGAGGTGCGCGGCTCGCTCGACCTGTGGCGCAGCGAACGCGACGGGCTGAGGCGGCGGATCGCCGGCGTCTCGGTCGAGATCCACAAGAAGTTCTCGCTGCCCGTGGCCTGCGTCGTGTTCGTCCTGATCGGCGCGCCTATCGGCATGCGCGTGCGCCGCGCCGGGCCGGCGATCGCGTTCATCTCGATCGCGTTCTTCCTGTTCTACTACCTGTGCCTCGTCGGCGGCGAGGAGCTGGCGCGCCGCCTGATGCTGCCGGCGTGGCTGTCGATGTGGCTGCCGAACCTCGTGCTGGGATTCTGGGGCGTGCGCTGGACGCTCGAGGCGTGCGAGATCCTGCGGCCGCGCGCGCGCGCGCCCAAGCTGCGGGCCGCCGCGTGAAGCCGGGCCGCATCCTCGATCGCTACGTGCTGCGCGAGTTCGTCGGATACCTGCTGCTCGGGCTCGCCGGATTCATCGTCATCTTCATCGTCGTCGACATCTTCGAGAAGATCGACGTGTTCCTGGATCACCACGCGCCGGCGACGCTGGTGACGCGCTTCTACCTGTATCGCGCGCCGGAAGTCGTGGTGCAGGTGCTGCCCGTGGCCCTGCTGCTCGCCACGTTTCTCGCGCTCGGCCAGTTGAACAAGTTCGGCGAGCTGACGGCGATGCGCGCCTCCGGGCTGTCGCTGTCGCGCATCCTGAGGCCCGTATTCCTGGGCGCGGCCGCCGCCGCGTTGTTCGCGCTCGCGCTCGGCGAGTTCGTGGTGCCGCGCGCGAATCGCGAGCGGGACGCGATCTTCGAGCAGCAGATCCAGCGCTTGCAGCGGCCCGTCTTGAGCGAACGGCCCGACCTCACGTATCTCGGATCGGGCGGGCGGATCTTCTACATCCATCTGTACCTGGTGAAGGAGAAGCGCATGCACGAGGTCTCGCTGCAGGAGTTCCGCGGCGGCGAGCTGGTGCGGCGCATCGACGCCGCCGAGGCCACGTGGGACGGCCGGCGCTGGGTGTTCGCGTCGGGTTACCTGCGCTCGTTCGACCGCGGGCGCGAGACCGCGCACGAGTTCGACCGCATGGCCGTCAACGGTCTCGTCGAGCGCCCCGAGGACTTCGCGAAGGAGATCCCGCAGCCCGCCGAGATGAACTACCTCGAACTGCGCTCCTACGTCGAGCGCCTGCGCGCGAGCGGGGCGCGGGTCGCGAACTATCTCGTCGACCTCCATCTCAAGCTCGCGTTCCCGCTGATCAACTTCATCGTCGTGCTGATCGGCGCCTCGCTGGCCACCCGCCTGCGCATGCAGAGCGCGGCGCTCGGCTTCGGGTTGTCGGTCGCGATCTCGTTCATCTACTACGCGCTGATGCGCACGGGCCAGGCCCTCGGGCACAACGGCGCGCTGCCGCCCTACGTCGCGGCGTGGCTGGCCGACGTCGTGTTCGGCACGATCGGCTTGGCCATGCTCCGCCAGGCCCAGAAGAGCTGAGCGGAGCCTTCGAGATCGGCGCCGGTCACGAGACGGCGCCGCGCCCGCTCCGCGCTTGGACCGCCACGGTCACGCGCGCGTCGCGTCGAGCGTGAACGCGTGATCGAGCGCGTCGAGCGTGGCGCAGAACGCGACGTCGCGTGCGTACTCCGGGCCGAGGGCCACGAGATCGCGGGCGTGCGCGCTCGACTCGACGACCCGGCGGATCTCCCCCGCGTCGCGCGGCGCGAGGTCGGCGACGAGTCGGGCGGCGGCGTTGTCCAGCGTCGCGCCATGGGCGGCGAGGCGGGCGCACAACCAGCCGGCGCACGCCGCGTCCTCGAGCGCGAACGCGCCGAGCCGGCCGGCGCAGACCATGCGCACGCGCGGGGCATGCTCCAGCGCGCGCAACAGCGCCGTCGCGCTGACGAACGCGCCGAGCCAGCGCGCCTCCGAGCCCTCCAGCGCGATCAGCGCCTGCGAACCGTTCGTCGACGCGAACGCGAGCGTGCGCCCGGCGACCCGGTCGGCTGCGTACTCGAACGGGGAATTGCCGAGATCGAAGCCCGGGAGCATGCGCCCGCCGCGCTCGCCGCACGCGAGCGCCTGGGCGTCGGCGGCGCGCAGCGCGAGAGCCGCGGACGGTTCGGCCACCGGCACGACGCGGTGCGCGCCATTCGCGAGCGCGACGCTGAGCGTCGTGGTGGCGCGCAGGACGTCGATGGCGATCCCGAGCCAGCCCCGGCGCTCGGCACGCTCCGGCGCGTCGCCGGGGACGAGATGCACCCGGACGCGCACGCGCGAACTCAGCGGGCGGCGAGCTCGGGCTTGAGCAGCGCCTCGACGAAGTGGGTGTCGAGGTCCCCGGCCTGGAAGCGCGGGTCGCGCAGCGCGAGCTGGTGGAACGGAATGGTGGTCTTGATGCCCTCGATGATCATCTCTTCGAGCGCGATCTCCATGCGCCTCAGCGCCTCGGGCCGGTCCTTCCCGTACGCGATGAGCTTGCCGATCATCGAGTCGTAATACGGCGGCACGGTGTAGCCGGCGTACGCGTGGCTGTCCATGCGCAGCCCGGGCCCGCCCGGTTTGTAGAAGTACGTGATCGTGCCGGGGCTCGGGCGGAAACCGTGCGCGTGGTCCTCGGCGTTGACGCGGCACTCGATGGCGTGGCCGTTCCACTCCACGTCTTCCTGGCGCACGGACAGCGGCTCGCCGGCCGCGACCCGGATCTGTTCCTTCACGAGGTCCATGCCGGTGACCTCCTCGGTCACCGGATGCTCGACCTGGATGCGCGTGTTCATCTCCATGAAGTAGAACGCGCCGTCCTGGTCGAACAGGAATTCCATGGTGCCGGCGTTGAGGTAGCCGATGGAGGCCGCGCCCTTGGCCGCGAGATCGCCGACTTCGCGGCGCCGGGCCTCCGTGAGGAACGGGCTCGGCGCCTCTTCGATCAGCTTCTGGTGGTTGCGCTGCACCGAGCACTCGCGCTCGCCGAGGTGGATCAGGTGCCCCTGCGAGTCGCCGAACAGCTGGAACTCGATGTGCCGCGGACGGGCGATGTACTTCTCGAGGTAGACGGCGTTGTTGCTGAACGCCGCGCCGGCCTCCGCCTGAGCGATGCCGAATCCGGCGCGCAGCTGCTTCTCGTCCCAGGCGACCCGCATGCCGCGGCCGCCACCACCGGCGGACGCCTTGATGATCACGGGATAGCCGATGGTCTTCGCCAGCGACTGCGCTTCGTCGACGTCGGCCAGCACGCCGTCGCTGCCCGGGACGACGGGCAGGCCGGCATCGACCATGGTGCGCCGCGCCACCGCCTTGTCGCCCATCTTGCGGATCATCTCGGACGTGGGGCCGATGAACGTGAAACCGCACGACGCGCACACGTCGGCGAAGTGCGCGTTCTCGGACAGGAAGCCGTAGCCCGGATGGATGGCGTCCGCGCCCGTCACCTCGGCGGCGGAGATCAGCCGGGCGATGTAGTTGTAGGACTGGGCCGGGGGCGGCGGACCGATGCACACCGATTCATCGGCCAGCCGCACGTGCAGGCTGTCCCGGTCGGCCGCGCTGAACACCGCGACGGTGGAGATCTTGAGCTCGCGGCAGGCGCGGATGACGCGCAGGGCGATCTCGCCTCGGTTCGCGACCAGGACCTTGCGGAACATTCCCCTCTAGGGATTGCCGAACAGGCCGGGCCGGGCCGCGGCCGCGCCTGCGACGTTGGAGCCGTTGCCGCCGCCCTCGCCGCCCTGGGCATCGTCCACCGGCGCCCACATGCGGTCGGACGCCGAGTTGATGCCCTTCAGCTTGAGGCTCAGCTCGTTCGGGTTGTTGCAGTTCTTGAGCGCCTCTTCCTCGGTGATGAGACCATCGCGCAAGAGGCCGAGCACGGACTGATCGAACGTCTGCATGCCGTACTGCGTCACGCCTTCGGCGACGACGCTGTGCAGCAGCACGGTCTTCTCCGGGTTTACGATGTACTCGCGGATCGTCGGCGTGCTGATCATGATCTCGCACGCCGGGACGCGCCCGGTGCCGTCCGCCCGCGGGATGAGGCGCTGCGAGATGACCGCGCGCAGGTTCGACGCGACGGACAGCCGCACCTCTTCGTGCTGGTGCGGCGGATAGAACGAGATGATGCGCTGCAGGGTCTGGACCACGTCCGTGGTGTGCAGGGTGGACATGACCAGGTGGCCGGTGTCCGCCGCCATGAGCGCCGTGTTCATGGTCTCCAGGCTGCGGATTTCGCCGACGAGGATGATGTCCGGATCCTGGCGCAGCACGTACTTGAGGCCGTCCTGGAACGATTGCGTGTCGAGTCCGACCTCGCGCTGGTGGATGAACGACATCCGGTCGCGGTGGAGGAACTCGATCGGGTCTTCGACCGTGATCACGTTGCGCGTGGTCACGCGGTTGATGCAGTCGATCATGGCCGCGAGCGTGGTGGACTTGCCGGAGCCGGTGCGCCCGGTGACGAGCACGAGGCCGCGCGGCGTGAACGCGAGTTCGCGCACGGCGGGCGGCAGGTGCAGGTCGTCGAGCGAAGGCACTTCGACCGGCACGTGGCGCAGCGCCAGCGCGGGCGTGCCGCGCTGCATGAAGATGTTGGCGCGGAAGCGGGCCAGGCCGGAGACGCCGAACGCGAAGTCGATCTCGCTGTGCGTCGAGAAGAACAGGCGCTGCTCCTCGTTCAGGAGCTGGTCCGAAACGTCGCGCAGATCCTGCGCGCTGGGCGCGGGCTCGTCGAGCGTGTACAGCACGCCGTCCACGCGAACCACCGGCGGAGTGCCCGCCTTCAGGTGAAGATCGCTGGCGCGGGCCGCGATCATCTTCTCCAGCACGGTGCGGATGTTCATGTCGTGTCCTTGCCGGGTGGGTTCCGCGCTCGAGGTCAGACGGGTTCCACCAAGAACAACCGTTGTCCGAATTCCACCGGCTGGGCGTTGTCCACCAGGAGCTTCACGACGCGTCCGCGCACTTCGGATTCGATCTCGTTCATCAGCTTCATGGCTTCGATGATGCAGACCGTCTGCCCCACCTCGACCATGTCGCCGACTTCCACGTAAGGATCCGCATCCGGCGCGGGCGCCCGGTAAAACGTGCCCACCATCGGGGAAGTGATCGCGACGTGGTGTTCGGCTGCCGGGGCGGCGGGTGGCGAAGCATCGTTCTGGCCGGCACGGCCGGAAGCGGGCGGTGGCGCGGACGTCATGACCGGCGCCGCCGCCACGCCGAATGGAACGCCGGCGTTCGCGGAAATTCGCACCGTCCTGCCGCCCGAGCTCACCTCGAGCTCGCCGATCCCCGTGCGCTGCACCAGGCGAATGAGCTGGCGGACCTCCGTCAGTCCGATCCCCCCGAGCATCACGTCCCGAGAATTATCGGTAGGCGCGGCCCCTGACTTGACCGATTTGGCGCTGGCGGAGCGCTTGCCCCGCTTGCGGCTACGCGTCGCGGCCACGGTCGAGGTGCCCGGCGAGGGCGCGAAGGGCCAGCGTGTAACTGGCGGGGCCGAATCCCGAGACGACGCCCAGGGCGGCGCCCGAGACGTAGGAGATCCGGCGGAAGGATTCCCTGGCGTGCGGATTGGACACGTGCACCTCGATCACGGGAAGGCCCACGGCGAGGACGGCGTCCCTGAGCGCCACGCTGGTGTGCGTCAGTCCTCCGGGATTGAGCAGCACGCCCGCGCAGCGTCCGCGCGCTCCATGGAGCGCGTCGATGAGCACACCCTCGTGGTTGCTCTGCAGCGCTTCAATCTCGCATCCCAGCTGGGCGGCCTCGGCACGCAGCGAAGCGTCGATGTCTTCGAGCGTGGCGCGGCCGTAGACCTCCGGCTCGCGCGCGCCCAAGGCATTCAAATTAGGACCATGGAGGACGAGAACGCGATGCATCGAGCCCCGTTGGGCGGCCCGCGGCGTCACGCCACGGCCCCGGCTTCGCGCAATGCCGCCTGCACGAGGCGGCCGGAGATCAGGCGCGGGACGCTAGCATGGCCCACCCGAGGCGTCAACACCCAGCGGGCTCCGGACGTCCCGCGCTTCTTGTCGTGCGCCATCGCCTCGAGCAGCGCCGCGAGCGGCGTCGGCGGCATGCGCCGGGGCAGGCGCAGCGCGTCGAGCACGGCGACGAGGCGCGCGCGCTCGCGAGGCGCCAGCGCCACGACCTCGACGCTCAGCGCCGAGGCCACCCGCATGCCGATGGCCACCGCCTCGCCGTGGCGCACGCCGCGATAGCCGCGCGCGGCTTCCAACGCGTGTCCGAGCGTGTGGCCGTAGTTCAGCGCGGTGCGGCGTCCGCCTTCGCGCTCGCGCTCGTCGCCGCGCACCACGCGGAGTTTGGCGCGAATCGCGCGCTCCACGGCCTCGCCCAGACCGTCGCGCGCGCCCGCGTCCAGCGCCGCGACCTCGCGCTCGATCCAGCGGAACAGGGCGGCGTCCGTGGCCATGCCCACTTTGACCACCTCGGCGAGGCCGGCCCGGCGTTCGCGCACGGGCAAGGTCTGGAGCAGGTCGGGGTCGACGAGCACGCCGGCCGGCTGATGGAACGCCCCCACCAGGTTCTTGCCCGCGCCGAGATCGATGCCGGTCTTGCCGCCGACGCTGCTGTCGACCTGTGCCAGCAGGGACGTCGGCACCCCGACCCAGGCGACGCCGCGCAACCACGTCGCGGCCGCGAAGCCACCGAGATCCCCCACCACGCCGCCGCCCAGCGCGACGAGCGCGTCGTGGCGACCGACGCCGTGCGCGGCCATTTCGGACCAGATGCGCTCGAGCGTCCGCGGTCCCTTGCTGCGCTCCCCGGCCGGCACGACGAGCAGTCGCGACGCGACGTGCGCCCGCTCGAGCAGGCGCATGGCGCGGGCCCCGTACAGGGCGGCGACATTGGGGTCGCTGAGGACGAGCGCGCGGCGCGGCGCCGCCGTCTCGCGCACGAAGCGCCCGAGGCGGGCGAACGCGCCGGGGGTCACGACGACTCGCGAGCGGGCGGCGTGCGGCGGGTAGCGGACGAGGAGGCGGCTCATGGCGCGCGGAGTATACGCATCCGCGCGCTCGCCCCAAGCGCGGCGCTCGGCCACGCCCGGAGTGCGCCGTCTCAATGCGGGGTGGTGCCGCCCTGATTCTTGAGCAGCTGCAGCTGCTGATTGAGGCGCTGGATCTGCCGTTCGATCTCGGTGATGCGCGGCGGGGACCCATCGCCCGGCCCGCCGAGCCCGAGCGCCCAGCCCGGTGTCGCGTCCGGCGATTCGGTGAGGACGACCGTGCCCGTCTTCTCGAGATCGTCGCGCACCCACACGAGCGCGACGCTGGAGCCGGGCCGGCTCGCCGAGATCCAGCGCGCGAGTTGTTCCGGATACTCGACGCGATCGTGCTCGAAGCCGACGATGAGGTCGCCGCGCTGCAGTCCGGCGCGGGCCGCGGGACCGTCGCTCACGACGCTCTCGATGAGCGCGCCGATCGGGACGCTCGCGCCCGACTCGCTCTCGCTCGCGACCTGGGCCTGGCGCGTGGTCACGCCGAGGTAGCCGTGGCGCACGCGACCCTCGCGCCGGAAGCTCTCGTACACCGGGCGCACGGTCTCGAGCGGGATCGCGAAGCTGAAGCCGGAGGCCCGTGCGGCGTCGCCGCTCGTGCCCGACCCGGCGTCGCCCAGGTCGCCCTGCACGATGCCGACGAGTTCGCCGCGGGTGTTCAATGCGGCCGCCCCGCTGTTGCCCGGCACCACCGTGTTCGTGAGCTGGAGCAACGCGAAGCGCGGCTCGCGATGCACGTAGGCCACGTTCCCCACGGATTGCGTGGGGCGCGCGCCGTAGGTCGTGCCGACGGCGATCACCCAGTCGCCGAGCTGAGGACCACGGCCCGACGCCATGTCGAGCGTCGGAAGCCGGAGGTCGGGAACGCGCAGCAGCGCCAGATTGAAAATCGGATCGCAGCCCACGATCACGGCGTCGGCTTCGAGCCCGTTCGCGGTGCGCACGACGATGCGCTGGGCGCCGAGCACGACGCTGGCCGTCGTCATCACCCCGTTCGCGTCGACGGCGACGCCCGAACCGACTCGGGTGTGGGTGCGCACGACGGTCCGGCCGTCCCGTGCCCGTGACTCGCCCGGGCGCTGCGCGAACACGGTGACCACGGACGGGAGTGCGCGAGTGGCAATGGCGTCGACGTCACCCTCGAGCGCGGAGAGCGGGCCCTCGGCGCGCGCGACGCCCGGCGCGACCCACGCCAGCGCGACGAGCGCGACGCCCGCCCACACCCCGACTACGGGGCGGCGGCCGGCTGCCGGGACTCGCGGGGAACGCATGCCCGACCTCAGAACGAGATGCTGGCGCGCTGGCCCTCGACGCCGGACGTGTACGGAGTGTAGGCGCGCACGCGCCCGCGCTTGACCGTCACCGGGTCGAGAATGAATTCCACGTCGTCACTGTGATCGAACACGCTGTCCGACACGGACGCCAGCGTCGTGGCCGGCGTCGTGCGGCTCGCGGCGTTCACGCCGGAAGGCGTCCCGCCCGTCGCGAGATGCGGAACGCGCACCGCCTCGCGCACCGTTTCGACACTCGCGATCGGAGTCGACGTGCTGCCGTTCCGGCGCGGCGACATGCGCAGCCAGGGCGCGAGCGTGGCCACGCCGATCAGTACGGCCACGGCCGCCGCGGTCAGCGGGACCCAGCCCGGGCGCCGCGAGACGACGAGGTCCGGCTCGGGCGTCGCGCGGCGCGTGCCGGCCAGCACGCGCTCCACGAGATCGGGCGCCGCTTCGGCGCGCGGCAACGAGCCCACCAGTTCCAGCGTTCGGCTGAACGCTTCGTACTCGGCGCGGCACTCGGTACACGCAGCGAAATGGTGCTCGAGCGCCTCGCGCTCGCCCTGCGTGGTTTCGTCGTCCCAGTATGCTCCGAAGAGCCCCCGGACCTGGGCGCAGTTCATGACGATCCTTCTCGCTTGAGTAGCGGTTGGAGTTTGCGCTTCAACATGCTCCGTGCGCGGTTGATGCGCGAACGCACCGTTCCGCCCGGAATGTTGAGCACCTGTGCGATCTCCTCGTAGGCCAAGCCCTCGATGTCCCGCAGTACGAGTGCGAGACGGTATTTCTCGGGCACCGTCGCGATCGCCGCGCCGACCGCCTTCTGAAGCTGCTCGCGCTCCATCCCGCGCTCGCGTCCTTCGGTCGGATCGGCCAGCTGAATCGCGCTGTCCTTCAGAATCTCCTGCATCGCGTCGAGACTGAACCAGTTGCGGCGACGCACCCGCCTTCGAATCTCGTTCTTCGCCAGGTTCGCGGCGATCGTGAACAGCCAGGTCGAGAACTTCGAACCTCGACGGTAGTTCCGGCGGTGCACGAACACCCGGATGAACACTTCCTGCGCCAGATCGTCCGCGCACTCCCGGTCGTTCAAAACCCGACTCACGAGATTGGTCACGCGCCCCTGGAAGCGGCGGACCAACTCGGGAAATGCTCGCTCGTCGTCCTCCGCCACCCGCCCCATGAGGTCCTCATCGGACAGGCTCAGGACGGAAGGCGGGGCCGGGTCGCGGTCAGGCGCCACGATTGCGCTCACCCTTAGTAGTTACCCCCTCTGCGAATAGGGGTTCCCGGCGCTTCATCGGCTGTCCCCCAGCTTGGCCCGAACCCGGGTGTTGGTGCGGTCGCCGGCCAGGCTCAACCGGTACTGCTCGCGCGCCAGGTCGTTGAAGCGCATCTCCTTGTAGACGTCGCCCAGGTGCTCGCGAACGATCGGGTCTCCGTCCGTCAGGGTGACGGCCCGTTCCAGGGCTTTTCGCGCCTCCGGCAGGCGCCCGAGCCGGAAATACACCCAGCCGAGCGAGTCCAGGAAGGCTCCGTTGTCGGGCTCCATCTCGACCGCCCGCTCGATCATGCGCCGGGCCTCGGGCAGCTCTTCGTTGTGGTCGGCGAGCAGGTAGCCGAGGGAGTTCAGGGCCCGCGGATTGTCGGGCTCGACGCGGAGCAGGTCGCGGACCGCGCGCTCGGCCCCGCGGATGTCGCCGAGCTGCTCGCGACAGAACGCGAGATCGAGGGCCGTGAAGCCGGCGCCCGGGAACTTCCGGAGCACGTCCACCCACACCGATTCCGCGGCGCCCCAGCGCCGCTGCCCCTGCTCGATGCGCCCGAGGAGGACGGACGTCGACAGCGAGTCGGGCTGCAACGTCACCGCGCGCCGCGCGTGATCGATCGCCGCCGTCTCGCGTTCGGCCAGCGCGTTGGCGCGCGCCGCCAGCATTTCGCCATCGGCGTGGCCCGGGTGACGCCGCGCCCAGTTCTCGGCCAGCTCGACGCCTTCGCTCTTGCGATCGTGGCGCATCAGCGTGCCCATGATGCGGCCCTGCACGTCGACGTCTTCGGCGTGGGCGCGCCGTAGCTGCTCGAGACTGGCGCGGCCCTCGGCGACGTGTCCGGCATACAGCGCGAGGTCGGCTTCGACGAGCTGGGCTTCGATGTCGCCCTGGCGCGAGCGGGCCACGATCTGCGACTCGCGCCATGCCTCGGGATACTGCTTGTGGTTCGCGAGCAGGTTCACCAGCCGCCGCCGCGTCACCTGATCGTCGCGATGGATGCCGAGGTGTCGCCGGTAGAGATCGATCGCGGCTGCCGCGTTGCCGAGGCTCTCCTCGATCCAGCCCTGCAGGAAGAAGACGCCGGGTCGTCCCGGATTCAGTTGCACCGAGCGCGCGAGCGCCTGCTTCGCGTCCGGGAAGCGGTCCAGTCGGGCGTCGGCGGCCGCGAGCTGGAACCACGCCTCGGAGTCCTCTTCGTCGAGATCCACGATCCGTCGATAGGCGTCCTGCACGATGTCGACACGGTCGAGCTGCTCGGCGACGCGCGCCAGGCTCAGCAGGACCTCTTCGTCCGTGGAGTCCGCGTCCACGGCGGCGCGCAGGGACACGAGCGCGTCCTCGCTGCGTCCCAGGTTGAACTCGGCCGATCCCCGCAGCCACAGCGCGCGCGCGTCGTGCGCGTCCTCGTCCAGCGCACGATTCGCGAATTCCAGCGATCGCGCCGCGTCGCCCTGGCGGGCGGTCAGATCCGAGAGGTGACGCGCGACGGCCGGCGCATGGGGATCGAGCGTCAGGGCGCGCGCGTATTCGGTGAACGCGGCGGACAAGTCCCCGGCCTCTTCATCGGTCCGGGCCTGGACGTAGTGACGCAGCGCCTCGAGACTCGCGTACCCGCCGGGAACAGCGACGGAATCCGCGGGAGGCGTCGCCGTCGCGGCCGATGCGACGAAGGTGCACGCGACGAGCCACATCATGATGGCGGAGCGTAACACGCGATTGAGCCGCGCCGCCACTCGCGGGGGCGGTTTCCGGCCCCGAAAAACCGATTGGTACGAGCGGACGAGAGCGTGATACTTCTCTCATTGGATCGGTGAGGGCGCGGAGGTGTCCGATGCATGACGACAAGGCTCAGGGCAGGATCCTGGTCGTAGACGACGAACCAGCGGTCGCGACCGTGATCGCGAGCATGTCCGAGTCGTTTGGATACGAGAGCGTCGTCGCCGGCAGCGTCGGCGAGGCCCTCGAGCGCTTCGCGAACGGTTCGTTCGACGCCGTGCTGACCGACCTCAGCCTCGGCGAGCGCGACGGGATGGAACTGCTGCGCATCGTCCAGCAGCAGGCCCCCGAAGTACCGGTCGTCCTCATCACCGGGCGGGCCACGATCGATTCGGCGATGGCCGCGATCCGCGCCGGAGCCTACGACTACGTCGCGAAGCCGGTGACGTCCGACGCGCTGGGCGCGCTGCTCCGCCGCGCCGTCGAAAAGCGCCGCATGGCGCAGGAGGTGCGGCTCCTCCAGCAGGAGATCACCTCGAAGTACAGTCTGCAGAACATCGCCGGGCGCTCGCCGCGCATGCTCGAGGTCTTCAAGACCGTCGCCCGCGTCGCGACGGGCCGCGCTCCCGTGCTGATCCTGGGCGAGAGCGGTACGGGCAAGGAGCTCGTGGCTCGCGCCGTCCACGCGCAGAGCCCGCGCCACAGCCGGCGTTTCGTGCCCGTCAACGTGTCGGCGATCCCGGAGACGCTGCTCGAGAGCGAGCTGTTCGGCCATGTGCGCGGCGCGTTCACCGGGGCGACGCAGAATCGGCGCGGGCTGTTCGAGGAAGCCCACCAGGGAACGCTGTTCCTGGACGAGATCGGAGACCTCTCGCCTCCGCTCCAGGCGAAGCTGCTGCGCGTGCTCCAGGAGCAGAGCCTCAAGCCGGTCGGCGGGAACGAGGAGATCGCGGTCGACGTGCGCGTGGTCGCGGCGACGCACCGCGACCTCGATGACATGGTGCGCTCCGGGCGTTTTCGTGAGGACCTCTACTTCCGCATCAACGTCGTTTCGATCACGCTTCCGCCTCTGCGCGAGCGCGTCGAGGACATTCCGCTGCTCGTCGAGCACTTCCTGAGGAAGTACGAGCACGAGACCGGGCTGCGCGCCCCGCGCACGACGCCCGAGGCCATGGAACGCCTGTGCTCCTACGGGTGGCCGGGCAACGTCCGCGAGCTGGAGAACGTGATCGAGCGGGCCATGCTGATGTCGACGCAGGGCCAGATCACGCCGGATGCCCTGCCGCCACGCATCACACGCCAGCCGCCGAGCCCCGAGTTGATTCCGCTCAGCGAACTGATCGAGCACTACGTCGCGCAGGTG
>DATJGS010000011.1:0-80856 GCA_035494735.1 Saccharimonadaceae bacterium (SeqCode)
CCGCGTCGTCGGCCGGCGGCACGGCCAAGTCGAAGCGACAGCTCGGTCGTGGGCCGTGGGCGCAGCGGCCCGTGACCGGCACCTGCGCGAGCTCGGATACGAGCCCCTGGCCGAACGCGCAGACCTCGGGGTGTCGCGAGACGACGTCCGCGAGCGGGCAGTCGTGGAGCACGACGCTCACGGTCGAGTCGCGCCGCGCGAGCACGGGATCGCCCCCGAGGCCGCGAAACGCCTTGATCACGGAATCGACGCGCTGCTTGAAGCGCGGGCCACTCGCCGGCTGCTCGCGCGCGCACTGGCGCCCGATCGCCTGAAGCCAGCGCCGGACGCCGCTCGTGCCGTTCCTGCGCCGCAATTCGTCGAGCAGGCCTTGAACCAGCGGCACGTGGGCTTGCGTGAACATGCCCCGCCCGCCCGGCGACAGCCCGTAGAGGCGCGAGGCCTTGCTCACTCCCGGCAGCTTGCCGTGCTCCTCGACGAGCCCCTCACGGACCAGCCGGGCCAGGTGCAGGCGCACGCCGTTGTCGGTGAGGCCGACGCTGCCCGCGAGGTGGGCCACCGTGAGATCGCCGCGCCGCAGCAGGTTCAGGATCGCTCCCCGGGCGCCCTTCAATCGACTGTCGTGCCGATGCTCGTCCATGGCGACACAGTATTCGATCGGCCTTCGTGCGCACAAGAAGATAATCAACAGAACACTTGACTATCTTGGAAGCCCGTCGTATGACTCGTGGTGTTCACGGGGACCCGGGCGTCACCCGCCGTCCGGGCCGGCTCGCGCCTCACCCCAGTCACGCGGGTGGTTGTGCCACGACGGAGGGATCCATGAAGTTCCTGTCACGAGTCGTCCCCGGGTTGTTCCTCGCTGCGGTCACGGCAGCCGCGCTGTCGGGTCCGGCAGCCGCGAAGGTCGCGAAGCCCGCGAAGGCCGCGCCTCTGACCGACGCCAACATCGCGGCCATCGTTCTGGCGGCGAACACCATCGACATCGACAACGCCCAGGTGGCGCTCAAGACGTCGGCGGACGAGTCCGTGAAGTCGTTCGCGCAGATGATGGTCACGGACCACACGTCCGTGAACGACAAGGCCAAGGCCCTCGCCGGCAAGCTCAAGCTGACGCCGGTGCCGAACGCCGCGAGCCGCGGACTCCTCAAGTCGACGGCGACCAAGCGTGCCGGCATGGCGAAGCTGACCGGTGGCGCGTTCGACAAGGCGTACCTCGACAACGAGATCTCCTACCACCAGGCCGTAATCGACATGCTGGATCAGCAACTCGTGCCCGGCGCGAAGAACGCCGAGCTCAAGGACCTCCTGACCAGCGTGAGGCCGGCCTTCATCGCGCACCTCGACAAGGCGAAGTCGACGCGCGCTGCGCTCAAGGACTGAGCGGCGTGCACAAGGAGGGCGGGGCCACCCAATCCACGCAGAGTCGTCGGAGGTCCCGCCTTCACGCCGTCGCGCGCGGCGCCCGGAGCGGGCGCATGGCGCTGGCGGCCGCGGTCGCATCTCTGTCGCTGGCGACCGCGATCGCGCTGGGCGCCGCAGGCTGCGGGGCTCGACCGGCGACGCAGCACCACGCGCTCCACATCGTGACCGCGCACCAGGTCGCGTTCCAGCCGCCGGTGGTGAATGCCGCGCCGGGGGACACGATCGAGTGGCGCAATCGCGACCTCGTGCCCCACACGGTCAGTGCGCGCCAGAACGAGTGGGACTCCGGCAATCTCCCGCCCGATTCCAACTGGCGCTTCGTCCCGACCACGGCCGGCACGTTCGCGTACTTCTGCCGCTACCACACGACGATGGCGGGGACGCTGACGGTCGTTCGCGCCCGCTAGTCGCGTGCGCCGGCGCCCGGCGCCGGCGGATTGGCGATGTCGACGGGCGCCGATTATCCTGCGGATCCGCGTCAGATCGCGCAACTCGCGAAGCCCTGGCACGGACGCCACGCCGACTTGCGCTGGCGCAAGTGGACCACGCGCGAGGCCGCGGAGATCTTCCGATCGGTCGGGCTCGTCGACGGTTTCTGGAAGATCGACGGCGGCGAGGACGCGTTCTAGCAGGAGCGGGGAACCATGAAGAACGCCACCTCCGCCACGACCCGCAGCATCGGCTCCGCGCGCGCCATCGATCCGTCGCGCCGGCTCCTCGTGCCCGGGCAGATCGTGACCAGCCCCGAGACGCGCCTTCAGTACAGCATCGAGCGCCCGCTCGGCGAGGGCGGATACGGACAGGTGTACCTGGCGAAGCGCCTCGGCCGATCGTCGCAGGTCGCCGAGACGCTGTGCATCAAGGCCAGCACGATCATCGACGGCTGGCTGCGGGAGGCGTACTTCGGGCAGCTGCTCGATGGGCACCCGCGCGCGATCCGTATCTTCGACACGTTCCCGATCGTGCGCCCGGACGGGCAGATGCTCTACTGCCTCGCGATCGAGTACGCGCAGCACGGCGACCTGCGCACGTTCCTGCGCCGCGCGGGCAAGGGCTGGCCCGAGGGCAAAGCGCGCCGCGAGATCGCGGGCATCCTCGAAGTGCTGGGCAAGTTGCACCGCGGGCAGCTGCTGCACCGCGACCTCACGCCGATGAACGTGTTCGTGTGCGACGGGCCGTCGCTCAAGCTCGGCGACTTCGGCATCGTCCGGCAGCAGAGCGATCGGCGCGGAGTCGCCGCGCACACGATGAACGCGATGACCGCGCCGAGCGACATCCTCGCGGGCTCGGTCCCCAAGTGGCAGGCGCGCGACGACGTGTACCAGGTGGGGCAGCTCCTCGGCATGCTCGTGAAGGGCGACGCCGAGTCGCGCGTGCGCACGCCCGAAGTGCGACGCTTCGCGTGCAGCGATCACCTGAAGGAGATCGTGTACCGCTGCATCGGCGAACGGCGCAAGCGCTACGAGAGCGCCGACGAGCTGATCGAGGCGCTGCGCAATCCGCCGGCGGCGCTGAAGGTCGGAGTGCTGAGGTCGTTGAAGGGCGTGCACCTCGCGTTCACCGGCATCCTGAGCAAACCGCGGAAGGACGCGGCGCGCGCCGCGAAACGCGCGGGCGCGGTCGTCCACGGCGCGCCGTCGGCGAAGACCACGGTCGTCGTGCGCGGGCGCCCGAATGCGCTACAGGCCGCGGGCAAGGACGCGGGGCTGAAGCTGATGGAGATCAAGCGGCTCCGCGCGAAGGGCCACAAGATCACGCTGCTCGACGAGAAGCGTTTCTGGCGGCTGGTGGGGAAGCGGTGAGAGGAATCGAGCGCCCCAGCGAAGCCGCGTGGGGCGCTCGAGTCGTGTGAGACGACGCGTCCGGGCGCCTTACTTCGCCGTCGCCGCCAGGAGCGCCGTCAGCTCCTGCTTCCAGAACACCGCCCACGTGTGCGTGCCGTGGCCGTGGGTCTGGTCGCTGGCCGGAATCAGGACGAAGCGACCGTGCTTCACGCGCTGGATCTCGCGCTCCGCGATGCCCAGTTCGGGCGGATTGATGAAGTCGTCGCCCGAGTTCACGTGCACCAGCGTCGTCGTGATGCGCTCGAGGCCGGGCGATGGGTCGTAGCGGCGCGACGCGTCGACCTGGTACAGAAGGTCGTTCGCGTCGAGCGTGGGCAGGGTGCGCTTGAGATACGCGCCGAGATAGTGGTCGACCGAGTCGCGCGTCGCGAGGGTGCGCTGCTGGAACAGCGGCGCGCTGCCGGCGAGCAGCAGGATGTGATCCGCGGCGCGCAGCGCCGCCGTCGGCTCGCTCGTGTAGTCGCCCTTCTTCCACTCGGGGTCGCTGAGGATCGCGTCCTCGACCATGTCGCGCCACAGGCGATTGCGCCCGACGATCGCGACGGGCAGGCACGCCAGCGGCATCGCCGCGTCCATGAAGCCCGGATGCGACTCGGCCCACACCCACGTGTGCATGCCGCCCATCGACGTGCCCATCACGAGCCGCAGGTGATCGACGCCGAGGTGCTTCGTCAGCAGCCGGTACTGCGCCTCGATCATGTCGTCGTAGTCGTAGTGCGGGAAATGCGCGCGCTGTCCGTCGCTCGGCCGGCTCGAGTGACCGTGGCCGATGCCGTCGGGCAGGATGATGAAGTATTTCGTCGTGTCGAGCGGCTGCCCGGCGCCGTACAGCTCGTCCGCGAACTGGGGCGCGAGGAACTGCCGGCCCGTGCCGCCCGTGCCGTGCAGGATGAGCACCGCGTTGCTCGCGTGGCCCCGCGCGTCGCGCGCCAGCCGGCCGAGCGTCAGGTAGTGGATGCGCAGCTCGGGCAGGGTTTCGCCCGAGACGAACTTGAAGTCCTTGATCGCGAAGTCGCCCTCGCGAGGCGGAGCGTTTGCGGCGAGCGTGCGCGCAGGCAAGGCGAGCGCGGACAAGAGCGCGGCCGCCACAACGAACGGCGATTGCAGTGAGCGCAACCGGGATTCTCCCTCGATGGTGTGGGCTCGACCTCGCACCGTCCCATGACCGGCGCGTCAGCCATCCTAGGGGACCATGCCGGAGGCATCAATGGCGCGGCGAGAGAATCCGGCACGTCATCGTGGTCAGAAAGAGGAGGTGGAGTGCGCCGCGATGTCGCAGCACTGGGTCACGAGGCCCATGGGGTCTGAAATTGCGTCTCGATCTTCCACCGGTGACATAGGGTGCCGTTCGCCGCACGGTGATCGCAGTGCACGGATAGCGTGTTGCCGGGGCGATCCGGATCGCGGTGAAGTCCACAGGGCAGGCTGCGCTCGCTTGATCGCGGGGGCTCCTGCGTACCGGGAGGACGAACGATGACCAAGCGAGTTGGCACTCCGTTCCTGTTTCTTGCGTGTAGTCTGCTGCCGATCGCGGCAGCTCACGCGGCGCTGCCCGACGCGGCAGCCTCTACGAGTCCGGGGTTCATTCGCCTCGTCGGAGGCACGCCGAGCGGGCCGGATGTGACGGACGGCTTGTTCACGGTGATCGTCCGCACCAGCGGCGGCGCGACGATCGACGGAAGTAGGGTGACCGTGTCCATCTGCGAAGCTGGTGACCTGCGGATCAGTCAGAATCAGCAGAATGCCGCGTACACGGTGAATTGCGCGGGCGGCACGGTGAGCGCGCTGACGGACAATCAGGGGCAGGTCGACTTCACGATCCTCGGCGCCTCGACGGGTCAGTTCGTAGGCTCGTCCGTTCGCGGCACGGTGAAGATCTTCGCGGATGATCCGGTGACCCATCAGAACGTATTGATCTCGGACCCGAGCTCGGTCACTGGGCTGATCTGCTCGACGCCGGACGAGGACGGCAACGGCGGCCTTACAGCGTCGGATTTGTCCACTGCGTCGCATGACTTCGGTCTGCCGTGGCAGCGGTCGGACTTCAACGGCGATGGCGTCGTTGACTCCGCGGACGAGGACGTCCTCGCGGGCATCCTGTTCGCTGGGCGCATGACGGTTTCTTTCCCACCGTTTTGCACGTCGTGCGCGACCCCGACGCGGACGGGCACCTGGGGCGCGCTGAAACTGCTGTACCGCTAGAGACGAATTCTCGGCACGCGCCACGGCGGGAGCACGAGCGCGCGCTCCCGCCGGCTCGCGATCGAGGGTACCGATTGCCGAGGCGGCGAAGCGGTACGGCGCTACTCCAGCCGCAATATCTTCGCGCTCACGACCCGCTCGCTCGAGCTCGCGCGCACGAGGTAGAGCCCGGTGCTCGCGGGCGCGCCCGCCTCGTCGCGCCCGTTCCACGGCAGGTTCGTGGTGCCGGGGGGCAGGGGACCTCGATGCAGCTGGCGTACGAAGCGCCCCGCGACGTCGTAGATCGCGACGTCGACGTCCCCGGCCCGAGGCTGGGCAAAGCTCACGACGAGCTGGGAACGGAACGGATTCGGCCACGTCCGAAGCGTGGTGGCCGGAGGCGCGTGCGCCGTGAGATCGACGGCGGTCGTCGCTCCGCCCTGGAGCACGGCGAAATTCGATTGCGCGCGGCCCGCGACTCCGTCGAAGGAGCCGCCGACAATGACACGGCCTGGGCTCAGCGCGATCGCCTGCACGGTGACGGGATCGCTCTCGGTGCCGCTGAAATCAGCGCCCCACGGCCTGACCTCCCCATTCGTCAGATCGATGCTCGCCAGGCCCACGTGGGGATCTCCACCGAGGCTGGAGAAGCGGCCGGCGACGTACAGCGTCGGGTAGTCGAACGCGAACGCGAGAACGGGGGCGTCCGCGTAGTCGTCCCAGGTGTTCGCATGGGCGTCGATCGGGTCGAGGGCCGCGAGGTCGTCACGCGGCCGCCCACCGGCATGATCGAAGGAGCCACCGACCCAGATGCGCGTCCCATCGTTCGCGAGAGCGAGAACTGCACCGTCGCCGCCCAATTGCGGATCCCAGGGGCCCAGGGACCCGGTGGCCGTGTCGACCGCCGCGAGTGCGGTGCGCGCAATGCCACCCATGAAGGAGAAGACGCCCCCGACATAGACAAGTCCACCCTTCACTGCGAGCGCGTTCACGCCGAGGTTGCCGAGGTCGAACGAGGGCGGATGCCAGGTCGTTGCACTGCCCGTGAGCAGGTCGACGGCGGCGAGGTTGTTGCGCGGCTGTCCTCCGGCTGACGTGATGAATCCACCCAGATACGCGACGTTCCCGCCCAGGGCCATCGTGGTCACGGCCCCGGTCAGCACCGGCTGCCAGCCCGTCAGGGCTCCGGTGCTCAAATCGATTGCCGCGGCGTTCGTGCGGGCGACCCCGCCAATACTGTTGAAGACTCCCCCGACGTAGAGCTTGCCGCCGCTCGGCACCATCGAAAGGACGCCGCCGCCGGCGCTCACGTCGGCGCTCCAGTTGGTCGGCAGCCCGGTCGTGGCGTCGATGGCCGCGAGACCGATGCGCGGCACGCCTCCGGCGGTCGTGAGGCGCCCGCCTACGAAGATGGCATTCGCGCCCGCGGCGATCGCGGTCGCGGACGCGCTTGCCGCTGGGTCCCAGCTCGTCGCGGCGCCGGTCGTGAGATCGAGGGCCGCGAGACCGTTCCGCAGCACGCCGCCAATCGTCGTGAAGGCGCCGCACGCGTAGAGCGAGCTTCCGAAAATGGTGAGCCCGGTAACGGAGCCGTTCGCGCCGGGATCCCAGCCGGACAGGACGCTCCCGGTCGTGAGATCGAGCGCCGCGATGCACTGCCGCTGCACGCCGTTGATCGTGGTGAAATCGCCGCCGATGTAGACGGGCCCACCCTGAAGTGGCGGGAGGATCGCCCGGACATTGCCACTCACAAACGGCGCCCAGGTGAACGGAGTCCCCGTCCCGGCGTCGATCGCGGCGACGTGCCAATGCGCTTGGCCGTTGACGGTCGTGAACGTCCCACCCGCGTAGATCGTCACCGTGAACGGAAAGCGATCGAGCACCCGCAGCGCGAGGCAGATCACGGTTCCGTTCAGGCTGGGAGCCCACCCGGTCACCGCGCCCAGGCTGGTATCGACCGCGGCGAGACTGGTAACGGTTTGGCCATCGATCGTGTCGAAGGCCCCGCCGATGTAGACCGAGCTCCCGAATGCGACCAGGGCGGTCACGCTGCCGCTGATCGGATCGCTCGTGTTGACGGGATTCGGGTTCCACGGCGTCAGCGCACCGGTCGTCACATCGCACGCCGCTGCGTCGTTGCGAGCCTGGCCATCGACGGATACGAAGCGGCCTCCGAAGTACACCCGCGATCCGGACACAGCGATCGTGTTGATCGAGGGTGCATTCAGAGGCGGTCCCGTCATCGTGAAGCCCGACGCGAACGCGGTCACGTGCCCGCTCGCGTCGATCTGGGCGAGACCGCCGCGCGGCTGCCCCTGGACGCTGCTGAAGGTGCCGCCGATGTACCAGCCCCCGGCTCCATCCCAGGCGACCGCGTTCACGATGCCCACGACCCCGGGATAGGGCTGGAGCGGAGCGGCGGTGTTCGGGTCGAACTCGACGAAGCCCCCGGTGGGTGGCCCGATCCGGGTGAACGTCCCACCCAGGTAGATCGTGTTGTTCGAGACCGCGACTGCGCGGACCGCCCCGTTGGGACCCCAGACTTGATCCTGGGGAACCTGGGCGTGAGCCGCGACGGGCACGACGAACGCGGCGAACTGCGCCGCACACGCCACAACACGGACGCAACGCATGTCGGCTTCTCCGGCGATGAGGGGCGCTCCGCAGGACTCCTTACTACTACTTACGTTTCACGGGCCTGTGAACGAACAGGAGCGTCGAGCTCGGCATCCCACGGGATTCGTCCCCGCGCCCGCTCGACCCCGTGCTAACCTCCCCAACCTCTTCGCCCGCGACGCTTCTCGCTCGCCCCAAGGAGGCACGCATGGCCGAGTTCCCCGAACCCACCTCGCCCGATCGACGCGAGTTCCTGAAGCGCGTCGGCTTCGCCGGTCTCGGCACCACGCTCGGCGGGCCCGCGATCGCGTTCGCGCAGAGCGCCGCGCCGAAACCCGGCACGCCCAAGCCGGCTGCGGCCGACACGAGCCACGTGACGCCCGCGGCTGCGCCCGAGGCGCCGTCCGACGCCGCGAAGGCGCTCGCGCAGGTGATCCACATCCGCTACGGCGCATTCCTCGACGCCGACCAGATGAAGGACGTCACCGAGGAGATCGACCAGCGCATCTCGGGCGGCGAGGCGCTGCGCAAGGCCAAGCTCGCGAACGGCGACGAACCCGACTTCACGTTCAAACCCTGAGGCCGACATGGAAACCCGCGACCTGTTTCTCCCGGTGCGCGAACTGTCGGCGCGCATTCGCACGAAGAAGCTCTCGCCCGTCGATCTGACGAAGGCCTGTCTCGATCGCCTCGACACGGTCGGGCGCAAACTGAACGCCGTCGTCACGCTGATGCGCGACGCGGCCATGGTCGAAGCGCGCCAGGCCGAGCGCGACATCGCGGCCGGCCAGTCCAAGGGACCGCTGCACGGCATCCCGTACGGCGTGAAGGACCTGCTCGCGACGAAGGGCGTGCCGACCACGTGGGGCGCGGCGCCGTACCGCGATCAGGTGTTCGACTACGACGCCACGGTCGTCCAGCGGCTACGCCACTCGGGTGCGATCCTGGTCGCGAAGCTGGCGATGGTCGAGCTGGCGGGCGGCATGGGCTACAACCATCCGGACGCTTCGTTCACCGGGCCGGGGCTTTCGCCGTGGAACACGGGTTTCTGGAGCGGCGGCTCCTCCAGCGGTCCGGGCGCGGCGGTGTCGTCGGGCTGCGTGCCGTTCGCCATCGGATCGGAGACGTCGGGCTCGATCCTCACGCCGTCCGCGTACTGCGGCGTGACCGGCCTGCGTCCGACGTACGGCCGCGTCAGCCGTCACGGCGCGATGGCGCTGTGCTGGACGCTCGACAAACTCGGACCGATGGCGCGTTCGGCGGATGACACGGGGCTCGTCCTGGCCGCCATCGCCGGGCACGACGCGAACGACGAGACGAGCGCGCACCAGGGTTTCCCGTACGCGGACGCACCCGAGGCGCCACGCAAGCCGATGCGCGTCGCCGTGCCGAAGGGTTGCGTCGAGAAGGTGCAGCCCGCGGTGCGCGAGAACTTCGAGCACGCGCTGGCCGCGCTCGGCGCGGCGGTCACGATCACGCGCGACGTCGAATGGCCGGACCTGCCGTGGGGGCCGGCGGTCGGCGCGATCGTCGGCGCGGAAGGCGCGAGCGCGTTCCTCGAGCTGATCGAGAGCGGACGCGTGCGCGAACTCCAGTGCACGGACGACCGCCACGGCGGCTACGCGGCCACGTTGATCCCGGCGGTCGACTATCTGCAGGCCATGCGCCTGCGCAAGCCGATGCGCGCGGCGCTCGCCAAGCTCTATCAATCGTTCGACGTCGTCGCCACGCCGACGCGCGCCACGGTCGCGTATCCGGCCGACAAGCGCTTCGACCAGGCGTATCCGGGCGTCAGCGGTGGACCGCCGGTGATCGCGGCCGGCAATCTGTGCGGACTGCCGGCGCTCGCCATGCCCACGGGCTACGGCGAGAATGGACTGCCGACGTCGATGGCGTTCATGGGCGCGCCGTTCTCGGAGATGGAGCTGATCCGCCTCGGGCACGTGCACCAGCAGCACAGCGACTGGCACACGCGCGTGCCGACGATGGTCTGAAGGCTTCGCGAACTGTTTCGATCCGGGCGCCCGCCGGTGTGGGCGTGTCGTTCTCTTGAAGGAAGTGGAGGAACCGATGATGACGAAATCGCGCGCCCTGCTGGCGGCGTGCCTGATGGCGGCCGCGGCCCTGACCGTGGGCTGCGGCGGCGACATGGTGAAGCAGCTCATGGCGAACCCCGAGATGCAGGGCAAGGTCATGGACGCGATCACCCAGAACAGCGGCATGGCGAGCCAGATGATGGACAAATTCATGGCCAACGACAGCCTGCGCACGCTGGTCATCACCAAGGTGATGGCCGACGGCGGCGCCAAGCAGTCCATCATGGCGGCGATGTCGAAGGACCAGACGATGATCGATGGCGTGCTCAACGTGGCCGTGCAGGATCCGGCCATGAAGGAGCACGTGATGACGCTGTTCAAGGGCATGCAGATGGCGACCGCCAAGCACTAGAGGCGTTCCGCCGCGAGCGGGGCGACGCGGCCGCGCGGGCGCTTCGCGTTTCCGTGGCGGTCGCCGCCTTCACGCAACCGAGGAGTCTCATCCATGAATCCAGAAGCGAGCAGTACGGCGGCAACCGCCGCCGATCCCTACGAACAGTTCAAGGCCATGCAGCGCGCGTCGTGGGCGAATTTCGGCCCGCTCGCGATGCATACGACGCCGACGGCCGCGCGGCTCGTGCGCTTCGCCGGCGTCAAGTCGGGGCAGCGCATGCTCGACGTGGCCGGTGGCACCGGTGTCGTCTCGGTCACGGCGGCGCGCCTCGGTGCAAAGGTCACGGGCTCCGATCTGACGCCCGAGCTGCTCGAGCAGGCGCGCGAGAACGCGCGCATCGCGGGCGTCGACATCGAGTTCAAAGAGGCGGACGTCGAGAAACTGCCGTTCGGCGACGCGCAGTTCGACGTCGTGACGAGCCAGTTCGGCCACATGTTCGCGCCGCGGCCCGACGTCGCGATCAAGGAGATGCTGCGCGTGCTGAAGCCCGGCGGGGTGATCGCGTTCTCGACGTGGCCGCCCGATCACTATGTCGGCAGGATGTTCTCGATGGTCGCGCGCTACCTGCCCCCGCCGCCGGCCGGCGTGTCGCCGCCGATCCAGTGGGGCGAGCCGGCGATCGTCCGCGAGCGTCTCGGCTCGGCGGTCAGGGACATCGCGTTCGACCGCGAGACGATGCTGGTGGGCGCGCTGAGCCCGCAGCATACGCGCTTCGTGAGCGAGAGGACGTCAGGGCCGGTGACCAGGCTCGTACAGACGCTCGAAGGCACCGATCCCGCGAAGCTCGCGGAATTCCGCCGCGAGTTCGAGGCGCTCGTCGCCGAGTACCTCGACCAGAACATCGTGCGTCAGTCGTTCCTCATGACGCGCGCGGTGAAGGTCTAGCGCTTCGGGAGGGGCGGGTCGTAGGTCGTGCGCGCCAAGGGCCCGCCGTTCGACCGACGAGGTGATTCGGGCGCGGGCACGATCGTGTGCCCGCGCCCTCGTCGTTACGCCACGTCGCGCAATGCGACCTGCACGTCGCGCGGAGCCGCGAGACGCTGCGTGCGGATGGCGCGGAACATCACGAGCTTGATCGCACCGCGATCGAGCGCCATGCCGTCCGCCTTGGCGCGGGCTTCCAACTTGCCCATGAGATCGGACAGCAGGCCGGGCAGGCTCTCCTTCTGCCCGCTGTAGTTCGCGCGCATGTACTCCGAGACCAGCGCCTCGGCCGCGCCGTTGAACGTCCTGAATTTCGCGAGGTCGACGCCGAGCGTCGCCACGGAGGCGCCCAGAATGCCGCGCTTGCGCAGCACGAACACGACGACCGCGGTCGTGACGGCGAGGTCGAAGACCACGATCAGGATCATCCACACTGGGTTCACGTGCGCGGTCCTCGGGGTCGGGGGCAGGTCGGAGACGTTCCGCGGGTTATCGGCCGCCGCCCACAAAGACTTGCGCTCCGCGCCAACTGGGGCACGGAGCGCAAGGAAACAAGGGACGCCGGGCAGCGGGCAGTCCTAAGCAAGGTGTGTGGCACGTCCTCAACCGCACTGAGGCACGATCGAGTCGAACTGCCCGGCGTCGATCCCGGAATTCTCGGCGTCGGCATCGATGAACGATCGGTGCGGGGGGAGCCCGGTCCGATGCGGCACTTTCATCAACGGCCGACATCGTGACTCGCGGGCCCGCGAAATTCAAGTCTGGACCCGAAGAATTCACACATGCGTCCACCGCGTCCGTGATGCATGCATCGGGCCGCGCTGCTGCGTTTTCATGCGTTCGCGCCGCGGGTCGCCGCGCGCGACCGTCTCGCTGGACGTAACGACAGCGACATGCGCCGCGCACTTCGAGCACTTTCGCCGGTGGCGCGCGATAACCCGCCCGCACGGCGCGCGCTGCGGTCAGGCGGCGACGTGCGGCCTGGATTCCTCGGGCACGACGTCGAGCGTGACCAGCGACAGGTCGCGGATCAGCGTGAGACGCGCGGACACGCCGATGCGCTCCTCGCCGAGCAAGCGATGCAGCCCGTCGACCTCGCCGATCGGTTGATCGTCGAGCGCCACGAGGATGTCGCGTTCCTCAACGCCGGCCCGCGCGGCCGGGCTGTCCTTCTCGACCGTCACCACGCGCACGCCACGCGGCGCCGCCAGGCGCAGGGCCTGCGCGAGACGCCGCGGCAACGGAACGTTCTGGCCGCCGAGGCCGAGATACGCGCGGCGGATGCGGCCGTCGCGGATCAAGAGGCCGGCCACGTGCCACGCGGTCGAGATCGGGATCGCGAAGCACAGGTTCTGCGCCGGCAGGATCATCGCCGTGTTCACGCCGACCACGCGACCGCGCGCGTCCACGAGCGGGCCGCCCGAGTTGCCCGGGTTCAGCGCCGCATCCGTCTGGATGATGCCGTCCATGAGCCGGCCGTTGCGCGAGCGCAGCGAGCGGCCGAGCGCGCTGACGACGCCGGCGGTCACCGTGTACTCGAATCCGTAGGGATTGCCGATCGCGATCACGAGCTGGCCGGGGCGCAGCGAACTCGAGTCGCCCATCTCGACGGACGGCAGACTCGTCGAGCGCACGCGAATGACGGCGAGATCCGTGTCCGGGTCGTCGCCGACCAGGTCGGCCTGGAAGCGCTGCCCATCCGGGAGCGTCGCATGGATGCTGCTCGCGCCGCTCACCACGTGGCTGTTCGTGAGGATCAGGCCGTCCGGCGTGAACACGAAGCCCGAGCCCGAGCCGCCCTGCTGCGTGCCGCGGCGTCCCTTGTCGCGCGCCGGCTGGCGCACTTCGATGAGCGCGACGGCCGGGCTGACCTTCTGCGCCGCGAACATGACGGCGCGCGAGTACGCGTCGTGCAGTTCGGCGTCCGTCGGCTCCACGTCCGCGGGCACGGGATCGGGGACGGAAGGCGCGCGCGAACTCACGTCCGAATCGAGCAGCTCCAGCGAGGGGTGACGCATGTCGCCTCCGAAGAAGAACGATCGGCCCGCGCGACCCCTGGGGGAGTCGCCGGGCGTTCCACAAGAATTCGTCGACGAACGCTTGGATGCGGCTGGGCGCCGTTCGAATCACCGGCGCCGCGCGGGACGCCCGGGGGAGGGCGTCCCGCCTGCGGTTTACCGGACGAGGGCCAGGCGCCGCGTGATCGCGCGCCCGCCGCATTCGAGGCGCACGAAGTAGAGGCCGGTCGACGCGCCGCGACCCGAGCCATCGCTGGCGTCCCACGTGCGCGACCAGCGGCCGGCCGGCAGGTCGGCGTCCACGATGACGCGCACGCGGCGACCGGCGGCGTCGAACACCGCGAGGCGCACGTGCGCCGGCGCGGGCAGCGCGATCGCGAACGTCGCGTGGCCGCGAGAAGGGTTCGGCGACGCGAGCGCCAGGTCGAGCTGTGTCGGCAAGGCGTCGCCCGCGACGCCGGCCGTGCCGAGCGGCTGCAGGAACGCGAACGCGCTCTCGTTGCCGTGCACGTCGACCGCGGAGAGCTTGTAGAGGTACGGCGCGCCGCTCAGGTCCTGATAGTTCGTCGACGACGTCTGGGTCACGCGGTTGGAGGGCCCGGGCACGAACGCCGCGTTCGTGCCGCGATACAGGCGATACTCGAACAGGTCCGGCGCCGGATTCGCGCCCCACGTGAGATCGGTGTGCGAGCCGTAGTACTGGCCGGCGAACGGCGCGGGCGGGGGCGGCGCGACGTTGTCCACCGAATAGCCCGAGTCCGCCGGCGAGTCCCAGAACATGCTGCCGACCGTGTAGCCGCCGTCGGCTTCGACCATGAACTGGGTCCGCGGATTGCCCAACGCCGTCGAGTCGCCCGCGGTCGCGGCCGCGAAGCTGTATCCCGATTGCGCGGAGGCCGGCACGGTGCCCAGGTACTCCCAATAGATCGTGTTGATCCCGCTGCCCGACGTGCGGAACACGCGGCCCGGCGCGGCTTCGGGATCGGCGCCCGAGTGGAGCAGGCGCGCCCCGAGGCGCATCGCCGCCTGCGCGGCGAACGCCGGCGCCTGGCGCCACACGCGATACTGCTGCACCGCGGCGATCGTGCCCGGCGCCTGATCGAGATAGCTCGGCGTCCACGTCACGCGCACCGCGCCGCCCTGATCGTTCGCGATGTCCTTCACCGAGACGATCTTCGGCTCGGGATGCCCGACCTGGCCGAAGCGATCGATGTGCTGGCCGTACGCGTTGACGTCGGTGCCGATCGTCGAGTTGAAGAAGCAGTACGCGCCGCCGCTGCCGTCGGCGAGGAGGGCGCCGGTGTCCTCCTTGCCGGGCAACGTCGTGAGCGGGTTCCCCGGCGACAGGCTCCAGCCGAGGCGCGCGAAGCCGTTCGCGTCGATTCGCGTCGCGCGGAAGTCGAAGACCGAGTTCGCGCCCTCGATCCACTCGAGCAGCGCGCCGCCCGCGCCGTCGGGAAGCGCCCCGTAGAAGATCTGCCGCGCGCTGCCCGTCGCGATGGGCGCGCCATCCCCCTCGGGCCAGCCGGACGCGGTGACTCCGTTGCCCTGGATGTGCGTTCCGTACACGTCCTCATTGCCGGCTCGCGTATCCATCCAGAACGCGAAGAACCCGCCCGCGCCATCGGTGATGAGCTGCGCGCTGGTCTGGTTGCCGATCGCGGCGGACAGCGTGTAGCCGAACGTCGTGACGCCCGTGCTGTCGATCGAGTTCGCGTAGAGGTTGGCATCCGAGAAGTAGACCCACCACGCGGCGATCGCGCCGCCCGCGCCGTCGGCCACCGCCGCGATGTCCTGGGAATCGCCGCTGACCGTGATGTCGATGTCCTTCCCCAGCCCGGCGAGCACGGGGATGCCGTTCGGGCGCAGGCGCTGCGCGTAGACGTCGAAGTCTCCGCCCCGGTTGTCGTTCCAGAAGAACCACGCGCCTCCAAAGCCGTCGGACACCACTCGGGGGGCCTGCTCCTTGTTTCCGCTCGCGGCGATCGCCGTTCCGCCGGCGCCCCACAGCGGCGAGCCGGAAGGCGACAGGCGTTGCGCGTAGACGTCGTGGTCGGAGATCGAGAAGTCGTATTCGAAGGCGATGATGATGCCGCCCGCGCCGTCGGTTGCGGCGCTGGCCGTCTCGATGCTGTTCGGCAGGTTCGTCACGGGTACGCCGGCGGTCGTCCACTGGCGGACGCCCGCGGAGTTGATGCGCTGGCCGAGCAGGCTGACGATGCCGCCGCTGACTTGCGCGAACGCCAGGATGGCGCCGCCAGACCCGTCGGACACCGCGCCGACCGGCACCTGGTCCACGGCTCCGGTCTCCACGGGAACGCCACCGGTGGCCCACAGGGTGTTGCCCGCGGCGTCGACCCGCTGGGCATAGATGTCGTAGTTGCCGGCGCGCTGGTCGATCAGAAAGACGATCGCGCCGCCCGCCCCGTCGGGAACGGGGAGAGCCACCGCGTGGAATCCCGGGCCGATGGAAATCGGCGCGCCCTGACTCGTGGTATTGGGCCAGCCGGCGAGCGCGAGCGCGGGGGTGAGGCACGTGCACAACGTGGCGGCGAGGACGGCGAGCGGCAGGAAGCGGCGCATGGGAATCTCCGGGAGAGGCGGGCCATGGCGCCCGGGGCGTCGTGCGGAGCCACGCCCCAAGCCTTCGTGGACGGTCGTTCGGCGATTTGCGCCGACCTCGGCGCTGTCGCTAGCATCCGCACGCACGACACCGTCACCCCACCAATGCCGGGAGTTCACCGAAATGCACAGCCTCCAGCCGGCCCGACTGAAGCCCGGCGTCGACCCGAATCGCGTCCTCGGCGGCGACACGGCCCAGGACGCGAACCCTACCGCCGGTTCGGCGCGTGAGATCCGCGGCCAGGCGCTGATCTTCTGGGACCCCAAGGTGCCTGGGAAGAAGCTGGACGCCATCGACACGGATCAGATCACGCCGGCCGCCGACTGCGTCTCCGAGAGCCTCGAGACGCTGGACGAGCGCTGGAAGGCCGGATCGTTCCGCTTCCTCATGCCGAACTTCCGCGAGCGCGTGCACCGCGGCGAGACGTTCCTGATCGCCGGCGATCGCTTCGCGATCGGCTCGTCGCGCGAGATGAGCCCGGCCGGCCTGAAAGGCGTCGGCGAAGAGGCCGGTCTCGAGATGGTGGTCGTGTGCGGGAACAACATGGGCGACATCTTCCGGCGCAACGCGTTCAACCTGGGGCTGCACGTCGTGCAGAGCCCGGACGCGGTGGCGGACGCCCAGGACGGCGACACGTTCGCGTTCGATCCCGATTCGCGCCGCCTCACGAACGTGACGCGCGGAAAGACGTACGAGCCCGTGCCGCTGACGCCGAAGGAGGACGAGATCCGCCGCAGCGGCGGCATCTTCGCGATCGGGCGCCGCGAGTTCACGGACTCCGTGCGCCGGCCGCCCAAGATCGAGTGGGCCGACGCGGCCACGGCGCGGCGCATGACGACGACCGAGCAGATCGTGTGGGCGCATCGCGTCGACAAGACGGCCGAGGTGCGGCCCGGCGCGACGCTGCGCGTCTATGCGGACCTGCTGCCCGCGTCCGACGGCACCGCGCCGTTCTCGATCCACACGTTCAACCAGATCACCGGTGGCAGGACGATCTTCCCGCGGCAGATCGCGATCGCGAACGACCACTTCGTGTTCACGGGCGTGGAGGCCGACGATCGCCAGACCGCGATCGGCCGCGCGTTCGCCGCGCTGCACGGCATCGAGAAGCCGTACTACGCGACGCCCGGCGACGGCATCTTCCACTTCTATTTCCCGGAGCAGGGTCTCGTGATGCCCGGCCAGTTCATCCCGGGCGCGGACTCGCACAGCCGGGCCTACGGCGCATACGGCGCGGTCGGCATCGGCGTCGGCTCGACGACGCTCGGCTTCGGCTGGTCCACGGGCTACATCTACTTCACGCTGCCGAAGCAGCGCCGCGTGACGTTCCGCGGCGAACTGAAGCCGTGGGTGAGCGGCAAGGATCTCGTGCTCGCGCTGCTCAAGCGCTGGGGCGCGAAGCAGTCGCAGGGCATGTCGGTCGAGTTCGTGGATCGCGACCGCCAATTGCCGATCGCGTACCGCAACACGATCTGCAACATGATGGCCGAGGCCGAAGCCATGAATGGTCTGTTCGCGGCGGACGACGTGACGTACGACTGGTTCCGCGCGAAGGGCATGAGCGAGCTGCCCTATCCGCGCATCGCGCCCGGCGCCGACGCCACGTACGAGATCGACGAGACGCTGGACCTCGGCGAACTCGTGCCCATGATCGCGAAGCCGTTCAGTCCCGGGAACGCGTTCCCGGCGGAGGACGTCGCGAAGGAGAAGATCGCGTTCGACAAGGCGATGATCGGCTCGTGCACGAACGGCGGCTACGACGACCTGATGCAGGCCGCGCTCGTGATCCACGCCGCGCGCGCGCTCGGGCGCGGCACGGCGGCGCGCGAGTTCGTGATCTTCCCGGGCTCGGGCGGCGTGCGCGACCAGATCCGCAAGCCCGATGCGCGGCTGAACGGCGAGAGCATCGCGCACGTCTTCGAGTCGGCCGGCGGCAAGATCCGCGAGTCGTGGTGCGGGCCGTGCTTCGGGCAGGGCCCCGACGCGCTGCGCCCCGGGCAGCGCGCGATCACGTCGTTCAATCGCAACTGGACGAATCGCATGGGCGTGGGCGGCGAAGGCTATCTCGCGAGCCCGGCGGTCGTCGCGTCGTCCGCGCTGCTCGGCTACATGGCGCCGCCGAGCGAGCTCGGCCTGACGTGGGAAGCCGAGAAGTTCGAGGTCTAGGAGGTTCCGTGGGGAAGAAGGATCCGCGGGTCGACGAGTACATCGCGAAGTCCGCCGATTTCGCGAAGCCGATCCTGCGCCACGTGCGCGCCGTCGTGCACGGCGCCTGCCCGGATGTCGTCGAGACGCTCAAGTGGCGGGCTCCGGCGTTCGAACATGCGGGTCTGCTCTGCCAGATGGCCGCGTTCAAGGAGCACGCGACGCTCGGCTTCTGGAAGGCCGCGCTCATCCTCGGCGACGGCGGGCAGAAGGGTGGCGCGTCGTGGGGCAACTTCGGCCGGCTGAAGAGCGTCGACGATCTGCCCGCGAAGAAAGTTCTCGTCGGCTACGTGAAGCGGGCCGTCGCGCTGAACGAGAGCGGCGTGAAGGCGCCGCGCGCGATGCGCAGCCCGAAGAAGCCGCTGCGCGTCCCTGCCGATTTCACCGCGGCGCTCGCCAAAGCGAAGCGCGCGCGCGAGCACTTCGCCGCGTTCAGCCCGAGCCACCGGCGCGAGTACGTCGAGTGGATCACGGAGGCCAAGCAGGCGGCGACGCGCGAGCGACGCATCGCGCAGGCTCTGGCCTGGATCGCCGAGGGTAAGTCGCGAAACTGGAAGTACGAGAAGTGCTGAGCGTCGGCTAATGCGGACTCGGAGGCCCCATGTCACCCGTGACCCGTAGCGTCATCGCCATCCCGGCCGCATACGCCTCACAGGAGGTCGCCTCGTTCGTCGCCCAATTGGACGATCAACTGCGGCGTCAGAAGGAGCAGACCCGCACGCTCACACCGGCCGATCTCGAATGGCAGCTGGCGCCGGGCATGAACACGATCGGCATGCTGATGGCGCACCAGGCCATCATCGAGGTGGGCTGGACCGGGATAGGGATCGAGGATCTGCAGCGGAGTGAAATCCCCTTCCAGGAGATTCTCGGCATCGATGACAGTGGAGTGCCGCTCGCCCCGGACGGCGCGCCTCCGGTGGCGCTGGCCGGCAAGGATCTGGCGTTCTTCGACGACCTGCTGGACCGCGCGCGGGAGCACCTGAAGCGCGTGGCGGCGCCGGTCCGGGACTCGGCTCTCACGATCATGCGGCCCCGTACCCGTCCGAATGGCGAGCTGCGCGAGGTCGAGGTGCGCTGGATCCTCTATCACATGCTCGAGCACTTCGCGGGGCATTTCGGCCAGATCCTGCTGCTCCAGCACGCCCGGCAGGCGCTGGGCGTGGGAGACGCGGCGAAGCGCTAGCCAGCGGCACGGCGCCGCCCGCCCGGCCGCACGCGGCCGGCGCCGGTCACGGCGCGCCGAGGAATCCCTCCAGTTCGCGGACGAACGCGGCCGGCTCCTCGTAGTACGGCAGGTGGCCGCTCTTCTCGAAGACCCGGAACTTCGAATCAGGAATCGCGCGGTGGATCTTCCACGCCACCGACGGCGCGACGTTCATGTCGTAGCGCCCGGTGAGCACGAGCGTCGGGAAGCGGAACTTGGGCAGTTCAGGATTCAGGTCGTACTGCTTGAGGTCGGCGTTCAGCGCCTGATTCACGGAGCGCGAGTAGTGGTACGCGCTCGAGTTCGCGAGGAAGCGATCGCGCAGCGCCGGGTCCACGAACAGCATGCCCAGGTACTCGTGCATGTCGGCCTTCTCGGCGTTGGTGTCGCCGAGCGCCTCGGCGAACGCGACCGACTCCTGCCGTCCGATGCCTTCCGGGAACACGTCCTTGAACAGGAACACCGTGTCGTCCCACTTGGGCGCCGCCGAGTCGCAGATGATCAGGTGCGCGATGTGCTCGGGATGGCGCGCCGCGTAGGCCATCACCAGGTACCCGCCCCACGAGTGCCCGAGCAGGTCGATCTTGTCCGCGCCGAGGTGGGCCCGCACCGCGTCGAGGTCCGCGATCTGGTCGGCGAGCGTGCACGTCTGCTTGGGCGCGAGCGCCCCGGAACGGCCGTTGCCGCGCTGGTCGTAGAACACGACGCGCCGTCCGAGGGCGAGGGTGTCCCAGGCCGAAGAGCAGTGCACGTAGGTATGATCGAATCCCGGCCCGCCATTCACCATCAAGAGCGGACGTCCGGGCGCGCTCCCGCGCACTTCGACCCAGAGCGCGACATCGCCGTTGCGAATGCGCTGACCGGTCTCGGCCGCCGCCGCTGACGGGCGCGGGGCGAGCGCGAGCAGGGCGAACAGCGCGCACGCGCTGGCCCGGCCGGGGAACCATGCCGGGCGCGTCGGGAGCGGGGCGGTCGGCGGTCGCTGGGGACGAAGCGGGTCGCTTGGGGTCTCGACCGGTGGGAAAGCAGGGCGAGACGCGGCAGGGCGGGCGGGAAGCGGCATGAGGTTCTCCCGAGTCGGAAAGGGGTTCGTTCGGTCCGGATCAACGGCGGAACGATACGGGGGCCGCGGCGGCACGACAAGACTTTGGCAAAGAACAGGGCGGGGGGCTGGCGTCCCGCCATTCGCGGGGGCACAATGAGCACCGCTGCTCCCAAGGACTCTTCACTCACTCGGGGAACGTCATGCGCATTCGCACGTCGCTGATCACGCTCACCGCTCTCGCGCTCTCCGCGGGGGCCGCCGTCGCATCCATGTCGGGCGGCAGTTCGCCCGCGCCGCCTTCCGATCCGCCGCCGTCGGCGCCGCAGTCGCAGTCCTACGGCATGCCGGCCGACCAGCAGGCCGCCGCGGCCGCCGAACGCCGCAAGCAGGCCGAGGCGCTCTACGGGAACGCCTACGACTACATCAGCAAGGCCAAGCTCGACCTCGAATCCAAGAAGGAGAAGGACGCCGAGAAGAAGTTCAAGAAGGGCGTCGAGGCCGCCGAGGGCGCGATCAAGCTCGACACCCGCTACTACGAGGCGTGGAACCTGATCGGCTTCGGCTATCGCAAGCTCGGCAACTACGACAAGGCGATCGCCGCGTACACCCAGTCGATCGGCATCAAGCCCGATTACGCGCCGGCCCGCGAGTACCTCGGCGAGGCGTACCTCGAGCTGGGCAAGCTCGATCGCGCGAAGGAGCAACTCGTGTTCCTCGAGCACTACAACGCGACCGACGACGCGAACACCCTGCGCGCGAGCATCGCGTCCTACGTGAGCGCGCATCCCGAGAGCGCGACGCCCGATTCGAGCGCCGCCAAGCAGCCGACGTCCTCCGGGCTGTAGCGGCGGGTGGCGGCGGACAGACACGAACGGCCCCCGAAGCCGAGGCTTCGGGGGCCGTCGCTGTTTGGCTCGCGAGCGGCTTACTTCTTCGTGGCGGGTGCGGCCGCCGCGGGCTTGGGATCGCCGGCCGCGAAGGCCGCGACGTTCAGCACGATCTCCACGTTGTCGTCGAGCATCGCGCCGCCCTGGTCCACCGTCTTGTTCCAGACCATGTTGAAGTCCTTGCGATTGACCGTCGTCGTGGCGTCGAACCCGGCCTGAATGCCGAGGCTGTTGCCGCCGATGTCGACCGGGCCCATCCCCAGGAACTCGACGTCGAGCGTCACCGGCTTCGTGACGCCGCGGATCGTGAGGTCGCCGCCGACCTGGAAGTGATGGTCGTCCTTGCCCGCGATCACCTTGTTGCTCTTGAACGTGATCGTCGGATACTTCTCGACCCAGAAGAAATCCTCGGTGCGCAGGTGGTTGTCGCGCCGCTCCGTGCCCGTCCAGATGCTGGTGTCGCGGATGGTGACGTCGACCGACGACGCGGCCAGGGCCTTCGGGTCGTAGACGATGCTGCCCGAGAAGTCGGTGAAGCGCCCGTGCACCTTCGTGAAGAAGTGCCTTACGTTGAAGCCGACCTCGGTATGCGCGCGGTCGATCATGAAGGTCTTCGGCTCGGCGGCGGCCAGCGAGGCCGTGGCCGCGAGCGAGACGAGAGTCAGAGTGACGAGCCACCCACGCTTCACGGAGTTCTCCTTTCCGGCGCTTCTCTCTCGAGCGACGCGCCGACAAGTCCTATTGGGGATCGCGAACCGCGGGCGACGCGTGCGGACCGACCCAGGGAGCCATGCCGCGACTTGCGATGTCGCGGACGCACCGACGGTTTGTGTTATAACACACATCTCCGGCGCCCTCCGGCCAATTTGCCGGGACTTGACGAGGGATTGCGCTGGACCCACGCGCAGGCGCCGGCCCGGCCGGTCGTTCGCTCGCGCTCAACTTGAGCGGTCCCGGTGCACCGCGTAGCATCCGCGCGTGCCAGGCTTCGAGCAGACGCCTCCCGACGTCCGTGAACTCCTTTCCAAACGCATCAGCCAGCTGGGCCTTCGCCTCGAGGGTTCGCCCGTCGAGCGTTTCGTCCATCGGCTGCATCGCGAGTTGGAGCGGAAGGGAGTGCGCCGCTTCAAACCGATCTGCTACCTGACGGACGAGTGGGGCTGTCCCGACGGGCAGCCGGTGATCGGCATCCCGTTCTACCTTGCCGATCCCAAGCTCGCGCGTCTCGAGCGCGCCATGAACGATCTCGAGGACGAGCGCGAGATCATGATGTACATGCGGCACGAGGCCGGCCACGCGTTCAACTACGCGTACCGCCTGTTCGCGACGCCCGAATGGCGAAAGCTGTTCGGACCTTTCAATCGCCGCTACCGCGACCACTACCGTCCGCTCCCGTTCAATCGGCAGTACGTGCGCCACCTGGCGGGCTGGTACGCGCAAAAGCATCCCGACGAAGACTTCGCCGAAACGTTCGCCGTGTGGCTGACCCCGCGCGCGAACTGGCGCGCGAAGTACAAGGACTGGCCCGCGCTCAAGAAGCTGCGCTACGTGGACCGCGTCGTTCGGCGCGTGCGCGAGCAGGATCCGATCGTCACGACCGGGGACTTCGACATCACGGTCGAGGACATGCGCGTCACGGTCGAACAGTTCTATCGCAAGTGGATGCGCGAGAACGGCGGAGCCGCGAACGTCGCGCTCGAGACCGACCTCGGCGACCTGTTCCTCAAGTTCAACGGCCGCCTGAAGCACGTGCGTCCCGCGTGGGAACTGGTCGAGGAGCATCGCGCACTGCTCACCGACAAGATCGCGAACTGGACCGGCGTGAAGCGTCCGGTGGTGCGCGCGTTGATCGAGCGCATCGTGCGCACGTGCCGCGACCATCAGCTGTACGCGCGCACGGGACGCGACGCACAATATCTCGTCGAACTTACGGCCTATGGAACTACCCTCGCGATGAATTACCTTACACGCGGCAGATTCGTGCAAACCTAGAGGCCGCCTGAAACGCCCAGGGCGCCCGTCACGGCGAGGACCCGGATGGCGAAGCTCCGCATCGGAGTGCTGTACGACTTCTGGTGGGACGAAGACGAGACCCGTGAAGGGGCGGCCCGCCCCAAGCGCAAGGCCCCGGACGAGGACGTCCAGGAGGTCTACGAAGCGCTCAAGAAGAAGGGGCACAGCCCGGTCTTCCTGAGACTGGACGGCACCCCGACCAGCCTGATCGAGCTGGCCCAATCCGAGACCGACCTCGTGTTCAACCTGGTCGAATCCTTTGGCGGCAACGATAGCTGCGACTCGAACGTGGCCGCCTACCTCGAGCTGCTGGGCCGGCGCTTCACCGGCACCGGGGCGCACGGGCTGTTCCTGGCCCAGGAGAAGGCCCTGGCCAAGAAAATCTTCGCGTTCCATGGGATCCACACCCCGTACTTCGCGACGGTGTACCGCGGGCGCACCGACCACGCCCACGACATCCAGTTCCCGGTCATCGTGAAGCCGGCCCGCGAAGACGGATCGATCGGAATCCAGTTCGGCGCGGTGTGCGGCTCGATCAAGGAACTCATGGAGCGCATCGACTACATCCACGCGGAATTCGATACGCCGGCGCTCATCGAGGAATACATCGAAGGGCGCGAGATCTACGTCGGCGTGCTCGGCAACGAGCGCCCGCTCGCGCTGCCCGTGGTCGAACTCGACCTGTCGCGCCTGCCCGAGGGCACGCCGAAGATCGCCGGCAGCGAAGTGAAGTGGGAGGAGGACACCGAGGCGTATCGCACGACCCATCCGTTCTTCCCGGACGACCTCGGCGACGATCTGACGGCGCGGCTGCAGAGCGCGGCGATCCAGGCGTTCCAGGCGCTCGAACTCAGGGACTACGGCCGCATCGATTTCCGCGTCGCGGCCGATGGCACGATCCACGTGCTCGAAGTGAATCCGAACCCCTACCTGCTTCCGTCCGCGGAGTTCTCGATGGCCGCGAAGAAGGCCGGCCGCTCCTACGCCGACCTGATCGGCGAGATCGTCGACCTGTCGCTCGCTCGGTACGGGAACGAGAGCTAGGAGGCGGCCATGCGCGCCGCACTCGCGCTGCTCACGCTGCTGCTGACCGCGACGCCCGCGTTCGCGATCACGCCGCTCTGGACCACGATCACCCCCGACCAGGAAGGCTCGACGACGGGCGGGGACGCGATCGGCCAGGGCACGTTCACGCTGAACGACGCGCGCACCGAGCTGCACTACCACATCGTCTTCAACGGGCTCACGTCGAACCTGCTGGGCGCCCACATCCACTACGGCGCCGAGGGCGCTCCCGGACCGATCTGGTTCTTCCTGTCGGCGGGAGGCGGCACGTCGGGCACGTTCGACGGAGCGTGGACGACGGCCTCGACACCCTACGCCCTGACGCCGGATCGGGTGGACGCCCTGCTCGCGGGCCTGCTCTACGTGAACATCCACTCGGCGAACTATCCGTCCGGCGAAATTCGCGGCCAGATCCTGATGGGTCCGACGCCGACTCGCGCCAGCACGTGGGGACGCATCAAGCGGCTGTACCGCTAGGCCGGGTGGAGCTGGTGCGAGGCACAGGACGCTCCCTTGCGAGATCCCAATACGAAATCGCCATAGCGGACGATCCGATCGGGAAATCTCCGCCCCGCACGACTTTCATTGACGGGTCGCTGGAACCTGGGGGACCATTGACAGCGTCCAGTCCTCGCGCCGCGGGATTCCCGTCTGTCCTGCGTTGCCGGGAATCGTTCCTTGCCCGCAGGAGGCACCCGATGCCTGCCCGCTGCCTCGCCGTTGCCTTCTTGCTCCTGCTTCTCGCCGCCGTCTCGCCGGCGATGGCCTCGACCGGGTTCACCGCCACGATCAGCTCCGCGAGCGAAGTCCCGACGAACTCGTCGACCGGCACAGGCGCCGGCACGTTCGTGCTGAATGACGCGCACACGCAGCTCACCATCCACATCACGTACACGGGTCTGAGCGCGAACCAGATCGCCGCGCACCTGCACGACGGGCTCCCGGGCTTCAACGGGCCGATCAAGCTCACGCTGGCCGGCGCGGGCACGACGAGCGCGACGTGGGACCGGGTGTGGTCGTCGACGGACGCGACCGAGCCCCTGACCAGCGCGGTGGTCGCGGACCTGCTGGCCGGGAAGCTGTACGTCAACATCCACAGCACGACCTACACGGGCGGCGAACTGCGCGGCCAGCTCGTCTCCGACGCGACTCCGAACAAGGCGTCGACGTGGGGGCGCATCAAGCACCTCTACCACTAGTCGCGATTTCGGCGGACCCTCGGCGGCCACGTCGCTCCTCAATGGGCGACGTGGCCGTTCGTTCGTCGTCGGCACGTTCCGCGGCGGGCCGCGCTCCGCCGTCCGCCGGCGGCATGCGCGCTTGACGCTGCGCGGGAAGCGCGGCACAGTCGCCGGCGATCCGTGCCCGACGGCATCCCGTGCCGCGCTTCGACCGGCCGCGCAGCGCGTAGGAGGTCCGATGGTCGGCACCCGACTCGCCCGCAGTCTCGCGCATCGGAGGGACCCGTTGCGTCTCGTCTCGCTTGCCGCCCTCGCCCTGCTTCCGCTCGCCGTTCCCGCCGCGCCCGCGCGCGCCCAGACCACGTTGCCCACGGGATTCTCCGACCAGCTCGTGATCGGCGGCTTCGACTTCCCGGTCGGCATGGCGTTCCTGCCGGACGGGCGGCTGTTCGTGATCGAGCAGAAGAGCGCCGAGATCCATCTGATCGTGAACGGCGCGCGCGCCGCGACGGACCCCGTGTGCACCGTCGACAACGTGAAGACGACCGGCGAGGAGCAGGGGTTGCTCGGCATCGCCGTCGATCCGGGCTGGCCGGCGCGGCCCTACGTCTACATCCACTGTGACGAGAACACGCCGACGAACACGATCCGCATCTCGCGCTACACCGTGACCGGCGACCTCGACTTCACCGGAAACGGCGCCGTGTCGATCGACGTGGCGTCGCGCTACGACCTCATCAACACGCTGCCGGACGTCGCGCTCAATCACAACGGCGGCACGTTGCGCTTCGGAATCGACGGCAAGCTGTACGACAGCATGGGCGAGGATGCGCAGTCGTGCCTCGCCCAGGACGACAGCACGCTGCACGGCGTCATCACCCGACTCGAGGTGAGCAACCTGCCGAGCACGCCGGGCGGTCCCGCGCCGCTCGCGCTGATCACGCCGTCCGACAACCCGCAGGTCGCCGCGCTCAACCTGAAGACGCGTCTCATCTACGCGTACGGATTGCGCAACCCGTACCGCTTCCAGATCGACTCGGCGACCGGCGATCTGTTCATCGCCGACGTCGGCAACAGTCAGTACGAGGAGATCGACCGGGCCGCGACCGGCGGACTGAACTTCGGCTGGCCGAACTACGAAGGGCCGGCCGTGTTCAACGCCGGCTGCCCCGCGACCAACCCGGTCGCGCCGATCTATTCGTTCGACCGTTCGGCGCAGAGCGCGGCCGCGTTCATCGCGGGTCCCGTCTATCACGCACCGCCCGCCGCCGTGAACGGCTTTCCACTCGGCTACGCCGGCGACTTCTTCTTCAGCGATTACTACGGCGGCTACCTGCGCCGCCTGCAGGGCAGCGGCTCGACCTGGGCGCTGGCCGCGCCCGTCGCGGGGCAGCCGAGCGCGACGGACTGGGGCAGCGGCTTCGAGAACGTGAGCGACTACGCGATCGGGCCCGACGGCGCGATCTGGTACGTGCTGCAGTACGCCGGCAGCGTCCCGGCGCTCGGCGCCGGGCAGATCCGCAAGGTCGTGCCGGCCATGGCTCCGCCGGGCGGTGGCGGCGTGAGCATGACGTTCGCAGAGCCGTATCCGTCGCCGGCCACCGGCTTCGCGAATCTGTCCTACACGCTGTCGGCCGACGCCGTCGTGCACCTGGTGATCTTCGATCTGACGGGGCGCGCCGTGCGGCACATCGTGGACGGGCAGGCCCAGACCGCCTCCACGTACCAGCCGACGTGGGACGGCAAGGACGACGATGGTCGCGCGGTCCGCGCCGGACTGTACGTCGCGCAGTTGCGCGCCGCCGGCAACGAGATCTCGCACCGCGTGATGCTGTTGCGCTGATGCGCCGTCCGCCCGTCCTGGGCGGCGTTCCCGCCCTCGCCGCACTGCTCGCGCTGGCCGCCGCGCCCGCCGGCGTTCCTTCCGGTCATTCGCCGCGTGCGGCCTCGTCCACCGTTCGAGTGCCGCGCCTCGTGTTCGTATCGCGTGGCATCCCGCGAGGCGCCGATGCCGGCGTCGTGCCGGGCCTCGGGCCGCGCGGGCGCACGCTCGAGGTCGGCGGCCAGCTGCTCGTGCGTGAGCGCGATGGCCGCGTCCACGCGCTGATTGTCGGCCCCGCGCCGTTCGACGTCAGCGACCCGGCCGTGTCGTGGGACGCCGGGCGCATCGCGTTCGCGGGTGTTCCGGCGCGCGACAGTTCGTGGCGCATCTACGTGGTCGCGGCGAACGGCGCCGGCCTGCGCGCGATCACGCATCCGCCACGCGGTGTCGACGACTTCGATCCGGTGTGGCTGGCCGACGGTCGCGTGTGCTTCGCGAGCACGCGCCTCGCGGGCCGCGCGGAGCCCGCCGCGGTCGCCGTCTCCCAGCTCTACGTCGTCGACGCCGCGGGCGGACCGCCGCGCCGCCTCACGTCCGAGCGCAACGGCGCGGAGGAGCCGGCGATCGATCCGCGCAATGGCCGGATCGTGTACGCACGCTGGTGGGCGAACCGCTTCCACGCCTCGAACGTGGGCGAAGACGGCATCACGACGGACTCGTCCCGGGCCGTCGAGTCCGAGGCCGTGGACCTGTGGCAGGCGGTGAGCATCGCGCCGGACGGCGACGGCGTGCGCCTGGCCGCCGGCGACGCGCGCGACCGTGACGCGACCATGGCGTATCAGCCGTGTGTGAGCGCACGCGGCGCGATTGCCGGCGTGCGCGCGGCGGATCGGACGCTGCTCGATGGGCGCGGGCCGTTCGGCGTACAGCGTCTCGCATCGCTCGAGCCGCCGTACGCCGAGGGCACGCGCGCGCTGGCCGGCCTCGGTCGCGACGCCGCGTCGGCGTGCTCGCCCGTGTGGCTGCCCGACGGTCGCGTGCTGTGTTCGCGCGACGCGCGCGGCGACGGCGACTACGCGCTGTGCGTGATCGACGCACGCGGCGCGCCCGTGCCCGTGCTCGATCGCGCGGGCCGCGCCGAGCTGGACGCCGCGGTCTTCGAGCCGCGCGTGGCGCCGGCCGCCACCGGCACGGCGCTGCCCCTGCCCGGCGACGCGCTGCCGGGCGACGCGCGCGAGCTGATGTCGGGCGCGCACACGTTCCGTTTCGACTGCCTCAACGTGTTCGCGAACGGGCCGGTCGACGCGCCGATGCGGGACGCGCCGCCGCCCGCGCGTGGCGTGCGCATCCGCTTCTTCGCCGCGCTCGGCGATTCGTCCGCGCCCGGCGGTGATCGCGTCGTGCGGGTGCGCGAGGCGGCCGTGGACTCGACGGGCGGCGTTCACGAGACCGATCTGCCGGGCGACGTTCCCATGTTCGAGCAACTGGTCGGCGCCGATGGTCGCGTGCTGATGAGCGCCCACGGGCCCGCGCACGTCGCCGGTTTCAACTTCGCGCGGGCGGGGGGCGGCACGAAGTGCGTCGGCTGCCACGCCGGCCACTCCGCGATTCCCGTGCCCGGGAGCTACGCGAGCGCCGGATGGTTCAACGCGGCGCCGGCCGCCGTCGCCTACGTGAGCGCCGCCGCCCCCGGCAGCGCCGGCGCGCACGCCCTGTGCGACCGGCGCACGCGCGGCGACGTCGATCGCGTCGCGTGGATCGCCGACGCCGGGGCGGCGCCCGACTCGCAACCGGCCGCCGTCGCGCGGCTGGCGTGGGGATCGTCCGTTGAAGTGCGCGAGGTGGTTCTCTATCCTTTGGAAGCGCACGCGGCCTCGGCGCACGGTGTCGGGCCGCTCGCGGGCGAGGTGGTGCTGCTCGAAAACGGTGTCCCGGCCGGCCGTTTCCAGGTTCCGGCCGGCTCCGGCTGGCCGATTCGCGTCGCCACCTCGGACCTCCGTGCCGACGCCGTCGAAGTGCGGCTCCGGCGCGGCGCCGGGCGGAAACGCGTCGCGCTCGCCGAGATCGAGACCATCGCCCGCCTTCCTTGAGAGAACCGAGAGGCCCCGCCATCGCGGTCCGCATGAGTCGCCCGCCGTTCCGCCCGCCGCTTCCCGCCGCGCTCGTCGCCTTCGCCGCGCTCGCGTGGCTCGCGTGCGCGCGCCCAGCCGGCGCCCAGGGGCTGAACGCGGCCTGTTCGCGGAACGGACAGGACGTGTGGGTGGTCGGGGACAACGGGCTGTTCTTCCACTCGTTCACCTACGGGACGTCGTGGACCACGGGCAATCTCGGGGCGCGGTCGTTGCGCGGCGTGGCCGCGCGCAACTTCAACGTCGTGGCCGTGGGCGACAGCGGCAAGATCTGGCGCAGCGCGAACGACGGCGGCACGTGGGCGCTCAGCGTGATCGCCGGCGCGCCCGCGCTGCGCGCGCTGCAGATGCCGACGGACTCCGTGCTGTTCGCGGTCGGGGCCGGGGGCCGCATCCTGCGCAGCCGGAACGGCGGCGTGACGTGGGCCAGCCTCGTGTCGGGCACCTCCGCCACGCTGAACGCGGTGCGCTTCCGCGACGCGCGCCACGGCTGGGTCGTGGGCGACAACGCGGTCGCGCTCCACACCGACGACGGCGGCGACACGTGGCTGCCCGTCGCCGTGCCCACGACGCAACGCCTGCTGTCCGTCGACGTGCTCGGCGCGTACGTGTGGATCACCGGCTCGGCGAACGTCGCGCTCCAGAGCTTCGACAACGGCGTGCACTGGACGTCGCCCGATCTCGACCTCGAGAGTCGCTCGGACATGAACGCGGTTTCGATCCAGGCGCCGAACCGCGTGATCCTGTCGGGCGGCGGCGGATTCCTGCGCGTCACCGCCGACAGCGGCGCGACCTGGAGCTGGATGAAGCATCCGCTGCTCGGCGGCCTGCACGCGCTCGCGTTCTCGCCGGACGGCCAGCACGGCTGGGCGTGCGGGCACAATTCGCTGGCGGTCGAGGCCACGCAGGACAGCGGTGCGACCTGGAACCTGACGCCGGGCACGACCCAGGGCGGCGCGACCTGGACGCGTACGCTGGCGTTCACGCAGACCGTGGTGGCGCAGCCACGCGGCCGCAGCATCGCGATCAATCCGCTTGCGCCCGACGTGCTGTTTTCAGGGTTGGGCGGCATCCTGTCGCGGAGCCCGGATCGGGGCTCGACGTGGATCTCGCTCGGCAACGTCATCAGCGACGGCGCGTACGTTCCGGGGAAGATCCACGCGTTCTACGTCTCGGCACACGACACGTCGCATTGGGTGGTGGCCGCCGCGAACGGAACGACGAACGATCGCATCCTGATGTCGACCGACCACGGCGCGACCTGGAACACGACGTTCAACGCGTCGTTCAGCGAATACGGCGTGCCCCTCGAGCGCAGTCCCAACCATCCCGATACGCTGCTGTTCGCCCCCGAGGACGGGCACGTCTACCGTTCGTTCGACTTCGGCGCGACGTGGGACACGCTCTCGAACCCGGGCTTTCGCAGCCCGTGCGACATCCAGATTGTGCGCGGCGACGACGACAACGTGTGGGTGGGCGACGGCGTGACCGGCGTCGGCCAGGGCGAGGTGTGGCAGTCGCTCGACGGCGGGCGCACGTTCACGCGCCGCTTCCCGCAGCCCGCCGACACCCTGACGAACGGCTCGGAAGTGCCGATGATGGCGTCGGCCCGGCACGATCCCCGTTTCGGGATCGCGACGCACTGGCCGACCGGCGGCATGTCCGCCACGGCCGACAGCGGGCGCACGTGGACGCAACTCGTGAACACGGCCTCGACGTGGGGCGCCGACATCGCGCACGACGACCCGACGGTGCCCGTGTTCGGCGTGTTCTCGGGTCAGGCCGGCCTGATCAGCACGGACGGCGGCGCGAACTTCAACCTGTACACGCTGAGCGGCTCCAACTATTCGATCTCCGCGCTCGATCGCAGCACGCTGCTCGCCGAGCAGAGCAACGGGATCTACAAGTTCACGCCGGCGTACTCGACGCCGGTCAACAACTCGCAGTTCCTCACCCTGGATTCGCCGCGCGGCGGGCAGACGTGGTCGCCCGGCCAGACGCAGCCGATCCTGTGGACCGCGACGAGCATCGCGATCGTGCGCGTCGAGGTGCGCACCACGCCGAATGGTCCGTGGAACCCGATCGCCGACGTCGACGGCACGCTCGGCCTGCTGAACTGGGTCGTGCCCGACACGGCGAGCGCCACCGTCAAGGTGCGCGTACGCGATCTGTGGGATTCGATCCCGCTCGACAGCTCGGACACGAACATCACGATCGCCGCGCCGCGCCTGGCCGTGAGCCGCACCGCGCTCGACTTCGGCACGCGCGCGGTGGGGAGCGCGACGTCCGACACGTTGCTGCTGCGCAATCCCGGCACCGCGATCGTGCACGTCGGCCCGCTCGCCGCGTCGGGGCCGGGCTTCACGAGCGGCCGGACGTCGCTCGCGCTGGGGCCCGGGCAGAGCGACACGCTGGGGCTGACGTTCCGCCCGGCGCTGCCCATCCACTACGCGTCGACGCTCGCGCTCACGAGCGACGCGCCCGGCGCGCCGGCGGCGGTCGCCCTCGGCGGAGCGGGCGTCGACACGCTGCACCTGAAGCTCACGTCGCCGATCGGCGGCGAAGCCTGGCAGGTCGGCTCGACGCGCTGGATCCAGTGGGAGAGCGCGCTCGTCCCGACCGTGTCGCTCGACTGGCAGAGCGTGCCCGGAACGTGGAGCGCGATCGCGGACAGCGTGCCGGCGGCGGCCGGGCTGTACGGCTGGAGCGTGCCGCCGACGCCGGGCGCGGCCGCGCGCGTGCGCGTACGCCAGCGCGGCGGCGGCGTCGCGGATTCGAGCGCGGCGCCGTTCTCGATCGTGGCGCCGGGCTTCGCGGCCGCTCCGGCGATCCTGGATTTCGGCGCGGTCACGGTCGGCACGCAGCGCTTCGACACGCTGCACGTCGCGAACCCCGGCAACGCGCCGCTCATGATCTCGTGGGTCGGCAGCGACCGGCCGACGTTCCAGCCGGCACGCACGTGGCTGACGCTGGCGCCCGGCGCGTCCGATTCGCTGGGGCTCGTGTTCGCGCCGAACTTCATCGGCCTCGATTCCGCGCTCGTCGTGTTCACGAGCGACGACCTCGCGTCGCCCCACGCGCTGCGCGTGTTCGGCACCGGATCGCTCACCGCGCCGGCGTCCGCCGAGATCCCGACGCGCTTCGCGCTGGAGCAGAACATGCCGAACCCGTGGGGCCGGCAGACCGTCATCCGCTACGCGCTGCCCGAGCGCGCGCTCGTCGATCTCGAGCTGTTCGATCTCCAGGGACAGCGCGTCGCGACGCTCGCCCATGGCGAGCAGCCGGCGGGCACGTATGCGATCGCGGTCGGCCAGGGCCTCGGCGACGTGCGCGCGCTGCCCGCGGGCGTGTATTTCTACCGCCTGCGCGCCGGACGCGAGACGGCGACGCGCAAGATGCTGCTGATGCGCTGAGCGGGGCGGCGCCGGCGTGCGTCGCGACTGTCGTCGGCGACCGGCGCGGCGCGTGCCGCCGGCCACCGGTGCGGCGCGTCCGCGATCCCGCGATCCCGCGGCGCCGCGGGCCGCTTGGGCCGGCCGCCGGCCGTGCGCTAGACTCGCCGCCTCTTTGGCTTCGCTCCGACCGAACTTCGCGCGCCGATCTGGCGCTTCCGTGGAGGCCTCATGAACCCCGCCACCGCCCGACCGCTCGCGCCGATCGACGCGCGCGCGCTGCCCGAATACGCGCCCACCACCTACATCGATTTCAGTCGTGCCGACACCAAAGCGGCGTTCGAGCGCGCGCTCGAAGCCGTGCGCGCCCGGCTCGGCGAGGAACATCCGCTCGTCATCGACGGCAAACCGGAGAAGGGTTCGGGGACGTTCGCGTCCACGAATCCGGCCCGTCCGTCGCAGGTCGTCGGTCGGTTCCAGTCGGGGACGCGCGAGCAGGCGATCAAAGCCGTCGAAGCCGCGGACCGCGCGTTCAAGACGTGGAGCCGCGTGCCGGCGGCCGAGCGCGCCGCGTACCTGGTGGAAGCGGCGCGGCGCATGAAGGAACGCCGCCACGAGTTCTCGGCGTGGATGGTGCTCGAAGTCGGCAAGAGCTGGGCCGAGGCCGACGCCGACACCGCCGAGGCCATCGACTTCATGGAGTTCTACGCACGGGAAATGCTGCGCTACGACGGCGTGCATCCCGTGACGCCGATGCCCGGGGAAAAGGGCGGCCTCACGTACGTGCCACTCGGCGTGGGCGCGATCATCCCGCCGTGGAACTTCCCGCTCGCGATCTGTGTCGGCATGACGACCGCGGCGATCGTCGCCGGGAACACGGTCGTGGTGAAGCCGTCGAGCGATTCGCCGGCGATCGCGTGGCAGTTCTACCAGCTGATGGAAGAGGTCGGGCTCCCGCCCGGCGTCTTCAACTTCGTGACCGGCAGCGGCGGCACCGTCGGCGACTCGCTCGTCCGCCATCCGCGCACGCGTTTCATTTCGTTCACGGGGTCCAAGGAAGTGGGCGTCGGCATCAACAAGCTGGCCGCGGACGTTCCGGCCGGCCAGATCTGGCTGAAGCGCGTCGTCGCCGAGATGGGCGGCAAGGATTCGATCATCGTCGACGAGGAGGCGGATCTGGACGCCGCCGCGCAGGGTGTCGCGGTGTCGGCCTTCGGCTTCGGCGGGCAGAAGTGCTCGGCGTGCTCGCGCGCGATCGTCAGCGAAAAGGTGTACGAGCCGTTCCTCGCGAAGCTGAAGGTCGAGGTCGAGAAGTTCACGGTCGGCCCGCCCGACGTGCCCGGCGTGTACATGGGCCCGGTGATCAACGCGGCGGCGCGCGACAAGATCCTCTCGTACATCGAGGCCGGCAAGAAGGACGGGCGGCTCGTCTCGGGCGGCGGGCCGGTGGCCGGACAGGAGGGCTGGTTCGTCCAGCCGACCGTCATCGCCGACGTGCCCGCGAATTCCAGGATCTCGCAGGAGGAGATCTTCGGGCCGGTGCTCGCGGTGCTCAAGGTCGCGAGCTTCGACGAAGCGCTCGACATCGCGAACGGCACGGAGTACGGGCTGACCGGCGCCGTGTACACGAAGAACCCGGCGAAGGTCGAGCGCGCGCGCCGCGAGTTCTTCGTCGGCAACCTGTACATCAATCGCAAGTGCACGGGGGCCATCGTCGGCGCGCACCCGTTCGGCGGCTTCAACATGAGCGGCACCGATTCCAAGGCCGGCGGACGCGACTACCTGCTGCTGTTCCTGCAGGCCAAGAGCATCGCCGAAAAGGTCTAGCGCAGCGCTCCGGCCGCGGCCTCGACGAGACGCGCGAACACCGCGAGATAGTCCCGCGCCTCGCGCGGGTGCAGGAAATTGCCGCGCACGTGCTCGCGTCCGGCGGCACCGAGCCGGCGCCTGAGGTCGGGGGCGCGCAGCAGGCGCGTGATCTGGTACGCGCAGCCCTCGATCGAGTGCACGAGCATTCCGGTGCGCTCGTGCAGGATCTGCAGCGGAATCCCGCCGACCGCACTCGCCACCACGGCGCGGCGCTTCCACAGCGCTTCGGAAACGGTGAGCGCGAAGCCCTCGCGCAGCGACTTCTGCACGACGATGGCCGAGCGGCGCTGCAACGCGTTGATCGTCAGGTGCGCGTCCGAGGGGAGCAGGAGCACCGAGACCCCGCCGACCGCGGCCGCGCGTTCGCGGACTTCCGCGAGCACGGCGGCGCCCTCGGGGTCGTCGTCGGCGCCGCCGCCCGCCAGCACCAGATGCGCGTCCTCGCGCCCGCGCACCAGGCGGAACGCCTCGATGACGCCGAGCGGATCCTTGAGCCGGTCGTAGCGCGACACCTGCGTGATCCACGGCCGGCGCGTCGGCAGTTCGAGCGGCGCGAGCAATTCGTCCTCCTCGCGCTCGTCCAGCTCGCGGTTCTTCTCGGCCAGCGGATCGATGCTGGGCGGCGCGAGGTAGGCGGGCACCGGCAGCGGCGGCACGAACGCGACGTGCGAGAAGACCGCCGCGTCGTAGCGGCCGACGACGGGCTCGAGCAGCGCCCACGCCTGGGGATCGGCGTGCGACAGGTCGATGTGGCAGCGCCACAACCAGTGCTGTCCGGGCTGCCGGCGATGCAGCACGAGCGCGGCCGGCTGAGGATCGTGGATGAACACCAGATCGCCATCCAGCTCGAGCGCCGCCGCGGCCCGGCGGTTCGTCTCGTGGTACCACTCGACGTCGTCCGCGCTCAGCGTGCCGGGCGCGCCGTGCAGCGTGTTGTGCAGCGTCTTCGTGATGCCGTGGAAGCGCGCGTCCCCGGGCATGACCTCCCAGCTCGTCGGCACGCCCAGCTCCTGGAGCAGCCGCACGAGGCGGTGCAGGATCTCGGCGACGCCGCCGCCGGTCGCGGTCGAATTCACCATGACCAGGCGGTGGCCGCGCAGGCGCGCGGCCAGCGTCTCCAGCATCTGCATCGGGCCGTCGCCGACCACCGCGCGGTAGCCGTCGACGAGGCTCGGCCCGTCGCGCCGCACTTCGACGCGGCTCACGAGGCGGTCTCGCCGCGCTGCAGCCGGCGCACGAGCCCGGCCACGGCCTGATGCGCGGCCTCGCGACGCTCGGCTTCGGGCTCGAACGCCGCGGCCGCGAGGCGCGGGCCGAGGCGCGAACGACGCCAGCGTGCGAGCACCTGCCGGCGCACGCGCGCGATCGGCTTGCCCGAACGCGCCGCCTCGAGCAGCCACTCGGCGAGGCGCGCCTCGCCGCGCGCGCGCAGCCATTCCAGCAGCGGCGCGTCGCCGGCCGCGAACCAACGCTGCTCCACGAGGTGGTAGTACCAGACCGAAGGGTCGGCCTCCGCCAGGTGCCGGAGCAGCGAGTCGCCGTCCTCGGCGACGCGCCCGGTGGCGATGGGCACGGATTCGCTCGTCAGGAACACGAACGCCGCGCCTTCCGGGGCCCGCCGCGTGGAGCGCACGTCGGCGAGCGCGCCGAGCAGGCGCTCGCGCAGCTCCACCGGCCCGCCGTCCGCACCCTGCACCGCGAACGACAGGCGCTCCGCCGCCGTGCCGTCCTGCAGCACGCCGTGCGCCCAGGCGCTGAAGTCGTCGGGCGGGAGTTCCGTCGCCGACGCGGAGCGCAGCACGACGTCCACGGCGTGATAGAACAGGCTCTCGATCGGCGCGTCGACGAGCGCGGCGCGCAACTCCGCCAGGTCGTGCGCGACGCGGTGCGTCGGGCGCACCAGATGCACGGCGCCGCTCAGCGCGAACGGGGCGCCGTTCACGTGCGCGCCCGCGTTTCGCTCGGCGGCGCGTCGTCCGAGGCGCGCAGCACCTCGACCACGAAGTCGCGCGCCAGCTCGCGGCAGCCGAGGCCGAACGCGAGCGCCGCGGCGAGCCCGAGCGCCGCCATGGCGGTGACGCCGAGCGCCATCACGAACTGCGCCGCCAGCCCGATCTGTTCGAGCGCGAGCAGCACCGCGAACGCGCTGAGCACGCCGGTCACGACGCGCCCGCGCACGCGGCTGCCGCCCACGCCGGCGGTCGCGAACACGCGCCGCGTCACGCCGCCGAGGGCCATCGCGACGCCGAGGCCGACCACCATCTCGATCGTTCCGGTGGCCACGCGCGGCAGCACGTCGCGCAGCCGGCTGGCCACGGCGGACGACAGCTCGAGTCCGAGCGCGTCGCCGGCCAGCATCACGGCGAACAGCAGCACGAGCCAGTACAGGCTCCACGACGTCATGCGCGCCGGCTCGATGCCCGAGACCGTGCCGCCGAGGCGCAGCCGGCCCACCGCCTGATTGAACCGCACCGCGCGCAGCAGCAGGAGCGCGCCCCAGGCCACGAGGCGCGCCACCAGCCAGCCGACGAGCATCACGGCGGTGGCCAGCACCACCGCGAGGGCGGAATCGCCGGCCGACGCGGCCCACGCGCGCAGATGATCCCCGAAGGCCTGGAGCGAAGCCGATTGCAGGAGGATGAGGGGGTGCATGGCATCTCCCTTCTGGAAGGAACCCGCCGCGCCGGCTTGGGATGCCGGCGCGCGGACGGGCGCCGCGTTCAGGGCAGGCGGGCGTCCTCGGTTGGCGTGCGCAGACTCAGCCTCTCGAACGTGTCGAGGACCTCGATCGCCCAGTCGTAGATGTTGCGGCGCCGAACGGCTTCGCGCAGCGCCGCCATGCGCGCGCGCCGGGACTCGTCGGTCTCGGTGAGCGCGGCGTGGAAGGCCTCGGCCATGGCTTCACGGTCGTAGGGCGAGGCGATGTGCGCGCGCTCGAGTTCGCGAGCCGCGCCGGTGAAGGGCGAGAGCACGAGCGCGCCCTCACCATCGGGGCGAGCCGCCACGTATTCCTTGGCCACCAGGTTCATGCCGTCGTGCAGCGACGTCACGGCGCACACGTCGGCCAGGCGGTAGTAGGGGATCAGTTCGCGGAAATCCAGACCGGTCTCGATGAACTGCACGGTCTGGCCGCCCGCGCGCGGAAAGCGCCGGTTGATGCGCGCCACACACTCCTTCACGCGGCGCAGCACGGCGCGGTATTCGCTCAGCTCCACGCGTGACGGCACGCCGATCTGGACGAACGCGAAGCGCCCGATCCACTCCGGATGGCGCTCGAACAGCCGCTCGATGCCTTCCAGCCGCTCGGGGATGCCCTTCGTATAGTCGAGGCGGTCCACCCCGAGGCCGACGCGACAATCGCCGAGCCCGAGGCGCTCACGCAGAGCGCGCTCGGCGGCCGTCGTCGCCGGTTGGCCGGCCAGCGCCCCGATCTCGTCGGCCGCGACGCTGATCGGGAAGTGGCGCACCCAGGTGCGACGCCCGCCGCGCGCCAGGGCCTGATGATCGCGCTCGGCCCGGACCTCGAGCGTGGTGGCGACGGACTCGATGAAATTCTCGGCGTGGGCACGAATGTGGAAGCCGACGAGGTCGCTGGCCAGCATGCCGTCGAGCAACTCCTCCTTCCACGGCAGGATGCGGAACACCTCGGGGTTGGGCCACGGGATGTGCCAGAAGTGGAGGATCTGGAGGTCGGGACGCGCCTCGCGCAGGAAGCGCGCGGCGAGCGCGAGGTGGTAGTCCTGAAGGAACACGAGGCCCGGCGCGTCGCCGAGTTCCTCGAGCACCGCCTTCGCGAAGCGCCGGTTGACCGCCCGGTAGCTCTGCCAGTCGCGAATACGGAATCGCGGACGCACGTACGCGATGTGGCACAGCGGCCAGAGGGCGCCGTTCGACAGGCCCGAGTAGTAGTGCTCGTGGTCGGAGGCCGTGAGCCACACCCGGCGCAGCGTGTATTCCGGCTGATCGGGTGGGCAGCGCACGCGCCCGCGGGCGTCGGAGGCCTCGACATCGGCGTCGCCGCTGCCGTGGGCGATCCACAGCCCGTCGAGCGCGCGCGCCACGGCGTCGAGCGCGACCGTCAGCCCGCCGGCGTTGCGCACCCACTTGATCTCGCCGTCGCCCCGGACGTGCGAGTACGGCTCGCGATTCGAGACCACGACCAGCCTTCGGTCGCGGACGTGGGCGCGGGCCCAGGCCACCAGGTTGTCGCGTGTCGTGTAACGTTCCGGCTCGGTCGCGGTGGCGAGGCCGTTGGCGGCTTTGGCGAGCGCGGTACGGAGTCCACGTGCATCGATCATCTCGGCGCCCTCCGGGTGCCCTCCGAGATGCGGCCTTGCGCTCCCGAGAATAGGCCAGATCGGGGTTCGGAGGCCAACCGACTGGGGCGCATTGATTTGACGGCACAGATCAGCCCGGTGATGCTGCCTGCGCCGCGGCTGGGCCGCCATGCGGCGGGAGGGCGAACGGCCCGAACGAGAGGACGGCGGATGGCGATCGACGTGTGGCGGGAGAGGCGGGACGTGGCCGCGCGGTTGGCGGGCGCGCGAACGCTATGGCTGGCCAGCGACTTCGACGGGACGCTGGTCCCGATCCAGGATCACCCGAAGGGTGTGCGGACGACCGCCCGCGCGCGCGCCGTCCTCGCCCGGTTGGTCGCGACGCCCGGCATCCGCCTGGCCGTCCTTTCGGGGCGGCGGCTGGCGGATCTGGAACGTGTGGTCGGCGTCCGTGGGGCGTTCCTGTCGGGGCTCGGAGGCCTGGAGACGCGGCGGCCCGGGCAGGAAATCCGGCGTCACGTGCCGGCGCGACGCCGGCTCGATCCCGCTCTGCGATATACGCTCGAGTCCTGGGTCGGCCGGTTCGCGGGAGCCTGGCTCGAGGACAAGGACCTGTGCTGGGCCATCCACGATCGGGCGGTGTCGGCGGATGCGCGCGTCCGGCTGCGACGCGGCGTGCTGCGCCGGCTGCGCGCGCCCCGGGTTCGCGCGCGCTGGGTCGTCGGCTGGCGCGTCATCGAGGTCATGCCCGACGTGGACGTCGACAAGGGCGTCGCGCTCAGGGGCTGGTTGGGGCGTCCTCAGGGAGGGCAGCTCACCGCGTATCTGGGGGACGACGCGAACGATCGGCCGGCCCTTGCCGAGGTTCGATCGCGCCGCGGGATCGCGGTCGGCGTCGGCGGGCTCCGCGCCCGCTACGCGTTGTCCGGGCCCGCGCGCGTGCTCCAGTTCCTCGAGTGGCTGGCCCTCGAGTGGAAGCGCTCGCGGGGCGACTAGGCGGCGCGAGCCATCGCCAGGCGCAACGCCTGTTCCAGGCGCTGGAACGCGGACGGCAACTCGGCGGCCCGCGCCGTAGCCTCGGCGAAGGATTCCGGCACCGAGAGGCGCTCGACTTCGTGACACAGGTGCCCGAGCTCGTCGCCGCCGATCGTGAGGCTGCTGCCTTTGACCGCGTGCGCCGCTTTGCGCAGCACGTCGGGATCGGAGCCGCGCGCCGCCGCGAGGATCCGCTTCAGCATCTCGGGCGTCGAGTGCAGGAACTCGCCGAGCAGCTCGCGCTCGAACTCGCGATCGCCGCCCGTCACTTCGCTCAGCCGCTCCTGGTCCAGGACCGTCCAGGGGCCCGCCGTACCGCCATCCGCCGTGCTCATGCCGCCTCCTCTCGGGTGCGTCCCCAGCGCGCCAGGGCCGCGTACAGTTCGTCCGCGCGCACGGGCTTCGCGATGTAATCGTCCATACCGACTTCCAGGAAGCGTTCGCGATCGCCCTCGAGCGCGTGCGCCGTCATCGCGATCACGACCTGGTGCCGGCCGGTGCGTTGCTCCCCGTCGCGCAGCGCGCGCGTCGCCTGCATCCCGTCCATCTCGGGCATCTGAACGTCCATGAGCACCACGTCGTAGGGCACGCGGGCCAGCGCCTCGAGCGCTTCGCGACCGTTGCCCACCGTGTCGGCGCGCACGCCCTCCTTGGCCAGCAGGTGCATCGCCACCCGCTGATTCACCGAGTTGTCCTCGGCCACCAGCACGCGCAAACCGAGCGCCGCCAGCCCCCAGTCCGTCGCCGCGCCGCGCGGTCGATCCGTCCCATGCGTCATGTCCAGGCCGAGCGCGTCGAGCATGGCCTGGCGCAGCGCGCCCCGGCGCACCGGCTTCGACACGCGGCCGGCCAGGCGCAGGTCTTTCGCGTCGGTCGGGACCTGCGGATCGATGGCCGACGCCAGCACGATCACCGGGCTCGGCAGCTGTTCCCACGACTCCAACGTGGACGCCGGCGTCGCGCCGCGCTCGCTCCCGAGCGCTTCGCGATCGGCGACGGCAACGTCGAACGTCGCGCCCGGGGCGAGCGCGGTCTGCCGCGCCTCGTCGAGGTTCGCGGCGCTCTCGACGTTGCAGCCCCATTCCCGGAGCAGGCTCACGAGCCCGAGGCGCACGCCGGAATGCGGCGCGACCACGAGCACGCGGCGGCCGGCGAACGAGGGCGCGGGCTCCACCGCCGGCTCCGTGTCGACGACGCGCGCAAGCGGCACTTCGAACCAGAACGTGCTGCCCGTGCCCGGCGTGCTGTCCACGTCGAGCACGCCGTTCATCAGCGTGAGAAGGTGCCGCGAAATGGTCAGGCCGAGCCCGCTACCGCCGTAGCGACGCGACGTGCTGCCGTCACCCTGCGTGAAGCTCTCGAAAATGCTGCGCCGATGCTGAGGCGCGATGCCGATGCCGGTGTCGCGCACCTGGAAGCGCAGGCGCGCGTCGTGGGGCGTGCTGTCGACGACCTGCGCGCTGATCTCGATCTCGCCGTGCTCGGTGAACTTGACCGCGTTCCCGACCAGGTTCGTGAGCACCTGGCGCAGCCGTCCCGGATCCCCGCGCAGGGACGCCGGGAACGCGGCCGGGAGCGTCAGGAACAGCTCGAGGCCCTTGCGGTGCGCACTCGGCGCGAGCAGCTCGGCGACCTCCTCGATCAGCAGGCGCGGATCGAAGTCGAGGATCTCGAGCGTCATCCGGCCGGCCTCGATCTTCGAGAAGTCGAGCACGTCATTCAGGATCGCGAGCAGGGAGTCCGCGCTGCTGCGAATGGTCTGGGCGTATTCCACCTGGCGCGAGTCGAGGCGCGTGTCGAGCAACAGTCCGGCCATGCCGATCACGCCGTTCATGGGCGTGCGGATCTCGTGGCTCATGTTCGCGAGGAACTCCGACTTCGACCGGCTCGCGTCCACCGCGGCCGCGCGCGCCTTTTCCACCTCGGCGACGTGCAGCTCGACCAGCTTCTCGCCGACGAGCGCGTGTTCGTAATCGCGTCCGGCGTGCCACGCCGCCGCATGCATGAACGCGACGTACAGAAGCACGATCAGCGCGAAGCGGTCGCCCGGACCCTGTCCGAGCGCGAACGCGGCGAGCGCCGGCGGCACGAGGATGACGGTGATGTAGATGCGCAGCAGGCGCGGTGCGGGCGCCAGCGTCGTGACCGCGCCGGCGGTGATTCCCGCGGTCGCGACCAGGCAGACGATGCTCGTCCAGGAGATGCCGTCCACCAGGATGACCGTGCACACGAACGCCGCCCAGGCCAGCGAGCTCATCACCTGGAGCGCGACGAAGCGCCGGTGCCAGCCGTGGGGGTTGCCCGCGTAGCGGCGGTCGTACGACCACGCATGCACGAAGCGCAGCGCGGCGAGTCCGGTCAGCGCCGCGACGAACGAGAGGATGAGAAGCGGCCGGCTGTACGCGAGCGGCGTGATGGCCGCCGTGCCCACGGTCGCGAGGACGTGGGCGGGCGCGCTCGTGATGCCGCGTCGGGCGAGCGCGTGATTGCTGCGCACCTCGAGGTCGAACAACTGTTCGGCCGTCAGCGAGGCGCGCGCGTTCTTGGGTGAAAAGCCGGACACGGAGCGGGCTCCCCGAGGGAGAAATGTGCGCGAAGCCCAAGGGGTGGCGTCCGGTTCCGTGGCCGCCACCCGCGAGCATCGCGTGGACCGCCCCGCGGCCGAGGGACCGCAGGGGAACGAGTTCCCTCCGATTATCGGCGTTGCGCGGCCCCGGGTTGAGGGTCTTGCCCGGCGATTTTCAGCGGCCGGGTTTGCCCTTCTTGGGGCGGCCGCGCGCCGCCGCCGCGCCGGAGGTGGCCCTTGCGGCAGCGCGCCCGCCCGGTTTGGGTGCCGCGGGCCCGGCCGTCGCGGACTTGGCGGGGGTCCGGGTGCCGCTGGGACGTGTGCCGGCCGCCCGCGTGGCGGTGGTCCTGGCGGCCGCGGACTTCGTCGCGGCTTGCGTGGCCACGGACTTCGCGCGCGGAGTCGTTCCCGGCCCGGCCGTCCCCGACGGAACCGGCGCCTGCGCGGCGGGCGCGTGCGCCAGGCCCGGCCGGCGCAGCGCCGCCCGGAAGCGCTCGAAGGGCAGGGTATTCAGCACGTCACGCGCTTCGATGCCGGCGCGGCGTGCGGCGAACACCCCGAAGCGGATGTTGTCGAGGTGGCGCACCGAGTGCGCGTCCGTGTCGATCACGAAGCGCGCGCCCTTGTCCTTCGCGAAGCGCGCGTTCACGTCGCTCAGGTCCGAGCGGTCGGGGTGCGAATTGATCTCGAGCGCGACGCCGCGCTCGACGGCGCGTTCGAAGACCCGCTCGAGGTCGAATTTCGCCCCGGGGCGCGTGCCGATGATGCGTCCCGTGGGGTGCGCCATGGCCATCACTCGGGGATGGTCGAGCGCGCGCAGCACACGCTCCGTGGCTTCGGCCGGCGGCTGGTCGAGTTGCTGATGCAGCGACACGATCACCCAGTCGAGCAGTTCGAGCCCCTCTTCTTCGAGGTCGAGCGAGCCGTCGGCCAGGATGTCGACTTCGAGTCCGTGCAGCACGTGGATCCCCGGCACCGCGCGACGCACCGCCTCGATCTCGCCGACGGACTGGCGCACGCGCGCCGCGTTGAAGCCGTTCGCCATGGCCAGCGACTTCGAGTGATCGGTGATCGCGCAGTACGCGTAGCCGCGCGCCTGGACCGCGCGCACCATCGCTTCCAGCGTGTCCCGGCCATCCGTGCGGTCGGTGTGCAGGTGCAGGTCCGCGACCAGGTCCTCGAGTTCGATCAGCTTCGGCAGGCGGCCCTCGCGGGCCTGCGCGATCTCGCCGGTGTTCTCGCGCAGCTCCGGCGGAATCCACGCGAGGTCGAGCGCGCGATAGATCTCCTCCTCGGTGCGCGCCGCGACCGTCCGCTCGCCGCGCGTGAGCCCGTATTCGTTCAGGCTCATGCCTTTGTCGATCGCGATGCGCCTGAGCTCGATGTTGTGCGCCTTGCTGCCCGTGAAGTACAGCAGCGCGGCGCCGAACGCCTCGGGCGGCACGTGGCGCACGTCGACCTGCAGCCCGTTCGTGAGACGCACCGAGGACTTCGTGTCGCCGCGGCCCAGCACGTCCGCGACGCCGGGCGACGTGACGAACGCCTCCATGACGGCTTCCGTCGCGCCGCCGGTGACGAGCAGGTCCAGGTCGCCGACCGTGTCGCGCCGGCGCCGGAACGAGCCGGCGATCTCGACCTGCTGGACGCCCGCGACCTTGCGCAGGCGCGCCGCCAGCTCCTCGGCGAGCGCCCACACGCCGCCCAGCAGCAACCGGCCGCTGGCCTCGGCGGAGTACGCGAGCGATTGCAGGATCTTCTTCTCGAGCTTCTCGCCGAAGCCCGGCAGCTCGCGCAGCTGGCCGGCCTTGGCGGCCGCCTCGAGCGACGCGCGATCCTTGACGCCGAGCGCGTCGAACACCTGGCGCACGCGCTTTGGGCCGAGGCCCTGCAGCTCGGTCAGCTCGACCATCTCGACCGGGAAGCGCGCCTTCATCTCGTCGTAGAGCGGCGTCGTGCCCGAGCCGAGCAGCTCGCGGATGTGCTGGGCGAGCCTCTTGCCGATGCCCGGCAGCTTGTCGAGGCCGTCCTCGGCGGCGGCGAGCGCGGCCAGCGGTTCGGCAAGCGATTCGACGACGCGCGCACCTTCGCGATACGCGCGCACGCGGAACGAATCCGCGCCGTCCAGCTCGAGCATCACGGCCAATTGCGAAAAGACGCGCGCGATGTCCGCATTGCTCAGCGCCATGTCGACGGGCTCCAGGGTCGATGGGGACTAGGGGAGGCTGGGGAGCGCCACGCGGCTGGCCGCCCGAGGCGCGGGAACGCCCGCACAGTAGCGGGTGCGGGCGTGGTCCCGTCAAATGCCGATGACCGCGATACCAGGGGAGGCCGGCGACGCCATCGCGCCGCCGGCCCCTCAACCTAGCTCTGCGTGCCCTTCATGCCGTCGCGGATCTTGGCGCGCACCGCCTCCACGTCCGCGCTGCGCGTGCCCGATACGCCCGTGTCGCCCGAGATCTTCTCGGACAGCAGCAGCGTCAGCAGCGCCTCCATGACGTTGCCGGTCGCGGCGCCGCCGCCGTTGCCGTTGTGCCCGCCGCCCACGACGACACGCGGCACCACGTCCACGCCCGAGGTCTGCACGGCCTCGGCGAAGCGGTTCATGACCTGTTGCGTGAGCTGAAAGCGCGGGCCTCCGTACGCGCGCACCTGCTCCTCGATGGCCATGGCCTGCGCGACGCCGACGCGCGCCGCGCGCTCCGCCTCGGCGCCGGCCAGCGCCTGGATCTTGCGCGCTTCGCCTTCGCCCATGAGCCGCGTCTTCTCGGCCTCGGCGGTGGCCAGCGTCTGGATCTTGGCCGCCTCCTGCTGAGCGCGCGCCAGGTCGGCCTTGCCGTTGTTCGACTGCACCTGGATCGACAGCTCCGACTCGGTGATCGAGGTCTGCTGTTTCGCGCGCGCCTCCGCCTCACGCAGCTCGCGCTCCTTGACCGCCGCGACTTCCTGGCGGTTGTACGTCTCGACCTGCTCGGTCGCGATCTGCCGCGAGCGGAGCTGGATCAGGATCTGCTCGATGGGACCGCCGTCGGCGCCCGACGTCGGCGTGCCGATCAGCACTTCCTGAAGCTCCAGGTTGTACTGCGAGAACTTCTCCTTCATCTGTTCGAGCGCGACGCGCTGGATGTCACTGCGGTCCTGGATCAGCTGGATCAGCGTGCGCGTCTGCCCGACGTTCTTGAAGTACGCCGAGACCATCGGGTCCAGCGTCTGCTCGACGAGGCGCTTGATGTCGCCGAAGCGCTGGATGACGAGCGGCGCCTTGCGGTAGTCGATGTGCACGACGACCGACAGCGGCAGCGACGGCTCGAACGCGTCCTTCGTGATCAGCGCGACCTCGGACAGGTTCTCGTCGTACTTGTGCGAGCCGGTCTCGCCCTTCGTCCACTTGAGGATGAAGTTCGTGGTCGGCACCATGATGACCTTGCCGGCGTACGTATTGAACGCGTACTTGCCCGGCAGCAGCGGCTCGCTCCATACGCCGCGCGTGCCCTTGAGCACGAGTTCGCCGTGCTTGTACTCGGCGCCCGACAGATCCGTGCCGATTTCGCCGGTGTACGACACGACCACTCCGACGTTGCCGACTTCGACGACGGTCTTCGGCACCAGCTCGACCGTCGCGAACAGACGGTTGATGTAATACGTGCCTTCGACCAGCGCCTGCAGCTGGCGCCCGCGCATGCCGCCGGCGGCCAGGAACTTCTCGGGGTCCTGGAAGCTGTTGTGGAACGTGTCGGCTCGTGTCGCGTCCTCGCCGACCGTCGGCGCGATGATCTGCCCCGGCGGCAGCGACGGGCCGTCGTGCACGGTCACGATGCCGAGCGAATCGTCCGCGCCCTTGATGATGACCGGCGTGAAGCCCTCGCGTTCGCGGATCAGCGCCGCCATGCGGCGGAACACCTCGTCCTCGCCCTTCTCGAGCGACAGGTAGTACGGGCGCTCGTCCGTGATGACCACGAACTGCGCGAGGTTCAGCGCGTACGTGCCCTCGCGCACGATCTTGCGCTGCGGGCCGCGCTGGCCGCCCCTGGCCAGGAACTCGGCCGCGTCCTGGAAGTCGTTCGCCGTGGCGTTCGCGGCCAGCGCCTGGGACGGCGGTAGCGGCGAGCCGTCGCGCGCGAACACGTAGCCGATCTTGCCCTGGGGAATCGTGACCAGAGGCACGATGTGCACGGCGTACTGGATGGGCAGCAGGTAATGCAGGCCGCCGCGCAGGACGTGCGGCTGGAACCCAGCCTCGCCCTTGAGCGCGATGACGCCCTTGTCGAGCGAGCCGCGCGGACTGATGCGCATCTCGACGATGCCCACCTTGTTGTTCGGAATGAAGCGGATGCCGGCGAGCAGGAACCAAACGACGGCGACGACAGCGCCGGACAGCAGCCACTCAAGCAGGCCCCAACCGATGAACATGGAGACTCAACTCCTGGGATGTCGGTGCGCGTTCCGTCGCAACCGGCCCGCGGCGGGCCGTCGGATGTCGGCGCACATGGGTTGCGGGAGCGCGCGGGTGTTTGCGCTCTCCGCTGCCGCAGAAACGAAGGCTAGAAGAACCGGCCCGCGACGCAAGCCGAACCGGCGAAGTCGAGGAAGCGCCTCGCGCTAGGCGGCCACACAACCCTGACAGTCGCGGGCGGGAGCGGGCCGCGCTCGGCTCCGCTACTCCTTGCCGAGGCGCTTCAGGAACGCGCCTTCGTCGATGACCATGATCTTGAGGCGAGCGGCTTCGGCGAGCTTGGTTCCGGCGCCCGGGCCGGCCACGACCAGCGTCACCTTCTTGCCGACCGAGGACGCGATGCGCGCGCCCGCGGCCTCCGCGCGACGCTGCGCTTCGGGGCGGCTCATCTGCTCGAGCGAACCGGTGAACACCATGGTCTCGCCGGCGAACGTCTGCGGTCCCTTCGCGCGCCGCTCGTGGACCGGCTGGACGCCGGCCTCGACGAGACGCTCGAGCACCTTTCGGTTGCGCGCGCTGTGGAAGAAGTCGACGACCGACGTCGCGACCTCGGGGCCGATGCCCTTGATGGCCTGCAGCGCCTCGGCGTCGGCTTCGATGAGCGGCTCGACGGCGCCGAAGTGATCGGCGATCAGCTTCGCGACCGTCGTGCCGACGTGCTCGATGCCCAGCGCGTACAGGAAGCGGTCGAGCCGCGGGCGCTTGCTGGCCTCGATGGCCTTCCTCAGGTTCTCGATGCTCTTCTCCTTGAAGCCCTCGAGGCCCGACAGATCGATCGCCGTGAGCTGATAGATGTCGGAGAGATCCTTCACGAGCTTGTGCTCGATCAACTGGCGCACCGTCTGGTCGCCGAGCCCGACGATGTCCATCGCGCCGCGCGACACGAAGTGTCCGATGTGGCGTTCGAGCTGCGCCGGGCAGGAGAGGCCGTTCGTGCAGACGTGGTACGCGCCCTCGCGCTCGACCTTGCCGCCGCACATCGGGCACTTCTTCGGCATCACGAACGGTTCCGTGCCGCGCGGCCGCTTGTCCTTGATGACTTCGACGACTTCGGGGATGACGTCGCCGGCGCGGCGCACGCGCACCGTGTCGCCGACGCGCACGTCCTTGCGGTCGATCTCGTCCTGGTTGTGCAGTGTGGCGCGACTCACGGTGACGCCCGACACGTCGACCGGTTGCAGCAGCGCGACCGGCGTGAGCTTTCCGGTGCGCCCGACCTGGACGATGATGTCGAGCAGCTTCGTGACCTCGACGCGCGGCGGGAACTTGTAGGCGACGGCCCAGCGCGGGCTGCGCGAGCGCATGCCGAGCGCTTCCTGCCAGTCGCGCCGATCGACCTTGATGACGACGCCGTCGATCTCGTAGCGCAGCGAATCGCGCTGCTCGGCCATCTTCTCGTGGAACGCGAGCGCCTCGTCGATGCCGGTGCAGTGGGCGATCGTCTTCTCGACGTGGAAGCCCCACGCGCGCAGCGCCTCGAGCATGGCGCTCTGGGTCGCGAATCCTTCGGCCGCCGGACGCCGCGCCGCGACCGGCTCGCCGGCCATGATCTCGTACGCGTAGAAGTCGAGTTTGCGCGACGCGGTGATGGACGGGTCCAGCTGGCGCACCGTGCCCGCCGCGGAATTGCGCGCGCTCGCGAACGGCTCCTCGCCGGCCTGGATCAGGCGCGCGTTCAGCGCCTCGAACTCGGACAGCGGCATCAGGGCCTCGCCGCGGACGGCGAGCGCGCCGCGCGGCGGGGACGGCGCCTGGCCCGAGCGCGGCTCGCTGAGGCGCAGCGGCACGGTGCGGATCGTGCGCACGTTCTCGGTCACGTCCTCGCCGACCTCGCCGTTGCCGCGCGTCGAAGCGCGCACCAGCACGCCGTCTTCATACACGAGTTCGATCGACAGGCCGTCGAACTTGGGTTCGGCGACGTACGTGATGGCCTCGGCGAACAGCCCTTCATCCGTGCCCAGCGCCTTGCGCACGCGCCCGTCGAACTCGCGGACCTCGTCCGCCTCCATCAGCGAGTCCAGCGACAGCATGGCCTTCAGGTGCGGCACCTTCTTGAAGGCAGTCCGCATGCCCGACCCGACGCGCAGCGTCGGCGAATCGGGCGCCCGCAGCTCCGGGTGCTCCGTCTCGAGCGCGACGAGTTCGTGGAACAACTTGTCGTACTGCGCATCGGAAATGCTCGGCTTGTCGAGCGCGTAGTAGCGATGGTCGTGCTCGCGGATCTCGGCGGCGAGTTCCTCGATGCGGCGTCGGGCTTCGGTCTTGGTCATGGGCGGAAGGGCGGGGTCCGTCGGAGCGAATGCGCCATGGCGGGAGGGTAGCGAGCGCGCCCGCGAGTCGCAACGCGGTGGCGCCGGCGCGCTCGGGCGCTCCACTCGCGCCCGAGCTTCGCCCGCGCTACATTCGTCCCGACCCCCATCTCACACACCCCGCAGGAGGAGCCTCACCCGATGGAACGCACCACACCCCGTCCCGCGACCCGCAGCGTCTACGCGGAGGCGGCGCGCGCCGCGCTCGTCAAACTCGTCCCCGAAGCCCGGACCGGCGCGGCGTCGTGGCACATCGGCCCCGGCTCGGTGTGGGTGGGCTGGTCGCACAGCGATGACCGCTGGGTCGCGTTCGGCCTGCGCCGGCACCTCGACTGGGTCACCGGCGAGGTCGCGTTGGCCGAGGCCAAGTGCGACCCCGAGACGCTGCCGCTCTGGATCGGCGAGGGCGAACTGCCCGACATGACGGGCCTGCGCGTCCGGCTCGGGGTGCTGCTCGACGAAGCGGACCGCTGGTGGCCGGCCGGCTCCGACGCGCGCGCGCTCGCGGCGCAGCTGGAATCGATCGTGCTCCAGCTTCGCGTCAAGGCCCAGTCCCGCGTGCTCAGGCCGCGGAGACCCGAAGAGCGCTAACCGCCGCTCACCGCCGGGACGATCGCGATCTCCGAGCCCGGCGCGAGCGGCGTGTCGAGGCCGCCGGTCCAGCGAATGCTCTCGTCACCGACGAACACGTTGACGTGCGGGCGCGTCTCGCCGGTCTCCGTGACGACGCGGTCGCGCACCCCGGGATGCCTCGTCCACAGCAGCACGAGCGCGTCGCGCACGCTCGGCGGCGATTCTTCGAACGCGACGCGCGACGCGCCGGCGGTGAACTCGCGCAGGTAGCCGGGCACCAGAAACGTCACCGCCATCCGCGGCTACTTCCGCTTCTTCGCTCGCGCGCCGCGCGGGCGCGACTTCGCGGACGAGCGTGCCGCGGACGAGCGTGCCGCGGACGCGCGCGACTTCGCGGGGCCGCGTGACTTCTTCGCCGTCCGAGCCTTCCGCTTCGGCGTCGTGCCGCGCGCTTTCGCTCGCGACGCCTTCGCTCGCGCCTTCCCCGACGTCCGCCGTGCCCGTGACGTCGTTGCCCGGCTCGCTCTCGCCGCGACGGTGCCCGGCTTCGGCACGCGTACCTTCGATGCGTCGCCGACGACCGCGGCGCGCACGCACACGACGGGAGGCAGGCCGGCGAGCACGCTCTTCCAGTGGTGGCCGCCGTCGGCCGAGCCCCATACCTCGCCGCTGCGCGTGCCGAAGTAGACGCCGGCCGGGTTCAGCGGGTCGGCCGTCAGCGCGTCGCGCAGGACGGTCTCGAGCGCGTGCTCCTGCGGCAGGCCGTCGGTCAGCGCTTCCCACGACGCGCCGCCGTCGCGCGTGCGGAACACGCGCAGCTTGGCGTCCGGCGTGCAGCGGAACTCGTCGCTCTCGATGGGCACGATGTACACGGTCTCGGGATCGTGCGGATGGCCGACCATCGCGAAGCCGAAGTCGCTGGGCACGCCGTTCGCGATGTCCTTCCACGAGTCGCCACCGTTGTCCGAGCGATACAGGCCCCAGTGGTTCTGCAGAAAGAGACGGTCCGGGTGGGCGGGGTGCTGCACGATCTTGTGCACGCACTGACCGAACTCGGGATGCTTGTCGGGCAGGAAATCGGCGCGCACGCCGTGATTGCGCGGCTGCCACGAATGGCCGCCGTCGTCCGTCCGATACACGCCGCCCGTCGAGACCGCGACCGTGATGCGCGCGCGCCCCGCCGGATCAGGCAGGATCGTGTGCAGGCACAGGCCGCCGCCACCCGGCTGCCACCTCTCGCGCTGCGGGTGATTCCACAGGCCGCGCACGAGCGACCACGTCTCGCCGCCGTCGTGCGACTCGAACAGCGCGGCCGGCTCGACGCCGGCGTACAGCGTGTCGGGCTCGTCGGCCGGCCCGGGGCGGATCTGCCAGATGCGCTTGAGCGACGCGCCGGTGTCTTCGGGGAAGCGGATGAGCGCCGCGACCGGATTCGTCCAGTGGCGCCCGAAGTCGTCGCTCGAGCACAGCTGCGCGCCCCAGTGGTCGCTGCCGGGCGCGGCCCACAGCCGTGGGCGGCCGGAGCGCTGATCGAACGCCAGCGCGTACACGGCGTGCCCGGGGAAGTACGGCCCGCCGACGTCCCACTTCGCGCGCGCGGCGTTCGAGCGCAGCACGAACGCGCCTTTCATGGTGCCGACCAGGAGGACGACGTCGCCCTCCTTCACCGAGACGTGGCGCACATCGACCATGGAAACCTCCGGGGGGTGAAGTCTATGGCCACGCCAGCGCGGCGACGCTCACCAGCGAGGTGTCGGGCTCGTCGGACTGTTCGTAGCGCAGCAGCCGCCCCGCGCCCGGCTCGGCGCAGCGCAGCGTCACGTACGCGGGCGCGAAGCCGCAGATGCGCGTCGCGTCGTCCTGCTCGGCGATGACGCGGAACCAGGCGTCGGCGTCGCCGGCGCGCGCCGCCTCGATCGCCGCGCGGTCGACCTTCTCGATCTCCTGCTTGGCCTCGTCGTCGAGGCGCGGATCGCCGAAGCGCGGGCCGACGTGCGACAAGTCGACCGCGGCCACGTACAGGGTGTCGCCGCCCTGCGTCTTCTCGGCGTCACGCACCGCGCCAATCAGGGCTTCGTAGCCGAGGTCTTCGCGCGGCGTCCGCCCTTCGTCGAGCAGCGCGTGGAAGCCGCCGACGAGGATCGGCACGATCGTGAACGGGCGCGCCCCGAGCCGGCGCTGCAGGTACAGGACCGCGAACTCGATCGAATGCTCTTCGCGATGCGCCAGCTCCGCGTGGTACGCGGCGTCGTCGAGCGGCGTGGCGACGGCGTCCACGAACGCCGTATCGCACAGCGCCTTCCCGAGCGGCGTCTGAAAGTGCTTGCGCGTGAGCGCAAAGCGATCGCCGAGCAGCGAGTGCCCAGTACCGAAGATCACGACGCGCAGCGGCCGCGCCGGCTGGTCGCCGAGCTCGAGAAACGCGCGCGCGATGGCGCCGCCCGCGCGGCGCGGGTCGAGATGCGGCGCGAGCAGCGCACGGGGCCGCGCGTCGGTCGCGGCGACCGGCTCGCCCGCCGCGTCGCGTACGGCGGCGGCTTCGGCGAAGTGCTGATCGAGCGTACGCTCGAGTTCCTCGCGTTCGGCGGGGTAGGAGCGACCCTCGAGCGCCGCGCGCCGGATCTCGAGCGGATGATAGGCGTCGCGCAATTCCTGGTACGCGCGCTCGAACCTCGGCGACTCGAGCATGAGCAGGCGGTCGAGGTCGGCGATCATTTCCTTGAGCGCGTGGCTGACGCGCAGGTCCTTGCTCTCGCGCATGAGCGCCGCGCTGAGATCGGTGAGCGAGACCGTTCCATCGAGGAGCTGGAGGATGGGCAGCGCGTCGATGCCCAGCACGGGCTGGCCGCGAATCACGCCGAGCGGATCGCTGACCAGGATGAAGTCGCGCTCGCCGTCGCGCACCGGCAGGAGGATCAGCGGGCGCAGCCGCGGATACTCGGGCACGTCGTCCGGGATCTCTCGCGCGACACCGGGCGGGAGCACGATGCGCGGCGCTTGTGGCCCCGGCGCGTCGCTCTCGGGCTCGGCCCCGGGAATGATGAGGCGTCCCGGCCGCGGCGGTTCGTTCGGCGACTCGATCGGCATGCGCGTCCTCGTGGGTGAGTGGGGCGTCGGACCGGTCGCGCAGTCTAGCCGGGCGGCCCTCGCGCGCTCAAGCCGGCGCGCCGCTCTCGGCACGCGCGCGCGGCGAAAAAGGCGTGGCCCGCCGCGGCGACATGGGCGAAGATGCGCGCCACATGACGACCTCCGCCATCTCCAAGCTGCTCGAATCGTACCTCGTCGATCTCGAGGGGCAGCCGGGATTTTGGCGGGGAATGCGCGAAGAAGTGCCGATCTACGTGTTCAGCGACGACGCGAACGACCGGATGCGCATCATGGCCCCGGTCGGCGAGCTCAAGGAGAGCGACCCCAAGATCCTCGAGGTGCTCCTGCACGCGAACTACGATCGGGCCCTGGACGCCAAGTACGCGCTGCGCGGGCTCGAGGTGTGGGCCGTGTGCGTGCACCCGCTGGCCACGCTGGCCCCCGACGATTTCGCGAGCTTCATCGAGCAGGTCGTGCGCCTGGTGAAGAACACCGGCACCACGTATGCGTCCAGCGATCTGGTATTTCTCTCCGCGCCGGGGGAGGACAGCGAGCGCCCGGACGACGAAGACGACGAGGAACAGCCTTCGTGAATCCATCGGACGGAACCGTCACCCCCATCGGCATCGAAGTGCGCATCGAGCGCGGCACGCTGTTGCCCGGCCGCGCGTGGTGCGCCGAACAGCCACGTGGGCTGGTCGCGATCACGCACGGCCTCGGCGAACACGGCGGGCGTTACGCCGCGCTCGCGGCGGATCTCGTGCAGGCGCGTTACACCGTCGTCGCGCTCGACCTGCCGGGCCACGGCGAGGCGCCCGGGCCGCGCGGCGACGTGCGCTCCTGGAGCGTACTGCGCGACCAGGTCGTGCCCGCCATGCTCGCCGCGTCGCGCGGTCTGCCCGGCCAGCCGATGGACCTGCCGCGCGTGCTGCTCGGGCACTCGATGGGCGGCGTGCTCGCGCTCGACTTCGCGCTGTCACATCCGCGCGAACTGCTCGCCGTCGCGGTGAGCGCGCCAGCGCTGCGCACGACCATGCCGCCGTGGTGGAAGCTCACGCTCGCGAACGTGGCGCGCGTCACGTCGCCGAGCGCGGGGTTCCCGAACGGCATCGACGTCCCCGGCCTGTCGCGCGACCACGAAGTGCTGCGCCTGCGCGCCGCCGATCCGCTCGTGCACGACAAGATCAGCCCGCGCCTCTACTTCGAATTCGCGGAAGCCTGCCAGCGCGTGATGCGCGACGCGCGCCGCCTGCAGGTGCCGGCGCTGCTCATGCAGGGCTCGGCCGATCGCGTCGTCGATCCCAGGGGCGCGCTCGAGTTCACCGGCGCGGCGCCGCACGGCATGGCGCGGCTCCTGACGTACGGCGGCGCGTACCACGAACTGTTCAACGACCTGAGCCGCGCCGACGTCGTGCGCGACCTGATCGCGTGGCTCGAAGCGGTGAGAGTGGTGTGATCGGCGCGCGCGGCATGCTGCTCTCGGTGCGCGCCGGTCGCGTCGCGCGTCACGGCACGCCGTGCGCCGCCGATCCGCTCGAGCGCGAGTGGACGAGCGCGTTCTACAAGGACGCGGTCGAAGGCCCGCGCCACGTCGGGCGCGAAGGCCTGGACGGCGACGAGCAGCGCGACAAGGGCCGCGGCCATGGAGGCCCGCACGCGGCCCTGCTCGCGTACGCGGCGGCGCACTATCCCAAGTGGCGCGTCGAGCTCGGTGAGCCGGCGATGGACTTCGGCGGCTTCGGCGAGAACCTCGACGTCGACGGCTTCGACGAAACGACGGTCTGCATCGGCGACACGTTCGAGATCGGCGATTGCGTCGTCCAGGTCGCCAGCCCGCGCGGGCCGTGCAACAACATCTCGCGCCGCTGGAAGCGCCCCGACATGGTGAATCGCGTGACCGACACCGGCCGCACCGGCTGGTACCTGCGCGTGCTGAAAGAGGGCAGCGTCGCGGCGGGGCAGAGCGTGACGCTCACGGCGCGCACGCTGCCCGAGTGGACCGTGGCGCGGATCTTTCGCCTGCGCGTCGACCCCGACGGCGACATGGCCGGGCTCGAGGCCGCCGCCGCGCTCGAACTCCTCACGCCCGACTGGCGTCAGTGGTTCGCGAAGCGCGTGACGGAGCGGGCGAGCTAACGGCCCAGCAGCATCTTCACCGCCGCTGCCCACCGCGCGTACTCGCTCTCGCGCCACGCGCGTGGCTGCTTCGGGCGGAAGACGCGCTCGACCTTGCGCACGCGCTTCAAGTCGCGCGGCGACCATAGGCCGACGCCGAGGCCGGCGAGCAGCCCGGCGCCGAGCGCCGTCGTCTCGATGACGCGCGGCCGCTCGACGGGGATGCCGAGCAGGTCGGCCTGGTACTGCATGAGCCAGTCGTTCGCCGACGCGCCGCCGTCGACGCGCAAGCTGCGCACGCGGCCGCCCGCGTCGCGGGCCATGGCGTCGACGAGATCGCGGCTCTGGAACGCGAGCGATTCCAGCGTGGCGCGCGCGACGTGGTCCTTCGTCGTGCCGCGCGTCAGCCCGAGGAGCGCGCCGCGCACGTCGGCGCGCCAGTAGGGGGCGCCGAGCCCGACGAACGCCGGCACGAGCACGACGCCGCCCGAGTCCGCGACGCGCTTGGCCATCGCCTCGCTGTCCGCGGCGCGCGCGATCAGGCCGAGGCCATCGCGCAGCCACTGGAGCGCGGCGCCGGCCACGAACACGCTGCCTTCGAGCGCGTACGCGACCTCGCCCGCCGGGCCGCAGGCGATCGTGGTGAGCAGCCCGGCGCGCGAAGCGAGACGGCGCGCGCCGGTGTGGAACAGCAGGAAACAGCCGGTGCCGTACGTGTTCTTGGATGAGCCCGCGGTCACGCAGCCCTGGCCGAACAGCGCGGCCTGCTGGTCGCCGGCGACGCCGGCGATGGGCACGCCGTCCGGCATCCAGCCGAGCCCGCGCGTCACGCCGAACGGCCCGCTGGACGCGCGCACGTCGGGCAGCACGCTCGGCGGCACCGCGAAGCGCGCGAGCAGCTCGGCGTCCCAGTGCCGCGCGCCGATGTTGAACAGCATCGTGCGCGACGCGTTCGTCGCGTCGGTCGCGTGCGTCACGCCGCCCGTCAGCTTCCAGATGAGCCAGCTGTCGATCGTGCCGAACGCGAGCGCGCCGCGGCGCGCGCGCTGCCTCGCGCCCTTCACGTGCGCGAGCAGCCACTCCAGCTTCGTCGCCGAGAAGTACGGATCGAGCACGAGCCCCGTGCGCCGGCGCACGTCGGACTCGAGCCCGGCGCGGCGCAGCGCGTCGCAGCGCGGCGCGGTGCGCCGGTCCTGCCACACGATCGCGCGGGCGATGGGCTTGCCCGTCGCGCGATCCCACAGCAGCGTCGTCTCGCGCTGGTTCGTGATGCCGATCGCGACGATGTTGTTCGCGTTCGCGCGCGCCTGGCGCAGCGCGCCGACGACGGCACGGTGCACGCTGCGCCAGATCTCCTCGCCGTCGTGCTCGACCCAGCCCGGCTTGGGGAAGTGCTGCGGCAATTCCGCGTAGCCGCGGCCGCGTGCCACGCCCTTGGCGTCGAGGAGCAGCGCGGTCGATCCGGTCGTGCCCTGGTCGATCGCCAGCACGAGCGCGCGGCTCATCGCGAGCCCCGCCGAGCGTCGCGCGGCGCGCCCCGCCGACGGTCGACTGGCGTCGCGCACGCGCGTCCGGCGGCCCTGCGCCTCACGCCACTTCTTTCGCGCGCTGCAGGAGCGATTCCTCTTCCCAGCGTGCCGCGTCCACGCTCTGCAGTTCCTCGCGCGTGCGCTGCTCGCTCCAGCCGAGGCGCCGGGCCATGGCTTCCGCGACCTCGCGCGCCGCGACGCGGCCGCGGTCGGGCGCGAGCCACAGCGCGCTGCGCCGGCGCAGCACGTCTTCCAGCCGGCGCGCGAACTCGTGCTCGATCGCGAACGTCGCGAGGCCGGCCGCGTCGAGCGGGGCCTGCGACGGCGCGGGCAGCGGCGCTTCGGAGTCCTCGATCGGCTTCTGGATCTTGAGCCGGCGCGCGACGGCGGCCATCACGTCGCGGGCCATCACGCGGAACGTCGTGTACTTGCCGCCGGCGATCGAGATGATGCCGGACTCCTCCAGCACGCGATGCTCGCGCGACGCCTGGCCGACGGCATCGTCCGAGCCGAGCAAGGGGCGGATGCCGGCGATCGCGGCGAGCGGAAGCACGTCGGCCGCGCCCGGGAGCGCGCGCGCCAACTCCTCGCGCAAGTAACGCACTTCGTCGACGCTCGGGCGCGTCGCGTACTCGGGCGGGGGCGAGGGCACCTCGACCTCCGTCGTGCCGACGAGTGCCGCGTTCTCGAGCGGCACCACGAACAGCACGCGGCCGTCGCGGCGCGCGGTGAGCAGCAGCCCGTGCCCGCGTGTGAGCGGCGGATAGATGAGGTGCACGCCGCGCGAGGGCCGCAGCACCGGCGTCGGCTCGGGCGCGCCGGGCGTGAGCGAGCGCGCGAACAGCCGGCGCAGCGCGTCCGTCCACGGGCCCGTCGCGTTGACGACGGCGCGCGCCGTCAGCGACAGCGGCCGCCCATCCACGCTGTCACGCGCGATCAGCTCGAACGTGCCGGCCTCCGCCGGGCGAATGGCGACGAGCTCGGTGTACGTGAGCAGCGAGGCGCCGTGGGCCGCGGCGTCGCGCGCCACGGCGATCGCGAGGCGCGCGTCGTCCATCACGGCGTCCGAGTACAGCGCCGCGCCGACGAGGCCGTCGGGCGCGAGATCGGGCTCGAGCCCGAGCGCCTCGGGCGCGCGCGTCATGGCGTGCGGCGCCAGGCCATGACGGCCGGCGAGCCAGTCGTAGAGCTGGAGCCCGAGCCGCATCTTCCACGGCGGCACGCGGTCGCCTTTGTAGAGCGGGATCAGGAAGCGGCGCGGGCGGGCGAGGCCAGGGGCCATGCGGCTGACCGCGGAGCGCTCTTCCAGGGCTTCGTGCACGAGCGCGAAGCGCGCCTGCTCGAGGTAGCGCAGCCCCCCGTGCAGCATGTGGCTCGACACGCTGCTCGTGCCCGATGCCAGATCGCCGCGTTCCAGCACGGCGACGCGCAGCCCGTTGCGCGCGGCGAGCCTGGCCACGCCCAGCCCGACGATGCCGCCGCCCACGATCGCCAGATCGACGGGTGCGGATTCGGGAGGCGCGGGTTCGCTGCTCGGGATCTGAGGGTGGACGCTTTCCATGGCATGGCTCCAGCGCAAGTGCGGCGTCCCGAAGGGCCTCCGTGACTTGGGAGGCCTACCTTACATCGTCCGCCTGGGGGCCGCAGCTTGAGTCCGGGTTTCGGGAGCCGCGCCGCGACCCGCCGCCGCCTCCGTAGCGCCCTCACCCGAGTTCGCGCGGACGCAACCGATCCTTGACCGGGGTCCCGATCGGGGCGGAGACTCGTGCACGTCTCAGGACCGGGTCGAACACGCGGCGATGGTGCCGGCCGGGCGCCTGCCGCACGACCGCGCGGATCACCCCTGACCGCGCCTGAGGAGTTTGGATGCGTTCGCCATCCGTGGTTCTGGCCGTCCTCGGCCTTGCCCTGCTCGTTCCGAGCCGCGCCGTCGCCGGCGGCGGCATTTCGCTCAACCCGTTCCAGTTCGTGAACGAGATCCGCATCGGCACGTCCGCGCCGTGCGACTCCGATCTCCGCGCGTGCGCGTTCCAGCCGATCGTCGTGTCCGCTCACGGCATCTTCCCGAATCCGTGCATGCGCATCCGGCGCTTCGAGGTCGTGCAGCCGCCGTTCATGTCGCCGTTCCCGCGCCCGCCGATCCTGCGCATCCTCGTGGACAATGGCGGCTGTCCGCAGGTCGCGCTGTGCGTCAATCGCCCGACGCGCTGGTCGGCGTCGCTGCTGATGCCGGGGCTGCCCGCCGGCGACTTCGCGCTGCCGGTCGTGTACGCGATCGCGAGCTGCACCGACTCGTTCCCCTCCGACACCAGTCTCATCTCGACGCAGAGCATTCCGTTCACCGTCGACTCCGGCTGCACGAATCCGCCCGCGTGCCTGATCCCGACGTGGGGCGACCCGCCGGGAGGGCTGTGCAACGCGCAGCCGATGCGCGGCGTGCCGGCGACGCTCGACCTCGGGGTCCAGTCGTGGGCGCCGCTCGCGGGGCTCCAGGGCAAGCTCGCGTTCTACCTCGTCACGACGAACGAGCCCGTCCTCGTCCAGCCCGGAGCGCCACGCATCGTCAGCCTCGATCCGATCGGTCCCGCCGCGGGCATGCATATCCAGTACACGTCGAATGGAAGCGGCGTCCAGTTCGTGATGTTCGCCGATCGCGGCGCGCCGATTCCGGCCGCGCCTCCCGACTATCGCTTCTTCAGCGGCGTGCCGATTCTGCGCGTCGGCGTGGCGGCGCCCGACAGCGGCGTGCCGCCGTCGGTCGTATCGCTTCGCGCGCTCGAGTTCCTCGGCTCGGACTCCCTCGGCGGTGCCGTCCCGGCCTGCCCGCTACCCCCGTGCATCGGACCGCCGCCCGAGGGTCATATCTGCTTCCCGAGCGCGACGTGTGACGTGAACCACGACGGCTCGGAAGACGTGCGCGACCTCGTTCAGCTCGTGCACTGCGTGCTCGGCTCGGGCCCGTGCCCGGACTATCTGACGGGCTTCGATTGCAACGGCGACGGCCAGAAGAACATCGACGACGTGCTGTGCTGTGGCTCCGAGATCCTGCACGGCCACGTGCCCGACAGCACGACGACACGCCCCGCGCCCGGCGTTCACGTGACGTTCGGCGTGGCGGAGCGCGCCGGGGACGGCGTGGACGTGCCGGTGCACATCGTCGGTGCGGACTTCCTGGGCGCGGCACGACTCGCGCTGTCGTTCCCGACGGATCGATTCCGGGACGCACGTGTCGACGCCAGCGGAATGTCGCAATCGTGGTTGTCGCTGGGCGAGCGGATCGGCGGCCCGTTCGTGATCGGGCTCGTCAACATCGCGGGCAACCAGTCGAGGCTCGAGCCGCAAACGCTCGACTTCGTCGTGCACCTCGTCTTGGCGCCGGGTGCCAGCCCCGACGGCGAGATCGCGATGTCGGCCGCCGAGTTCTCGGGCAATGATGGCGTGGCGCTCGCGGTGGCGGACGCGGCGCCGTCGCAGGCGCTGGGGGGACGCCCCGGCCTGTCGCGGGCACGGCCCAATCCGTTCAGCGGCGAGACGCGCTTTTCGCTCGACCTGCCGACGGCCGCCTCCGTCGACCTCGCCGTGCACGATCTGGCCGGGCGGCGCGTGGCGACGCTGTTCCACGGCACGCTGACGCCGGGCGCGCGCGCGTTCGTGTGGAACGGTCACGACGATCACGGTGGCGCCGTGCGCGACGGCGTGTATTTCGTGCGCTGCGTCACGAACGGTCGCGTGCAGTTCCAACGGGTGGTTCTGTTGCGCGGCCGCTAGAAACGGCTGCATCACAGAGCGAACGGGGGCGGCGCGGGAGCGCTGCCCCCGTCGCGTTCCCGGTCGAGCGCGTGCCGCGAGCCGGGCCGATTGCGCGCCGCGAGCCGTGCAGCCGCCGCGCGCCCCGAGCCGGACCGACGGCGCGCCGCCAGCCATGCCGCCCGCGTCGCGCCGTCGCAGCCGCTCTGTTGCCGCGCGTCGCGCCGCGTGGTATTCGTCCCCGCGCCTCTCCGGAACGTCGCTTCGAGCGGCATCCTTCTCAACCGGATCGCGAGGTGGCCGTGTTCTCGCTCTTTCCCCGCGAAGAAGACTTCTTCACGTTGTTCAAGAAGCAGGGCGCGCTCGTGCGCCAGGGCTGCGATCAGTTGAAGGAGATGGTCGAGCGTTTCGATCAGCTCGAGACGCGCGCGAAGCAGCTCAAGGATCTCGAGCACCAGGGCGATCTCGTGGCTCACGAGATCTTCGAGCGGCTCAATCGCACGTTCATCACGCCGCTCGAGCGCGAGGACATCCACGACCTGGCGAGCGGCCTCGACGACGTGCTCGACGCCGTCGAGGCGATCGGCTCGCGCCTCGTCCTGTTCCGGGTGCCCAGGACCACGCCCGAAGCGACGCAGCTCACGGCGATCGTGGCCCAGTGCGGCGCGCAGATCGAGAAGGCCGTCGACGCGCTCAAGGACTTCAAGGGTCTGATGGCGTTCAGCATCGAGATCAACCGGCTCGAGAACGAAGCCGACACGATCTCGCGCCAGGCGGTGGCCGACCTGTTCTCCGGCCGGCACGAGATCCTCGACGTCATGCGCTGGAAGGAGATCTACGGGCGGCTCGAGGGTGCCGCGGACCGCTGCGAGGACGTCGCCAACACGGTCGAGTCGATCGTGCTCAAGAACCGCTGAACATGCCGTTCTCCCCGCAGGTGATGGCGATCATCGGCGTCGCGTTGTTCTTCGACTTCAGCAACGGTTTCCACGACGCCGCGAACTCGATCGCCACCGTCGTCAGCACGCGCGTCCTGTCGCCGAAGCTGGCCGTGGCCTGGGCCGCGCTGTTCAACTTCGTCGCGTTCGCGATCTTCGGCGTGCACGTCGCGAAGACGATCGCCAAGGGCGTCGTCGACCCGGCGATCGTCACGCCCGAGATCGTGCTCGCGGCGCTCATCGGCGCGCTCGCATGGAACCTGCTCACGTGGTGGCTCGGGCTGCCGACGTCGTCGTCGCACGCGCTGATCGGCGGCTTCGTCGGCGCGGCGGTCGTGGCGCGCGGGCCGGCCGCGGTCGTGGTGTCCGGCGTCACGAAGGTCGCCATCTTCATCGTGGTGTCGCCGGTCCTCGGGCTGGTCCTCGGATTCATTTTCATGCTCGCGGTGATGTGGGGCTTCCGGCGCTGGACGCCGCGCGGCGTCGATCACCTGTTCCGCCGGCTGCAGCTCGTCTCGGCAGCCGCGTTCAGCCTCGGCCACGGCTCGAACGATGCGCAGAAGACCGCGGGCATCATCACCGCGCTGTTGTACTCGACCGGAAACCTCACCGGCGAGTTCCACGTGCCGATGTGGGTGATCCTCGCGAGCTACGGCGCGATCGGCCTCGGCACGCTGAGCGGCGGCTGGCGCATCGTGAAGACGATGGGCATGAGCATCACGAAGCTCCAGCCCGTCGGCGGGTGCTGCGCCGAGACGGCCGGCGCGCTCGCGCTGTTCGGGGCCAGCGCCGCCGGCATCCCGGTCTCGACGACGCACACCATCACCGGCGCCATCGTCGGCGTCGGTTCGACGCGTCGCCTGTCCGCGGTCAAGTGGGGCGTGGCCGGACGCATCGTGTGGGCGTGGGTGCTGACCATGCCCGCCGCCGGGCTCATCTCGGCGCTGGCCTGGGGCGTGGTGCGGGCGGCCGCACCGCGCTGACGCGACGGCGCGGCCCCCGGGTCGCCCGCGTCTCTATTTCTTCTTCAGCAGCTTGAACGCGTGGTTCCAACTGCCGTTCGTGGCGCCGTACATCACCCACGCCATGCACATGGCTTCGAGGTAGCGCGAGCTGGCGATGCCGCCCAGGTCGTCGACGTTCCAACCGAAGTCGCCGAGCAGCTTCGTCACCTGGCGCTTGGCGTCCGTGTCGTTCCCGGCGATGAACATGTCGGGCGGACCGCCCGGGAAGTCGGGCTTGAACATGAACGCGTTGCCGACCGTGTTGAAGGCCTTCACCACGCGCGCCTCCGGCAGCAGGCGTTGCACCTGCTCGCCGCCCGAGTCGCGCGGGCCGTAGAGCAGCACGGGCGGCGTGCCCTGCGAGTGATCGAGCGGATTCGTCGCGTCGATGACGATCTTGCCCTTGAAGTTCGCGACGCCCGCCGCGCGGATCGCCTCTTCGTTCTTCTCGCCGAGCGTCGCGAGCACGAGCAGTTCGCCGAACGCCGCGGCGTCGGCGAACGTTCCGGTCGAGGCCCTCGTGCCCGCGCTCTTCGCCCACGCGGCGGCCTTCGCGTTTCCCGCTTCGCGGCCGCCCAGCTTCACGTCGTGTCCCAGCGTCACGAACCCCGTGCCCAGCGCGCGACCGACGTCACCCGTACCGAGGATTCCGATCTTCATGTGAACTCTCCCGGGAAAAGAAGCGAACTCCGCTCGCGCGCGTCTCAGGCCGGCTGGACGCCCGCGGTCTGCGGCGTGCGCCGCGGCTCGCCGATGAACGCGGGACGGCCGCCGCTCGAGCGGGCCACCGACTCCGCCGTCACGAAACAGTTGTAGTCGGGTTCGCCGCTCACCGGATCGAAGCGCCTGGGGATGAGCACGTTCGTCTCCGGCCAGTAGGCCTGGAGGTGCCGGCGCTTCATGGGCGCGCGCCGCGCGAGGCCGATCCATTCGCCGACGTCCGACGTGAGCCGCACTTCGTCGCCGTCGGCGAGGCCGAGCGCGTCGGCGTCGTCGGGATGCATCAGGACGTGACGGCGGTCGGACGCGCCCATCAGGAAGTCGTGCGAACCCTGGGTCATGCTGTTGAACTGTTTTCCGCGGCGCGTCGTCAGGAAGAACCAGCCGGGCGGAATCTGGATGGACGGCAGCTCGACCACGCTGAAACGGGCACGCCCCTCGGGCATGCGCGTGAAACCATCCGTGAACAGACGCGCGCCGCCCCACTGCACCGACTGACCTTCGCGCTCCAGGTGCTCGATCCCGGCGTACAGCGGCATGGCTTTCGCCATTTCCGCGCGGATGTCGGGCGTGCCGCGCCATGCGAACGACGCGGCCAGCGCCGGGCGCACCGCGAGCGCGACGTCGACGGGAATGCGCCACTCGGGCCGGGCCTCGGCGATGCGCGGGCCGTCGATCTCGGGCGTGAAGCGGATGCGCCGCTCGGTGCTGGTCGCCGTGCCGCCGCCTGGCGTCTCGTAACGCGTCTGGGCGGGCAGCAGGATCACCGTCTGCCCCGGGAGCAGCGCGGACGTGTTCACGACGATGTCCTGATGCACGCGCAGGCCGACGCGCGACAACGCCTCGCTCATGTACGCGCGGTCGGGCATGGTCTCGAGCAGGTTGCCGCCGAGCGAATACAGGAAGTCCAGCGCGCCGTCGTGGGCGGCTTCCAGCATCTGCAGCGTGCGATGGCCGTGGTGCGTGGGCAGCGGTGCGCCCCACAGCGCTTCGAAGCGCGCGCGATCCGCGGGATTCGCGACCTCGAATCCGCCCGGCAGCTTCTCCGGGTCCACGCCGCACTCGCCGCCGCCCTGGACCCCGGAGTGCCCGCGGATCGGCATGACGCCACACTTCTCGCGCCCGAGGAATCCACGGGCCAGCGCGAGATTCACGACCGACTTCACGTTGTCGACGCCGAAGCGGTGCTGGGTCAGCCCCATGCTGTACACGAACACCGCGCTCCGGGCCGCGGCCAGGTGCTCGGCGAAGCGCTGCATCTCGGCGCGCGGCAGTCCCGACGATTCCTCGAGGCGCTCCCACTCGAGCGACGCCACGAACACGCGAAGCCCGTCGAATCCGGTCGTGTGCTCGGCGATGAAGCGCTCGTCGCACGCGCCGCGCTCGACGAGATGCTTGAGCACGCCGTTCACGAACGCGATGTCGCCGCCGACGCCGACCTGGAAGAAGTCATCCATGAGCTTCGTGCCGAACAACGCGCTCCTCAAGTCGCTCGGCACCCAGTAGCGCTCGAGCCCGGGCTCGCGCATGGGATTCACCACGAGGATCTTCGTGCCCTGGCGCTTCGCGTACGTGAGGTACTTGGTCGTGACCGGCTGGTTGTTCGCGAGGTGCGAGCCCCAGATCACGACGAGGTCGCTGCCGATCATGTCCGACAGCGAGCAGGTCGGGGCCGGCACGCCGAGCGTGTCCTTGAGCCCGGAGACGCTCGCCGCGTGGCACAGCCGCGAACACAGGTCGACGTGGTTCGAGCCGAGCAATCGCGCGACCTTCGTGAACGCGTAGTACGTCTCGTTCACGAGTCCGCGCGACGTGGCGAAGAAGCCGAGCCGCTCGCCGGGGACGTCCTTGAGCGCCTCGCCAATGATGCCGAGCGCCTCGTCCCACGACAGCCGGTGCAGCGCGTCACTTCCGGCGCGATGGATGAGCGGGTAGGGCAGACGCCCGAGCCGGTGCAGCGCTTCGTTCGACATCTCGCGCAGGCCGCTCAACGAGCGCAGCGCGTCGTCGGGCGCGGGACCCATGGTGTTCAGGCGCAGGAGCTTCAACCGCGTCATGCACAGGTGGACGCCCGAAATCACGTCGTCCTTGAGGCCACGCGGCCCCAGCGAGCATCCGTCGCACACGCCGTGATTGAGGATGCGCCACGCGTAGGGCAGGTTGTCGCGGTTTTCCCACAGCACCTCGGCCATCTCGACGAACGGACGCGGGCGGGGATGGCGGCCTGGGCCGAACGGAAGCAGATCGCGCAGGCGAAAGCGGCCTCCGCTCGAGTCCATGGGTCGAGGCGACATGCGGGTGAGACTAACCCCGTTGTCGCGCGCGCGGAAGCGAGGCGGCGAAACGAGGCGCGGTACGGCGTGCGCTTCGCGACGAGGCGCGCGCGAGAACGTCGGCGCTCAGAACGACAGCACCAGCCCGCTCTCGAAGTTCGCGAACTCCCGCTGGTCGCCGTACAGATTGGGCGCGACCGGTATCTGCGCGCCGAGCTGCAGCCCGATCGGTGCGGCCAGCGCGATCTGGACCTTGGGCGACGCGTACAATAGCGAGCCGCCCGTGTTGGGATCGCGCACCCCGTTCACACGGTCGTGAGCGGACGCGCGGTAGTCCAGCTCCAGCGAGCCCGACAGCGACGGCGCGAGCGCGCGCTGATACGACAGCGTTGCCAGCAACGCGTCGCCGTAGGTGTAGCCGTGATCGTTCGCGCCGTTCCAGCGTCCCGTCGCGGACGCGTAGACGTGCGCGGCGCCGCCGATGCCGTGCGCCCAGGCGAGTCCGGCGAACGTCGAGGTCGCGCCGCTGCCCGGCTGCAGGTGCTCCTCGGCACGGACGCCGCCGACCGTGCGCTCGTTCTGGCCCCACGCCGTCTTCACGCCGAGCATCGCCGCCAGCCACCAGCCGGACGCGGCGTTGCCGCTCTCGAGCAGGTTCACGTGCGCGAACACGTCGGGATCGGAGATCCCCGACAGCGTGGCCCGGCCCGCCGGATCGTCGATGCGGCGCTCCGCGAGCGGTACGCGACCGACGAGGCGCAGCCGCGCGAACGGCTGCCACGATCCGGACAGCGTGACGCGATTCTCGGTCTCCTTCTCGCGCGCCGCGGGGTCGTCCTCGGAGACCTGATCCTTCGAGCGGCGATCGACGTTCACGGAAAAGCGCCACGCCTGTGCGGCGAAGAAGTCGTCGCCCATCATGCGATACGTCGGATCGCCGCACTGGCACATCGAGCACGCCCGCGCAGCGGCAGGCGCGAACAGCGCGACGACAAGCACGGCAAGGAGGAAGCGCATAGGGTCCATACGATGCATGGCCGCAGATTAGGTCACGAGATTTCTGCTGTCACGCCGCTCGCGCGCAAATTCCCCGGAATCGGAAGGAACGCGCCGGCCGCACCGCGGGTGGTGCCGCCCGCGAGGCCCCGCTAGAATGCGCCGTCCCAACGTCCCACCCTCGACGGAGATCCCTCGATGAACTACCGGCGGCTCGGCAACTCCGGCCTCAAAGTCTCGGAAATCTCGCTCGGTTCATGGACCACGATCGGCGGCTACGTCGACGAGTCCGACGCCGTCCGCATCGTCCATCACGCGTTCGAGCGCGGCGTCAATCTGTTCGACACGGCCGACGTTTACGTGCGCGGCGCAGCCGAGACGGTGCTCGGGCGCGCGCTCAAGACGCTGCCGCGCGAGCAGGTCGTGGTCGCGACGAAGTGTCTGGGCCGGGTGTGGGACGGGCCTCTGGGCGCCGGTCTGTCGCGCAAGCACATTTTCGACGCGATGGATCAGAGTCTCAGGCGACTGGGTCTCGACTACGTGGATCTCTACCAGGCGCACGCGCCCGACAAGGACACGCCGATCGAGGAGACGCTCGAAGCGTTCGAGGACCTGGTGCGCATGGGCAAGACGCGCTATCTCGGTTTCTCGAACTTCGACCACCATCCGCCGCTCGCGCGCCGCGCCGTCGCGTATCAGACGTCGCGCCGCTGGACGCGCTTCGTGTCGAGCCAGCCGCGCTACAGCCTGGTCGACCGCCACGTCGAGGACGGCCACACCGCGTTCTGCAAGGCGAACGGCATCGGGATGATCGTGTACTCGCCGCTCGCGCAGGGCGTGCTCACGAACAAATACGCGGGCGGCGCGACGCCGGAGGGCAGCCGCTCGCAGTCCAAGTTCGCGCACTTCCTGACCGGCGAGAAGGCGCTGACGCCCGAGAACGTCGCGGCGGCCGAGCGCTTCGCCGCATGGTGCGCGCCGCGTGGCGTGAAGCCGGCGGCGGTGGCGCTGGCCTGGGTGCTGCGCCATCCGCAGGTGTCGAGCGCCATCACCGGCGCGTCGCGTCTCGAGCAGCTGGACGAGAACCTGGCCGCCGGCGACGTGAAGCTGAGCGACGCCGAGTGGCGCGAGGTGGAAGGGGCGATCGCCGGGAAGAAGGCGCCGGCGCGCAAGCGCAAGGCGGCGAAGCCGGCGAAGCGCAAGTAGGCGGTTGGCCCGCGCGGCGACGCGACGGTCGCGGGCGCGCTGGCCGGCACGCCGTCCAACGCGCCGCGTCAGTTTCCGGCGCGCGCGGCGCCCTTGTCGAGGTCCACGCCGCGCAGCAGCCACGCGCCGGCCACGAAGAACGGCAGCAGCGTGAGCACGGCGAGCCGCCCGGTGCCGCTGACCTGGGCGACGGCGCCGAACGCGATCGGGCCGACGACGCCGGCGAGTTTCTCGCTCACCGAGTAGAAGCCGAACAGCTCGCCCTGCTGGCTGCGCGGCGCGAGGCGCGCGAACATCGAGCGCGACAGCGCCTGCGTGCCGCCCTGGAACAGCGCGACGAGGCCGGCCAGCACCCAGAAGTGCCACGCCGCCGACATGTAGTAGCCGAGCGCCGTGATCCCGACGTAGCCCGCGAGTCCGATGATGACGGCGGTGCGCGGATCGAACGCGCCGGCCATGCGCCCGAACACGATGCTCGCCGGGGCGGCGAGGATCTGCACCATCAGCAGCGCGCCGATCAGGTCGCCCATGCCGATGCCGACCTCGCTCCCGTAGATCGTGGCCATCTTGATCACGGTGCCGATGCCGTCGCTGTACAGCCAGAACGCGATGAGGAAACGCATGAGCTCGGGCTGGCGGCGAATGCTCCTGAGCGTTCCCCACAGGCCGCGGAACACCGCGCGCGCCAGCTGCGAGGCCACGACGCGCTCGCGCGTCTGCTCGGGTTCGGGCACGTGGCGGAACAGGGGCAGGGAGAAACCGAACCACCACAGCGCCACGCTCAGGAACGACAGCCGCGTCGCGAAATCCACGCTCGGCAGGTGGAACAGGGCGGGCTTCAGGATCCAGAACAGGTTGAGCGCGAGCAACACGCCGCCGCCGACGTAGCCGTACGCGAAGCCGCGCGCCGAGATGCGGTGGATCTCGCCGGCCGGCGCGACGCTCGGCAGCAGCGAGTCGTACAGCACGTTGCCCATGGCGAACGCGACGAACGCGACGCCGAACAGGCCGAGGAGCGCACGCCATCCGGTGAACGGCGCGACCGCGAGCAGACCGGTCGTCACGCAGCCCACCGCGACGCACGCGAACAGGAAGCGCTTGCGCTGCCCGAGCTGATCGGCGGCCGATCCGAGAATGGGGCCGAGCAGCGCCGCGATCAGCAGCGCCGCCGCGCTCGCGTAGCCCCAGTACGCCGTGGCCACGTTGGCCGGCAGCGAGCGCTTGGCGATCGCCGCGAAGAACTGGGGCAGGATCGCGGCGATGACGCTGGTCGCGAACGCGGAGTTGGCCCAGTCGTACATGCACCACGCCCACACCGCGCGGCGCTTCGCGGCGTCGGGAATGGAAGAGGGCGCGGTGGGGCGCGTCATGCCGCGGCGAGCCGAACGCGGGGGGCCATGCGCAAGAGGTACCACAGCACCCGTGTATATTCGACGCTCGTGGGCGATCCAACCGTCATCGTGGTCGGCGCGGGAGTGGCCGGTCTGGCCTGCGCGCGCGACCTCACCGCGCGCCGCATCCCGAACGTGCTGGTCGAAGCCGCGCCGACCGTCGGCGGGCGCTGCGCGACGACGCGCACGCACGGCCAGCTCGTCGATCACGGGCTGCCGTTCCTGCACGCGAAGAGCGGCGAGTTCGGCGAAGCGCTGAACCAGCTGGATCCGGACGGCAAGGTGCTGGGCTGGCCGAGCGACGTGCGCGAGCCGCGCCTGATGTCCCCGAACGACGCGCTCAAGCCCGGGCGCCGGCGCATGGCGCGGCGCGGCGGCGTTCACGAGTTCGCGGAGTGGCTCGCGCGCGGCCTCGACGTGCGGCTCGGCGACGCCGCCGTGGCGCTCGAGGACTTGGGCGGCGCGGTGCGGGTGCGCTCGGCGGCCGGCGCCGCGTTCGAGGCGCCGTTCGTCATCCTGGCGTGTCCGCTGCGGGCCAGCGTCGCGCTCGCGGCGCCCCTCGTCGCCGGGTGGCCGGGCGCGGCGGCGCGGCTCGAGGCGCTCGCGCGGATCCGCCCGCTGCCCGCGCTCACGGTGATCGCGGGTTACGACCCGGGCGCGTTCGACGTGCCGTTCCATCTGTGGAGTCCGCTCGAGACGACGATGCTGCACCTGGTCGTGCACGACTCGAGCAAGCGCGAAGGGCCGCGCGAGCGGGTGCTCGTGCTGCACGCGCGGGCGCGCTACTCGAGCGAGCATCTGGGCGATCCGCCCGAAACATGGCGGGACGAACTGTTGTGGGAACTGGGCGAGATCCTGGACCGGCGCGCCGAGGCGCCTCGCTGGTCCGAGACGCACGTGTGGGCCGACGCGCGAATCGCCGACCACGACCGGCAGAAGGACGGCGTCGTGTTCCAGTCGGAGGGAGGCGCGAGCGTCGCGCTGGTCGGCGACGCGTTCGGCCACGATCCGGGCGTCGAGGGCGCGTACTTCAGCGGGCTCAGCTTCGCCGAGCAGATCGCGCTGCTGCTCGCGACGCGCGCCGGCCGGGTCTAGCGAACAAGCGAAACCGGCGGAACCCGAAGGTCCCGCCGGTTCGCGAGCGGTCGACTGCCGCTCTCACCTCACCGCGTCGTTACCAGCGCGGCGGCTTCGCGAAGCCCAGCTGCCCGTCCTCGCGCTCCCACACCCGCGAGCGGTTGCGCACCGGCTCGATGCCGAGGGCGCGCAGGCCCGACGCGTACTCGTAGCGCAGGATGATCTCATCCGTCGCCACGGCGGCGGCGGTGAACTGCGTGCGGCGCACCGGATCGCGGCTCTGGTCGCCCCAGCCCGTCCCCGGCGCCGACTCGTCGGCGTGGGATTCCGTCGCCTGGCGGCGCGCCAGACCGTCCGTCTGGGGCGCGTCGCTCTGCGCGCGGGGCTCTTCCGGCGTGTACGGCATCGGCGCGGCGGGACCGGAGTCACGGTACCCGGCCTTCACGCGGCCCCACCCCACGTTCTCGGTGAACGCGACGACGCGGATCCAGCCCATGTCGCCGTTGGCCTGGCCGGTGCGCGACGCGTACGAGCGCTCCTCGTCGACGAACACGAAGCGCCGGACGTCGTCGAGCGACGTGCGCCAGCCGCGGATCGTCGTGCTTTCCCACGGATCGAGGACGTACATGGCCTCGTTGCGATCGAGATTCGAGCGATTGCCGCTCACGACGTTCAGGCCGTCCACGCTGACCAGCACGCCGATGCGGTTGCCCGTCAGGTTGCGCAGCCGGACTTCGTACTGCCCGCCGGCGAACGCTTCGAAGTAGCGCTTGTCACCGACGCCGGGGCGCGAGTAGAGGGGTGCGCCCGCGCCGTTCACCAGCATCTGCACGTCGACGATCTGGCCTTGCGTGTGACTCGCCGGACCCGGGTGCCAGCCCCAGGCCTGGGCGCGCGTCGCGGTCGCCGTGAGGGCGAGCGCGAGGCCGAGCGCGATGACGCGGGAGTCGAAGCGCGTGACCGGAACCGGAACCAGACGCGGCCCGCGGGTGGTCACGACCTTCGCGGTCGCCCAAACCAGCGCGGCGCGGAGGTTCTGAAGGAACATGGTAGCGATGTTCATGATGCCCTCCTCGAATCAGTTTGGGTCGGGACCTCGACTTCGGTAACGCACGAATTACGCCGGCCGCGACCGGCTATTCCCGGCCCGGGCACGGCGCCGAGTTCGCGGCCCATCAGGCGGATGCGGGATCGTGCGGAGTGCGGCGCCGGCGCCACAGTGGCGCGCGGGCGCAGCGGCGGAAGGGGGCGGGCCGGACCTACCAGGCCATGATGTGGTAGCCGGCGTCGACGTACAGCGTCTCGCCGGTGATGCCGCTCGCCAGGTCGGACAACAGGAACAGGCCGGCCTTGCCCACTTCTTCCTTCGTGATGTTGCGCTGGAGCGGAGCCTTCTCGGCGTGCTGCTTGAGCATGCCGGTGAAGCCGTGGATGCCGCGCGCGGCCAGCGTGCTCACCGGTCCGGCCGACAGCGCGTTCACGCGCACGTTCTTCGGTCCCAGCTCGAACGCGAGCTGGCGCACCATCTGTTCGAGCACGGCCTTCGCGCTGCCCATCACGTTGTACGACGGCACGGCGCGTTCGGCCGCGAGGTAGGACAGCGTCACGATCGCGCTGCCGTTCTTCTCGAGCAGGGGGAGGAGGCGATTCGTCACGTTGAGCAGCGAGAACGCGCTCACCTCGAGCGCCATCTGGAAGCCCTCACGCGACGTCGAGACGAATGCGCCCTCCAGGTCCTCCTTGCGCGCGAACGCGATGCCGTGCACGAGCGCATCGACGGCGCCCCACTCCTCGGACAGCCGCTTCGCCACCGCGTCGATGGATTCGTCGCGCGTCACGTCGCACTCGAGCAGCAGCGTCCCGGGAACGGAATTCGCGAGCTCCTCGACCATGCCCTTCAGGCGCTCGCCGGCGTACGTGAGGCACAGCCGCGCGCCGGCCTGGCTCAGCGACTGGGCGATGGCCCACGACAGGCTGCGGTGGTTCGCGACGCCCATGACGAGCGCGTTCTTGCCCTTGAGATCGATGGCGTACATCGGGTCCTCCGTGAACGCGCGGCGCCGGGCGGGACGCGCCGTCGCGCACGCGGCGCGCGACGCGTCACGCGCTCAGGCGGCGCGCTGCTTCTCCCATACGCGGATCGGCATGATGATCACCTGCACGCCGGTGAACTGCAGGCGGCGCTGGATCGAGAACGCGGTCTCGTGGTGCAGCGAACGCGTGAACAGGTTCTCGCGCTGGAACACGAGCTGGCCCGCGAACACGACGGGCCGGCGGAACTCCTTGATGAGATCGAGGCACATGCCCTCGAGCTCGGCGATGAGATCGGTGCCGAGCGTGAAGCGGTACTCGGCGTAGTAGCCCATGCGCTGCGCCAGGTTCACGTACTTCTCGAGATCGGCGCGCACCTTGTCCTCGAGCATCTTGACGTCGGCGACGCCCTTGAACTGGCCCGAGTCGACGAGGCCGACCGAGCAGAACACGAAGTTCTTGTAGTGGCGCGGGAACATGCGCTGGATCGACAGCAGCGTGTGGATGCCCAGCCCGGCGTAGGACTCGACGAGCACGATCGCGGTCGGGCCGTCCGTCGCGAGATCGGGCATGTTCTTGATCTCGGGCAGGGGCAGGTTCGTGAGCACGTCGTCGAGCGACGACATCATGCGTTTCACGCGCCGGTAGTGCGAGCGCACGACGAAACAGAATCCGATGAGCGCACCGGTCGCGATTAGTGTGACCCAGCCGCCCTCGCGGAACTTGATGGCGGCCGTGGCGACGAGGATGCCGGCCGTCACGGTCGCGCCGATCGCCGAGACCACGAGGCGGCGGTGCCAGTGCTCCTGTTCACGGCGCGTGTTCCACCAGTGCCGCACCATGCCGAGCTGCGACAGCGTGAACGTCATGAACACGTTGATCGAGTACATGACGATCAGCATCTCGATCGAGCCGTGCGTGTAGAGGAGGACGAGCGCGGCCGCCAGCCCCATCGTGATCACGCCGTTCTGGGTGACGAGCTGCTCGGAGAGATACGCGAAACGCTTCGGCACCCACTGGTCGACCGCCATCGCCGACAACGTGCGCGGGCCGTCGAGGAATCCGGTCTGGGCTGCGACGAACAGCAGCGCGCCCTCGGACAACAGCGTGAACGTGACGATGCCCGGGCTGATGTTCCAGCCGCCGAAATGCCAGCCGCGCGTCAGGGACGCCCACAGCGTCGCGTTCAGCGTCTTGCCGGCTTCGAGGTGCACGTCGGTGAGCAGGTAGCAGAGGAGAATGCCGCCGGCCGTGAACGCGAGCGACGTGGCCATGTACAGCATCGTGCGCTTGCCGGTGACGACGCGCGGCTCGCGCAGGATGGGCACGCCGTTGCTCACCGCCTCGATCCCGGTATACGTGCCGCCGCCCAGCGAGAACGCGCGCAGGAACACGAGCAGCACGCCGACCATCCCGAGATCGCTGACGGCCAGACGCGTGTCCCGGGCGGTGTCGGCGGTGATGTGCCCGAAGCTCGAGGCGTGGCTCGCGATGCCGAAGCCGATGAGCCCGGCGTGGCTGACGATGAACGCCAGGAAGATCGGCGTCAGAATCAGCACCGACTCCTTGACCCCGCGCATGTTCAAACCGGTCAGGCCGAAGATGATCAGGAACTCGATGCTAAGCTTCAGGCCCTGCCACTCGGGAGGGATGCCCGAGAACACGGCGTCGCATCCGGCCGCCACCGAGACGGAGATGGTCAGGACGTAGTCGACGACGAGGGCGCAGCCCGAGATGATGCCCGGCGTCGGCCCGAGCAGTTTCGTGGCGACGAGGTACCCGCCGCCGCCGGTCGGGAACAGTTCGATGATCTGGCTGTAGGAGGCCGAAATGAGGAACACGGTCACGACCGTGGCGGCGATCAGGTAGAACGCCAGATGCGTGTGCTGGCGCAGCTCGAGGAACGCGGCCTGGGGGCCGTAACACGAGGACGAGAGGCCGTCGGAACCGAGGCCTACCCAGGCGAAAAAAGCGATGAGCGCGAGGTTGTGGTGGATGCGCGGGTCGAGGAGATTCTTTGGGCCGCCGAGCAGTATGCCGCGCCATCGTTCGAGCACCGGGGGACTTTAGAGACTTGTCAGGTCCGAATCAAGGCACGCGCCGTCCACCCACATTCGGGAGCCATGTCGTGCGCGCCATGACCTCGGGTGCGCTGCTGCTGCTCGCGACCGCGTCGCTCGCGGCGCCCGACGATCGGCGGCCCCTCGAGACCCGCATGGTCGGCGGCGCGAGCGCGATCCAAGTCCGGCTGGCGCGCGGCATCCCCGCGTTCGCGCGGTTCGGCTGGGTGAGTCCGCCGGCCGAGTCCACGACCGCGGCGCGCATCGTGGAACTCGCCGGGTCCGGGATGAACCTCGCGTTGCCCGCGTGGCAGGACTCGGGGCGGGTGGCCGACAATCTGGCGCGCCTCGACTTCGCGGCGGCGTCCGGAATGCGCGCGCTCGTGTACGACGGGCGCTTCGAGAGGTTCCTCGACGTCTCGGTGGAATCCCCCGAGGGTCAAGCGCTGCTCGACTCGATCGCCGCCACGTACCGCGATCACCCGGGCTTCGCCGGTTACTACCTGGGCGACGAGCCGCCCGCGTCCGAATTCGCGCTGCTCGGCGCGCTGCACCGGGCCCTGCGCGCACGCGATCCCGATCATCCGGCCTGGAACAATCTGCTCCCGCCCTATGCGTTCGCGACGCGCGACGCCTGGGTCGCTTACGTGCGCGCGTACCTCGACACGACCGGCGCGGCCGTGCTGTGCGACGACGAGTACGACTTCCTCACGAGCGGCGATCGGGGTGAGTTCGTGGCCAACGCCGCGACGCTCGCCGAGCTCGCGCGCGAGCGCGGCATTCCCTTCTGGAGCATCGTGCTCGTGATCCAGCACCTCCAGTATCGCGCGCTCACCGACGCCGAACTGAGCTGGCAGGCGTCCATGCTGCTGGCGTACGGCGCGCGCGGCGTCGGCTTCTTCACGTACTGGACTCCGGCGCCCGACGCGTTCTTCCAGTGGCAGGAGGGCCTCGTGCGCTGGGACGGCACGCGGTCGCACTGGTACGCCACGGTGCGCGACCTGAACGCGAAGCTCGCGGTCGCGGGCGGCGCACTGTCACGCCTCACGTGGTTCGTGACGCGCCACTCGGGCAGCGTGCCGGCCGGGGCGGCCGCGTTCGCACCGGACGCATGGGCGCTCGCCGTTCGCGGCCGCGCCGCGCTCGGCGAGTTCGCGGACTCGGCGGGGACCCGCTATCTGCTCGTGGCGAACGCCGACTCGTCCAGCGCGCGGACGATCGCGTTGACCGTGCCCAACGCCGGCGCGGTCGACGCGCTCGACCTCGCGCTCGACCAGTGGAACAGCCTGACGACGACGCCCGCGCCGTCGGGGGTCACGGTCGATGTCGCGCTCGGTCCCGGCGAGTTCGCGCTGCTCAGGTTGCGCGGCGCATGGAGCGCGGCACCCGCGGCCGCGTCGCCGCGCCTCGCCGCGTCCCCGAACCCCGCGACCGGCGAAGTCGCGCTCGTGCTCGGCGATGTCCGCGATCAGGGCCGCATCGAGATCCTCGACGCGGGCGGCCGCCGCGTGTGGTCGCGCGCCGTCGCGCCGGGCAGCGCCGCGTTCCGCTGGCGCGGCGAGCGTGACGCGGGCGGCGTGACGCGCCCCGGCCTGTACTTCGTGAGAGCCGAGGACGCGCGCGGCGTCACGGTCACGCGGCTCAGCTGGCTGGGGCCCGCGCGGTGAGCCCGGGCGCGCGCCTGGCGGGCAAGCCGTCGGCACTTCGCGTGGCGCACTCGGCGTCGCCCGCCGCCGTCGGGCCGGCGCGTTCGCTCGCAGAAGTCGAGCGCGCGATCGTCGCGTGCGAGGCGTGCCCGCGCCTGCGCGAGCACTGCCGGCGCATCGCGCGCGAGAAGAAGCGCGAGTTCCGCGGCCAGGAGTACTGGGGGCGGCCCGTGCCGGGCTTCGGCGATCCGCGCGCGCGGCTGCTGGTCGTCGGCTTGGCGCCGGCGGCGCACGGCGGCAACCGCACGGGCCGCGTGTTCACCGGTGATTCGAGCGGCGACTGGCTGTACGCCGCGCTCCACGAGTTCGGTTTCGCAAACCAGGCCGCCTCGATCGCGCGCGACGACGGGCTGCGCCTCCACGATTGCTGGGTCACGGCCGCGGCGCGCTGCGCGCCGCCCGACAACAAGCCGACGCCCGCCGAGTTCGCGCGCTGCCGCCCGTTCCTCGAGGCCGAGATTCGCCTGCTGTTGCGCGTGCGCGTGGTGATCGCGCTGGGCGCGCTCGCGCACGAACACTGGCTGCGCGCGGCGGGCTGGCGGGATCGGCTCGCGCCCGCACGGCGTCCGCGTTTCGCGCACGGCGCGGAAGTTCGGCTCGACGACGGCCTCACGCTCCTCAGCTCGTACCACCCGAGCCGGCAGAACACGAACACCGGACGGCTGACGCGCGACATGTGGCGCGCGGTCTTCCGCCGCGCCCGCACGCTGCTGGACGCCGCCGAGCGCACCGCGTCCCGCTGACGCCTCGCCCGCGACGACGCGGCGCACGCACTCGACGAACGCGACGCCGCGCACACTCGGCAACTCGCCGCGCCGCTGCGGCTCGAGCCGCGCGTTCGCGACATCGCGCTTGACAGCCGTCGCGACCGCGCGCATCGTGCGCCTCGACAACTTCTGGGTGCCCACATCGCGTGGGGTAATAGGGAAGAGGGGTGTGAATCCCTCACGGTCCCGCCACTGTGATGGGCGCCCACGGAAGCGACGTCGCTCGGACGTTCGGCGACGCGCGGTCCGTACGGGGCCCTAAGTCAGGAAACCTGCCCGGAAGCCATTCGCCCGTGTTGCTCCGCGAGAGAGCACGTCGGTGGTCGGCGTCCGCATGGCCCGTCCTCCCGAGTTCCCCTCGCGAGGTCGGGCCTTTCGATTGAGGCGCGCGAGACGCCGTGATCGCATCGCTCCTGCTGGCCGTTGCCGTCATCGGCGCGGAAGTCACCCCAGCCGATTCGTTAAGCGCCGCCGCACCGGACTCGGTGCGCGCCTCTGGGCCCGACTCGCTGCGCGCCTCTGCGCCCGACTCGCTGCGCGCGGCGCCCGCGGACTCGGCGCGCGTCGCCGTGCCGCGCCCGGTGCTGACGCTGCCCGAGGTGCGCGTCGATCGCGAACGCGAGCGCAGCGAGGCGCGGCGCCTGCTGCCGACGGCGAGCCTCACCGAGCTGCCGGTCGGCGTCTCCAATCGCGCGACGGAGTCGCTGTCCGAGGTGCTGGCTGGCGCGGCCGGGGTGCACATCGAGCAGTACGGCGGGCTCGGCGCGTTCAGCACCGTGTCGCTGCGTGGCGCGCCGCCCGGGCAGGTGACGGTGTTCCTCGATGGCGCGCCGCTGACGTCCGCCGCGCACGGCGCGGTGAATCTCGCGGACCTGCCGGTCGGCGCGCTCGAGCGCGTCGAGGTGTATCGCGGGCTCGCGCCGCTGGGCCTGGGCGTCGCGACTCCGGGCGGCGCCATCCAGCTGATCACGGCGTCGTCGCCGGTCGCGCGCGAGGCGCGCGTGGCGCGCGGCTCGTTCGACACGTGGGAGGGGCGCGCCACGGGCGGCGCGGCGCGCGGCGCATTCTCGGCGCTCGCGCACGTCGGCTTCCAGTCTTCGCGCGGCGACTTCCCGTACCTCGACGACAACGGCACGCCGTTCAACCTCGCGGACGACACCGTGCACCCGCGGTGGAACAACCGCTTCGACTCGGGCTCGGCGCTCGTCACGCTGCACTGGACGCCGAGCGCGACATGGCGCGTGACCGCGCGCGAGGACGCGTTCCACAAGGCTCAGGGCGTGCCCGGCCAGGGCGCGAACCCCGCGCTCCATCCGCGGCTGACGTTTCTGCGCTCGCTGAGCCAGTTGGAAGCCGTGCGCGCGGGCGGCCGCTTCGTGCCCGAAGTGCGCGCCAGCGAATCGTTCGACGGCGAGCGCACGCGCTTCCGCGACGTCGTGGACGCGGCGCCGCCGTATGAGATCGGCCCGACGCGGCACGACTCCAACGACCGCATCCAGAGCACGACGAGCGGCGCGAGATTGCTGTGGAGCGAACTTCCGGCGGGCTTCTCGCTGGAGACCGGCGCGTCGCTGCGCGCCGAGCGCGCCGACCTCGCGGATCCGATCGACGGCTACCGCGATCCGCCCGAGAGCCGGCGCACGAGCGAAGGCGCGATGGCCGCGCTCCAGTGGCGCGGCCTCCGCGAGCGCCTCACGCTGCACGCGGCAAGGCGCTGGGACCGGCTGGAGGACCACCTGCGCTCGATCGGCGTCGCGAACCTGCTGACGGCGAGCGACGTCACGCGTCAGCTCGACTCGCCGCAGCTCGGCGCGCGGCTCGCGCTGCCGTTCGACTTCGATGTCCACGGCAACTGGTCGCGCGCGCAGCGCGCGCCCGACTTCCTCGAGCTGTTCGGCAACCAGGGCGTGATCCTCGGCAATCCCACGCTGCGTCCGGAGAGCGGCGAGAGCTGGGACGCCGGCGCCGGCTGGAGCCGGCGCTTCGCGCACGGCCTCGCCGCGTCGCTCGAGTGGACGCGCGATGTCGCGGCGACGCGCGACCTGATCCTGTACGTGCGCAATTCGCTGAGCACGACGAAGGCGCAGAACGTGTCGCACGCGCGCATCCGCGGGCACGAGCTGACGCTGCGCCTTGCGGCGCGCGAAGCCGTCGTGCTGTCGGGATCGTTCACGTGGCAGTCGGCGCTCGACGACGGCTCGGTCGCGACGTTGCGCGGTAAACGTCTGCCGCAGCGCCCGGGGCGTCAGGCGTACTTGCGCGCCGACGTGACGCGTCGCGCGCTGCGCGTGAGCGCCGACGTCCAGTACATGGGCGACAACTATCTCGATCCGTACAACGTGTATCGGGTCAGCAGCCGCACGCTGGTCGGCGCGTCCGCGTCGCACGCGCTGCCGCTCGGGCTGCGACTCGTGGTCGAAGGCAAGAATCTCGGCGACAACCGCGTGGCGGACGTGGGCGGCTTCCCGCTCCCCGGGCGCAGCGTGTGGGTCGCCTGCGAAATGCGTCTCGGTTCGGCGGGCCCCATCCAGAAGGAGAGGAATTGACCATGCACCGTGCTCTCGCATCCCTGCTCACGTGCCTCACGCTCGTCACCGCGGTGGGTCCCGCGACCGCGGCGCAGACTCGCGCGCTCACCGTGAACACCGACTTCTCGTCGGCCACGTTCAGCTGGATCGACCTCGACACGCGCACGCCGCACTCCGACGTCACGACCGTCGGCTACGACCCGGCGCTGCGCTGGGTCGGGGGCCTGGTCTACGTCGTCAATCGCGGCGGGCCCGACAACATCCAGGAACTCGACCCGGCCAGTGGATTCGCGACGTCGTTCCAGTTCTCGACCGGCAACGGCACGAACCCGCAGGACATCGCGATCCAGACGCCGCACAAGGCATACGTGTCGCGCTACGACTCGCAGAGCCTGCTGATCTGCGATCCCACGAACGGCGCGACGCTGGGCACCATCTCGCTCGCCGCGTTCGCGGACGCCGACGGCCTGCCCGAGATGGCGCACGTCGCGCTCGTGCGCAACCGTCTGTTCGTCGCGGTGCAGCGGCTCGATCGCAACGCCGGCTACTCGCCGACCGCGTTCAGCCTCGTCGTCGTGGTCGACACCGAGGCGGACACGGTTCTCGACTGCGACCCGTCGACCCCGGGCGTGCAGGGCATCACGCTCACGTACAAGAATCCGTTCACGGCGTTCGGCTACGACCGCGCGGCGGATCGCCTGTACATCGGCTGCACCGGCGCGTTCGGCGTGGCGGACGGCGGCGTCGAGGCCATCGACGTCGCGACGCTGACCGATCTCGGGAGCGTCGTGAGCGAGGGCATGCTGGGCGGCGACCTGTCGGACTTCGAGCTGTGGAGCCCGACGCACGCGTACGCCATCGTCAGCGACGCGTCGTTCAACACGCTGCTCGTGTCGTGGAATCCCGCGACGCACCAGTTCATCGGGACGGTCGCCGCGCCCGGCGGCTTCAGCCTCGCGGACTGCGCGATCGACGATCGCGGCGAACTGTACCTCGCGAACAACGGCTTCAGTGCGCCCGGTCTGTACGTGTATCGGGCCGGCATCGACACGTTGATCGCGGGGCCGATCTCGACGGGGCAGGTCCCGGTCCAGATCTCGTTCGACGAGGCGCGCAGCGAAGTCGCGGGCGTTCCCGCGCCGCGCGTCGCGGGTGCCGCGTTCTCGAACCCCTGGCCGAACCCGGCGTCGCGCGGTGTCCAGTTCACGCTGACGCTTCCCGCCGCCGCGGACGTGCGCGTCGAAGCCTTCGACCTGTCGGGGCGCCGCCTGCGCACGCTGGCCAGCGGCACACGCGGCGCCGGCGTGACGAACGTGGCGTGGGATCTCGCGGACGACGCGGGCCGCCGCGTCGAGCCAGGCGTCTATCTCGTCCGTGCCGAACGCGGCGATGCGCACGAGACGCGGCGAGTCGTCGTGACGCGGTAGAGCGAAACGGGGGCGGGCGAGTCGGGGGCGGGCGGGACGGACGGACACGAGCCCGAAGGCGACGGGCCTCGGCGCGCGGGCGGGACGGACGGACACGAGCCCGAAGGC
>DATJGS010000012.1:0-56296 GCA_035494735.1 Saccharimonadaceae bacterium (SeqCode)
CGACACGCTGGCCGCGCGCACCGCGGACGCGGACGCGGCGACGCGCGGCGCGTGCGCGCGCGCGCTGCTGCGCCGCCAGGGCAAAGCGGCGTGGGCGACGGTCGCGCCGCTGCTCGACGATCGCTCGCTGTACACGCGCACGGCCGTCCTCGGCGCGCTCGGCGCGCTGCCCGCCGCGAGCGTCGCGCCGGTGCTGCTCGAGCGTCTGGCACCCGGCCACGCGCTGTTCGAGCGCATGACGGCGGCGGACGCGCTCGGCGAACTCGCGGGCGGCCCCGGTCTCGCGGAGCTGCGCGCCGGGCTCGCCGACAGCGCGTTGCTCGTCGTCGCCTCGTGCGCCGCCGCGCTCGCCGCGCGTCACGACTCGGCCAGCGTCCCGGCGCTCGAGCGGGCCTACGCCGCGCGCGCCGGCGACGCGGACGCGGATGCGCGCCTCTCGATCCGCGACGCGCTGCGCGATCTCGCGGGTCGGGCGCGCGCCGACAGCGTCGAGCGCGCGCATCCGGCGCGCAACGCGGGCCCCACGCGTTATGCCGACGACTTCGAACATCCACCGGCCGTGCACGGCGCCGTGCTGCACACCAGCGCCGGCGACATCGAGTGGTCGTTCTACTCGGCGGAGGCGCCGCAAACCGTACGGAACTTCGTGACGCTCGCGGCGCGCGGCTACTTCGACGGACTCGCGTTGCACCGCGTCGTGCCGAACTTCGTGATCCAGGACGGCGATCCGACCGGCACCGGCTCGGGCGGGCCGGGCTACACGATTCGCTGCGAGTACAACCGGCTGCGCTACGAGGCCGGCATGGTGGGCATGGCGCTGTCCGGCAAGGACACGGGCGGCAGTCAGTGGTTCATCACCCACTCGCCGCAGCTGCACCTGGACGGGCGCTACACGATCTTCGCCCACGTCGTGCGCGGCATGGACGTCGTCGGCCGACTGGTGCAGGGCGATCGCGTGTTCAAGGTCGAACTCCTGCGCTGAGCCGTGCCCAAGACCTCCCGCGCGTCCGGTCCGGAGCCCGCGCCGTCCCCGCCCACCCGTGCCGCGCTCGCGTGCGTGGCGCTCGTCACCGCGGCCTGTCTCGTCGTGTCGGCGAGCTTTCGCATCTACGACACCGACGTGTGGCAGCACCTGGCCGTCGGCCGCGCGATCTGGACGCTGCATCGCGTGCCGACCACGCAACTGTGGACGTGGCCGACCTACGGTGAGCCCGACGTCAACGCGTCGTGGGGTTTTCGCGCGCTGATTTGGCCGCTGTGGCAGTCGGCCGGCGTGTGGGGGCTGTTCGCGTGGCGCTGGGCGTCGACGCTGCTCGCGTTCGGCTTCGCCTGGGCCGCCGCGCGGCGCATGGGCGCGCGCGGCCTCGTGCCGTTCCTGGCGCTCGCGTGGTGCGGGCTGGTGTACCGGCAGCGCTCGCAGGTGCGACCGGAGACGCTGGTGTCGGTGCTGCTCGCGATCCAGATCTGGATCCTGGAACGCCGCCGCGTCGCGCCGGGATCGTCCCCGGCGCCCGGCGCCGCGACGTCCGGTGGCGCCGCGCCGCGCGTCGCCGCCGCCGGCACGGCGCCGCGCATCGGCGGGTCCGGGCGCGATTGGACGCTGGCGCTGCCGCTCGTCGCGTGGGCCTGGGCGAACGCGCACATTTCCTACTACGTCGGCTTCGTCGTGCTCGGCATCCACCTCCTGGGCACCGCCCCGATCGCCTCTCCGGTGCGCGGCACGCCGCGCGCCGAGGCGTGGGCCGGGTCCCTGCGGCTCGCCGTGGTCACGCTCGCCGCGGTCGCCATCTCGTTCCTGAATCCGTGGGGCTGGCGCGCGCTGTGGCAACCGTTCGAATATTTCCTGTACTGGCGCCACGAGCCGATCTTCCGGACGATCGGCGAGCTGACGCCGGTCGGTCTGCTGAACAACGTGACGAACGGGCTGTGGGTGATGCTGCTCGCGTGGCCCGCGCTCGTCGTGTGGCGCGCGCGCCGCGTGGGGCTGGACCGCGTCGAGGCGCTGACCTGCGTGTTCTTCACCGTGCTGGCGACCGGCACGCAGCGCTTCCTCGGCACGTACGCGATCGCCGCGGCGCCGTATCTGGCCCGCGACCTCGGCGAGCTGTGGAACGCGCTGCCCATCGGACGGCGGCATCACGCGTCGTGGGCGCGCGCGCTCGCGGCGTCGGCGGCGTGCGTCGCGCTGTGCCTGCCCGAGTGGTCGCGTCGCGATCTGCCGATCGCCGTGGCGTTCGACTACGGGCAGTACCCGGTCAAGGCCTGCGACTTCATCGAGACGCACGGGATTCGCGGCCGCGGCTTCAATCAGTTCGCGGCGGGCGGCTACATGGTGTACCGGTTCTGGCCAGATCGCTCGCGCCTGCCGTTCATGGACATCCACCAGGCCGGCACGCCGCGCGATCGGACGTTGTACGTGTACGCCCTGGCGAATCCGCCGTACTGGAACGAGCTCGACGGCGAGCGCCACTTCGACTACGCGCTCACGTTCCACCGCGAGCTCGAGAAGCAGACGCTGAACTCCCAGCTCGACGCGGACCCGACGTGGGTCCGGGTGTTCATGGACGATGCGGCGGTGCTGTACGTGCGGCGCAACGCCGCGCATGCCGCCGTGATCGCGAGCGACGGGTACGCGCGTCTCCCCGGCGGACAGTCGGGGCTCGAGCCGCTCGGTGAGGCGTGCGCGCGCGACACCGCCGTGCGGCGTGAGACGCGCGCCGAGCTGGAGCGCGTCATCCGCGAATCGCCGTGGCACTCGCGGGCCGCCAGCCTGCTCGCGAACATCGCGCTCATGGACGACGGTTGGGACGAAGCGCAGGCCCTGCTGGAAGACGCGCTGCGCGTCGACCCCGACACGCCGCGCGCCTGGGAACGACTGGGCCTGATCGAGCTGGCGCGCGGCAACGCGCGGGCCGCACTCGAGCCGCTCGCTCGCGCGCGGCGCCTGCAGGGGAAGAGCGTGGCGCTGGCGCTCACCACCGGCGCCGCGTGGCACGCGCTCGGCGACCGCGCCCGCGCCGCCGCCGCGTACCGCGAGGCGCTCGCGCTCGCGCCCGGAGGCCCGGCGGCCGATTCGCTGCGCGCGCTGGGCGAAGCGCGGTGAGTCGCGGCGGATCGACCCGCGGCCCGGCGCGCGCCGCGGACGCGCGGGGCGGGAGCCGCGCTCCGGCGCCCGGCGCCGTCGCGTCGCGTTGGCCGCACGAGCACGCGATCGTGCTCGCGCTGCTGGCGCTCCATCTCGCGCTCGTCGGCTGGGGCATCGCGCGCAACTCGGTCACGTTCGACGAGCACTTCCACCTGCCGGCCGGCGTGGCCATCGTTGCACGCGGCGACTTCAGCGTGTCGCTCGCCCAGCCGCCGCTCGTCAAGAGCGCGTGCGCGCTCGCCGCACTCGCGGCCGGCGCGCGCGTGCCGCCGGACACCGGCCTGCCGCCGAACGCCGAGTACGGGTACGGCGAGCTGTTCGCGCGCGCGAACGCCGACCGCTTCACGCGCGTGTACACGGCCGGCCGCGTGGTCATCGCCGTGCTGTCGGTGGTGCTCGCGCTCCTCGTGTGGCGCTGGGCGAGGCGCCTGCACGGGCCGCGCGGCGCGGCGCTGGCGCTCGGCACGTACGTGCTCGCGCCCGACGTCCTGGCTCACGCCGGCATCGTCGGCATGGACCTGGCGACCGCGCTCGGCACGACCGCCTCGCTGTATGCGTTCTGGCGCTTCACGCGCGGCGGCGCGTGGCGCTGGTGGGCGTGGACGGCGCTCGCGCTCGCGCTCACGCTGCTCACGCGCTTCAGCGCGCCGCAGATCGGCGTCGCGTTCGTGGCGCTCGCCGCGTGGGGCGCGGCCTTGGGGACGCTGCGGCGCCCCGCGCGCGTCTGGCTCGGCCTCGCGCTGCTGCCGCTCACCAGCCTGATCGCGCTGAACGCGGGATACGGCTTTCACACGTCGTTCGCCCCGCTCGCGACGTGGCACTTCCGCTCGCCGGCGTTCCAGCACGCGGCCGCGGCCTGGCCGGCGCTGCGCCTGCCGATCCCGGACGCGTGCGTCGCCGGGTTCGACTACCTGAGCAGTCTGCAGGCCGAGGGCGTGGGCTGGACGTTCGTGCTCGGCCACGCCGCGCAGAAGACGTACTGGTGGTACGTCCCGTTCGCGCTCGCGCTCAAGTGGCCGCTCGGCTTCCTCGGGCTGCTCGGCCTGCGCGCGGCGCAGGCCATGGTGCTGCGCCCATCCGCGCGCCGCGCCCGGCACGACGCGTTCCTGCTGCTGCCGGTCGCGGTGCTGCTCGGTGTCGCCATGTTCGTGGCGCGCCTCGACGTCGGCGTCCGCTACCTGCTGCCGCTCGTGCCGCTGCTCTGCGTGTGGCTGGGCGGGCTGGCCGCCGCGCCGGCGCGCTGGCCGAGGGCCGCGCGCGCGCAGTGGCCGCGCTGGGCGGGCGCCGCGGCCCTGCTGCTCGCGCTCCAGGCGGTCGAGAGCGTGAGCGTGGCGCCGTACGAACTCGCGTTCTTCAACCGGCTGGCCGGCGCGCACCCGGACCAGATGCTGAACGACTCGAACGTCGACTGGGGCCAGGGACTGATCGCGCTGCGCGACGAACTCGAGCGTCGCGGCATCACGCGCGTGCACCTCGCGTATCACGGCACGACGAACCCGCATCGCTACGGCATCGACTTCGTGCCGTACCTGGGCGGAGCGTTCGGACCGGAGAGCGACTGGTTCGCCGTCAGCAGCTTCTATCGCGCGGGTCTGCCGCAGCGCATGGTGCTGCCCGACGGCCGCACCGAGAGCCTCGTGCGCTTCGACCTGAGCGGGATGCGCGATCAGCCGGAAGCCGCGCACCTGGCCGGCTGCATGTACCTCTACCGGATTCGCTAGCCGGCGGCGCGGCGCTCCGTCGTCGCGCTGGCGCTCCGACGCGGCACGGTGCTCCGGCGCGGCGCCGCGCCGGCGCTGCCGCCCAATGCGAAGCGCCGCGGACCGAATGGCCCGCGGCGCCCCATCCAGCGAACGGGAGGGCGCTGCCACGCCCGCCCGCTTTTTCCGCTACTTCGCCGCGGCGGCCTGCTTCGCGACGACCAGGGACTTGATCTTCGCGTACTGGCCGGCGGTGACGATCTTGTTCTTCACCAGGTCGGACTTCATCTTGTACGGACGGCCGGCGATGATCTTGTCGGCGGTGACGTCACCGACGCCCGGAAGCCCGGCCAGCTCTTCCTTCGTCGCCGTGTTCAGGTCGAGCATCGTCTTGGCCGCGGCCTTCGTCGTCGTCGCGGCCTTCGTGGTGGCCTTGGCCGCCGGCGCGCTCTTGGCCGCCGGTGCCGTCGTGGCCTTGGCGGGTGCGCTGGTCGCCGGCGCGGTGGTGCCGTCGGCGAGCACGAACGAGGCAGCCAGCGTGAGTGCGAGGGCGGCCAGCGTGAGGGAGGACAGCGTGCGCTTCATGAGGATCCTCTCGTCGAGGGCAGGACATGCCGCGCCACCGAGCCCTCGGGGCGGTCGGCGCGTGAGCGGCCGGGAGGCTGCTCGGATTTCGGGGAGACTTCCCGCGTGACGCGGCAAACACGCGATGCGGGAAACGAGCGGATGACCGAGGCGGTCATCCCAGACGGGCGGCCCGGAGGGAAAACGCGGGCGGCGCGGGCGCGGCCGGCAGCGGGCCGCGCGAAAAGGCGGGAGTGGGACGGTTGGGGTCCGGCGCGCGGGGGCGCACGGCCCGAATGGCGCACGTCCGTCTCGTGAAGATGCGTCGCGTCGCGCGCCGGCTGGACGCGGCCGCGCAGCGGGGCGATGGCCAGCGCGCGCGGCGTGGCCGCGGCGGCGAAGGCATGGCGCGAATGCCCGCCCGAACCGTGGCGGTAGCTGTGTCCGGCGGCGGGCAGCGCCGCCTTGTGATTGCCGTGCGGGTGCGGCACGCGCGCCGGCAGCGACGCGGGTCCGGGCCCGCCGGCGGCGTCGCGCAACGCGACGTGATGCGGCGCCGCGGCGTGGTGGTGGTGCGTGGAATGGTGACGCGCGTGGACCGCCGTGTGCACGGCGAGCGCGGACGTGGCCGCGTGCGCGGCCAAAGCCGGCACCAGCAGCAGCGAGCCCATCAAGGCGACGCGGACGACGCGTCGAACGCGCGGCATGTGTCGAGACTCCCGGTTCAGCGAGCGACGGACGGCCCTCGGTCGACCCGAACTACTACACCGTACGGGTTCCGCGTCGCCTCGCCACGAGAAGCGCCGGCGCCAGTATTCACGCGGCTCGAGCCGCGCTTTTCACGAACGCGTCAATTCTCGGCGGGGGCGCCGCGGCCGGCGCGGCCCGCCGTCCATGGTCGGTTCAGGCCGGCGGGCCCGCGAGATAGGCCTCGAGCACGGCACGCAGCCGGCCGGCCACCCGGTCGGCCACCTCGGTCACCTCGTGGTGGGTCAGGGGGACCCGCGACAGGCCGGTCGCCTGATTCGTGATGCACGACAGGCTCGCGGTGCGGGCGCCCAGCTCGGCGGCCAGCGTCACTTCGTGGACCGTGCTCATGCACGCGACGTCGGCGCCGAGCGCCGTGCCCATGCGCACCTCCGAGGCGGTCTCGTAGCTCGGACCGTGGCCGCCCATCAGCGTACCCCGGCGCAGGCGCACGCCGGCGCGCGCGGCCGCCGCGAGCAGGTCGTGCTGCAGGTCGCGATCGTAGTAATCGGCGACGCGCCGGCCGGCGCGCCGCTCGACGAGCTCGGCCGGCGTGAACAGCCCGCGCCGCCCGATGAAGTTGAGGTGGTCCGAGGCCAGCATGAGATCGCCGGGCGCGAACTCCGGATTGAGCGCGCCGACCGCGTTCGTGAAGATCATGGTCTCGGCGCCGAGCGCGCGCATCACGCGCACGCCGAACGTGACGCGGTCCAGCGTGTAGCCCTCGTAGCGGTGGCTGCGTCCGGCCAGCGCGACGACGTCGACGCCGGCCAGCCGGCCGATCGCCAGGCGCCCGGCATGTCCGCTCACCGTCGAGCGCGGCCAGTGCGGCAGCTCGGACGTGGCGAACGTCGTGGCGCCGTCCAGCGCGTCGACCACGCCGCCCAGCCCCGAGCCCAGCGTCAGCGCGACGCGCGGTCGGCGCTCGTCGCGCGCGCGGATCGCGGTCACGGCCTCGCCGACTCTGGCCTCGAGATCGCGCGTCGGGAGATCGGCGAGGGAACTCATGCGTTCTGCTCCGCGTCGTAGGGAATGCCGATGGCGCGCGGCGCGACCGACCGGCCGATGAATCCGGCGAGGGCCAGCATGGTGACGAGGTAGGGCAGCATCTGCAACAGCTCGTTCGGGAACGCCGAGCCCTGCAGCGTGATCTGCAACGCCTCGGCCGCGCCGAACAGCAGGCAGGCCAGCGCCGCGCCGAACGGCGACCACTTGCCCACGATCATCGCGGCGATGGCAATGTAGCCGCGCCCGCCGGTGATGCCGTCGGTGAAGCAGTGCTGCTCGCTCGCCAGCCACGCGCCGGCCAGCCCGGCGAGCGCGCCCGACAGCAGTACGCCGCGCGTGCGATAGCCGGCGACCGAGAGCCCGAGCGCGGCCCCGGCCTCGGGGCGCTCGCCCATGGCGCGCAGCCGCAGGCCGAACACCGAGCGGAACACCAGCCACTGCGCGCCGAGCGTGACGAGAAGCGCGAGCACGACCATGGGCTGGGCCAGCACGGCGCCGATCGCGGGCAGGCGCGACAGCGCGCCGACCGGCAGATCGGGCAGCCCGACGACGCGGCTCGAGTTCGACGAGGAATGAAAGACCTGGAGCAGGACGAACTTCGTGAGCCCGGCCGCCAGCAGGTTGATGCCGAGCCCGCTCGTGATCTGATCGGCCTTGAGCCCGACGGTGACGACGGCGTGCAGCAGCGCGGTCAGGACGCCGGCCAGCACCGCGGCGCCGACGCCGACCCAGGGATTGCCGGTGGCGTACGCGCCGAGCGTGTAGGCGAGGGCCGAGTTCAGCATGATCCCTTCGATCCCGATGTTGATGACGCCGCCGCGCTCGCTGAGGCTGGCGCCGACCGCGGCGAACGTGTACGGCACGCTGATGCGCAGTGCCGCGGCCAGGAACAGGAGCACGCTCACGCCTGCATCCTGCGCGCGACGCGCTCGAGGACCTGCTGTGAGCCGATGGCCAGCAGGATCACGAGCGCCTGCAGCACCTCGACCAGCTCGCGCGGCACGCGCTGGTTGATGACCAGCCCGCCGTAGGACAGCGCGCCGAAGAACAGCGCGGCCACGATCACGCCGATCGGATGATTGCGCCCGAGCAGCGCGACGGCGATGCCGAGGAAGCCCACGCCGCCCGAGAAGCCCAGCTCGAACCAGTGCTTGTAGCCGAGCACGAAGTTGCAGCCGCCGAGCCCGGCGACCGCACCCGACAGCGCGAGCGCCAGCGCCTGCGTTCGACCGATCGAGACGCCGCCGTACTCCGCGGCCGGCGCGTTCCAGCCGACCGCGCGCAGCTCGTAGCCGAGCCGCGTGCGGAACAGCAGCACGCCCACCGCGAGCGCGACGAGCACCGCGAGTCCGAGCGCGGCGTTCGCCGGCGAGCCGCGCAGCGCGGGCGCGAGCGCGTCGAGCCGGGGCAGCGCGGCGGCCGGCGCGATCTCGGCGGTGCGCACGGTGGCGTGCTGGAACAGGCCGTGCCCCGCGTACGAAACCAGCGCCATGGCGATGAAGTTGAGCATGATGCTGTTGATGACTTCGTGCGCTCCGAAGCGCGCCTTGAGCACGCCGGGGATCGCGCCCCACGCGCCGCCGGCCAGGGCGGCGGCAGCGAGCGCGACGGGGAGCGCGATCAGAGGCGGCGCCGACTTCATCGCGAGGCCGGCGAGCGCGGCCGCGAAGCCGCCGAGGTACAGCTGGCCCTCGACGCCGATGTTGAACAGGCCGCAGCGAAAGCCCAGCGCCACCGCGAGCCCGGTGAAGATCAGCGGCGTGGCCTTGAACAGCGTCTGGCCGAGGCCGTAGCCGGTGCCGAGGCTCTGGCTCAGCATGAGGCCGTAGATCTCGACCGGGTGCTCGCCGATCGCCAGGATGAACAGCGCGCCCGCGGCGAGCGCGAGCAGCACCGCGAGCAGCGGCGCGCCGAGCGGGAGCAGGAGGCGCACGGCGCGCGCGCGGCCCGCGCTCACGCGACGCCCTGTTCGGCGCCGCGTCCCGTCATGTAGAGCCCGAGAACCCGCTCGTCGGTCCGGCTGGGCAGCGTCTCGTGCGTGAAGCGCCCGTCGAACATCACGAAGATGCGGTCGGAGAGCGCCAGGATCTCGCTCAGCTCGGACGACACGAGCAGGATGGCGCGCCCCGCGTCGCGCGCCGCGAGCAGGCGCTGGTGCAGGAACGCGATCGCGCCCAGGTCCACGCCGCGCGTCGGATGCGCGGCCAGGATCACGGTCGCGCCGCGCGACAGCTCGCGCGCCGCGATCAGCTTCTGCTGGTTGCCTCCGGACAGCGCGGCGGCGCGCGCCATAGGATCGGGCGGGCGCACGTCGTATTCGTCGAGCAGGCCGCGCGCCCGCTCGATCAGCGCGCGCCGCGACAGCAGCGGCCCGCGCCCCAACTCGGGCCGGTGCTGCAGGCCCAGCACCAGGTTCTCGGCGAGCGTCATCTCGGGCACGAGGCCGCGGCGCAGGCGGTCGCTCGGGATGTGCGCGAGCCCGGCCGCGGCGTGCTCGCGCGCCGAGCGCCCTGACACCGTCTGCCCGGCGACGCGGATCTGCCCGCGCGCGGGCGGGCGCAGCCCGGCGAGACACTCGATCAACTCGTGCTGTCCGTTGCCCTCGACGCCGGCGATGCCGACGATTTCGCCCGCGCACACGTCGAGGCGCACGCCGCGCACCGCGGGCAGGCCGCGCGCGTCGCGCACCTCGAGGTCGTGCACTTCGAGCAGGGGCACCGCCGCCTCGCGCTGGGCCCGCGGCGCGAGCGGCGGGATCGGGCGCCCGACCATGAGTTCCGCGATGCGCTCGACGCTCAGTTCGGCGACCGCGCCACGCCCGACGACCTCTCCGGCGCGCAGCACCGTCACGCGATGGGCGAGCGCCTTCACTTCGGCCAGCTTGTGGGTGATGAGCACGAGCGTGACGCCCTGCTCGCGCAGGTTCTTCAGCACGTCGAACAGATCGTCGACCTCCTGGGGCGTCAGCACCGCGGTCGGCTCGTCGAGGATGAGCACGCGGGCGCCGTGATACAGCGCCTTCAGTATCTCGACGCGCTGCTGCGCGCCGACCGACAGCCGCGAGACCGCGGCGCCGGGTTCGACCGGCAGGTGGTAGCGCTCGGCGAGCGCCGCCACCTCGCGCTCGGCGGCGGCGCGGCGGTAGCCGGACAGGGGCCCGTGCGGCTCGTGGCCGAGCGTGATGTTCTCGGCCACGGTCAGGGTGTCGACGAGCAGGAAGTGCTGGTGCACCATCCCCAGCCCCAGCTTCATGGCCGCGGCCGGATCGGGGATGCGCACGGGGCGGCCGTCGAGCTCGATCGTTCCCGAATCGGGCTGGAGCAGGCCATAGAGCACGCGCATCAACGTGGTCTTGCCGGCCCCGTTCTCCCCGACCAGGGCGTGGATCTCGCCGCGCTCCAACTCGAACGTGACGTCACGATTCGCGACGCGGGATCCGAAACGGCGGGTGATGGCGCGCAGGGCGACGGCCGGAGGTGCCATGGGCCGGAGAGCGTAGCGGCAGCCCGCCGCGGCCGTCCAGCCTCGCCGGGTCGCCGTGCGTCGCGGGGTGCGATTCGGTAGAATCACGGCTCCATTCGCGCGTCGCGGGGTACCAAGACGCGCAGTCGCACCGCCGGGGCCTCCCGGCCCCCGGCAACCGGAACCCAACGCCCATGAGCCTTTCACCGCCGCGTACCCTTCGCCGAGCCCTGTCGCTCGGCGGTGTCCTGGCGTGGGCGGTCGCGCTCGCGGCCGGCCCGGCACGTGCCACCGGCATCAACCTGTCGTGGAACGACTGCGGCACGGCGGGGGTCTCGAACAGGGTCTCGAGCTGCATCTCGAACACCGGCGACAACGTGATGATCGGTTCGTTCGTGCCGCCCGGGGGCATCAATTCGCTCGTCGCGATGGTGGCCACGCTCGACGTCCAGGCGAACGCGCCGGTGCTGCCCAGCTGGTGGCAGTTGCGCGCCGGCAGCGGCTGCCGGCCGACGTCGATGAGCGGCCAGTTCCTGTTCCAGAACCTGTCCGCGTGCCAGGACTACTGGTCGAACCAGGGATACGGGGCGATCGACTTCAACCCGGGCTGGGAGGGCCTCAATCACGGGCGCGTGCGGCTCGTGTACGCCGTAGGGTCGACCTCGGGACAGAGCGTCAGCTCGGGTACCGAGTACTACGCGTTCCAGCTCGTGATCAACAACGCCCGCAGCAGCGGGGCGGAGGCCTGCACCGGGTGCGCGGTGCCCGCGTGCATCATCTTCCAGTCGCTCGAACTGGATCAGATGGACAACCCCCAGACGTTCACGGTGACCAGCCCCGAGAACCGCAGCCTCGTGACCTGGCAGGGCGGGGAGTGCCAGGGCGGCATCCGCAACAAGACCTGGGGGCAGGTCAAGTCCACGTACCACAACTGAGCCCCGGCGCCGGGCGAATTCCCTGGGTTCGACGGGGACGCCGTGACTTATCCTTGAGCCAGCGGCGCGGGGCCATCCGGGGCCTCGCCGAGTCCACACCCGAGCCCGCGGAGACGCCCATGACCCCTTGCCGACCCCTGTTCGCCATCGCCCTCGCGACCCTTACCGCCGCCACCGTCCACGCTCAGGGAATCAACGTCGCGTGGAACGACTGCCCGGCCGCGGGCGGCACCGAGAACATGCTGTTCAACTGCAACGTGAACACCGGAAACAACGCGCTCGTCGTCTCATTCGTGCCACCGATCGATCTGACGGGCGTGCTCGGATTGCAGGCGAACGTCGAGATCATCAACGAGCCCACGTTCTCGATCTGCGATCCGATTCCGCCGGGCGGCCCGTCGTGTTACCCGCCGCTGCCTTCGTTCTGGGACATGCAAACGGGCGGGTGTCGCAGCAATGGCATCTTCGCGAGCGTCAACTTCCAGTCGCCGCCTTTCGACGCCGGGGTCTGTCAGGACATGTGGCAGGGCCAGGGCGTTTCCGGATCCGCGTACCAGGTCAATGTCGGCGGCAGCAACTGGAACCGCTTTCAGGTCGTGGCCGCCGTGCCCGCGACCAGCCCGGTCAGCGCGCTGGCGAGCGCCGAGTCCTACGCGTTCCTCGTCATGATCAATCACGTCAAGTCGACGGGAACCGGCGCGTGCGAGGGATGCTGCACGCCGGTCACGCTGGTGTGCGACTACCTGCAGGTCCAGTACAACGCGGGCGCCGATCAGGTCACGCTCACGCAGCCCGAGTCGCGGAACTGGGCGACGTGGAACACGGGCAACACCGCGTGCATCACGCCGACCCGCAATCGCACGTGGGGGAGCGTGAAGGCGCTGTACCGGTAGCGTAGGGGCGCGCGGCAGGCGGCGGCGCGAGCGGGGTGCGAAAAGTCGGGTAGGGCTGGAGCAGCGGTGGTGGGGTGGCGGGGTGGGGGCGACGGGCCCCTGCCCGTCTTTTCGCGCCCCCTCGCGCCGCCGCCTGCCGCGCGCCGACCTACGGGAAGATCCCGCGCACCCGCGTCGCCTCCGCCACGCGTCCGACCGCGACGACGTACGCGCCGTCGCGCAGGCTCATCCTGCCGCGTTTCGCGGTGTCGGCGACCGCGCGGTAGGCGTGGACCATGGCGCGTTCCAGGCGTTGATCGACGTCCTTCTCGTCCCAGAAGTACGACGAGAAGTCCTGCACCCACTCGAAGTACGACACGGTGACGCCGCCCGCGTTCGCGAGGATGTCGGGGATCACCGTGCGGCCGCCCTTGAACAGGATCTCGTCGGCCTTGGGCGTGGTCGGACCGTTCGCGGCCTCGGCCACGATCTTCGCCTTCACCTGCGCGGCGTTCTCCGCCGTGATCTGATTCTCGAGCGCGGACGGCGCGAGGATGTCGACGTCCAGTTCGAGCAGTTGCGCGTTCGTGATGGCCTTGCCGGTCTTGAACGTCTTCAGGCCCTTGCCGGCGGCCTTGTGCGCGTGCAGTGCCTTGGGGTCGAGGCCCTTGGCGTGGTGCACGCCGCCGCTCGAGTCCGAGACGGCGACGATCTTCGCGCCCTCCTCGTGCAGCAGGCTCGCGAGCGTGCCGCCGGCGTTGCCGAAGCCCTGGATCGCGACGGTGCTGCCCGACAGCTTCATCTTCCGGTCCTTGCACGCCTCGCGCAGCACGAACTGGACGCCGCGCGCGGTCGCCTTGTCGCGGCCGCGCGAGCCGCCGAGCGAGACCGGCTTGCCGGTGACGACGCCGAGCGTGGTCGCGCCCTTGGTCATGCTGTAGGTGTCCATGATCCACGCCATGGTCTGCGAGTCGGTGTACACGTCGGGCGCCGGGATGTCCTGCTCGGGACCGATGAGCGGCAGGATCTCGCTCGCGTACCGACGCGTCATGCGCTCGAGCTCGCCGAGCGACAGCTTGTGCGGGTCGACCGCGATGCCGCCCTTGCCGCCGCCGAACGGCAGGTCGAGGCACGCGCACTTCCACGTCATCCACGAGGCCAGCGCCTTCACTTCGTCGAGCGTCACGTCGGGATGGAAGCGGATGCCGCCCTTGGCCGGCCCGCGCGCCATGTTGTGCGCGACGCGGTGGCCGGTGAACACGCGGTACTTGCCCGTGTCCATGCGCACCGGAACCGAGACGGTGAGCGCGCGCTTGGGTGTCGACAGGATGGCGCGCAGCCCGTCGTCGAGCTTCAACCGCGCCGCGGCGCGCTCGAACTGCGACTGGGCGATCTCGAACGGGTTCAGGTTCTCGCGAGGCATGCGACCTCCGGATGGCGAGGGCGTCGCGGCGCGGCGGCCGGGCGTCAGTGCCCGGGCGCTGCGCCGGCGGCGACCCCCTGGTAGGCGACGGCGACGTTCTTCAGATGAATGTCGCGCATGGGAAATTGCGGATCACGTTCCACGTCGGGCATGTCGAGCAGGTCGCGCTGCGCGCGCTCGAGCGGGACGCCGGCCGCGACCGCCTCGCGCACGCGCCGGTCCAGCGCGTCGAGGTACGTGAGGTCGCGGCGGAAGCGTTTCGCCACGGCCTCCGCGCCGCGCGCGATCGCGCCGTGCCCGGGGATCAGCGTCTCGATCGCGCCTTCGGCGACCGGCAGCAGCGTGCGCAGCGTCTCGAGGTACGCGTCGGGCGGACGGTTCAGGATCGGGATCTCGATGTCGGACAGCATGTCGGCGGCGATCAGCACGCGCGGCTCGGGCAGGTGCACGCTCATCTGACTGTGGCTGTGCCCGAACGCGTCGCGCAGCACGAGCCGCCAGCCCCCGAGCTTCACGAAGCGCAGGCCGGCCACGCGCTCCTTGGGCAGGAAGCGTTCGAACGGCTTTGCCCAGCGCTCGCCGTGCTCGGTCGCGATCTTGTCGGCCTCGGCGTGGACGAAGCCCATCGTGCGCTCCATATCCTGCGCGAAGCGGTCGTGCGCCAGCGTCGCGGCGTTCGGCCACCACGCGCGCCCGAGCACGTGGTCCCAGTGCGCGTGCGTGAAGACCAGTGTGACGGCGCGCGGCTGGGCGGCCGCGACCTTGGCCGCGAGGTCGTCCAGTTCGGACGGCAGCACGCCCGGATCCACGAGCACGGTGTGCTCGCGGTCGAGCAACGCGACCGAGTTCATGAGGAACGCGCGGCTCTGCCGCACGTGGATCCCGCCGCCGAGATCGGTCCAGGCCGTGGCCATCGTTCGCCGCCGCGCGCCGCTACTGCGACGGCACCGCGATCTTGCCGGCGACGATCAGATCGCGCAGCGAGTCGACGGTGGCCTTGACCGGGGCCGGGATCTGCGCCGCGTTGCGCGCGTCGTACACCCAGCCGACGCCGTTCTCGGCGAGGCCGTACGACTGGACGCCGCCCTGGAAGTGGCCCTGCTGAGAGGCGCGGATCGTGTTGAACACCGCGACCTCGACGTGCTTGACCATCGAGCTGACGACCGTGCCCGGCGCCTCGTCGTACTGATCCGAGTCCACGCCGATCGCCAGGTGCTTCGTGTCCTTCGCGGCTTCGAACACGCCGAGCCCGGTCGAGCCCGACGCGTGATAGATGATGTCGGCGCCCTGCTGGTACTCGGCGAGGCCCAGCTCCTTGCCCTTCGTCGGATCCTTGAACGCGGCGCCGGTCGTGCCCGCGTACTTCACGATCACGTCGGCCTTCGGGCGCACCGCGTGGACGCCGGCCTTGTAGCCGGCCTCGAACTTCTTGATGAGCGGGATCTCCATGCCGCCGACGAAGCCGACCTTGCCGGTGTGCGACAGCCCGGCGGCCAGCGCACCCACCAGGAACGAGCCCTCTTCCTCGCGGAACGTCAGCGCGGCGAGATTCGGCGGCAGCGTGTCGCCGGGCTTCACCGTGTAGTCGATGCACGCGAAGTTCACGTTCGGGAATTCCTTCGCGAGCTGGAGGATGTCGTCGCTGAACAGAAAACCCACGCCGAACACCAGCTGATTGCCGCCGGCCGCGAGCTGGCGCATGGCCGCCTCGCGATCCGTGCCTTCGCCGGTCTCGATGGTCGCGACCTCGACGCCGAGCGCCTTCTTCGCGCTGTCGAGCCCGGCCGCCGCGGCGTCGTTGAACGACTTGTCGCCGCGGCCGCCGACGTCGAACACCAGCCCGACCTTGAGCGCGCCTGCGCCCTTCGCGCCGGACGCGGCCTGGTCAGCGGGCTTTGCGCACCCGGCGGCGAGCAGCAGCAGGACGGCGAGCGGCGCGAGCGCGCGGGCGTGGCGTCGGAACATGATTTCCTCCGGGGAGTGCGAGACGCGGCGGCCGTGCACGCCGCCCCAGCTCGTAGCAGCGGCGGCAGCGGGCCTCGTACAGGTCGGCGCCGCCCACCACGACGCGGCCGGCGCGCGCGACCTTGCGATACGTGCGATTCGCCGGGCTGCCGCACACCACGCAGATGGCCAGCGTCTTCGTGATGTACTCGGCGACCGCGAGCAGTTGCGGCATCGGTTCGAACGGCTGTCCGGCGTAGTCCTGGTCGAGCCCGGCGACGATCACGCGTTTTCCGCGTCGCGCGAGCTCCTGGCACACGCGCACCAGGTCGGCGCCCAGGAACTGGCCCTCGTCGATGCCGATCACCTGCGCCTCGTGCGCGTAGCGCAGCACGTCCTTCGCGGCGCGCACCGAGCGCGACGGGATGCGCAGCTCGCTGTGCGAGACAATGGCGTCGAGGGCATAGCGCGTGTCGAGGGCGGGCTTGAAGATCTCGACGCGCTGGCGGGCAATCTGGGCGCGGCGCAGGCGGCGGATCAATTCCTCGGTCTTGCCGCTGTACATGCTGCCCACGATGACTTCGATCCAGCCGGGCAGCGCGAAGGGTGGAGTGGGCTCGGACATGGCCGCCGGACGCTAGCCAACGGTGCACGGGGTGTCAACGGACGAGAGGCGCGCTACAGTATTCCGTCCGCTCCCCGCGCGTCCGCCGCCGGCCGCGCCATCCGATGGAGGGCGTCATCGAAGGCTCCGAGGTCGTCCCGAGTCCGCCGCCGCCGAGCCCGCCGACACCACCGGGCGCGCGATGGCTGCATTGGCCACCGCGGCCGCCACGGCCGTCACGCCGCGTGCTGCTCGTCGCCATCGCACTGTGCGCCCTCGTGGCGCTCGGCCTGTACGCGCGCTTCGTGGTGGAAGTGCATCGATTCGCCGACCGTCGCGCGACGGGACCGGCGTGGTCGTTTCCGTCCCACGTATACACATCGGCGCTCGTCCTGGAGCCGGGCCGCCCCATGCCCGCGGCGTACCTGCGCGCCGAGCTCGAGGCCCGCGACTATCGCGAGGTCGGCAAGCCGCGCCGGCCGGGCGAATGGGCGGCGCGCGCGGACGGCGCCGACGTCGTGCTGCGCGGCTTCCCCGCGGCCCTCGACGCGACCGGCGGCAACGGACAGCGCAGCGCCGCCGTGCGCCTGCGCATCGCGGGGGCACGTCTCGTCGACGTGCGTGGCGCGCGCGGAGCCGTGAAGGGCGCGGCGCTCGAACCGGTGTTGTTCGCGACGCTCGCCGACTCGGATCGCGTCATGCGCGAGTGGGTGCCGCTGTCGTCGATCCCCAAGGTCGTGCGCGACGCGGTGCTCGCGTCCGAGGACCGGCGCTTCTACCAGCACCACGGCCTCGATCTGCGCGGCAACGCGCGCGCGCTGGCCGCGAACCTGCGCGCCGGCGCCGTGCGCCAGGGCGCGAGCACGATCACCCAGCAGTTGGCGCGCGGCTGGTTCCTGGGCCGCGAGCGCAGCCTGCTGCGCAAGACGCGCGAAGCCGCGCTCGCGCTCGGCATCGAGAGCGTGTTCCGCAAGAACCAGATCCTCGAGATGTACCTCAACTCCGTGTACTTCGGACCCGGCGACGGCGAGCGCATCGCCGGCGTCGCCGAAGCCGCGGCGCGCTACTTCGACGAGGACCCGCGGGCGCTCACGCTGGACCAGGCCGCGCTGCTCGCCGGCATCATCCCGGCGCCGAGCGCGTACGCGCCGCTCAAGCATCCGCAGCTCGCGCTCGAGCAGCGCAATCGGGTGCTGCGCGACATGGTGGCGACGGGCGCGATCGACGCGGCGCGCGCGAAGGAGGCCATGGCCCGCCCGCTGGGCCTCAAGCCGACGCTGCGCCCGCCCGACCGCTTTCCGGCGTTCGTCGACGTGGTGCGCCAGGAGCTGGCGACGCGCGTCGGGCGCGGCGCGGCCGAGGGCTGGGACCTCCACGTGCTGACCACGCTGGATCCGGTGTGGCAGCAGACCGCGGAGGACGAACTGATGCGGGCGCTCGCCGCGCGCGACCCGGGCGGCCGCGACGTGCTCGAGGGCGCGTTCGTGGCGCTCGAACCCGGCAGCGGCGCGGTGCGCGCGCTGGTCGGCGGCCGCGAGCAGGGCCCGGGCGAGTTCAATCGCGCGCGGCGCGCGATGCGCCAGCCGGGCTCGGCGTTCAAGCCCGTCGTCTACGCGGCCGCGCTGGATCCGGCGCGCGGGTCGCCACGCCTGACGCCGGGTTCGACCGTGCCCGACCTGCGCCACGCGTTCGACACGCCGGAGGGTCCGTGGGCGCCGCGCAACGACGACGGCGAGTACCACGACACCGTGACGCTGGCCAAGGCGCTCGTCCACTCGCTGAACGTGGCGACCGCGAATCTCGTGCAGAAGATCGGTCCGGCCACGGTGTCGCGCTACGCCGAGCGCTTCGGCCTCGGGCAGCCCGCGCCGGTCGCGAGCATCGGACTCGGCAGCCAGGAGGTGACGCCGCTCGCGCTGACCGCGGCGTACTCGGTGTTCGCCACCGACGGCGTGCGCCACGAGCCGATCTCGGTGCGCGCCCTGCGCGACGCGCGCGGGCGCGTGCTGCACGCCGCGCCGCCCGAAGTCACGCGCGTGCTCGACGCGCGCAGCGCGGCGCTGATGCGCGGCCTGCTCGAGGACGTCGTCATCTTCGGCATCGCGTATCCGCTGCGCGCCACGTTCGGCTTCACGCGACCGTGCGGCGGCAAGACCGGGACGTCGAACGACTATCACGACGCGTGGTTCGTGGGTTTCACGCCCGACGTGGTGGCCGGCGTGTGGGTCGGCTACGACGTGCCGAAGAGCCTGGGCGGGCCTGCGGCGCGTGTCGCGATCCCGGTGTGGGCGGCGATCCTGAACCGGCTGCTCGAAGGTTTCCCGGCCACGCCGTTTCCGGATCGCGACGACCTCGTGCTGGCGTGGATCGACCCGTGGACCGGCGGTCTCGCCCGCCACGAGTGTCCGAGCCCGCTGCGCGTACCGTTCGTGAAGGGCACGGCGCCGACCGCGTTCTGCACGCGGGACCACACGGCGGACTGGGAGGCGCTGCGCCGGCGCCGGCTCGCGGACAGCCTGGGCGTCGGTGTCGATGCGCTCGACGCCGGTTCCACGGGCGGGGACTCGTCGGCCGCGCCCGCGGACAGCGCCGGGCGGCCCTGAGCCCGACCGCCCCGCCTACCGCTTGTTGGGAGTCGTTTCCGCAGCGGCCCGGCGCGCCTGCGGATCGGGGAGGCGCCCCAGCAGGCGCAACAATCCGTCGAGAAGCGTGAGCGGATGCGGCGGGCAGCCCGGCACCCATAGGTCGACCGGGAGTTCGGCCGCCACACCGTCGCCCACTTCCGGACTGCCGCGGAACGGGCCGCCGTTGATGGCGCACGCGCCGACCGCGATCACCAGCCTGGGCTCGGGCGTCGCCTCATAGGTGCGCAGGACCGCGTCACGCATGTTGGTGCTGACCGCGCCGGTGATGACGATGCCGTCCGCATGCCGCGGCGAGGCCACGAACTGGATGCCGAATCGCGCCATGTCGAAGACCACGTTGCCGAGCGCCGTCAGCTCGGCCTCGCAGCCGCCGCAGCTCCCGGCCACGACCGAACGCAGGCGCAGCGAGCGGCCGAACAGCGCGCGGGCCTTGCGCTCGAGGGCCGCGGCCAGCTGGAACTCGCCGGTCGTCGAGCGCAGCCCCTCGCGCGCGCCCGCGGCCATGGCATGCTCCGTCGTGAAGCGGATCGCGCCGCTCGAGCAGGCCTCGGCCTCCTCGGGCGAGAACAGACAGGCGCCGAGATCGAGGACCGGCCGGCCGGCCGGCGTGATCTGCAGGAGATCGGACGGCATGCGTGCCCGGCACGCCGCGCAGTCTCCGCAGCGCGACGGCTCGAAGACCGGCCGGCCGCGGAAGCGGTCGGGAAATTCCGGAGTGCCGCGCGGGAACTCCGACGTGCGTGTGCGCTGCCGCAGCCGCGCCTTCAGGAACCTGAGCATCAGAGATCGTGCCCCGCGTACGAGAGATTGAAGCTCTTGTTGCACATCGGAAAGTCCGAGATCTGGTTGCCGGGCAGCGCGACCGCGAGGCCGCTCCAGTTGTGGAACGACGGATCCACGACCTTGTAGCGGCGCAGCCGGCCGCGGTCGTCGGTCACCGCGACGTGCGCGATCTCACCGCGCCAGCCCTCCACCATGCTGACCGCCAGTTCGCTCGGCCGCAGCCCCGCGCACTCGACGCGAATCTCGCCGCGCGGCAGCCCGGCGAGCTGTTCGATCACGAAGTCGACGGAGCGCTGGATCTCGAGCCAGCGCACGAGCGAGCGCGCCAGCACGTCTCCGGCCCAGGCCGTCGCCACCGGGATGTGCGCAAAGCGGAACAACCCGTAGGGATGGTCGTGACGCACGTCGCGCGGAACCTCGCACGCGCGGGCCGCGACTCCCACGATGCCGAGTTCGAGACACTGCCGGGCGCTGAGCACGCCGACTCCCTCGAGGCGCGACTGGACGGACGCGTTGTCGAGCATCAGATTGGCCACGGGCGCGAGTTCCTCGCGCAGCCCGTGCAGGCGCTCGCTCATCTCCTTCGCCATTTCCGGTGGAATGTCGAAGCGCACGCCCCCGGGCCGCACCAGGCCGCGGCCGTAGCGATTGCCGCTCACGGTCATGAGCAGGTTGAGGCACTCGCCGCGCATCCGCCCGAAATACGCCGCCGCCGGCTGATACGCGATGTCGCCGGCGATCGCGCCCAGGTCGCCGATGTGATTCGCGAGTCGCTCGAGCTCGAGCGCGATGCCACGGATGGCCTGGGCGCGCGGAGTCTTGCGCGAGCGGGCCAGCGCCTCGACCGCGCTGCAGAAGGCGCCGGCGTGACCGATCACGGTGTCGCCAGCGATGGATTCCGCGATCAGCACGGCGCGATCGCGCTCGACGCCCTCGAGCAGCGTTTCGACGCCGCGATGCTGATAGCCGAGCATGATCTCGATGCCGAGGATCTCTTCGCCGTGGGCCTGGAATCGGAAGTGCCCCGGCTCGATGATGCCGGCGTGAACCGGGCCGACCGCGACCTCGTGCGTTTCGTGGCCCGCGACCTGGGAGAACGCGTATGGCGGGTGCACGCCGGCGCCCGCGGGCCGGGGGCGCGACGCGTGATCCGGCGGATGCCGGCGCACGGGCAGCAGCCGGGGATGTCCCTCGGGCGTGACGGCGCACTGCTCGGCGATTTCGCGTTCGAAGTAGTGCAGTTCGGAGCACTCGGGCGTGAGCGCCGGGTAGCGATCGCCGACCACGGTGCTGGTGGCGCCCAGTTCGCCGCGTTCATCGCGGGCCAGCACCGCGACGAGGCGCGTGGTTTCCGAGCCTTCGTGCATGCCGAAATACGCGACCATGCGCCAGCCCGAGCGAATCGCCGACACCACGGACTCGCGGAAGCCCGACATCGGTTCCTCGGGGACGGCGGCCCACGGGATCGAGCGGCGATTGCGCAGTCCGAGTCCATCGAAGCGGCTCACGGCGCGCCTCCGCCCAGGGCCCGGGCCGCCTCGGCCAGCGAGTCGTGCAGCGGGCTCGGAATGTAGAGCCCGAGCATCAGCACGAGCCCGCCGAGGAGCACGGAGCCCGCGACCAGAGGAAACGTTTCGACGAGGCGCGGGGCGTCGGCGTCGGCCCGGCCGTAGGCGACTCCCAGGATCATGCGAGCCATGCCCACGAAGATGACGGCGAGGAGCGCGAGCACGACGACGGCCAGCCAGACGAGGCCCTCGTGGAACGCGGCGCCGAGGATCGTGAATTCGCTGACGAACAGGCCGAAGGGCGGGGAGCCGGTGACGGCGAACAGTCCCGCCACGAGCAGCGCGCCGGTGATCGGCGCGCGCCGGAGCAATCCGCGCGTGGCCGACGCCTCGGACGTGCCGGACAGCATCACGACGTTGCCGACGGCCAGGAACATCACGGTCTTGATCAGGCCGTTGTTCAGCAGGTGCAGGGCGGCGCCGTACGTCCCGGCGCCGCCGATGCCGAGGGCGATGGCCAGGAGCCCCATGTGCTCGACGCTCGAGTACGCGAGCAGGCGCTTAAGGTCGGCCTGGCCGATCATGAAACCGGCGCTGATGATCAGCGAGGCCAGCCCCAGGGCGAGGAGCGGCGGCTGGATGAACGCCGTCTGATGCGCCGCGGCCATCACCTCGGTGGTGCGCGCCAGGCCGAGGAACGCGCAACTCGTCAGCGCTCCTGCCATCAGTCCGGCGACCAGACTGGGCGCCTCGCCATACGTGTCGGGCTTCCACGAATGAAGCGGCGCGAGGCCCATCTTGGTGCCGTAGCCGACGAGCAGGAAGACGAAGGCGGCGTGCAGCAGTCCCGGTCGCAGGGTCGCGGCGCCCAGAATCAGGTCCTCGAGAATGAGCGGCCGTCCGTCGACCTGGGCGGCCGCGAGGAAGAAGGTCCCGAGCAGCGCGAGGGCGATGCCGACCGAGGACAGCACCAGGTACTTCCAGGCGGCCTCCAGCGAGCGTCGATCCCGCTTGAAGAACACGAGCGGCGCGAGCGCGAGCGTCGTCGCTTCCATGCCGATCCACACCAGGGCCAGGTGGTGCGCGAGCGACACCAGGCTGGCGGCGCTGAGAAACGCCAGCAGGCAGCGGATGAACAGACGGCGGCCCTTCGCCTGCTGGGCGGCCAGGAAGCCGATCGCGTACACGGCCACGGCCAGGAAGACCAGGCTGACGACGGACAGCACGATGCGTCCGAGCGCGTCGACCGCGAGCCAGCCGCCGAGCGCCGACACGTCGTGGGCCCACCACAACCATGCCGTTCCCACGACGTGCAGCGACGCGACGCCGACCAGCACGGCCACGCGCGAGCGCACGGATCTCAGGAACGTGGCAAGCAGGCCGGCGGCGGCCGGAAGCAGGATCAGGCCGAGGAGCAGCATCAGTCCTTCAACTCGGTCAGAAGCGCCGAGTCGAGCGAGTCGAACGCGCGGTTGATGTGGAACACGACGATTCCCATGATGAACACGCCCGCGAACACGTCGAGCAGGACGCCGAGCTCGACCAGGAACGGCACGCGTTCCGCCTGCGTCAGCCCGAAGATGTAGATCCCGTTCTCGAGGATCAGGTAGCCCACGACCTGGGTGAGGGCCTTGTTTCGCGTGGTCAGCACGATGAGGCCGATGATCACGGTGGCGAGCGCCACCGGGACCAGCATCGCGCTCGGAATGCTGCCCAGCTCGAGTCGGGGAGCGATCGCGAACGACAGCGCGACCGCCGCGGCGCCCAGCATGAGCGACGCGGTGAACCCGATGAGCGGTTCGATCTCGCGGCGCACCGCCGCCTCGCGAATGGCGCGCGTCAGGAAGTAGGGCAGCACGACCGCCTTCACCAGGAACGTTCCGAGCGCCAGCCCGATCAGGTGGACCGAGGGGTGCAGGTACAACGCGATCGGGAGCGCCGCCAGGAGCACGCCCTGAATGGCGGTCGCGCGAATGGTGGAGCTCAGCCGGGTGGTCCCGAGCACCCAGAAGTCGCTCAGCACCACGAGCAGCAGGATCAGTTCATGGAAGGAGTGCACGACGCTCGCTCACTTGAGAAGGAGGATGAGTCCGAAGCCGGCGATCGCCGAGGCGGCCACCAGGATCTGCGGCACTCGATTCATGCGGAGTCGCGCCATGCCGGATTCCACGGTCCCGACCAGCGCGCCGTAGAGCGCGAGGCCGCCCAGCAGCAGCACGAGGGCGACCGGCGCGGGCACCGCCACGCTCGCCACCAGCACGCGCACGATGAGACTTCCGAACAGCGTCATCTTGAGGGCGCCGGCGTAGAGGACGAGCGCCAGATCGGGACCCGAATGGTCGAGCACCATGACCTCGTGGATCATGGTCAGCTCGAGATGCGTGAGCGGGTCGTCGACCGGGACGCGGCACGCTTCCGCCAGCGACAGCACGAACAGGCTCGCGGCCCCCAGCAGGAGCGACGGCGCGGCGGCGAGCCAGGCCTGCGCCAGCGGCGGCCCGAGCATGTCTTGCAGCTGCAGCCGGCCGGTGGCCATGGCCAGCACGGTGAAGCACAGGATGAGCGCGGGCTCGGCGAACGCCGCGATCGTGACTTCGCGGCTCGCCCCCATGCCCTCGAAGCTGGAGCCCGTGTCCAGCGCGGCCAGCACGAGCATGAAACGACCGAGTGCGAGCAGTCCGGCGAAGGCCACGAGATCTCCGGTGAAACCCACCAGCGACGTCGCGCCGTCCAGGGGCAGGAGGCAGGTGGCGAGCACGGTCGTCGCGGCGAGCACGGCGGGCCCGAGGCGGAATACGATGCTCGTCGTCGGGCTGTACACGACGCCCTTCCGCCACAGCTTCCACAGGTCCGCGTACAGCTGCAGCACGGGAGCGCCGCGCCGGCCGGTGAGCGCGGACTTCACGCGGTTCGCGATTCCGGGGACGATCGGAGCCACGAGCAGAATCGCGAACAGACCGAGGATCGCGCGGAGCATCACGAGAGCGCCACGAACCGGAGGTAGAGGAGAAGTCCGAGCAGACACAGGATCGCGTACACCACGTACCACCTCATGCCTCCCGACTGCAACGGCCGAAGCCGCGCGGCCGCGCGCAACAGGCGATTCCAGAACGGACGGGCGAGGCGATCGAGCACGAGTTCCATCGGCTCGGTGTGGACCGATCCCGCCGCGCGCACCTTGCGCACGCCCGACAACGCGCCGAAGCCGACGAGCAACGGGTCGGCGTACGACGACGCCGTGTACTGCATGCGCGCGGTCGTGGCCGGATACGCGCAGTTCCACGTCGGGGAGGATCGGCGGGCCCTTCCGCGGAGCGCGAGACGACGAGCCCCCATCAGCGCGAGAACGACGGCGAGGAGGGCGACGGACAGCGCGGTGAGCCACGACGCTCCCGCGAGCGGAGCGCCGCCGACCGGCACGGCCGAAACGTCGGGAACGACGATGCGCGCCGTGCGCGCCGCCGCCGAGATCACGAACCAGGGAGCGACGGCGATCGCGACGCAGCACGCGGCCAGGAACACCTGCGGCGCGGCCAGGGCGGCGTCCGCCGTGCCCGCGCGCTCGAGGCTCGCATCGCGCTCGCGACCCAGGAAGACCACGCCATAGAGCTTGCTGAAGCACGCCAGCGCCAGGCCGCCCGTCAGGGCCAGTCCGACGGCCATCGCCGCGGCGACACGCAGCGAACCTCCGGCGCTTCCCGTGCCCAGCAGTGCGCGGAAGATCACCCACTCGCTCACGAAGCCGTTCAACGGAGGAAGGCCGACGATCGCGATCGAGCCGATCAGAAACGCCAGCGCGGTGCGGGGCATGCGCCGCGCCAACCCGCCCAGCCGGTCGATCTCGCGCGTCCCGGTCTCGCGCGCCACACTGCCGGCGCCCAGGAACAGCAGGCTCTTGAACAGCGCGTGGTTCAGCGCGTGGAGCAGGGCCCCGGTCACGCCGAGCCAGGCCACGGCCGGCTGATGGTACGCGACGCCGAGCGCCCCCAGTCCGACGCCGAGCAGGATGATCCCGATGTTCTCGACGCTGTGGTAGGCCAGAAGACGCTTGAGGTCGTGCTGCCCGAGCGCCCACAGCACGCCGAGCACGGACGACGCGAGCCCGATGAACAGAACCACCCAACCCCACCACACCGGCGGGGCGCCGAGCAGCGCGAGCATGCGCAGCAGACCGTAGATGCCGACCTTGAGCATGATGCCGGACAGCAACGCGGACACGTGCGAGGGCGCCGCCGCGTGGGCGCCCGGCAACCAGAAATGGAACGGGACGGCGCCGGCCTTGATGCCGAAGCCGATGAGCGCCAGGGTCAGCACGAGCCCGGTCGGGACCCATCCCGCGGCCGCCGCCTGTCGCAGATCCTCGAAGCGCGATCCGACGCCGCCGGGCGCGCACGCCGCGAACATTCCGATCAGCGCCAGGGTGGACACGTGGGTGAGCACCAGATAGACCATGCCGGCGCCCCACACCTCGCGCTTCTCGTAATCGAAGATGACGAGGAAGTACGCGGCCAGCGCCATGACCTCCCAGCAGGCCAGGAACGCGACGATGCTGCGAGCGGTGACGACTCCGGCCAGCGCCGCGAGCAAGACGCTCAACAGAAGATGGGCCACGCGCACGCGCCGCTGCCGGGAGTCGGAACCGAGATACGGAACGCCGAACGCGACGATGCCGGCGCCGGCGCCGAGGACCACGACCAGGAACCAGGCGGAGAGCGCATCGATGCCGAACGCCAGGCCTCCAGTCGCGGAGGCCGCGACGTCCGCGCCGGCGCTCGCGTCCGTGAGGCCTGCGAGGGCCGAGATCGCCGGCACGAGCGCCACGCCACATCCGGCAATCGCTCCCCACATGAAGACGCGGTCCGCGGCCGACGGGTGGCGGGCCAGCGCCCACCCGAGCGCGCCCGCCAGCAGCACGAGGCCAAGGCCCACCGCGAACAGGATCATCTCGGCATTCCGCTCGGGACGAACAGCAGGCTTGCGAGCAGCACGAGGACCGTCCAGATCATGTACTGAAGATAGGTCGTGACCCTTCCCTGCTGCAGCGGGCGCACCGCCAGAGCCAGGGCCTCAAGCCGATTCCACAGTGGCCGCGCCACGCCTCTCAACACGCGATCGCCCGGGCCCGCTCCGCGCAGCCGCGTGGAACGGGCGCTCCCACCGGCGGCCATGGGGAACGCCGCGAGCAATGGAGCGCCGAACGAAGCGGACGTGTACTGCATGCGCGCCGTGGGTTCGGGGAACGCGCAGCCCCAGGTCGGGCCCGCCCTGCGGCGCGAACTCGCGAAGAGACGGCGCAGGCTCCAGGCCGCGACGATCGAGGCCATCACGGTCAGCGGGAAGAAAGGCAGCCCGATGAGGGCCCCGCTCGCCGCGGCGAGCGGCGGGGCGCCGTCTGCGGGGCCCGAGATGGCGGCGGCCACCCGCGACGCGAAGCCCAGCGCGACGGCCGGCAACAGGCCGATGGTCGCGCAGGCGGCGGCCAGAATGGCCATCGGGACCGCCAGTCCGGCGCCGGCGTCGCGCGGCGTCGGGATGGACGGGTCGCGCGGACTCCCGAGGAAGATGGCGCCTGCGAGGCGCACGAAGCAGGCGAGGGCGAGCGCGCCGACCAGGGCCAGGGCGGCCGCTCCCAGGCAGGTCCAGCGAAGCGCTCCGGCGATGCCGCCCGCACCAAGGAACGCGCGCATCAGGGTCCACTCGCTCACGAATCCGTTCAGCGGCGGAAGGCCGATGATCGCGACCGCCCCGATGAAGAAGGCCGCCGCCGTGCGCGGCATGTAACGCGCGAGACCACCCAGTCGATCGATTTCGCGTGAGCCGGTGGCGCGAACGACCGATCCGGCGCCCAGAAACAGCAGGCTCTTGAACAGCGCGTGATTCAGGACGTGCAGCAGGGCGGCAGCGTAGCCCAGCAGTGCAATGGCCGGCCGATGATACGTCGTGCCCAGGGAGCCCACGCCCATGCCGAGAACGACGATGCCGATGTTCTCGACGCTGCTGTACGCGAGCGCGCGCTTGAGATCCGACTGGCCGAGCGCCCACAGCACCCCGAGCACGGCGGAGGCCGCCCCGAGCGAGAGCAGAGTCCAACCCCACCATGCGGGGGGCGGACCGAGCAGCGTGACGACGCGCAGCAGGCCGTAGATTCCGACCTTGAGCATCACGCCCGAGAGCAGCGCGGAGACGTGGGAGGGCGCCGCGGCGTGTGCCCCCGGCAGCCAGAAGTGAAACGGGAAGACCCCGGCCTTCATGCCGAAGCCGACGAGCGCGAGCGCCAGGATGCCGGCGGTCGCCGCCGGAACGAGGCTCGGCGTCGCGGCCAGGGCGGCGAACGTGTAGCCGCCCGCCGCATGTCCCCAGGCCACGAACATCGCGAGCAGCGCGAGCGTCCCGACATGGGTCGAGATCAGGTACACGAGCCCGGCGAGTCGCGCCTCGCTGCGATCGTCCTCGAAAACGATCAGCAGGTACGCGCTCACCGCCATCACTTCCCACGTCACGAGGAATGGCACCGCCGACCGCGCGACGAGCACGCCGACCATCGCCGCGAGGAGCAGTGCCCAGCCCGCATGGGCCGCGGCCACGGACCGATGTCCGCGCTCGGGGCGAAGGTAGGTCGCGCCGTACACGCTCGCCGCCCCACCCACGAAGGCCAGCACCAGGAGAAACCATGCGGACAGCACGTCCACCTCCAGGCGCCACGCGCCCCCGGGCAACGTGGGTTCGAACGACCAGGCGTCACCCGCTCGCGCGGACAGGCAGTTCAGGGCGGCCCAGCCGATGCCCAGGCAACCGGCGGCCGTCGACACGCGAAACACGACGTCGGAGACTCGCGGCCAGCGCTCGAGCCCGAGGGCGCCCGCCGCGGCCAGCAACAGGAGCGCGACCCCGACGGCGACGAGCGTCACGCCCGGACTCCCGGATCGGCGTGGCGCCGCGGGGCGCGCGATGATCCCGGGGCGCCGCGCGCCGGCTTCACTCGCCGGTCCGTCGCGAGCCGGAACGCGCGGCGCCGAGGCGATCCAGCTCCGCGACACGCGCGAGCAGGGCGTCGTTCGTGGCCCGGCGCTGCAGCAGTTCGCGGAGCTTGGGGTCGCGCAACGCGAAGCCCAGCTGCGCGAGGATGCGCAGGTGCGCCGGGATGCTCGAACTGATCACCATGAACACCGAATGCACGGGCTGCCGGTCGATCGAGTCGAAGTCCACCGGATCGCGCAACAGGAACAACGAAATCTGCGGACGATCGACGTGCAGCAGGATGGGGTTGCGGACGTGGGGGATGGCGATTCCGTCGCCGATGCCGGTGGAGCCCATCGCCTCGCGAGCCTCGAGGATCGCGAGCAGGTGCTCGCGATCGATCTCGGCGGGCAGCGTGAGATGCCGGACCATGTTGTCGAGCGTGCTGCGCTTGTCGTGTCCCTCCAGATCGCGGTGGATCCCGCCGGCGCGCAGCAGCTCGGCGAGGGGCGGCACCTCCTCGGGAGTGCGCCGAGCCTCGTCGAGCAGTTCGTGCGACACCGGGATGCCGCGTGCCACCGCCCACTCCCAGACCTCGATGGCGTTCAGGTGCAGACGCTCGGTGACTCGATGCACGGGCAGTTCGCGGTCGCTGATCCAGCGCCGCACGGTCGTCTCGTCGACCCCGAAATAGGCGGCGGCCTGGCGTACGGTGATTTGCATGGTTGCGGGTGCGTCCGCGGTCGTCGCCCCAGCCTCGGGCGTGGCGCCCTCAGGAAACCCGGGCCCCCTCTCCGACCGGCAACGGAAGCACACCGCGCTCGCGCAGCAACTCGCGGATCTTGGTCTTGACGAGGTCGATCGCGACCTTGTTGTGTCCGCCTTCGGGCACGATGACGTCGGCGTGGCGCTTCGAGGGGTCCACGAACTGCAGGTGCATCGGCCGCACGCTCTCCTCGTACTGGCGGATGATGCTGTCCACGGAGCGGCCGCGCTCCACGAGATCGCGGCGCAGTCGCCGGATGAAGCGCACGTCGGGATCGGCGTCGATGAACAGCTTGATGTCCATCAGGGCGCGCAGCTCGGGGTCCACGAAGATGAGGATGCCCTCGAGCACGATGACGAGGTGTTCGCCGACGTGGCGCGTCTCGGCGAGGCGGCGGTAATCCGTGTAGTCGTAGATCGGCTGCTCGATGGCCTGGCCGGCCAGCAGCTGGCGGACGTGCGCCTTCAGGAGATCGTGGTCGAACGCGTCGGGGTGATCGAAGTTGCGCGCGTCGCGATCGCGGAACGGGATGTCTTCGAGGTTCCGGTAGTAGGAGTCCTGGTCGATGATCACGACGCGGTCCGAGCCGAGTTCGCGCACGATGGTGCGCGCGACCAGTGTCTTACCCGATCCCGATCCGCCCGCAATGCCGATCAACAACCGCCGCGCCATGGGAATCGCAAAGTAGCATCCGTGCCGCGCAGGCCACAAGCGAAGGGCCGCGCCGGCGCACCCGCGCGTGTCGTGCGGCGCCCCCGCGTCCCACGCGCGCGATGCTATGGTCGCGGCGCGGCCTCGAGCGGCCGCAGAAACGGAGGGACGCATGGCCGGAGCCATTCGCAAGTTGACGGGGGCGGAGCTGGAGCAGGCCCTGCCCGGACTCGAAGGCTGGAGTGTCGCGGAAGGGAAGCTGCGCCGGACGTACCAGTTCATGGACTTCGTCGAAGCCTGGGGCTTCATGAGCTCGGCGGCGCTCGTCGTGCAGCAGATGGACCACCACCCCGAGTGGTTCAACGTCTATCACACGGTGCGCGTCGAGCTGACGACGCACGACGCCGGCGGCATCACGGCGCGCGACGTGGAGCTGGCGCGCAGGCTCGAGGAGATCGCGGCGCGCCGCAAGACGGCGTGAGCAGCCGAGGCCGCGAGTGGCGCGGCCCTTGCGGGCCCTAGGGCACGAGCATCATGCGCGACTGGGCGCGGGCGTCGCCGATCAGGGCCATCAGGCCGACGGCGTCGATCGACGTCTTCTCGAACTGGGCGCGGTACGGCGCCCACACCGCCTCGCCGCCCCACAGTTCGCGCGACGCGCCCGTGCTCGACAGCAGCGCGAGCAGCCCCGGGATCTGGCGGAAGCGCGACAGCATCTCGAGCGGCACCGGCGCGCCCAGCATCCATTCCACGCCGTTGCGCAACGACTCGAGCAGATCGTCGTCGGCGACCAGTTCGTAGAACGGCCGCAGCGCGCCGTTGAAGGATTCCGCGAGGGCGCCCGGCGTGCGATCGCGTTTGTCGAGCGCGGGGTAGAAGCGCACGAGCTCGGGGTCGTCCATGATCGAATACTGGAAGTGCGAGGTGAGCGGCGCTTCGGGCGGCCCCCACACCGTGTTCAGTTGCGTAGCCAGCACGAGCAGCGTCAGGTAGAACGTGGGCTGCATCTGCTGCTGGAGCGAGGGCGCGACGACGCCCACGCAGCCCACGGGGCCGTCCAGGCCCGGCTGGTGGATCAGGACCGTCCCGGCCTTGTACGGGCGGTGCGGCGGGTCTTCGACGCGCGTGCCGGCGGGGATCGACCCGAACTCGTGTTCGACCAGCGCGCGCAGGTTCACGCCGTCGAGATTGCCGGCGATGGACAGCACCGCGTTCGCCGGCACCATCACGTGACGCAGGCGGGCCTCGATGTCGGCGGCCGGCACGCCGGCCAGCGCGGAACACGTGGCGACGCGCTGCAGCGTGACGCTGTCGCCACCCGCCGCGAGCACGGCCACACCGTTGTAGAGCCGGCGCGCCGGCGCGTCGAGATAGGCGTCGCGCTGGAACGCGCGCAGGCTGGTGAGGGCGGTGGCGATCGAGGCCGGCGTCACGCGCACGCCGCGCATGCGTTCGGCCATCTGGTGGAACACGCCCGGGAACTGCTGGAGCGACGCCACCTCGGTGATCAGCGTCTGGCGCCGGTTGACTTTCAGCTCCGCCCCGAGCGGGCGCAGGCTCGCCATCTCGGCGCGGGAGCGCTCGGGTGTGGCGCCGGCCGCTCCGGTGTACAGGATCTCGCCCACGAGCTGGGCCAGGCCTTCCTTGCCGGCCGGATCGGAGTCGCTGCCGCCGTGACATCCGACCGTGATCGACACCGCGCCGGCTCCCGGCACGTGCTGGGCGATCACCGTGAGCCCGTTCGCCAGCGTCCACGAGGCCCGCGTCGCGCTGTCCGGCGAGGCGCCGAGGGCGAGGGCGGAGGCGGGGGCGGGCGCCAGGAGCGCGGCCAGGAACAACAGCGAGGCGAGGCGATGGGTCACGAGGGCTCCGGCGTTCGAGTCAGGGCGGCCCCTGGGGTGTCAGACGGCCATCCATTCTAGCGGAGCGCCTGCGCCGCCGCGAGCGGCGTTCTTGACCCCCTCTCGGGCGCTCCCTATCCTCGGCCGACTATGGCGGATGTGGATCCCTCGGAAGTGCGGCGCGTGGTGCGCGAAGTCGTGGAGAAGGCGCTCGGCGTCGAGCTTCCGACGGCCGCGCACGTGGTCAGCCCCAGGCGCGTCGCGATCGGCTCCGACCACGGCGGCTACGAGCTGAAAGAGACGCTCAAGCGCACGATCGTCGACGATCTCGGCCTCGAAGTGCACGACTGCGGCACCCACTCGACGGATCCGGTCGACTACCCGGACGTCGCGGCGGCCGTGGCGCGCGAGGTCGCGAGCGGGCGCGCCGCGCGCGGGATCATCGTGGACGCCGCCGGCATCGGTTCGACCATGGCGGCGAACAAGATCGCCGGGGTGCGCTGCGCGCTGTGCCACGACGACGTCACGGTGGTCAACAGTCGCGAGCACAACGACGCGAACGTCCTGGCGCTGGGCGCGCGCGGCGTGACTCGCGGCCTGGCCGCGCGGCTCGTGCGGCTGTTCCTCTCCACGTCGTTCGGCGGCGGACGTCACGAGCGCCGCGTCCAGAAGATCATGGCGCTCGACCGATCGGGACGCGGCGCCTGAGCCCAGCCCTTCGAGACTGCATCCGCCCGCCGCAGGGACATCGTGCCCTCGGCGGGTTTCTCTCAAGACCCTTCCGGAGCCCATGCGACTCAACGCATCACTGATCCGCCGCCTGCCGAAAACGGACATCCACTGCCACCTGGACGGCTGCCTGCGCCCGCGCACGCTGCTCGAGCTCGCCGACGCGCAGGGCGTCAAGCTCCCGACCCGCCGCCTGCCCGCGCTCACGCGCCTGCTGCAGGCCGGCCGGCGTACGCGCAATCTCGGCGACTACCTCAAGATCTTCGACTACACGCTGTCCGTCATGCAGGAGAAGGACGCGCTGTACCGCATCGCCTACGAGCTCGCCGAGGACGCCGCGGCCGAGAACGTGCGGCACCTCGAGGTGCGCTACTCGCCGATCCTGCACCGCAAGAAGCGGCTCAGTTTCGAGGACATCGTCGATCCGGTGATCGGCGGGCTCGCCGACGCGGGGCGCAAGTACAACCTGTCGACCGGCGTGATCATCTGCGGCATCCGCTCGCTGCACCCCAAGTATTCGATCGCGCTCGCGGAACTGGCGGTGGCGTACAAGGGGAAGGGCGTGCTCGCGTTCGATCTCGCAGGGCAGGAGAAGGACTATCCGGCGAAGGCGCACCGCGCGGCGTTCCAGCTCGTGCTCAAGGAGAACATCAACTCGACGGTGCACGCCGGCGAGGCGTTCGGTCCGGAGAGCATCGCGCAGGCGCTCCACTACTGCGGCGCCCATCGAATCGGCCACGGCACGCGGCTGCTCGAAAATCGCGACCTGATGCAGTACGTCAACGACCACCGCATCCCGCTCGAGGTGTGCCTGTCCTCGAACGTCCAGACGCGCGCGGTGCGCCGCGTCCAGGACCACCCGTTCCACTTCTATTTCAAGCAGGGCCTGCGCGTCACGGTGAACACCGACAACCGACTGATGTCGGCGACGGACGTCTCCAAGGAGCTGACGCTGGCCGCGCGCGCGTTCCGCCTCGGTCCCTACGAACTCAAGCGCATCATCATCAACGGCTTCAAGAGCTCGTTCCTGCCGTACGCGCAGAAGGCGCGGGTCCTGCGCGAGGTCAACCTGGAGATCGACCGGTTGTTCATGGAAGATTTCCCGGAGGAATACGACCGGCGCGTTTCGAGCCTGTGACCACCGCCGCGGCGCACCGGCATCGGCGGCCGGGCGCCTGCCGGACGCGGCGCTCGCCGGTGCCGGTCGCCCGCTTCCGTCCCGCCTGACGCGCTCGAGCGCCGCGCCGTCTCGACGGGTCGAGCGCCCCGCGAAACCAACCGCTCGCCTTGGACGCCTCCGCGAGTTATCCACAACGCAACCCGCGCGCCGGATTTTTCGTTCTGAAGACGTCGCTTAGCCCAACAAGTGCTTGACCGCGCCTGAGCGACTGCTTAGGTTCGCTCATCCCCCTCGTGCCACTCGAGACCCGAATGCTCCGAGCCTTCACCCGCCTGCTGTCCGCGGCCTCGATGCTTGCCCTTACCGCGCTCCCTGCGCTCGCGCAGCAGGAGCGCGGCACGATTTCCGGGCGTGTGATCGACAAGGCCAACGGGCACGCCATTCCCTTCGCCACGGTGACCGTCGTGGGCGCCCAGCGCGGCGGCCTGACGGACTCCGAGGGGCAGTTCATCGTGAGCGGCGTGCCCGCCGGCACTTACGAGGTCAAAGTCCAGTTCCTCGGCTACCGGCCCGAGAGCCGCCCCGGCGTCGTCGTGACCGCCGGCAAGACGACCACCGTGAACGTCGACATGCAGGACATCGTGGTGCACGAGGAGAAGGCGGTCGAGGTCAACGCCGAGCGCCGCCTTGTCGAGGTCAAGCAGGGCGCCACCATCCGCACGGTCAACGCGAACGACATCCGCAACCTGCCGGTCAAGACGATCAGCGAAGTGCTGCAGCAGCAGGCCGGCATCAACACCGAAGGCGATCAGATCCACGTGCGCGGCGGGCGCGCGGACGAGACCGTGTTCGTGATCAACGGCGTGACGAACCGCGACCTGGTGACCGGGCAGTCGACCGCGGGCCAGCTGAACGCGCGCTCGGTGGCCGAGGTCAACGTCGCGACCGGCGCCTACGACGTGCGCTACGGCAACGCGCTGTCGGGCGTCGTCGAGGTCACGCTGAAGGAAGGCGGCGACCAGTTCGACGGCACGCTGAGCAGCGGCGCCGGCAGCTGGGGCGGCCGCGAGTGGGCCCTGATCGCGGGCGGCCCGGATCCGGTCTTCAAGCCCTTGCTCTCGCGGCTCGGCCTGCACCTGCCGGGCACGCTCGGCAGCATCCTCGACGTGTCGGGCTCGCTGTTCGAGACGCGCTTCCGCTACCTCGGTCCGGCGAGCGGCGGCTTCTTCGATCGGCTGCTGGACGGCACCATCAATCCGCCGGGCCGCGACCCGCTCAAGTCGAGCTATGAGGATTCGTTCCTCGGCTACCGCTTCAAGTATCCGGCGTTCTTCTCGCCGGCCGAGGATAACCGCTGGTCGCTGCGTTACGGGCTCAACTGGAAGCCGAACGCGGCGAACAAGCTGGGCTTCACGTTCCGCAAGTCGATCGCCATCGACCAGGGTTTCAGCCGCACGCTGTTCACGGCGAACGGCAACGCCGGCGATCCCGCCTACCCGTGGAAGTGGTCGCACCAGATCGATCACGCGGGAAACATCTTCGAGGACAACGTGCAGTCGTCGCTCGAGTGGCGGCGTACGCTCTCGACCACCGGCTACACGAACTTCCAGGTGTCGCGTTACTTCTTCGCGCAGCGTCAGGATGTCATGGGCAAGAACTGGCAGGACTACGTCGAGCCCAATCCGCCCGACAACTTCTTCTACGAGGACGGCGACGACAACACGTGGCAGGACCGCCGCAACTCGAGCATTTCGCTGAAGGGCCTGCTGGTCCAGCGCATTCACCGTCACGAGATGGAGGTCGGGTTCGAGCACGAGTTCCAGGACGTCCAGTTCGCGAACATCACGAACCCCTGGGTCTTCGATCCGAGCGGCCTCGGCGACGCGCACGATTTGTGGCGCGTGCATCCCTGGGTCGGCGACTTCTACGTGCGCGACCGCCTCGAATACGAGGGCTTCACCGCGAACGTCGGGTTGCGCGCCGACTACTGGTTCCTCGGGCGCGAAGCCGAGCAGGCGCTCGCCGACACCACGAACCACAACATCACGCCGACGACGCGCGACGCGTTCTACACCGACACGCGTTCGTTCTTCGGCCGCCGCTACAAGATGCACCTGTCGCCGCGCGTGATCGTGGCCCACCCGATCACCGAGAACAGCAGCTTCTTCTTCAACTACGGCGAGTTCACGCAGAACCCTTCGTACACGTTCGTCTATTCCAAGCTCAGTTCGGTCTCGAGCGAATCGTTCCCGCTGCTCGGCAACCCGAACCTGAACCCGCAGGTCTCGGTGAACTACGAGGTCGGCGCCAAGACGCAGTTCCTGCCGGGCGCCGCGATCAACGCCACGTTCTTCATGAAGGACGTCTACGACTACCCGACGGCGACGACGTTCAAGCGCGCTCAGGGCACGAGCCTCGTCGACATCTTCATCTACCTGAACGGCCACTTCTCGCGCTCCAAGGGATTCGAAGTCGAGCTCGAGAAGCGGCGCAGCCACTACTGGTCGGGGCGTCTCGGCTACACGTTCGAGCAGACGCGCGGCAAGAGCAGCGACCCGAACGAGCAGAAGGTCGTGCAGGCCGGCGGCGGCAACGCGGCCGAGACGCCGCTCGCCGAGGAGTTCGTGCGCTGGAATCGCCCGCACAAGGTGACGCTGAACGTCGACCTGCGCTTCGACAAGCAGACGCCGACCGGGTTCAGCTGGCTGAAGCAGACGGGGTACAACCTGTACGTGCAGGGCGAGTCGGGCCGTTCGTACACGCCGAGCCAGGTCGTGGACGGGGAGGTGCGCGCCGTCGGCGAGCCGAACTCGGGCAACGCGCCGGTGCAGGTCACGACCGACCTGCGCGTCAATCGCTACTTCATGATCGGCACGCGCAAGCTCGATCTCAGCATGGCCGGCACGAACATCTTCAACAACTTCATCATCAATCGCGTGGACCCGGTGACCGGCTTGGGCCGCCAGTGGGGCGTCGGCTCGTACGATCCCTTCACGGTCGCGGGCGTCAACGACTTCGTCCACCTCTCGGAAGTGGACGATCCCTCGAACTTTGGACCGGGTGCCGCGTGGCGTCTCTCGCTCGACTATGACTTCTAGCCTTCGCGGGACCCGCTCGGCGCTCGCCGGCGCCGCGCTCACGATCGCGCTCCTCGCCGCCGGTTCGCGGACGGCGCACGCGCAGTTCTCGCTCGGCGAGCAGCGCGCCGGCACGTCGTCCGGCACGTTCCTCAAGATCGGCGTCGGCGCGCGCGCCGTGGGACTCGGCGAATCGTTCGTCGCCGTGGCCAACGATCCGAGCGCCATCTACTGGAATCCGGCCGGACTGGCCTCGATGCAGCGCCAGGAAATCGGCATCTCGCACCTGGAGTGGCCGGGCGACGTGCACTACGAGCACATCGCTTACGTGCTCCCGGTCAAGCGCTTCGGCGGCTCGCTCGGGTTCCAGTTCGGCGTCCTCGGCACGGAGATGGTGCAGACCGACGAAACGCACCCGTTCGGCACGGGACAGTCGTTCTTCTACTCGGACGCCCTGGCCGGTATCGCGTACGCGCGGCGCTGGACGGACAAGCTGCTCGTGGGCGCCGGCCTCAAGCTCATGCACGAGGACCTGGGATCGAGCGTCGGCGGCCCGACGACGAACGCGCTGCTCGTCGACATCGGATCGATCTACTACCTGGGCTACGGCAGCGTGCGCATCGCGACGTCGCTCTCGAACTTCGGCTCGCAGCTGAAGCCCAGCGGCGGGTACGTCTCGCCGTTCACCGGGGAACATCGTTCGTACGACGGCTTCGATCCGCCCACGATCTTCCGCTACGGAATCGCGTTCGAGCCGCTCGAGAACAAGGTCCAGCGGCTGACCACGGCGCTCGAGATCAACCAGCCCGCGGACAACGCTCAGCTCATCAAGCTCGGCGCCGAGTGGACCTGGCAGCATCGCCTGGCGCTGCGCAGCGGATACAACTTCAACTCGGACGAGATGAAGCTCTCGGCGGGCGCCGGGCTGTACGCGACGCTCGGCGGAACGGCCGCAACGCTCGACTACGCGTTCACCGACGGCGGCGTGCTCGGCGGCGTGAATCGCCTGACGCTGGGAGTGCGCTTCTGATGCGACGCGCGTGGATCCTGTTGTCGACGGTCCTGGCGATCGGGGCCCTGGCCGGGTGCGGCGCGTCGTTCAAGCTCCCCACCGAGAGTCGAGGCAACCGCATCGTGCCCGGCGACAAGAGCTACCAGATGCTCCAGACGTGGAAGGGCATGCACGGCGTCGTCGACCTGCTGCTGCTGCCGCAGGGCACGAGCGAACAGCTGTACCTGGTCTTCAATACGGGCGGCGCGGGCACCGCGCCGCGCGGCGCCGTGCATCCCTACTCCCTGACGAGCCCGACGCCGATCACCACCGTGAACTTCCAGAACCTGTTCAATCCGGTGGCCGTGTGCGGCGGCGGGGATGGCGCCGGAGCGGCCCTGAATCGCCTGTACGTGCTCGACCAGGGCGACACGTCGATCGCGCGCGCGAACCCCGCGACCGGTCAGCCCGACACCGTGGGCGGGTGGGACCTGAGGATCAGCGATCTCGCGCATTACTGGCGCGTGCGCGAATACCATCTCGCCGGCGGCGACACCGTGACGTCGTTCACCGACACGACGCTCGCGTTCGTGAGCGGCGTCGCCGCGGACGCCGCGGGCAGCGTGTACGTGTCGGGCCTCGCGATCGTGATCCTGCCGAACCCGAACGACATTCGACTGCGCGAGCGTGTGTTCCAATTCCGCGTGTTCAAGTATTCACGCGGGCCGCGCTACGCGGGCGTCACCCCGAACGACCGCAACATGCCGGGCGCGGCTTGGCATCGCGACACGACGTTCGTTTCCGAAGTCGGCAACGGCACGGGATTCGTGGTCGACCCGCGCGGCATGTTCTGGAACAGCGCGATCGGCGACGGTCTGTACGTTGCGGATCTCGGCAACAACCGCGCACAGCGCCTGTACGACGTGGGCATCGACAACGGCTATTTCGCGGTCGACGGAACCGACAGCGGGGAGAACATCCTCGAGCCGCTCGACGTGACGGCGGACGCGCCGGGCTATTCGTACATTTGCGACACCGGCGGCCGCCGCGTGCTGCGCTATGACCCGTACGGCTCGTACGTCCAGCGCGTGGACGTGGAACCCAGCGAGTTCGGCCAGTTGCTGCACGGGCCCGTGGCCGTGGCCGCGGACGACTCCCTCGTGTACGTGGCCGATCGCTATCCCGCGTATCCCGACTCCGACGTCGTGATCCGCTACAAGAGGCGCCCGTGAGAGCCCCGTTCCTCCTGGCGGCCGCGTTGCTGCTCGCGCCCGCCGTCGCGCACGCCGACGCCGATCACCCACGCACGGTCGCGCCGTTCGCCGCCACCGAGGCCCAGGCCGAATCGGTGCGTTACGTGTTCCGCATCAACAGCAGCAACCTGATGGGGCTGACGATTTCGAACTATGGATTCGTCGGCAACAACTTCATCTCGCGCGACCCGTCGATGGAGTACCCGCTCGGCTCGGGGTTCGAACACATGGTGCGCGGCGGTCTGTGGATCGGCGCAAAGACGACGGACGACCCGATCGACACGGTGCGCGTGACGACCGCGGCCGTGGACGGCTCGGCGGGCAGCGCGAGCCAGGGCGCCACCGAGTTCACACCCGCCGGCAACGACATCCGGGTGCGCTCGACGCTCAGCAACAACGCGTACTACGACCCGCAGCACGCGGTGAGCGAGCAGGACTACATCTCCGAATACAGCGATCGACCGGCGAAGCACGCCGACGGCCAGCGCGAATCGCATCGCCCGCTGAACGTGCTCGTGCACCAGGAGAACTACTGCTGGTCGTTCGCCGATTTCGCGCACTTCATGATCCTGCACTACGTGATCAAGAACCTGGGCGCGCCGCTCACCGAGCTGTACGTCGGCTTCTACTCGGAGTTGGCCAGCGGCAACAAGAACGACTACAGCACGTGGCCGCCGAGCAGCGGGGCGAACAGCGTGGGCGGCGGCAGTTGGTACCTGAAGAAGCAGATCGCGTACGAGGATTCGCTGCGTTTGTTCCTCGAGCACTACTGCGCGTCCGGTCCGATCCCGAGCGGCTGCAACTACGCTCACGTGCCCGAGTGGGTGGGCTTCAAGCTGCTCGGCGTGCGGCCGGGGAACGTGGCCGACACGGCCGACAAGAAGATCACGCTCGAGGCGTGGAACTACGCGCCGGGGAGCGCGCTGCGCGACGAAGACCGCGAGCGCTACGCGATCATGAAGCTCGGCACGAAGAACCCGCTGACCGGCGACTCGCTGCAGCCGCAGACCGGCGACCCGGTCGAGCTGATGGCGGTCGGCCCGTTTCACGAGCTGGACGCGGGTGACAGCATCGTCGTCGACTTCGCGCTCGTCGGGGGCGGTGGCGACGACCTGACCGAGGTGAACCAGCACGCGCGCTTCGCCCAGCGCGCGTTCGATCGCAACTACATCGTGCCGATTCCGCCACCGTCGCCGCGCATGCGCGTCGTGGCGCGCAACGAGGCGCTCGACATCTACTGGGACGATTCGCCGGAGAACGCCATCGACCCCACGAGCCCGATCCCGATGGATTTCGAGGGCTACCGCGTCTATCTGAGCGAGGACCGCATCAACCTCCACCGCGTCGCTCAGTTCGACAAGGCCACGCCGCCCAACGACACGACGGGATACAACACCGGCTTCGCGGCCGTGCGTCTCGCGACCCCCAAGTTGATCGACGGCGTGCCGTACTTCTACAAGTACTCGGTGCCGTCGCTGCGCAACGGCTTCAAGTACTTCGTGGCCGTCACCGCGTACGACCTGGGCAGCAGCGAAATCGAGTCCCTGGAGAGCGGCACGAGCCAGAACAAGAGCGAGGGCATCCCGGGGCCCGCGCCCGACGAGAAGCCGGCGAACGGCCGCGTCACCGTGTATCCGAATCCGTACCGCGTCGAGGCGCAGTGGGACGCCGGTCAGCTCGTGCGCGACCACTACCTGTGGTTCACGAACCTGCCGTCGCGCTGCGCGCTCAAGATCTTCACGCTGTCCGGAGATCTCGTGTTCGAGAAGCAGTTCGACGGCGCGAGCTACCACGGCGAGGGCGCGCGCGGCATCTTCGGGCCCACCGAGCACGACGTGCCGCCGCCCACGCTGTCGGGCACCACGTTCGGCTGGAACCTGATCACGCGCGAGGACCAGGCCGCGGCGACCGGTCTCTACCTCTACTCGGTCGAGAACAAGGACACGGGCAAGCGCGACGTCGGCAAGTTCCTGATCGTGAAGTCCGACAAGGAGCGCAACTGATGCTGCGTCCCGCGCTGCGCCTGCTCACGCTGGCTCTCGGCGTCGCCTGTGTGGTGGCGGCCGGATGTTCGGCCAAGAAGACGCTGGTGCCGGATCTGCCGCCCCAGACGTCGCTGTTCGTGCAGGGCCCAGTTGACACGGTGAATCACGTCGTCCACCTGTTCTGGTTCGGCAGCGACGTCGACGGCTCGGTCGTCGGCTTCGAGTTCCGCCTGATCAGTTCGCTGGCGCCCGCGGACACGGACTGGAAGTTCACCGCGAAGCTCGACTCGGTGTTCACGATCTTCACGCCCGGCGGCTTCGCGGCGCCGCGTTTCGAAGTCCGTGCCATCGACAACACGGGCCAGCGCGACCCGACGCCCGCCGTCGAGGACTTCCAGTTCAGCAATCACCCGCCGATCGTGACGTTCAACTCGCCGCGACTGGGCTCGCGCGACACGTCGTTCGCGACCGCGACGATCTCCTGGACGGCGTCTGACCCGGATGGCGACGCGAGCAAGCTCACGTTCCGGCTGTGGCTCGACGGTAACGCGGCGAACCCGCGCACCGTGATCGGCAACACGTTCGTCGTGCCCACCGCGGACTTCCTGCAGGCGGGCGCCATCAATTCCGGGCCGCGCACGTTGTTCATCCAGGCCACGGACGACGGCGGTCTGGCCGGGCCGATCGATCAGATGACGTGGTTCGTCATGGCCCCCGTGACGGGCAACGACGCGCGACTTCTCATCATCGACGACGCCCCGGGCGCCGGCTCGCTGACCATCGACACCGTCTACACGAACGCGGCCGCGCGCAACCTGCCGGCGGGGACGTTCCGCGTGCTCAAGCTCGAGGTCAATCAGCCGTTCCGCTCCTCGGCGGACATGGAGCAGTCATTCCGGCAGTTCAAGTCGGTGCTGTGGTATCGCGGCATCCAGACGAACCTGTCGACGTTGTTGCAGAGCTATCCGGACGCGGTCGCGAACTACATCTCGAACGGTGGCAAGCTGTACCTCGAAGGTCTGAATCTGGTGGATGGTCAGAACTCGTCGGGCTCCCTGCCGAACTCCTTCGTGTCGAGTTACCTGGGCAGCGACTTCCTGTATCTGGGGCCCGGCGCAAACCCGGCGGACTCGACCGTGAGTTGGAGCATCTCCAGCGCCGTGGCCGGCAAGGCGGTCATCCTGAGGAGCAGCCTCCTGGCCGACAGCCTGAGGCAGCAGCAGCTGTACGTGGGGCTGCGGGGCTTCGCGGTGCGCGACACGAACAACGTCATCCTGTGGGCCCGGGCCGGCAACATGAGCCAGCCCCAGCCATTCGACTTGCCGATCGGCGTCGACATCCCGCAACCCGGCGGGGGACGCCTCATGATGGTGAGCACGCCGCTGCGCGGCGCGAACGGGTTCTTCTCGGTGCCGCGCTACGTGGCCAAGGTGCTTCAACGCCTTGGCATCACGGGGCCGTAACCGAGCCGCCACTACGCGGCAACAGTTTATTTCCTTGTGGTTTAGGCCGCTCGGCCATTACACTTTTCCCGGCTTCGAATCTTCATCGAGACTGTCAAGGTCCTGTGAGACCCGAATCCTCTCACCGGCTCTGCGCCGCACATGGAGGCAACGCACGCCTGACCTGACCGCTCATCCTTGCCCACCGTTGATCTCGAACCGCGACCCAGGGGTGCACCCATGAAGAAATTCGCTGCTCTGCTCCTCGTCTCCCTCGCTCTGACGTGTATGGCCGCGACGTCGTTCGCGGCGAACAAGTACCCGCCGGGTCCCGGCGGCACGTGCACCGACACGCTCAAGATCTCCGACGTCGAGAACCCGTCCGCGCTCTGCCACCCGGCGACGCTCGACACCGTGTTCGGCGTGCGCGGCATCATCACCGGCTTCGACGCCAAGCCGAGCGCTTTCGGCCTCTACATCCAGAACACCGGTGACCCGAGCTGGGCCGGCGTCGACATCTTCACCGGCGCCACCAACTACAACGCGTCGGTCCCCGGCACGCCGACCGGCGGCAACCTCGCGCTCGGCGACAGCATCGTGATCTACGGCACGACGCAGGAGTTCCCGGCGACGAACGGCACCACCGAAATCGAAGGTCCGGACGTCGTCCAGAGCACCAACGACATCATCATCCGCAAGATCTCGAGCGGGAACGCGCTTCCGGCGTTCGCCGTGCGCACGTCGCACGACCTGAACTGGATCCCGGGCATCTCGGGCGCCACCGCCGAACCGCTGGAAGGCTGCCTCGTCAAGATTCGCGGACCGCTGCACATCGCGCGCACCGTTCAGGGTCTCGGCGTTTCGTTCGGCACGTTCCTGGTGGTCGCGAACTCCGCGCTCTCGGACAGCGTGATGATCGACGGAAACACCCTCACCACGTTCACCGCCCCCGCGGTGGGCACGGTGCTCGACTCCATTCAGGGCATCCTCAATCAGGGCACGTCGAGCGCGGGAACGGGCGCGGTCAACTCGTACCGCATCCAGCTGCGCGGCGGGAACGACATCTTCGCGTCGGTGCCGCCGAACGTGACGACCGCGTTCTTCACGGCCGACAACAAGATTCGCGTGGTGTTCGATCGTGACGTCACGCAGGCCAGCGCGGAGAACGTCGCGAACTACTCGCTCGCGTCCTTCGGTTCGATCAACTCGGCGACGCAGTTGAGCCCGACGACCACCGAAGTCGACGTGACGAGCGGCTTCTCGCAGTGCACGCCGGATGAGTCCATCACGGTGAACGGCGTGGTCTCGACCTCGAGCGGCCTGCCGATGACCGTCGGCCAGACGAAGTTCCTGGCCACGGGCGTCGTGCCGATGTCGTGCGTCCAGGATCCCGACCCGACGTTCCTCGCCGGGTCGCCGTGCCTCGATCGCTCGATCTACGCGGGCACCGGCACGCTCGCCGGCCAGGACGTCGTGACGTTCCGCGGCGTGTGCACGGCGGCGAACTTCGGCAGCGTGTACTACGTCGACGACGGCGGGGCGCGCGGCGGGGTGGGCGTCTTCGGACCGAGCCAGCCGCTGATCGTCGGACACCAGTACCTGATCGCCGCGCAGATCCAGGAGTTCGGCGGCGAGACGGAAGCGAACTTCACCGCGTTCGTCCAGGACGAGGGCGCCGCGACGCCGATCACGCCGCTCGTCAAGACGACGACGGTGCTCCGCGACACGACGTGTGACGCGGCGCAGAACCTCGACACCGGCGAAGACTACGAAGGCAAGCTGGTGAAGCTGAGCTACGCGAAGATCGTCGAGAACCGGAACCCCGGCGCCGGCTTCTTCGTGGTCAGCCTGTCTCCGCCGCTCGCGACCGACACGCTGCTCGTTTCCAGCTCCGGCACGAGCTTCACGTTCCAGGCCGACTCGCTCAACGTCGTGGACGTGACGGGCATCCTGCGCTTCAACAGCGGGACGTTCCGCCTCACGCCGCGCGGTGACGCGGACATCGTCAGCCACGGTCACGTGACGAGCGTGCCCGGGCCGGGCACCCCGAAGACGCTTTCGTTCTCGGTGTATCCGAACCCGGCGCGCACCACGCAGGTTTCGTTCGGTCTGCCGGCGCGCGGTCGCGTCGAGGTGGGCGTGTACGACCTGCAGGGTCGCAAGCTGGCGACGCTGGAAAACGGCATCCTCGAGCCGGGCACCTACACGCGCTCGTGGAGCGGCATGACGGACGGTGGCCAGAAGGTGGGCGCGGGCGTGTACTTCTATCGCCTCCGCACTCCCGCCGGCACGCGTACGCTGCGCAGCGTTCACATCGACTAGCACGACGCCTCGAATCGGACGGCCGGCTCCCTGCAAAGGGAGCCGGCCGTTTCGTTTGCGCCGCGCGACTCGGCGCCGTCGCGGGCGCGCCCGGGCGTCGACGCGGGCGCGCGCCGCGCGAGGCGCGTGCGCTCCGGGCGAGCCGATTGCGCGCCCTTGCCACGCTGCCTATAATCGCCCGCGAACGTGACCTCCGACGAGAGTTCGACAGGCCATCGCGTCCGCGATTCGGCGACGGAGATGGCCCAGCTGGTGCTTCCCAACGACGCCAACGTGCATGGCAGCGTGCTGGGCGGCACCGTGATGCACTGGATCGACCTGGCCGCCGCGGTCGTCGCGAACCGGCATAGCCGTCGTCCCGTCGTGACCGCGGCCATCGACGACATGTCGTTCCTGGCGCCCATCCAGATGGGCCACTTGGCGCTGATCCACGCACGGATCACGCTGGTCGATCGCAGCAGCATGGAGATCCGCGTGGACGTGGAATCCGAGGACCTGCTGAGCGGCGCGCGCCGGCACACCAGCACCGCGTACGTGACGTTCGTGGCGCTGGATCCCGAGACGCGCCGGCCGACGCGCGTGCCACCTCTGATTCTCGAAACCGAAGAAGAACGCGCCGAGCACGCACGCGCCGTGGAGCGCAGGCGGCTGCGGTTGGAGCGGCGCCAGTCGAACCGCGAGAACGCATGACACCGACGCTGGAAGGCGCGCGACCCCGCCAAGGGCGCGCGCGACCCTAACCGACCGGCCGGCGCCCGCCTTTGGACGGGACGCGCGGCCATGGAGGTCTGCAATGCCGGTTTCCATCGTGGTGCCGCAGCTCGGCGAGAGCGTCGCCGAAGGGACGGTCTCCAAGTGGCTGAAGGCCGTCGGCGATCGCATCCGCAAGGAAGAGCCGATCGTCGAGATCCAGACCGACAAGATCAACGTCGAGATCCCGGCGCCCGCGGACGGAACGCTGACCGAGATCCTGATCCAGGAAGGTACGACCGTGCTGGTCGGCACCGCGATCGGCACGCTGGACGCGGCCGGCGCGCCGGCCTCCGCCGCGCCGCCGTCGACGCCCGCGCGGGCCGCCTCGGTCGCGCCGGCGGCCGCGCCCGCCTCCGTGGCACCGTCGCCCGCCCCGTCCCCGGCTCCGTCCATGACGCCCGCGGCCGCGCCGGCGATGGCTCCGGCCTACGCGCTCGCCGGCGGCGGCAACGGCGGCGTGCAGACCGATGACGCGCGCAGCCTGTCGCCCGCGGTGCGCAAGATCATGCGCGAGCAGAACGTCTCGCTCGCCGAGATCAGCGCGCTCGCCGGCTCGGGTGTCGCGGGTCGGGTGACGCGCGACGACCTGCTCGAGTACCTGCAGCGTCGCACGCGCCCGGCGGCCGTCGCCGGCGCGGCACCGGCGGCGATGCCGGCGGCCGCGGCGCCGCGCCCCGGCTTCCTCGACGCCGCGCCGCTCGGCGCCGCCGCGGGCCCGCGCGAAGAGGTCGTGCCGTTCAGCAAGGTGCGCCGCGTCATCGCCGAGAACATGGTGAAGGCCAAGCACACCGCCGCGCACACGCACTGCTTCGACGAAGCCGACATGAGCGCGATCGTCGCGTTGCGCAAGGAGTGGGCGCCGAAGCTCGAAGCGCAGGGCATCAAGCTCACGTACATGCCGTTCTTCATCAAGGCCTCGGTGTTCGCGCTGCGCGAGTTCCCGTGGATGAACGGCTCGGTCACGCCGCAGGGCGACGCCATGGTGGTCAAGCGCTACTACAACATCGGCATGGCCGTCGGACGTGACGAGAAGGGGCTGATCGTCCCGAACCTCAAGGACTGCGATCGCAAGAATCTGACCCAGCTCGCGCGCGAGGTGAACGACATCGCGGCGCGGGCCCGCGCCGATCGCCTGACGCTCGACGAGATCCAGCACGGCACGTTCAGCATCACCAACGCCGGCGTGTTCGGCGCCGTGAACTCGTCGCCGGTGATCAACGTCCCCGAGGTCGGCATCCTCGGCGTGCACAAGATCGTCGAGCGTGCGGTGGTGCGCGACGGCGCGATCGTGGCGCGGCCGATGATGAACGCCTCGATCGGCTTCGACCACCGGGTCGTCGACGGCGAGCTCGCTGTCAAGTTCCTGCGCCGCGTATGCGAGTTGCTCGAGAAGCCGGAGATGCTGTGGTTCTACGCGTGATCAGGCCGTCTGAGCGGGCCGCGAGGACGGAGCGCCCGTGAGCACGCTCTCCGCGACCGCGCTCGGCGCGACCCCGTACGCCGCCGGCCTCCGGCTGCAGGAGGCGCTCGTGCGTTCGCGCGTGGCGGCACGGGCGGCGGGCGTCACGGACGGGGACTGGTTGCTGTTCCCGGATCACCCGCCGGTGCTCACGGTCGGCCGGTCGCCGAGCCCGGGCAATCTGCGGGCCGGCCCCGAGGCCCTGGCCGCACGCGGCATCGAAATCCACGAAGTGGCCCGCGGCGGCGACATCACGTGGCACGGCCCGGGACAACTCGTCGGGTATCCGATCGTCGACCTGACGGCCCGCGGGCGCGACCTGCACCGCTACCTCCGGGACATCGAAGAGTCTCTGATTCGCGCACTTGCGACGTTTTCCATTGACGCGGCCCGCGACCCGGGCCGGACCGGGGTGTGGGTGGCTGGCGAGAAGATCGCGTCCATCGGCGTCGCCGTGCGCCAGTGGGTCGGATACCATGGTTTCGCGCTCAACGTGCAGCCCGATCTCGAATTCTTTAAACTGATCCATCCCTGCGGGCTTCACGGCATCCACATGACGTCGATCGCGAAGCTCAAGGGCAGCGAAGGGCCGCGTTTCGAAGAGGTTCGGGTGGCGGTCGCCCGGGCCTTCGCCGATACCTTCGGCTATGGGGAGGTCCGCTGGACCGATCCCGAGACCGCATGGGTGACGGCCGGGGAGACCCGGCCCAAGGCCACGGAGGCCGCGCACCCACATGCCGCATGAGGCGGCCAGATCGAACCTGATTCGGCGGGCATCGTCCCGCCATGGAGGATTCGCATGTTGACGTTGACGGACGCGGCCACGCGCAAGCTGGGTGAGGTGATCGCGCAGCAGAGCGCGCAGGGCCAGGTGTTCGGCCTGCGCCTGAGCGTGTATCGCGGCGGCTGCTCGGGCTACCAGTACGGCATGTCGCTCGCCGAGCAGGCCGAGCAGGGCGATTGGGTTGGTGAGTTCGGAGGCGTGAAGGTGCTCGTCGATTCCGAGAGCGCCCCGCTGCTCGACGGCGTGAACATCGACTACGTCGAGACGCTGCAGGCCTCCGGCTTCACGATCTCGAACCCCAACGCGGCGCGCGGTTGCGGCTGCGGCAAGTCGTTCGAGACGGAAGAGTCCGCGTCCGCGTCCGAAGCGGGCGGCGGCTGCGGCGGTGGTTGCGGCTGCGGGGGACACTGAGCGCGCGCATGAACGTCAAGCTCACGCTGTTCAGCATCGAGGAGGCGAATCGTCTTGCGGCGGAACTCACGCCCGAGATGAAGCGTCTGATGCTGGCCAAGCGCGAGCTGGATCGGCTCGAGCGGCGGATCGCGGCGCTCACGCTCGCCGTTTCGGGCGCCGACGCCGAGAACCCCGACGCGCGCGATCTGCGCCAGTTGATCGAGCGGCGCACGCTGCTGACGCGTCAACTGGCGACCGGCGTGCAGGGCATCCATCAGCGCGGTTGTCTGCTCAAGGATCTCGATCGCGGCCTGCTCGACTTCTACGCGGTCTCCGGCGACCGGCTCATCTTCCTGTGCTGGAAGTTGGGCGAGACCGAGATCGCGCATTGGCATCCGCTCGAGGGTGGCTACGCGAATCGCCAGCCGCTGAACCGCGGCGACCTCGATTGACGTTCGGGCCCCCGGCCGCGAGGAGTTCACCGTGACCATGGCCATCGACCCCAACGGGTCCGCGCCTCTCGGCGCCGGCCGCGCGGCGGCGTTGCCGTTCTCGGACTACGCGGGCCTCGCCGCGGACGAGATCCGCGAGCGGACCTGGGCCGCGAAGCGCAGGCTGGGCGGGCGCGCCGTGGTGCTCGGCCACCACTACCAGCGCGACAGCGTGATCGAGTTCGCGGACGTGCGCGGCGATTCGTTCAAGCTGTCGCAGCTCGCGGCCGAGCGGCGCGACGCCGAGTTCATCGTCTTCTGCGGCGTCCACTTCATGGCCGAGTCCGCGGACGTCCTGCGCCAGCCGCACCAGACGGTCGTGCTGCCCGACCTCAGGGCCGGTTGCTCGATGGCCGACATGGCCGACATCGAGCATGTCGAGGACGCGTGGGAGCGCCTCACCGCCGTGCACGGCGACACGATGACGCCGGTCACGTACATGAATTCCACGGCCGCGCTCAAGTCGTTCTGCGGCGAGCACGGCGGCGTCGTGTGCACGTCGTCGAACGCGCGCTCCGTGCTGGAATGGGCGTGGAGCCGGAAGCGGCGCGTGTTCTTCTTCCCCGACCAGCACCTGGGGCGCAACACCGCGTTCGCGATGGGCGTGCCCCTCGCCGAGATGGCCGAGTGGGACTGGCGCACGACGGATCCGGCGCGCGTCAACGAGCGCTGCTTCCGCGACGAGACGCGCATCGTGCTGTGGCGCGGCTTCTGCTCGGTTCACACCAAGTTCACGGTGAAGCAGATCGCCGACATGCGCGCCGCGGACCCGGCCGTCCGCGTGCTCGTGCACCCCGAGTGTCCGTTCGACGTCGTGCGCGCCGCGGACCTGGCCGGCTCGACCGAGTTCATCATCGAGGAAGTGCAGCGCGCCCCGGCCGGCACGCATTGGGCGATCGGCACGGAGATCCACCTGGTGCACCGTCTCGCGCTCGAACATCCCGAACAACGCATCCACTCGCTGCAGAAGAACGTGTGCCCGTGTGCGACCATGAACCGCATCGATCCCGCGCACCTGGCCTGGACGCTGGAGAACCTGGCGGCCGGCCACGTCGTGAACCCGGTGCGTGTTCCCGCCGACGTGAGACGCGGGGCGCGCGTCGCGCTCGATCGCATGCTTTCCCTGAAGGCGGGCGGCGCGGTGGCCTCCCTGGCGAAGGACTGATCCACATGAGCGACACGAACCGTCCGCAACCGGGCACCGGCGCTTCCGGGCCGACCCCCGAGGCGAAAGGCCTCGTGACGCTCGGCGCCGACGGGCGCCCGCAGATCCGCGTGCTGGGCGCGCCGCGCCCGGCCGTTCCCGAAGCGCTGCCGGTGACGCCGCGCTTCGGCGGCTGCGCATCGGGCGCCGGCATCGGGATCGGCGCGGACGCCGCGGGATTCCGCCGCCTGCCGGACTGGTTGAAGGTGAAGCTGCCGGGGTCCGGCGAGTACACGGACACGCGCGCGCTGTTGCGCCGCCAGAAGCTCGTCACGGTGTGCGAAGAGGCGCGCTGCCCGAATCTCGGCCACTGCTGGTCGCGCGGCACGGCGACGATCATGATCCTCGGCGAGCTGTGCACGAGGCGTTGCGGCTTCTGCGCCGTGGCCCCCGGCAAGCCGAACGGCTACGTGGACTGGGACGAGCCGCGGCGCGTGGGCGAGGCGGTCGCGGCCATGAACCTGCGCCATACGGTGATCACCTCGGTGGCGCGCGACGATCTCGCGGACGGCGGCAGCACCATCTTCGCCGCCGTGATCCGCGCCATCCGCGAACACTCGGACACGGTGATCGAGGTGCTGGTCCCGGACTTCCGCGGCCACGCGGACGACCTCGAGCGCGTGATCGACGCGCGTCCTGAAGTCATCAACCACAACATCGAGACGGTCGAACGGCTGCATCCCATCGTGCGCCCGAGCGCGCGCTACGCGCGTTCGCTGGAGCTGCTCGAGCGCGTCAAGAAGAGCGGCGCCGGGATCAAGTCCAAGTCGGGCCTGATGCTCGGCCTTGGCGAGCGCGAGGACGAGGTCCAGCGCACGCTGACCGATCTCGTCGCGCACGGCTGTGACCTGCTCACGATCGGCCAGTACCTGAGGCCGAGCCCCCAGCACCTGCCGGTGATCGAGTACGTGCACCCCGATCGCTTCCGCTGGTGGGGCGAGCAGGCCGAGGCGCTGGGCTTCGAGAGCGTGGCGTCGGGCCCGCTCGTGCGCTCGTCGTTCCACGCCGACGAACTGGCCGGCACGGTGCGCCCCGGCGAGAGCAGCAAGGCCGTCGGCTAGGCGACGCGGGCCGCGTTCGCCCCGGCCCGGGCCGCGACCGTGGCTCGACGAGGGCGCCTCGCGCGCCGCTCGGCATCCCGTCGCGGAGAACGAAAAGGCCGGCGTCCGAACTGGACGCCGGCCCTTTCGCATGCCCCGTGGTTGGGCGTGTCGCGCGTCGTTACGGCTGCGGCTGCAGGTCGCGATTCAGCCAGTCCGTCCACGCCTTGCTGTTGAACGGGCGCCCGATGAAGTCCGAGACGAGCTGCGCGGCCGGCTTGGACCCGCCCGGCGCCAGCACCAGATTGCGGTAGCGCGTGGCCACGCCCGGCTTCAGCAGATCGCCCGGGCTGAACTGGGCGAACATGTCCTTCGCGATCACCAGCGACCACATGTACGTGTAGTAGACCGCCGAGTACCCGTCGAGATGTCCGAACGCGCACTGGAAGTGCGTGCCCTCGACGAACGGGAACGGCGTGTACTGGCTGGTCAGGCTCTGCGTCATCTGATCGGTGTTCACGGACGACGGATCGCGGTCGTAGATCGACAGCGAGAGCTTCGCGTACACCATCTGCCGGCGCACGCCGAGCCCCTTGCCGAACTCGTTCGCGCGGCGCATCTGCTGGACGAGCGTTGTCGGGATCGGCTCGTGGGTCTGGTACTGGCGGGCGAACGACGCCAGCACTTCGGGGTTCTCGGTCCATTCCTCGAGCATCTGCGAAGGGGCTTCCACGAAGTCGCGCTCGGTGCTGATGCCGCCGACCCCGACCCAGCGATGGTGCCCGGCGAACAGAGTGTGGATGAGATGGCCGAACTCGTGGAAGAACGTGCGCACGTCGCCGTATTCCATGAGCCCGGGATCGCCCTTCTGGCCGCCGGGGAAGTTGCAGATCAGCGCCGCCTCCGGCAACTGCTTGCCTTCGACGCCCGTGCGCACGTCGAACTGGGCGGCGTGGTTGTACTTGTTCGCGCGCGGATGCATGTCGAGGTAGAAGCGGCCGACCAGCTTGCCGCCCTCGTACATCTCGTAGCACTCGACGGACGGGTCCCACACCGGAGCGTTCGGCACCGGCTTGTACGTGACGCCGAACATGCGGCTGGTGACTCCGAGCACGCCTTCCTTCACCTCGTCGTACGGGAAGTACGGGCGCACGGTCTGGGCGTCGAAGTTGTAGTCCTGCTGCCGCACCTTGTCGGAGTAGTAGTTCGACTCCCACGCGTTCACCGCCGTCGCGGCCGGCGTGTCCTGCTGCTTGCGCTTGAGCAGCACCTGGTATTCGCGCGCGGCGCGCTCGCCCGACGCGTTGACGATCTGATCGATGAAGTCGGACGCGTTCTTGCCGCTGCCGACCATCTTGTTGGCCGTGATGTAGTCGGCCCAGTTCGGATAGCCGCACAGTTTGGCCAGGCGGTCGCGCTGCGCGACCAGGCTGTCCAGGACCGCGATGTTCTTCGGGTACGCGCGGTTGTTGTACGCCATGAACATGCGCTTGCGCACGTCCTCGCTCTTCGCGTACGAGAAGATCGGGATCGCGTCCGGGTACTCGATGCTGAGCGTGTACGAGCCGTCCGCGTTCGCCTTGTGTCGCGCGATGTAGTCGGCGGGCAGGCCGTCCAGTTCCGCGGCGTTCTTCGCGGTGATGGTCGAGTGGTCCTCGCGGATGTTGCGCCCGAACGCCTGACCGGTCTCCACGAGCTGATCGCTCAGGGCCTTGATCTTGGCCCGCGTCGCGTCGTCCTTGTCCACGCCGGCGAGGCGGAACTCGCGCAGCGTCTTCTCGACGTAGTAGCGCGTCTCGGCGTCGGCTCCGCTCAGGTCGATCGCCGATAGCGCCGCGTACACGTCATGGTTCAGCGACAGCTCGGTGTTGTACGCCGAGACCATCTGCGTGGCCTTCTCGGCCGCGGCGCGCACCGCGGAGTCCGGGTGCACCTCGGAGATGAGCCCGGTCTGGGAGTTCGCCGCGTCGAGCTGGAGCAGCGCGTCGTCGTAGGGCTGCAGGGTGTTCGCGATCGTGCGCGGGCCCTTGGCGGCGAGCATGCGGGCGATCGCCGCCTTGGCGCGCGTCACGCGCGCGACCTGGATGGCCGAGAACGCCTGGGCGTTCGGATGGCCGGTCCAGAACGGAGCGTCGGTGGCGGCGGGGGCGGCCGCCTTGCCGGCGGGAGCCGGTGCGGCGCCGGCCGGGCCGACGACCCAGAGGCCGGCGGCAAGGACGAGCGTCGCGGAGCGAGAGAGCTTCAACGGGACCTCCTGCGAGAGTCGGGCGTCCGGAGGCTTGAGTGCCGCCGGGAGGGCTTGGGAAATCCGGGTCGACGAGGGCAACCGCCGACTTAGGGCCTGGGAAGGGCGCGTACGTTAGACCACGCAGGCGGCCGGCTCAATGATTCCGTGGCGAATGCGGCGTGGAGCCGCTCGAGCGGCAGGCGGGAGGCGGGAAGGTGGGGGCCGCTCAGCCCTTGCGCGGCGGCTGGCTGGGGCGCATCTCGATGCGGCTGTAAAGCGCGCGCGCCGGCGAGCGCAGCAGGTCGAGCACGACCTGGCCGACGTCCTCCGGCTGGAGGGCCCAGTCCTTCTTGGCGGCCGAACCGCGACCGAAGTCCGTCGAGACGCTGCCCGGCATCAGGTACGAGACCCGGATGCCGTCGTAGCGCACTTCCATCATCAACGCTTCGCTGAAGCCGTTCAGCCCGAACTTCGTTGCGTTGTAAGCGGCTGCGTTCGGGATCGGATTCTTCCCGGCCAGCGAGGAGATGTTGAAGATGTAGCCGCCGCCGCGTTTGCGCATCTGCGGGATCGCGGCCTGACAGCAATAGAAGACGCCGTTGAGATTCGTCTCGATCGTGGCGCGCCAGTCGTCCGGCGCCAGGTCCGCGACCGGGCCGAAGATGCCGATGCCGGCGTTGTTGACGAGGATGTCGCAGCCCCCGAGATCGCTCTCGATCGCCGCGAACACGCGTTTCACCGCGGACTCGTCGCGAACGTCGCACCCGTAGCCGCGGGCGCCGTGACCGACCTCGTGGGCCGCGGCCTCGGCGCGACCGCGGTCGCGCGCCGTGAGCGCGACGGTCGCGCCGGCCGCGGCCAGCACGTCGACGATGCCGCGGCCGATCCCGCGATTGCCGCCGGTCACCACCGCGACCTTACGATCGAGATCGCCCATCAGTCGGGCTCGTGCTCCCAGAGCCGCTCGATGCCGCGCACCACGCTCGGGTGGCGACGCCACTGATAGAGCACCATGCTGCCGGCCGCCAGCAGATTGGCGACGACCACCGTCCACGCCTGCAGCCGGCCGAGCAACGAGGCGCCGAGCGCCGCGTTCAGCCCGAAGAACCCGACCTGCAGACAGAGGAAGAGGACGAGCAGCACGAAGAACATGATGGGAAAGCGCTCGAACAGCGTCATGAGATAGGACAGCAGCAGTCCGACCGCGGCGAACACCACGAAGTGGAACGCGGTGTAGGCGGCGATCTCGAGCGGCGCGACCGTGATGGTCTGGCTGGCCGCCGTGCTGCCGTGCAGGAGCACCGTGCCGAGCAGCGCCGGTGTGTACAGCGGATGGCCGCCGAAGGCGTCGAGCGCCAGGAACCAGATCGCGACGGCCAGGGCGCCGATCATCCCTGTGAACAGGCCGTCGAGCAGGACGTCGCCGGTGGGCTGAGCCTCGACCTTCGAAACGGGGTGGACGGTCACAGAAACCTCCTTAACTCGGCCGTTCGAATCGAGCGGTGCCGCGAGCTTAGCACCGAGCGGTGGGGCCGTGAACCCGCCCAGCGTCAGATGCGCCCGGGGTCGATTCGGCCCGAAACGATTGCCGCGCCTCGTCCCGCACGGCCCTCACAGACCAGGCGGACCAGGGTTGGCGCGGCGAAGTCCTGGATTTCCCCGCACCACCAGGACGTCAGGCGTGCGACGAGCGGCATGTGGCTGACGAGGAGCACGTGGCCGGCGAGCGCCCCGCGCGCCTCGAGCTCGGCCATGACGGCCTCGGGCGCGGCCTCCGGCTCGAGAGCCGCGAGCGTCTCGATGGTGGGTGGCCTGGTGAGCGCCGAAACCACGATGCGTGCCGTCTCGTGAGCCCGCAGCAGAGGACTCGCGAAAATGCGATCCAGCGGCGGTCCGGCGGCCAGCTCGAGCGCCAGACGCTCGACCGCCGCCCGCCCCCGTGCGGTCAGGGCGCGGCCGCGATCTCCGGCGTCGCCCACAGGCTCGGCCTCGCCATGGCGAAGGATGTCCAAAACGAACGGCACGGGCGGAGACGCTCGTCGCCCGTGCCGTTCCTGTCAAGCCGGGGGATACGCCCCCTCGAAAATTACTCGCCCGACTTCTCGCTCGTGGCCGGCGCGCTGTGGTCGGCGATGCTGACCGTGATCATGAAGCCGTTCGTGCCGTTGAACTCGAACGGGTGATCGCCCTGCCGGTAGGCTTCGACCGAATTCGGCATGAGCACGAAGCCATCGTTGTGATCGGCGGCCCAGTACTGCAGCCCGTCGATGCGCGGCGTCTTGCCATGCTCGCCGAAGCCGCCCTTCTTGAGCACGACCTCGCCGCCCTTGCCGCCGTCGAGCTTGGCCTCGGCCTCGCCCTTGGCCATCTCGGCTTCCCAGCTCACGTCGCCCTCGCCCGCGCTGAACGCCTTCCACTTCATCGGGTAGAGGTGCGGCACGATCGCGGCGATACCGTCGCGCTGCTCCTTCGTCGTGGCCTTGTCGAAGATCACGGAGGCCCATTCGGCCTGACCGCTGCCGAACTCGCCACCGAGATCGCCCGCGACCCAGAACTTCGCGCCGTCGAGCTTCACGCCCTTGTAGTTACCCTTGTTCACGCGAAACACGTTGTTGAACCGGCAGTAGTGCTCCTCGGCGTGCGTGGTCATGTCGTGATGCGCCGCCGGCTTTCCGTCGCCGAAGTAGCAGGTGCAGAACATGGGGCAGGAGCACGCCTCGATGATCGTGGCGTTCATGCTCCACTCGCCGGCCGCCTTCGCGGTGGGCTTGGCCGCGGGGGCAGCCGAGACCAGTGAGGAGAGACCGACGAGCAGGAGAGCGGACAGGAACAGACGCTTCATGACGTCCTCCAAATAGGGGATACGGCATCGACACGCGCGGAAACCTCCCGCATGGGCGGCACGTTACGTCCGAACAGGACACAACGGCCACGGGAAAGTTGGCGCGAGGCGTTGCGAGGTACGGCGGCGCCGATCGGTGGCGGAGGTCGGTGTTGAAAGGCGGGTAGGGGCCCGTCGTCCGCTCCGCCCCTCCACCCTTCCGCCGGGGCTCCAGCCCTACCCGCCTTTCAACACCTCCCGCCGCCGCCGGGGCTCCAGCCCTACCCGCCTTTCAACGCCGACCTCCGCCGCCGGGGCTCCAGCCCCACCCGCCTTTCAGCGCCTCCTCCGCCGCCGGGGCTCCAGCCCTACCCGTCTTTCAACGCCTCCCTCAGCCGCCTCCCGACGCAAACCCTGCCCACCCCTTCAGGCCCAATTTGCCGCTTCGGGTAGGCTTCGATAGTCTCTTTCGCCACTCGAACGAAATGCCGCCGAGAAATGCTCTCGCGCCCACAGGAAGCGCCCACCATGAAGAGTCGACTCCTCGATGCCCTTCGCGACCGCGTGCTGTTCTATGACGGCGCCATGGGCACTCAGCTGCAGGCCCGGGAACTCGGGCCCGCGGACTTCGGCGGCGCGCGCTGGGAGGG
>DATJGS010000013.1:0-2446 GCA_035494735.1 Saccharimonadaceae bacterium (SeqCode)
GTTGACGTAGTCGCACTCGACGAGGCGCTCGACCGGCTCGCCGACCACGACGCGCGCAAGGCGCGCGTGGTCGAGCTTCGCTACTTCGTCGGCCTGTCCATCGAGGAGACGGCACAGGCGCTCGACTCCTCGCCGGCGACCATCAAGCGCGAGTGGACCGCCGCCCGCGCGTGGCTCCGCCGCGAACTTACGACCGCCTAACGCGTCGCCGGATGCAAGACATGGGCGGGCGGATCAGCGCCGAGCGGTGGACCGCGATGATGTCGATTTTCTCCGACGCCGTCGAGCTGCCGCCGGAGGAGCGGTCGGCATTCGTCGCGCGGGCCTGCGGCAGCGATGCGGAGCTCTTGCGGGAGGTCGTGTCGCTCCTCATGGCGCACGACGGCGACGCCGAGTTCCTCGAGTCGCCGCTCGTCAAGGCCAGGGGCGACGCTCCGGACCTCGGGGGGCGTCTGCAGGAAGCGTTAGGCACGGCGTTCCACGTCGAGCGCGAGCTCGGCGGCGGCGGCATGAGCCGCGTGTTCGTCGCCCTGGAGACGAAGCTCGGCCGGCGCGTCGTGGTGAAGGTCCTCCCGCCGGAACTGCGCGCGGTCATGAGCGCCGAGCGCTTCCACCGCGAAACGCGGCTCGCCGCGGCGCTGCGCCACCCGCATATCGTCCCGCTGCTCGCCGCCGGCGAGTCAGAGGACGGACTCGTGTACTTCACGATGCCGTACATCGAGGGCGAGTCGCTGGAACAGCGGCTCGCGCGCGAGGGCCGGCTGCCGCTCGCCGACGTTGTGGCGATCGTACGCGAGGTGGCCGACGCGCTGGCGTACGCGCACGCGAACGGCGTGGTCCATCGCGACGTGAAGCCGGCGAACGTCCTCATCGACGGCCGTCACGCCGTGGTCGCCGATTTCGGCGTAGCGAAAGCGATCGCGCTGGCCCGCGGCGAGTGGGATCACGCACATGACCCGGCAGTCGTACTCACTGACGCCGGGTTCGTGCTGGGCACGCCGGCGTACATGAGCCCCGAGCAGGCGAAAGGCCACGAGATCGACGCCCGCACCGACGTCTACAGCCTCGGCTGCATGACGTACGAGATGCTCACCGGGCAGCTTCCCTTCCCCGACATGGGCCTCAAGGGGATCGTGCGGCGCGTTCGGGAACCGCCGCCCGCGCCCAGCGCCCATTGTCCCGACTTGCCGCGTGCCGTAGACGACGTCGTGGCGAGGTCACTGGCACCGAGTGTCGACGACCGCTTCCAGAGCACGACCGCGCTGGCTGAGGCGTTAGGCGCTGCCGCCGCGACCTCGCCGACCGCCGACCGCGGTCCGCACGCCGCCTGGACGCGGGCCCTTCGGCGATGGCCGTGGCTGGTCGCTGCAGTGTTGGCCATCACGGTTGGCCTGACGGCCGGCGTCGTGGCCCTGCGCCGCGCGTCAATCGCTGCCCCCGCCGGCGCCACCGCGCCGGCTACGGCACCTAACGCCGATTCAGCCAACCCGACGACGCCCACCGCCGCTGGCCCGACACTCGCCGTGCTCCCGTTCGAGAACATCGGGCACGCGGACGACGCGTACTTCGCCGAGGGCGTGAGCGACGAGCTGACGAGCCGCCTGACGAGCGTGTCGGGCGTGCAAGTGATGTCTTCGGGCAGCACGCGGCAATACCGCAACACGACGAAGTCGCGCGCCGATGTGGGCCGAGAGCTCGGCGTCGATTACGTGCTCGACGGTCACGTGCGGTGGGATCGCGCGGACTCGGCGGCACGACGCGTGCGCATCACGGTCGAGCTGATCCGTTCGCGTGACGGGAGCTCGGTGTGGTCCGACCGCTACGAGGCGAAGACCGAGGGCCTGTTCGCGATGGAAGGCGCCATCGGCGAGAAGGTTGCCGCGGCGCTCGAGGTTGCGCTCGATGAGCCCGAACGGCGCAGCATTTCGGCTCGGCCGACGGAGAACTTCGAGGCGTACTCCTACTTCCTGCGCGGCGAGGCGCTTCGCACCGCGGAAGAGGACGCGTTCAACGCGTCGCCGCGCGCGGTCGCCATGTATGAGCGGGCCGTCGCGCTCGATCCCAAGTTCGCGCTCGCGTTCGCGCGCCTGGCGCAGACGCACGGCGCGATTTACTGGGCGAACACGGATCGGACCGCGAAACGTCTCACGCTCATGCGCGAAGCGGCGGAGACGGCGATACGCCTCGACCCCGACCTCCCTGAGGGGCATCTCGCGTTAGGGTACTACTACTATCGCGCCCTGCGCGACTACGACCGGGCACTGGCGGAGTTCTCCGCCGCCCTGCAGCGTCAGCCGGGACGCGGCGACCTGCTCGTCGCGCGCGCAGCAGTCCTGCGTCGTCAGGGACGCTTCGCCGAGGCGGCGGCGAATCTCGCGCGCGCCGTGGAGCTCGACCCGCGCTCGCCGGAGCCGGCGTTCAATCTCGCGATGACCTACGGGAGCAT
>DATJGS010000014.1:0-176840 GCA_035494735.1 Saccharimonadaceae bacterium (SeqCode)
GCGAGCGCGGCGTCCTCCCGGCCACGCGTCGCCGACAGGGCGCGCGTGCACGCCGCCTCGGCCAGCGCCGGCTCGTCCAGGCGGTCGGCCGCGATGGCCAGCGCGCGCCACACGTGCGGACCGGCCGCCGCGCGCTCGAGCGCGGCCTCCAGCCCGAGGCGCGCGCGCGCGAACGCGCCGGACGCGAGGTCGAGGAGCGCGGCGCGCACGTCGGGCGCGTCGCCGCTCTCCGCGGCGGGCGGCGTGCGATCGTTGAGGAAGCGCGGGCGTTCGGGCAGCAGCGCGCCGAGCGCGGCCGGCGCGCCGTCCCACGCGGCGAGCACGGCGGACGCGTTCTGCACTTCACCCCAGAGTTCGACGAAGCGCGGCTCGGCCAGCGCGAGCGCCGCGCCGCAGCGCGCGCACGAGGCGCGCGTCGCGCCCGGCACGAGTCGCGCTCCGGTCTGACACGCCTCGCACCACGCGTCGCGGCCGCCCGCGGCCTCGCCGATCCACGACGATGCCGCGCACACGTCGCACGCCACGCGCCAGCGCGGCACGGTCAGTTGATCCCGCCGATGCTGCCGACGCGCGTGCCCCGCTCCAGGTACACCTCGCGCTGGTCCTTGATGCCGATGCGGAAGTAGTACTCGGCCTCGCCGCCCGGCGTGAACGTGCGCGTGAACGTGGCGATCCAGCAGTGCAGCGTGCGCCCGATCGCGAATCGCTGGGTGAGCACGTTGTGCAGCGTGAGGTCGTACGACGCCGAGTAGTCGAGCGTCCAGTTCGGCGTGGCCTGGTAGCGGCCGACGCCGTTGAGGGTCTGGTGGCTCGACCAGTTCGCGGTCTCGTAGCCGCCCGAATACGAATAGGCGAGCGAGGCCGACCAGTTGTCGTGGAAGTCCGACGTCGCCTCCTCGTACGACTGGCGCACGGTCTGGTCCACGGGCAGGGCCGGCGCCTCGTTGCCCGAGTGGTGCGCGCCGCTCGTCCACGAGAACCCCGTGTTGCCGCTCAGCGAGCGCATCGGCCGGCCTTCATACGGGTCGAGCGTCGCGCCCAGGCTCGCGTTCAGCAGACCGGGCGGCTGCAGGAACAGGCTCGCGCCGATCGGCGACAGCGGGTGCTTGAGCCCGCGCTCGCGCCACAGGAAGTCGTACGAACTCGACAGGCTGAGCGACAGCAGGTTGTCGAGGCGCGTGATCTGGTCGCCGTGCTGCAGCTTGGCCTGCAGGCGCTGGTCGAGCCCGAAGTTCAGGACCTCGGATCGAAACCCCGACACGCCGATGCCCCCGAAGCCGTTGAAGCGATTCAGCACGCGCCCGAGCGTGTCGCGGTACGTGAGCGACGGGAATTCCGGACTGTACGTGAACGTCGCGGTCGGGAAGATCACGTGGCGCAGGCCGACGAGCGACCCCCAGTGCGGGCGGAACGAGCCGTACAGCGTGGCGCTCGACGTCATCGAGCCGGCCCAGGTGGCGACCGGCACGATCCGGTGTCCGAGCTCGTCGAAGTCGAACACCACCGTGTTCGCGAACACGCGCGGCGCGAGGTTCAGCCAGCCGAACAACCGCCGCGAGTCGGACAGCGCGATGTTGCTGGCCAGCGCGCGGCGCGTCGTCACGCGTTCGTCGAGGAACGTCGTGGAATCGGGCACCGTGTCGCGCAGGAACGAGCGATAGCCGCCCACGAACGCCTGCTGGTTCGTCTGCGACAGGAAGCGCGTGTCGAACGAGAAGTACAGCGTCGACAGCGGCTTCGCGAGCGCCGTGCCCTTGATCAGCGGAAACGCGCCGAGCGTGCGCGTCGGGAACGACACGCGCAGGTCCGGCGCGTTCGACGTCAAGTCCGCGAGCGACGCGAACGTGCCGGGCGGCAGGCCCTGCAGCGGGCCCTCGCCGTCCGGATCGGCGATCTGCGCGTCGGCGTCGAGGTCCTGTCGCCGGTCCACGACCGCGTTGAAGCTGGCCCAGTCCGCGGCGTGCGAGATGGCGAAGCTCGACACCAGGAAGCGGTTGAGGCGCGTCGCCAGCGGGCGCCCGTACAGGTCGCTCGCGTTGTAGTCCTTGCTCGACACGAACTGGCCGCGCGCCACGAGCCGCGTGCGCGGCGACAGCTCCTGCGCGTGGTCCATGTTGAAGTCGTAATCCTGACGGCCGGTCGCCTCGTTCTTCGCGTACGTGCCGTTGAAGTCGCCGTTCAGCACGTACATCAGCTTGTAGTTGCCTTCGCCGCGCAGCACCCACGACGGCTCGGTCTGGTAGTAGTCGCCCGACGCGGTCAGGTCCATGTAGTCGTTCGGCGCCCAGTAGTAGCCGGCGTTGCGCAGGAACTGCCCGGCCCGGTTGTTGAAGCCGAACTCGAACTGAGGGAACAGGAACCCCGAGTGCCGGCCCGGCTTGATCGGGAACACGTAGAACGGCAGCGCGAGCAACGGCACGTTCTTGATGTAGAACACGACCGGCTTCGCGACCAGCTTGTCCTTCAGATAGATCTTCATGTAGTGCGACGAGAAGTGATAGTGCGGGTCGGGCAGGTCGCACGTGCTGTACGAGCCGTTCAGCACGTCGAGCACGTTGTCGCCGACCTTGCGGATCTTCTCGCCGTGGTACAGGCCCTTCTCGTACGCGGTCTCGGCCTGATAGATCGTGCCGACGCGCGACGGCAGGTCGTACGTCATGAGATGGCCCGTGACCTTGTCGCCCTTGTCGAACAGCGACGGCGCGCCCTCCGCGGCCAGCGTCTGCTGCTGGATGTCGAACGCCACCTTGCGCGCGCGCAGCTCGAGGTCGGAGTACGTCAGGTGCGCGCCCTGATCGAGCACGATGCGGTTCTTCGTCACCTCGAACGCGATGCGCGGCGCGTCGTAGTTCACGATCTCGCGCTTCGCCGCGAGCGTGTCGCCGACCGTGATGCTCGGCCGGTACGTGCCGCTGGCCTTGCCCTCGACGCGCGCGCGGTCGACCTTGCGGTCCTTGAAGAACACCGTGATGGTGTCGCCGAGCGCCAAGTTGTTCTCCGCGGTCTTGTCGAGGTGCGGCAGCCCCGTGTACTCGTTGCGCGCCGCGCCCACCGCGACGAGACTGTCGATGTCCTCGTTCCTGAAGTACACGTCGACCGTGGTCCCCGACAGCCGGCTCTTCTCGCCCACGGTGTTCGGGCGCGCGCCGCGGTAGTCCATGAGCGCGTTGCCGCGCACGCGCACGCGCTGCAGCACGCGCTTGTCCGTCCACGTCTCCAGCGTGTCGCCCGTCACGTCGGTCTCGTCGTCCCACACGCGCGGATGCCCGTACAGCCAGCCGCGCCCCGCGCGGTCGTCGAACAGCGCGTAGTCGGCGCGGCCGCGCAGCGTGTCGCGCACGACCGTGACCGAATCGATGGCCTCGGCGACGCGCGTCTCGGTGTTGAGACGCACCATGCGCGCGCGCATCTCGGCGACCCGGTCCTTTTCGTCGCGCGAGCGCAGCACCGGCTCGCCCGTCGCCACCGCTTCGTGCGTCGTGCGGTTGTAGTCCACGGCGTGCGCGTCGAGTTCGAGCTTGTTCTTCTCGTCGCGCCCACGCACGTCGCCGCGCGCGTGCACGATCATCGAATCGCGGTCGTACGTCGCATGGTCGCACAGCAGCGTCTGATCGTGGTCGTTGCCGCTCACCCCGCCCGTGAGGTCGATGCGCCCGGTCTTGCGGTCGTAGGAGCCGGTCGGCGCGTTCAGCGTCGCATCACGATCCACGATGTGCACGTTGCCGCTCACGTCGAGCACGTCGCGCGTCTCGGAATACGTCGCGGCGTCACACGTGAGCGTGGTCGTGCTGTCGACCATCTTCACGTTGCCGTTCAGGTCGAGGCGCCCCTCGCTGCGCGCGTAGCGCCCGGCGTCGGACGTGATCACGGTGCGCCCGCGGGTGATGCGCACGTGGCCGTTCAGCAGGACGATGTCGCCGGCCTCGTCGTGGCTGCCGGTCACGTTGTCGGCCGCGATGTTGAGAGGCGGCGCCGGCGCTTCGGCGGCGCGACCGCGCGCGGCTGCGCCGAGCGTGGCGCCCGCGAGCAGCAACAGCGCGAACGCGGCACGGCGCGCGGACGCCGCCGCCGGGCGCCCGCCCGGCGCCGCCGCACGACCCGCCGCGCGCGTCACAGCCACTCCCCGGGCGCTCCGCCGAACGCCTCCATGGCCTCGCCCACCGCGAACAGCGAGCCCAGGAGCAACACGAGACGTTCCGGCCCCGCGTCGTCGAGCGCGGCTCGGCACGCCGCCGCCACGTCGGGCACGACGCGCGTGCGGTACGCGGCGGCGGCGGCCGCCAGACGCTCGGGCTCGAGCGCGCGCTCGTTCCGGCTGCGCGTGGCGACGAGCGTCGCGTCCCCGGCCAGCGGCGCGAGCGCGCGCAGCATCGCGGGCGCGTCCTTGTCGCGCGACAGCGCGAGGACGACGGCGCCCGGGGCCGGCAGGCCGCGCGCGCGCCAGGTCTCGACGAGCGCGCGCACGCCGTCCGCGTTGTGCGCCCCGTCCCACCACAGGCGCGGCTCGCGCGGCGAGCGCTCGAACCTCCCGGGCCAGCGCGCGCGCGCCAGGCCGTTCGCGAACGCGGTCGGCGAAATCGCGACGCCGCGACGCGACGCGAGGTCGAGCGCGGCGAGCGCCGTCGCGACGTGCGCCGGCCGGAAGCCGCGCGGCGGCCGGCCGGGCGCTTCGCCGGTCGCCGCGCGGTCGGGCGTTTCATCGAGCGCGGCGGCGCCGCGCGGGTCCTCGAGCAACGCGCGCGCGTCGACGACCGGCGCGTCGCGCTCGCGGGCGATGGTCTCCAGCGTTTCCCGCGCCGCGGGCACGAGGTCCGGGGCGAGCACGACCGGCACGCCGGGTTTGATGATCCCGCCCTTTTCGGCGGCGATCGCGGCGATCGTGTCGCCCAGGATCTCCGTATGATCGAGCCCGATCGACGTGATCACGCATGCCTCGGGCTCGAGCACGTTCGTCGTGTCGAGCCGGCCGCCCAAACCGACTTCGACGACCGCCCACGTCACGCCCGCGCGCGCGAACGCGTCGAAGCCGAGCGCGGTCGCGACCTCGAAGAACGTACGGTCCTGCCCCGCGGGCTGCGCCTCGATCCAGGGCAGACGCTCGGCGAGTGCGGCTTCGTCGGCCCAGCGGCCGGCGACGCGGATGCGCTCGCGGAAGTCGACGAGGTGCGGCGACGTGAACAGTCCCGTGCGAATACCGGCCTCCCGCAGCACGCGCTCGATAAGCGCGCACGTCGAGCCCTTGCCGTTCGTGCCGGCGACGTGGATCGAGTGGAAACGCCGCTCGGGATGATCGAGCGCCGCGAGGAGCGCGCGCGTCCCGTCGAGGCCGAGCTTGTCGCGACGGCGCTCGAGCCCGTACAGCGCTTCCAGCGCGTGTTGCAGGGAATGGCTCAACGCGTCACGGGTGGGGCCGCCGGTGTTCCGTCCACGGCGGCACGCGCGGGGAGTTCCGCGTGCGGAGACTTCTCGCCCTCGCGCGCGAACCCGCGCGTCGAGCGCCAGAAGAACTCGAGCAGACGCGACACCTCTTCATGCATCTGCTTGCGATGGACGACGCGGTCCACGAAACCTTTCTCGAGGACGAATTCGGCGCGTTGGAATCCCGGCGGCAGGTCCTCGCCGATGGTCTGGCGAATGACGCGCGCGCCGGCGAAGCCGACCAGCGCCTTGGGCTCGGCCAGGATGACGTCACCGAGCGAAGCGAACGAGGCGAGGACGCCGGCCATCGACGGATCGGTGAGGATCGAGATGAACGGCAGGCGCTCGTCCTGCAGCCGCGCGAGCAGCGCCGAGGTCTTGGCCATCTGCATGAGCGACAGGATGCCTTCCTGCATGCGTGCGCCGCCGGTGGCCGTGACCACGATCACGGCGCGACGCTGGGCGATGCCGGTCTCGATCGTGCGCGCGATCTTCTCGCCGACGACCGAGCCCATGCTCCCGCCCATGAAGAAGAAGTCCATGACCGTGATCGCGACCGGCTTGCCGCCGACCGTGGCCGTGCCCGACAGCGCCGCGTCGCGCATCCCGGTCTCGCGCTGCGCCGCGACGAGGCGATCCGGATAGCGCATCTTCGCGTCGCGGAACTCCAGCGGGTCGCCGGCCTCGAGCCCGGCGTCGCGCTCCTCGAACGAGTCGGGATCGACCAGGAACGGGAGCCAGGTGTGCGCGGGGACCCGGAAATGGTGCCCGCAGTTCGGGCACGTCCACAGGTTCTCCTCGAGCACGGTCTGGAACAGCGCTTCGCCGCAGCTGTCGCACTTGGTCCACAGACCCTCGGGCACGTCGGGCCGGACCGACTTGTCGGTGGTCTTGATGCCGGTGGGTTCGCGTTTGAGCCAGGACATGCGGAGGCTTTGGGCTCCTCAAGAGGCCGAACGACGGGACGTCGCCGGGGCGCGCCACTCCATGATCAGCGCATCCTCACCGTTGTCACGATAATACCCGCGTCGCAGGCCGGCCAGCCGAAATCCGTGCGCGCGGTACAGGCCCTGGGCCGCGAAGTTCGACGTGCGCACTTCCAGCGTCAGGCGCTCGGCGCCCGAAGCCTCGGCCGCGACCAGCAGCTCGTCGAGCAGCGCGCGCGCGATGCCGCGCCGCCGCTGCTCCGGCGCCACCGCCAGGTTGCCCAGGTGTCCTTCGCCGGCGCCCAGCCACGCCACGCAGTAGCCGGCCAGCGCGCCGTCCAGCTCGGCGACGCGCGCGTAGACGAGCGCCTGGCCCAGCTCGCCATGAAAGAACGATTCGGTCCACGGATCTCCGAACACGCGGCGTTCGATGCCGACGACGGCCGGCACGTCGGCGTGCGCGAATTCGCGCAACGTCAGTCGCTGCGACGCGAGCGCGCGGCGGCGCACGGTCTCCTCGGCCTGCGCCGGCCGCACGTACAGAGGTTGAGGCGCGGCGTCCGGCGCGCCCAGGCCGAGCGCGGCGCGGCGGCGCGAACGCGCGGCGCGCGCCAGATCGATCGCCGACAGGCCCTCGAAGCGCCACGCCGCCGCGGTCGCGCCCGGAAACGCGCGCTCCACCGCGTCGCGTTCGCGCGCGGCCGCCGGGCCGACGCAGTGCACGCCGCGGCTGCCGAGCAGCGCGAGCGCCTCGTGCGCCCCGGCCAGCGCTTCGTCGATCGTTCCCACGCGCGGCGCGGCCAGCACGCTGACGACGCCCTGCCGGTCCGCCCGGTAGTACCCCGCGTACACGTCGCGATGTCCGGCCGGCACGAGCGGCACGATCAAGGCGTTGGAAATTCCCGCGCCGCACGCCAGCGAGGCCAGCGACGGGGCGGTGTGCAGCCGCGCGCCGCCGGCCAGCGCGAGCGCTTCGGCCGCCGCGAGCCCGACGCGCACGCCGGTGAACGAGCCGGGACCCAGGTCCGCGGCGATCCACGTCAGGTCCTTCGGCTCACGCCCGGCGCTGGCGAGCGCGCGCGCCACGAGCGGCGCGAGGCGGCGCGTGTGGCCGTGCCCGACGTCCTCGATCTCGTGCGCCAGTGGCTCGGGCCCGCGGCCGAACACGGCGATCTCGACGTGGGCGGTCGCGCTCTCGATGGCCAGCCCGGTCGCGTCAGCCATCGAGCGACCGCCAGGCGTCCAGCAGTTCGAGCCCGCGGCCCGACTCGGCCGCGGCGCTCAAGCGCCGCGTGTCGCCTTCGCCCATCGCGAACGTCAGCCGCAGCGCGTCGCGGCGCAGGCGCGGCGGCAGCTTCTCGCCCCACTCGACGAGCAGCGCGCCGCGCTCGATCTGTTCCTCGAAACCGAGGGCGTCCGCGTCCATGGGCTCGATGCGATAGAGATCGAGGTGCAGCAGCAGCACGCGCCCGCGATACTCGTTGACGAGCGTGAACGAGGGACTGCGCACCTGGGCCCGCGCGTCGACACCGCGCGCCACGCCGGAGACGAAGCGCGTCTTGCCGGCGCCGAGCGGTCCGGTGAGCGCGACGACGTCGCCGACGCGCAGCGCCGGCGCGAAGCGCGCGCCCAGCGCTTCCGTGGCCTCGGCGGACGCGGTCGTGCGCGGCGCGCCGGAGGCGAGCGGCGCGGCGCTCATGCGCGGCGCGGCGTCAGCGTCATGAGCGGCAGGATCATTTCCTCGATCGAGATGCCGCCGTGCTGGAACGAGCCGCGATACTGGCGTTCGAACTCGTGAAAGCGCGTCGGGTACACGAAGTAGTAGTCCTCGCGCGCCAGCACGTAGTTCTTGTTGAGGCCTTCGGGCAGCGCGTACTCGGCGGGCTTGCGCACGATGACCGCCTGCTTGGGGTCGGTGTTCAGGTTGACGCCGAACTTGTAGCGCAGGTTCGTCGACGTGTCGCGATTGCCGTAGACCAGCGCCGCGCGCCGGCCGAGCACGGCGCCGTGGTCGGTCGTGATCACGACGGTGCAGTCCTGGCTCGCGAGCGCGCGCAGGATGTCGTACAGCGGGCTGTGCACGAACCACGCCTTCATCACCGCGCGGAACGCGGCCTCGTCGGGCGCCAATTCCTGAAGGATCTCGCTCTCGGAGCGGCCGTGCGCCAGGATGTCGAGGAAGTTGAACACCATGCTCACGAGCGGCAGCCCGCTGAACGAATTGATCTGGCGCCGCGTCGCGAGCGCCTCGTCGGCGTCGTAGATCTTGAGGTACTTGGGCGCGGGATCGGGCATGGCCTTCAGCCGCTCGAGCTGGAAATCCATGAGCTGGCGTTCGTAGCGGTTCTTCGTCCGCTCGTCCTGGCTGTTCTCCTGCCACAGATCGGGATGCCGCTTCATCAGCTCGTTCGGCAGCAGTCCCGCGAAGATCGAATTGCGCGAGTACGGCGTCGCGGTCGGCAGGATCGAGCAGTAGAACTCGCGCTGCACGTCGAAGTGCTCTTCGAGCAGCGGTTCCAGCGTGAACCACTGATCCATGCGCATGCAGTCGATCACGATGAACATGACGCGGCGCTTGGCCTTCAGGTGCGGCACGACGGCGTGGCGCACGACGTCGCTCGACAGCAGCGGCCGGTCCTCGACGCCCTTCACCCAGCCCGGATAGTGGTCCTCGACGAAGCGCGCGAAGTCCGCGTTCAGCCCGCGGCGGAAGTCGGCGTGCGCCTGCTTGAGGCCTTCCTCCTGCACGCTGTCGAGGCGCACGTCCCACTTCGCGACGTCGACGGCCAGGTCGACCCAGCCCTTCCAGTCCAGGCGGCGCACGTCGAGCATCTGCCAGCGCTGCATCTCGCCGACGTAGTCGCGGGCCCGCGCGCTGTCCTGCAGCTTGTGGGTGTCGAACACGCGCTTGCACGCCAGGAACACCTGCGACGGATTCACCGGCTTGATGAGGTAGTCGGTGATGTGCTTGCCGATCGCCTCGTTCATCAGCGCCTCTTCCTCGCTCTTGGTGATGAGGATGACCGGCACGCCCAGCTCGCGGGTCTTGATCTCGCCGAGCGTGGCCAGCCCGCCCAGGCCCGGCATCATTTCGTCGAGCAGGACCACGTCGTAATGCGACTTGCCCAACTCGCTCAGCGCATCCTCGCCGTTCGGCACCGCGGTGACCGCGAAGCCCTTCTGCTCGAGGAAGCGGATGTGCGGGCGGAGGAGGTCGATTTCGTCGTCGGCCCAGAGGATTCGGCGTCGGTTGTCGTCGGTCATAGAAGGGGCGCGGTGGGTGGTCGACCCCGGGGGATTCCAGAGGTCGGGCGCGGGATGGTTCGAGACGGCGGGCATCATAGCGCGGCGCGCAAGCGGGCCGCCACCGCGGCCTGGCCGGGCCCGGCGCCGCACCCCGGGCCTGGGCCCGCGCGTCGCCCCCGCCCGTTGCAACCTCCGAACATGGTTTCGCGTAGACCGGGCGTTCACCTCTCGAGACGAGGAGGCACTGCCATGCGCACCACCTTCAGACTGTTCCTGCTGACGACCATCGCCGGCGCCACGCTGGCGCTCGCCCACCCGGCGGCCGCCGAGAGTTACACCCGCACGTACCACATGTCCGGCCGGGCGCACGTCACCGTCGACGCCCAGGACGCCCAGGTCCGCATCATCACCTGGAACCGGCCCGAGGTCTCCGTCCAGGCCGACACGCGCGGCTGGCACTTCGGCGACGACGTGCACGTCGAGTCCACGCAGAACGGCAACGACGTGCGCGTCACGTCGCGCGTCTCGCACAGCTGGATCGGGTTCTCGATCACCATCCACGATCTGCGCGTCGTGGTGTCGATGCCGGCCAACGGCGACGTCGACATCGTCACCGGCGACGGCGGCGTCGAGGTCGAGCCGCTCACCGGACGCCTGAACGTGCGCACCGGCGACGGCTCGATCCGCGTCCACGGCGCGCACGGCGACATCACGCTCGACACCGGCGACGGCGGCATCGACGCCGAGGATCTCGACGGCACGCTCGACGCGCACACGAACGACGGCCACATCTACGTGAACGGGCGTTTCGACTCGCTCGAGTTGGGCAGCGGCGACGGGCGCATCACCGCGGACGTCGAGAAAGGCTCCGCGCTGGCGCGCGCGTGGTCCATGCGCACGTCCGACGGACCGATCGTGCTGCGCGTCCCCGACGGGCTGAAGTGCGACCTCGAGGCGCGCACCGGCGACGGGCACATCACGCTCGACATGCCGGTCGAGGTGGACGGCCGCTTCGACCACTCGCATCTGGACGGGCGACTGAACGGAGGCGGTCCACCGCTGCGGCTGCAGAGCGGAGACGGGTCGATCCGGATCGGGCGGCTGTAGCAACACGGGCGCGCTTGGGCGCGGGGGGCGGCGCGGACATCATGGGGCGGGGCCGTCCGCAGGCTCGCGGAGCCAGGGATGGCGGAGCGAGCCGAGGATGAGCGAGCCGGAGCGGGAAGCGGAGGCGAGCGCGCCACGCCCCATGATGTCCGCGCCGCCCCCCGCGCCCGAGCGCGCCCGAGCGCCCGTGTCGCTACGTCGGGAAGCTCATCACCACGGTCGTGCCCTTGCCCGGCGCGCTGTCGCGGATGAACAGGCGGCCGCCGTGGTACTCCTGGACGACGCGCTTGGCGAGCGCGAGCCCGAGGCCCCAGCCGCGGCGCTTCGTGGTGTAGCCGGGCTCGAACGCGCGCGCCTGCTCCTCGCGCGACATGCCGCGGCCGTTGTCCTGGACCACGACCTCGACGCACTCGTCCTGGGCGCGCAGCGCGACGCTCACCTCGATCACGCCCGGGCGCTTGTCGAGCGCGGAGATCGCGTTGCTCAGGATGTTCTCGAGCGCCCACTCGACGAGCTGCGGGTTCAGGTTGACGGGCGGCGCGTCGGCGTAGCGTTCGCGCAGCGACACGCCCTCACCATCGGCGGGCAGCCGCCGGCGCATGTACTGGACGACCTCGCGCACGATCGGGGTGATGTCGCGCGGCTCGACGAGCGGCGCCGAGCCGACGTGGCTGAAGCGCTGCGCGACCTTGCTCAGCCGCTCGATGTCGCGCTCCATCTCGCCCAGCGTCTCCTCGAAGCCGGCGCGCGCCAGGCTCACTTTCTCGCCGGTCTGGCCCTCGCTCTCGGAGCGCAGCAGCTCGACCCAGCCCATCATCGAGGACAGCGGCGTCCCGAGCTGATGCGCCGTCTCCTTGGCCATGCCCACCCAGATCGTGCGCCGCTCCGCCGCGCGGATGCCGGCGAGGCCGGCCAGCCCGATGCCGAGCAGCAGCACGACCCCGGCCACCGAGAGGAACGGCATCCAGCGCAGGCGCGACAACACCTCGGGCTCGCCGAAGTGCACGCGGCCGAGCGTGTCGCCGAGCGACGTGGTCATGACGATCGGGCGGTTGCGGCGGTCCAGCTCGACGGCGCGATGGCGCACCGCTTCGATGCGCGCACGGATGGCGGGCGCGATGGGCTGCCCGGCATCCAGGCTGTCGAGCGACGCGGCCGAGACGAGCGCCGGATCCACGCCGACCTCGCGCCACGCGCGCGGCATGCCGCCCGTGTCGGTGATGACGATCGGGAAGTCGATGCTGGCGATGACCTGCGAGAAGATCTTCTGCAGCTCGGGATCGCGCGTCGCCGGGATCGAGGCCTGCGCGCAGAAGTCGGCGAACACGCGCGACGTCGTCGCGACCTCCTGGGACAGCCGGCGGATCATCTGGTGCGTGAACAGGAACACGGCGACGACCAGCAGACTCGATCCCAGGAACAGCGTGACCTTGACCCACTGCTGGCCCGAAAGCCGGAATCCGCCCGCGCCGCGTTCCACGTTGGGCCCTAAGGACCGATTTCCTCGAGACCGCCGAGATACGGGCGCAGCGCCTTCGGCACGCGCACCGAGCCCGACGCGGTCTGGTGGTTCTCGAGCAGCGCGGCGTAGGTCCGCGGCAACGCCACGCCCGACGCGTTCAGCGTGTGCGGGAACTCGGCTTTCGCGCCCGCTTCGCGGCGGAAACGCATGTTCATGCGCCGCGCCTGGAAGTCCTCGAAGTTCGAGCACGACGAGCACTCGAGCCAGGCGTTCGTCCCCGGCGCCCACACTTCGAAGTCGTAGCACTTGGCGGCCGCGAAGCTGAGATCGCCGCTGCACAGCAGCACGACGCGATACGGCAGCTCGAGCGCGTCGAAAACGTCGGACACGTCGCGGGCCAGCGCTTCGTGCTCGTCGTAGCTGGTCTCGGGCGGCACGATCTTCACCAGCTCGACCTTGTCGAACTGGTGCACGCGCAGCATGCCGCGCGTGTCCTTGCCGTACGTGCCGGCTTCGCGCCGGTACGACGCGCAGTACGCCGTCATGAAGCGCGGCACCACGCCGGGCTCGAGGATCTCGTCGCGGTACAGGTTCGTGACCGGCACTTCCGCGGTGGGGTTCAGGAACAGATCGTCCTCACCGACGTGATACATGTCCCCTTCCAGCTTCGGCAGTTGCCCAGTGCCGAACAGCACCGCGCGGCGCACGACGTGCGGCACTGACACTTCGGTGTAGCCGTGGTGCGTGGTGTGGAAGTCGAGCATGAACTGGATGAGCGCGCGCTCGAGGCGCGCGCCGAGGCCGGTGAACACGAGAAAGCCCGAGCCCGCGATCTTGGGCGCGCGCTCGAAGTCCATGAGGCCGAGCGCCGTCGCCAGCTCCCAGTGCGGGCGCGCCTCGAACGCGAACTTCGGCACCTCGCCGACCGTGCGCACGACGACGTTCTGCGCGGCGTCGCGCCCGGGCGGCACGGAGGCGTGCGGCAGGTTCGGGATCCACGCGGCGAGCGCTTCGCTCTCTTCTTCGAGGCGCTTCAGCTCGGTGTCCAGCGCCTTGATGCGGTCGCCCACCTCGCGCATCGCCGCGATGTCGGCCGCCGCGTCCTCGCCGGCCTTCTTCTTGGCCGCGATCGCTTCGCTCGCCGTGTTGCGGCGGGCCTTCAGCTGCTCGGTCTCGTGCAGCACGTCGAGCCGGCGCTCCTCGATCGCGTAGAAGCGCGGCAGGTCCACGGCCACGCCCTTCAGGGCGAGGCCGGCTTCGATCTTGTCGCGGTGGCTGCGCAGGAACTTGAGATCGTGCATGGAGGTCTTGGGTTGGAGGTGTGTGCGTCAGCGGTGCTGCGCGAGCTGCCGCGCCCGCGCGTACGCGGCGCGCGCGTCTTCGTCGCGCCCGAGTTTGGCGAGCGCCATCCCGAGGCCGTAGTACGCGGCCGGATCGTCCGGCCTCACCACCGCCGCGGCCCCGTAGCGGCGCGCCGCGACACGATAGTCTCCGGCGCGATACGCGCTGTTGCCGGCGTCGAGCAGCTGATCCGCGTGCGGCCTGGGCTGCGCGCCGGCCCGCGCGGCTCCCGAGACGACGCCCGCGCTGTCGCCGGCCACGCCGACGAGCGCCGAGTCCACCGTTCCGGCCGCGCGCGCCGCGCCGCTGCCCGGCGCCGGGCGACTCCCGCAGCCCGCGAGGGCCAACGCGAGCGCGACGCACGCGGCGAACGCGAGCACCGCGCGCAGGCCACGCTCGAACCCCGACTCACGCGTTTCGACCATCGCGGACGCACCTTGCGCGAGCCGGCCGCGACGCGTCAAGCGCGATCCCTCCCCACGATGCGCGAAGGCCCCGGGTCGGTGGTCCGAGCCGGGGCCGCGCGCCGAGATTTCGCGACTCAGGCCTTGGCCGCCGACTTCTTGGCCGAGCGCTTCGCCAGCCGCTTGCCGGCCTTGCGCGCCGACAGCGTGCGCTTGACCTTGCGCGTGCGCGCCGCGCCCTTCGCCGGCGCCGCTCCCGCCTTCTTCGTGGACAGCGACGCGTGCGCGGCGACGATGCCGAGCGTGCGCAGCAGCGAGGCCGCCTGCTCCGACGGCTGCGCGCCCTTGTCGATCCAGACCTGGACCTTGTCCTTGTGCACGACCAACTCGTACGGCTGGGTCAGCGGATTGTAGTGACCCAGGATCTCGAGGAAGCGTCCGTCGCGCTGACGACGCGAATCGGCCGCCACCATCCGATAGAAGGGCCGCTTCTTCGCTCCGGCCCGCATCAGGCGAATCACCACCGACATGAGAATCCTCCTCCTCGGGTGCTGCGAACGCGTCGGCCGATCGCGACCGGCGACGCGCGTGAACGAACGTTAGCGCATGCGGCCGCGCAGCGCGGCAAGCCCGCGCGGGCCGTGCTTCAGACGCTTCATCAGCGTCCGAGTCTGATCGAACTCCTTCAGCATGCGATTCACGTCGCTCACCGACGTTCCGCTGCCCGCCGCGATGCGGCGCCGCCGGCTTCCGTCGATCACACGGGGCAGGCGTCGTTCGCGAAGCGTCATGCTCTGCAGGATCGCTTCGTACCGCTTGAGCTTGCTCAAATCCGGCTTGTTCTTCTCGAGCGCCGCGCGATTGACGCCGGGCAGCATGCCCAGCACGTCCTCGATCGGTCCGAGCTTCTTCAGCTGCTGCAGCTGCGAGAGAAAATCCTCGAGCGTGAAATCCGACTTCCGCATCTGGCGCGCCATGCGCTCGGCCGACTCGTCGTCGACCGCCGCGCGCGCCTTCTCGACCAGGCCGATCACGTCGCCCATGCCGAGAATCCGTCCCGCGAGCCGCCCGGCGTCGAACGCCTCGAGCGCCTCCAGCTTCTCGCCCACGCCCAGGAACACGATCGGCTTGCCCGTGACCTGGCGCAGCGAGAGCGCGGCGCCGCCGCGCGCATCGCCGTCCATCTTCGTCAGCACGAGGCCGTCGACGCCGACGCGCTCGGTGAACGTCTGCCCGATGCGCACCGCCTCCTGCCCCGTCATCCCGTCCACGACCAGCATCACCTGATGCGCGCGACTGGCCTTCTTCAAGTCCGCAAGCTCGGCCATCATCGCTTCGTCGATCTGCAGCCGCCCGGCCGTGTCGAGCACCAGGAAGTCGAATCCGCGCGTCCGCGCCTGTTCCAGCGCACCGGTCGCGATGGCCTGCGGCGTCGTGCCCTCGGCCGCGCGCCAGAATCCCGCGCCCGCGCGTTCGGCCAGCATCTCCAGCTGATCGATGGCCGCCGGCCGGTACACGTCGGCGCTCGTCAGCAGCACGCGCTTCGAGCGGAGGCCAAGCCACTTCGCCAACTTGCCGGCGAACGTCGTCTTGCCCGAGCCCTGCAGGCCGGCGAGCAGCACCACGGTCGGCACGTGCGGCGAGCCGGCGAGCGTGACCGGACTCCGTCCGAGCAGGCTCTCCAACTCGTCGCGCACGATCCCCACCACCTGCTGACCGGGGGTGAGGCTTTTCAGTACGTCTTCGCCAACCGCGCGCGCCTCGATCTTGGCGACGAAGTCGCGAGCCACCGCGACGTTGACGTCGGCCTCGAGCAGGGCGCGCCGGACATCGCGCAAGCTTTCGCGGATGTTGTCTGGGGAGAGTCGGCCTTGCCCCGAGAGGCTACGGACGATGCCCTGGAGTCGGTCGCTAAGTGCTTCGAACAAGGTCCCTTCCGGTGTGGCGAAGCGGGGAAAATACCACAGTCGGGAGGCGGGCGGGAAGCGGGGAGTTGGAGGACGCCTGGGCGTGTACGGGACGCAAACTAACCGCGCACCGCCCGCCGGATAGCGTCTCGGGCGGCGCGCGGGTCCTTCCTGCCATAGATCGCGTTGCCGGCCACGAACACGTCGGCGCCGGCGGCGCGGGCCAGGGGCGCGGTGTCGGCGGCGATGCCGCCGTCGACCTCGATCAGGAAGCGGGCCCGGTGCTTCGCGCGCCAGGCCGCGGCGCGGCGCACCTTCTCGAGCATGTCGGGCATGAACGCCTGGCCGCCGAACCCGGGCTCGACGGTCATGACGAGCAAGAGATCGATGGCGCCGAGGTGGCGCTCGGCCCTGGCGAGCGGCGTTCGCGGCTTGATCGCGAGACCGGCGCGGGCGCCGCTCTTGCGGATCGCGGCGAGCACCTGCGCCGGCCGCGCGCACGCTTCCAAGTGGACCGTGATCTGGTCCGCGCCGGCTTCGCGGAAGCGCGCGATCAACGTCTCGGGGCGCTCGATCATCAGGTGGACGTCGAGGAACGCGCGCGTCAGTCGGCGCGCGGCGCCGACGATCAGCGGGCCGAACGTGAGGTTCGGGACGAACTGGTTGTCCATGACGTCGCAGTGCACCCACTCGCGCGCGGGATCGGCGACGCCAAGCGCGGCGGCCAGGTTCGCGAAGTCGGCGGACAGGATGCTCGGCGCGACGATCGGCCCCGAGAGCGGCAGCCGACCGCGGCCGCGCGGCGCGCGAGGACGGGCGGCGGCGCGTGTCGGACTCATCGGATCACCCGGCCGGTCGCCTGCAGCATGATGTTCGCGTCGTGGGTGATGCGCGCGCCGGGCGGCGGGTCCTGGAACATCACGGTGCCGACCGACGGCGCGGCCGGCGGCGTGTACACGCGAAAGCCGATGGCCTCGAGCTGGCGGCGCACGCCCGAGATCTCGCGGCCGAGCAGGTCGGGCATCACGAAGTCCTCGGGGCCGGCGCCGTTCGAGATCATCAGCGCGATCGGCGTGCCGCGCGGGAGGACGGCCTCGCTCGGCGGATCGGAATCGACGATCAGCCCCTCGCCCACTTCGTCGGACGGCGCGTGCGTCTCGCCGCCGACACGCAGCCCGGCGCGCTCGAGCAGCAATCGCGCGCCGCGCGGCGACTCGCCGAACAGTTCGGGCACCGAACTGAACTCCTCGCCGAGGCTCACGACCACCATGATGCGGTGGCGGCCGCGCACGGGCGTGCCCTCGGCTGGATCCTGCGACAGGATGAAGCCGGTCGGGACCGACGGATCGAAGCGCTCGCCGGAGCGCGACAGCTGGAGCCCGAGCGGCGCGACGAGGCGCTCGCCCTGCTCGAGCGTCAGGTTCGCGAGGTCCGGCACCTTCACTTCGCCGGCGCGGTGGATGAAACGCGGCATCACCAGATTGTTGAACACGAACAGTCCGACCACGAACGCCATGATGGCGAGCCCGAACAACGAGAACGCGACCGCGACGCGATGGCGCCGTGACGGGATCCACAGCGACGGATCCGCGGCGAGCGCGATCTCGTTGGGCTCGATGCGCGAGTCATAGTCGAAGTCGTCGATCTCGCGCTCGCGCGTGCGTTCGCGCGCCCTGTCGCGGCGGCCGCGCCGTTCGGGCTGCGGATCGCGCAGGTCGAGCTCGCGCAGTCCGGCGGACGGCTCGCCGCCGACATCGCCCGCATCGGATCGCTCGCGTTCGGGGCCGCGCGGCGCTTCGCTCGCGCTGAAGTCGTCCGCGGCGCCACGACCCGCGTCGTCGAAGTCCCGAGCCTCGTCCGCACGGGCGTCGTCCTCGCGGGGCTCGTCGCCGGTTGCCGCATCGCGTGCGCCGTACGCGTCGGAAACCGACGTCTGCGCGTGCTCGCGATCGCGACGGCGGCGGCGCCGGCTCATGTGCGCCGGAACCTCGCGGCGAACGCCCCGTCACAGCCGTGCACGTGCGGCAGCACGCGCATGAAGCCCTGTTCGTCGAGCACCGCCGCGGGCAGGAGGCCGTCCGGCGATTCGAGTACGAACTCCGGATTCTCGCGCAGGAAGCGTTCGACGACTTCCGTCGTCTCTTCGGGCTCGAACGAGCACACGCTGTACACGAGCACGCCGCCCGGGCGCAGCCGCTTGCCGCCGGCGACCAGCAGTTCGAGCTGGATGGGCGGCATCTCGCGCAGCATCTCCGGGCCCTTGCGCCAGCGCGCGTCGGCGCGGCGCCCGAGCACGCCGAGCCCCGTGCACGGCGCGTCGACGAGCACGCGATCGAATGGCATCGGGAACGTGTACAGGCGCCCGTCGCCCTGGACGACGTGCACGGCCTGGACGCCCAGGCGATCGACCGTGGACTGCAGCGATGCGACCCGCGATTCGTTGCGCTCCATGGCCCAGACTTCGCCCTCGTCGCCCATGAGCTCGGCGAGGTGCGTGCACTTGCCGCCCGGCGCCGCGCACAGATCGAGCAGGCGCTCGTGCGGCTTGGGATCGACGAGCCGCGAGACCAGCGCCTCGCTTTCGTCCTGCACCGTGCACAGCCCGCGCTTGAACGCCGCAAGCGCGCCTGGGGCCTGGTGCGTCTCGACCCATACGAGGTCCGGCGACAGCGTGGCCGGCGACGACTCGACGCCCTCGGCGGCGAGCTTCTCGATCAACTGTTCGCGCGTGCCGCGCAGTGGATTCACGCGCAGCCCGACCTTCACCGTGCGGTTGTCGGCGAGCAGCAGCGCGCGCGTCGCCTCGACGCCGAAGCGCGCGAGCCAGCGCTCGACGATCCACAGCGGATGCGAGCCCCACACCGCGAGCGACGCCGCGTCGTCGCCTTCGGGCGGCAGCAGCGTGTCCTTCTGCTCGACCATGCGCCGGAGCACGCTGTTCACGAGCCCCGCGGTTCCGGGGTGCCCGTACTTGTGCGCGAGCTTCACCGATTCGTCGACGGCCGCGTGCGGCGGGATGCGATCGAGGAACAGGATCTGATACGCGCCCATGCGCAGGATGTTCTTGACCCACGGCTGCACCTGCGAGAGCCCGATGTGCACGAGCCCGTCGAGCGCGTGATCGAGGCGCCCGCGCCAGCGCAGGGTGCCCTTGACCAGTTCATGCATGAGCGCCTGATCGCGCACGTCGGGCCCGCCGCGCGAATGCGCGCCGTCCAGGAGGCGATCGCTGAACGCGCTGCGCGTGTCGGCGGCGTGCAGGATGCGCAGGGCCGCTTCGCGCGGGTTCGACGGCAGCGGCGGCAGCGAGCGATCGTCTTCGAACGGCGCGCCCTGCGGCTTCCGGTTCCAGTCGCCGTTCGCGCCGGGACGCGGGCCGCGCGGTGGCGGACCGGTGCGAATGCGCCCGCCCGTGGGTCCGTTCCATCCGCCCGGGCGAGGCGCGCGATCGCCGCCGCGGCGATCGGACGCCAGGCCCGTGCGCGGCACGTAGCCGACGCGCGCGTTGTCTCCCTGGCGCGGCGGACCGCTCGAGCGCGGCGTGTAACTCGTGCGTCCGCCGCCTTGGCGCGGCGCGCCGCCTGAGCGCGGAGGACCACCGGTGCGTGGCGTGTAGCTGCGAGCGTTGCCGCCCTGGCGCGGTGCTCCGCCACTGCGCGGCGTGTATCCGGAGCGCGTGTCGCCACCCTGGCGCGGTGCTCCACCCGTGCGCGGCGTGTAGCTGCGCGCGTTGCCGCCTTGGCGCGGTGCTCCGCCACTGCGCGGCGTGTACGCGGGGCGCGAACCATCGGGGGAGCGCGCTGGGCTACCCGCGCGCGGCGCGTAATCGCCTCGACTCCCGGGCCTGGGCCCTCCGGCGCGGGGACTTGCGCCGGGGCGAGTGCCGCCGCCGGGGCGAGGGCCACTGCCGGGGCGAGGGCCGCTGCCGGGGCGCGGTGCTCCGCTCGGGCGCGGCGCGCCGCGGCGCGAGTCGCCGCCAGAGCGCGGATTGGCGGGGCGTGCGCGGTCGCGATCGCCGTACGCCGGACGCGGGCGGTTGATGGCGCCGGCCTGGTCGTCGCCTGGCGGGCGCGGGCGACGCGGACGTGCGGGAGGACGAGAATCGTTCACGCGGAGATCTCCTTCACGGACTCGAAGGCGTCGCCGTCGACGAGGCGAACCCCGCGTGCCCAATCGGCGGCGTTCAGCACGCCGCGGCCTTCGGGTTTGAGCTCGACGATGCACAGCGCGCCTTCACCACACGCCACGGCCACGCCGTCCGCCTCGACGCCGGCCACCGTGCCGGGCGATGCGCCCGCCGCGCGCGCCAGCGGCCGGGTCCTCTCGAGACGCACGCGCCGGCCGCGAAACGCGGTGGTCGCGCCCGGCCACGGCGTGACGGCACGCTGGTGGCACCACACGACCCGCGCGTCCAGCGTCCAATCCACGTAGCCGTCGGTCTTGACCAGCTTCTTCGCGTACGAGCCCGCGACGCGGTCCTGAGGATGGCGCGGCGCACGCCCGGCGGTGGCCAGCTCGAGACTTTCGGCGAGCAGCGGCGCGCCGATCGCGGCGAGCCGCGCGGCCAGCGTGCCGGCGTCGTCGTCATCGCGGATCGCTTCCTCGCGGCGCAGGATCCAATCGCCGGTGTCGATGCCGTCGTCCATCCACAGCGTGGTCACGCCGGACACGGCACGTCCGTCCCACAGCGCGCGCTGCACGGGCGACGCTCCGCGGTAGTCGGGGAGCAAGGAGCCGTGCAGGTTGATCGCGCCGAGCTTCGGCACGGCGAGCAGCGCGGGCGTGAGGATCGCGCCGAACGCCACGACCGCGATCAGATCGGGCGCGAGCGAGGCGAGGTGCGCGCGTACCGCGTCGTCCTTCGGGCGCTCGGGCTTTGCGATCGGGAGGCCGAGTTCGGCGGCCGCTTCCGCGACCGCGGACGGGCGCGGCGCGAGACCGCGTCCGCTCGGACGATCGGGCTGGGTCACGACCTCGAGCACGTCGCAGCGCTCGGCGACGGCGCGCAGCGCGGGAACGGCGAACGCGGGAGTCCCCATGAACACCACACGCGGACGGTTCAGCGCTCGCCTCCGCTTTCCATCGGCGAACGGTAGCCGTCGGGCATCTCGCCACGCGCGAGCGCGTCGAGCGAACGCCTGAGGAACTGGCGGCGCAGCGGCGAGAGCCGGTCCGTGAACAGCACGCCGTCCAGGTGATCCACCTCGTGCTGCAGCGCGCGCGCCAGGTAGCCGTCGGCCTCGATGCGGATCGGTTTGCCGTTCTCGTCGAGCGCTTCGACCTGGACACGCTCGGCGCGCACCACGTCTTCGTAGATGCCGGGCATCGACAGACAACCCTCCTCGGCCGTTTCGCTTCCGAAGCGGCGCGTGACCACCGGATTCACGAGCGCAAAGCGCGCGCGCTGTTCGTCGTCGAGCGGCACGTCGACGACCAGCACGCGCTGCTTGACGCCCACCTGATTCGCGGCGAGTCCGACACCGTTGTACGCGCGCATGGTGTCGCGCAGGTCGCGCACCAGCTCGCGCACCGTGTCGTCCACCGTCGCAACCGGCAGCGCCTTCTGACGCAGCACGGGATCGCCATACAGGCGGACCGGACGCACGGCCATTACTTGGTGGGCTCCGCGAGCACCTGGACGATGGCGCTCTTCGTGAATTCCACCTTCACCTCGTCGGCGATGCGCACGACGACCTTCGCGTCGTCGACGCCGATCACCGTGCCCATGATGCCGCCCGAGGTCACGACGCGGTCGCCCTTCTTGAGGGCCTTCAGCATCAGGTCGGTCTGCTTCTGGCGCTGCTGCTGCGGGCGGATCAGCAGCAGGTACATGATCGCGAAGATGATGAGGATCGGGCCGAACTGCACCAGCATGGCGATGGGCCCGGCCGGCGCTGCGGCCGGCGCGGCACCGGCCGCCTGCGCGTATGCGTCACTCCACATGGATTCCCTCGGTTGTGCGAGTCATCCGGCGCGTCAGGCGCCGGCGGGTTGGCGCGGCGCCAACGTCTCGCCGCTGTGATAGCGCTCCACGAACTCCCGCCGGAACGCTTCGTAGCGTCCGGCGAGCACGGCCTCGCGCGCGCGGCGCACCACGGACAGCAAATGGTGCACGGCGTGGATCGAGGCCAACCGCATGCCCAGCAACTCGCGCGCGGCGAACAGGTGTCTCAGATACGCGCGCGTGAAGCGCTCGCACGTGTAGCAGTCGCACTCGGGGTCGAGCGGTCGCTCGTCCTCGGCGTACGCCGCGTTCTTCACCACCAGCCGGCCGGTCGAGATGAACACCGTGCCACGTCGCGCATTGCGCGTCGGCAGCACGCAGTCGAACAGATCCACGCCGCGCGCCACGGCCTCGACCACGTCGAGCGGATGTCCGACCCCCATCAGATAGCGCGGCCGGTCCTTCGGGAACAGCGCGCAATCGTGTTCCACCATCTCGAGCCCGAGCGAGCGCCCTTCCCCGACCCACAACCCGCCGAGCGCGAAGCCGTCGAACGGCAGCGCGCCGAGCCGCTCGAAGCAGCGCGCGCGCTCCGCCGCGCTCACTCCGCCCTGATTGATGCCGAACAGGGCCATCGCCCCGCGGCCTTCCCCGCGCAGCCGCTCGCGCTCCGCGAGCCCGCGCCCCGCCCACAACAGCGTGCGATCGACCGCCGCGCGCACCACGTCGTCGGGCGCCGGCATCTCGACGAGCTCGTCGAACGACATCGCGATATCGCTGCCCAATCCGTCCTGGATGCGGATCGCCTCTTCGGGCGTCAGCGTCAGTTTCGAGCCATCCAGGTGCGACCGGAATTCCACCCCGTGATCCGTCACCCGGCGCAGCGGCGACAGGCTCATGACCTGGAAGCCGCCGCTGTCCGTGAGGATGGGTCCGCCCCATCCCATGAAGCGATGCAGCCCGCCCATGCGGCGCACCGTCTCGACGCCGGGCCTCAGCCACAGGTGATACGTGTTCGAGAGCAGGATCTCGGTCCCGGCCCCGGCCAGTTCGTCGGGCGTGAGCGTCTTGACCGACCCCACCGTCCCGACCGGCATGAAGGCGGGCGTGCGCACTTCACCGTGCGCGGTGGCGAATCGGCCGGCGCGGGCCGCGGTCTGGGAATCTTCGGCTTCGAGTTGGAATGAAAGGGCCATCGAGGGCCAGCCGGGCCTGCCGGCGATACTGCAACGTTCGGACGGGAAGCCTAGTGGAGCGCCCCGCGGAGCGTCAAGCGAAGGCGGCAACGGGACGGGCGGGCCGATTGAAACGCCGCGAGGGCGCGGCACGCGCCGCGCCCTCGACCGAACGCTCGAAACGTTCCGCGGCCTAGAGGTCGTGCCCCTCCGGACCGTCGCCGCCTTCTCCGCCGCCACCCGGGCCGCGGCGCATCATCATTTCGCGCCCACGCGCGCCGGGAGCGCCGCGCATCCCACGCATGCCGCGCATCCCGCCCATCGCCGCGCGCTCCCGCCACATCTTGCGCTGCTCCGGCGTCAGGATCGCCCGCGCTTCGAGCATCGACGCGACGCGCTCCTTGCCGACGCTCGCGCGCATGCCGGCGATCCGGTCGATCTGGGCGTCGATGGCGCGCGCGTCGGGATTCTCGGCGCGCATCAGGTGACGCAGGTCGAGCGCCGCGAGACGCAGGTCGCTCTGCAGCGGGATGACCTTCTTCTGATGGCGGTAGCGCACGTCCTCGAGCTTCTGGCGCTGCTCGTCCGTCAGTTTGAGCTGCGCCAGGCGGCCGCCGGCCATGCCCGGCCCGCGGCGCACGCCGCCGTCACCGGGGCCGCCGCCCGGCCCCGCGGCGTCGTCGGAGTCCAGCCATTCATCGTCGCCCGCGAGTCCGGCCATCCATTCGTTCGGCGCGATCGCGTCGCCGGGTGAATCCGGTTCGGCTGGCGCGGCCATAGTCGGGGCGGCGGCTTGCGGCGCGGGCGCGCGCGGCGCCGGCGTGCGATCCGCGGCGTACGCGGAGGCGGCCAGCGTCACCGCCGTCAGAGCGAAGGCGGGCCACAGCATTCTGCGGTTCATCGTGTAATCCCTTTCTGGTCGAACGACCCTCTACGGGCGCCCGCCGCCCTCGTCGGGCGCGGGCTCGGGGTTCCGTGCGTGCCGCTCCATTTCCATCTGGTGCCAGCGCGCCTGCTGTTCGGGCGTCAGGACTCTCTCGAGGCGCGCGCGCGTGCTGTCGCGCGCCGCGCCGAACTCGGAGCGAGCGTGATCGAGCACGTCCTGGATCTGGCGGCGCTGCGCGTCGCTCAGCTTCAGTTCGCGCTCGAGCCTCAGCATCAGGAGCCCGGGCATCGGCGCGGGCCGGCGTCCCCACGACCTGGCGAACGCGCCCGCGCCCGGCCGGTCGAGCACGCAGCGCGTGAACGCGACGCCGCCGAGCAGGCCGACGGTCGCGCCGAACAACAGCGCCGAGAGCATCGCGATGATGAGACCGCCGCGTGAGATCACTGGAGGCTCTCCGAGTCGCTCGCGGCTTCGCTGCCGGCGGACGGCGTGCCCAGTTCGCTGGCCGTCGCGGCGCCGCGCTCGGTGAGCAGCGCGTCCGTGAGGCTCGCGACCTCGGTCGCGGGCTCGGTCGTCTGCAGCACGACCAGCGTGCCGCCGAGCGCCGCCACGAGCAGCGCCGCGGACGTCGCCAGCGCGGCCGGACGCATGAGCCACGCGGCCCAGCGCGGCTCCTCGGCGGCGAGCCGCGCGCGCACGCGCGTCATCATCCAGGCTTCGGGCTCGGCCTTGACCGTGGAGAGCAGGGCGTCCAGACGATCGTCTTCACTTCGCGACATGGAGTTCTCCGATTTCAACCACCGAGCGCTTCGCGCAACCTCACTTTGAGAGTCTCGCGCGCCCGGAACAATCTCGACTTGATGGCTCCCTCGCTGGTGCCGAGGATTTCGCCCGCTTCCGCGAGCGGCAGCCCGAGCCGGTGCACCAGGATCACCGCCTCGCGCTGTTCGTTCGGAAGATCGCCGAGCGCGCGCTCGAGCACCGCCAGCGCCCGCGCCCGATCCTCGCCTTCCTCCCACTCGGCCACCGGATCGACGTGCAGGCCGGCGGTCGCCAGCGCGTCGACTTCGTCCGGCGCCGGCCCCACGAACTTGCGCCGCCTGAGCACATCGTGACATCGATTGGCCACGATGCGTAGGACCCACGTGCGCAACCCGCGCACCCCGCGAAACGACGCTGCGGCGTTGTGGATCTTGAGCAGCGCATCCTCGACGACGTCGTCCGCCTCGTCGCGGTTGCGCAGCAGGCTCCGCGCCAGGGCGTGCATCGCCCCGCCGAGCCTCCGATACAGTTCGCCCAGCGCGTCGAGATCGCGCGCTCTCAGACGGGCGATCAGTTCGGCTTCTTCGAGTTCGGCCAGATCGGTTCTCCCGTCCAGAGGCATGGACGTCCAACTGCCCTCGAAGTTACGCGGTGGCAACGGCTCCGGCCGCGTCACGAGCGGCCGCAGGTGCTTGACCCCCTTGGGGTCCGTCCCTAGACTCGCCGTTCGCTTTCCGCGGCATTCTAACCATAAGAGGGGCCGGTGGCCGTCCGAGGAATCGGCGTGGACGTCGTCAAGGTGGACCGGCTGATCGCGGCCCTCGAGCGCTTCGGCGAACGCATGGAGCGCCGCCTGTTCACGGCGGGCGAGCTCGGCTACTGCCGCACCCACAAGGATCCGCTCCCCCACCTGGCCGCGCGCTTCGCGGCCAAGGAAGCGGCCTCGAAGGCGCTCGGCACCGGCATGAGCGGCGGCGTCGGCTGGACGCAGATCGAGGTCCTGCAGCCGGGCGGTCGCGTGCCCACGCTCGAGTTCCACGGCGTCGCGCGCGAGCGCTTCGAGGGACTCGGCTGCACGCGCTCGCACCTGTCCCTGACCCACGACGGCGGCCTCGCGGTCGCGTGCGTCGTGCTCGAGGACGGCGCGTGAAGCCGATCCGCCGCGTGCTGATCGCGAACCGCGGCGAGATCGCGGTGCGCATCGCGCGCACGCTGCGCGAGCGCGACGTGACGTCGATCGCCGTGTTCAGCGAGCCGGACCGCGCGTCGCTGCACGTCCTGCTGGCCGACGAGGCGTACCCGATCGGTCCCGGGCCGTCGCGCGACAGTTACCTGAACCTGGAGCGCGTCCTCGAGACCGCGAAGCGCGTGCGCGCCGACGCCGTGCACCCGGGCTACGGGTTCTTCGCGGAGAATCCCGTGTTCGCGAAGGCGTGCGCCGAAGCCGGGCTCGCGTTCATCGGACCGAAGCCGGAGACCATCGCCGCGCTCGGCGACAAGCTCGCGGCGCGCGCCGCGGCGGAGCGCGCCGGCGTGCCGATCATCCCGGGCTCGCCGGGTCCGGTGGCCACGCTCGGCGAGGCGCGCGACGTCGCGAAGCGCATTGGCTTCCCGCTCATGCTCAAGGCCGCGGCCGGCGGCGGCGGCAAGGGCATGCGCGTCGTGCGCTCCGACGCGGAGCTGAGCGCGGCGTGGGACGTGACGCGCGGCGAGGCCGGTGCCGCGTTCGGCGACGACCGTGTGTTCGTGGAACGCGCGATCGAACGGCCACGTCACGTCGAGGCGCAGATCCTCGCCGATTCCAGCGGCCGAGTCGCATTCCTCGGCGAGCGCGAGTGCTCCGTGCAGCGCCGTCACCAGAAGCTGCTCGAAGAGACGCCGAGCCCGGCGTTCGACGCGAAGACGCGAGCCGCGTTCGGCGACGCCGCGTGCCGGATCGCCAAGGCCGTGGGCTATCTCAGCGCGGGCACGGTCGAGTTCATTCTGGACGAAGAAGGCCGCTTCTATTTCCTCGAGGTCAACACGCGGCTCCAGGTCGAGCATCCGGTGACCGAGATGGTGACCGGTCTCGATCTCGTCGCCGAGCAGCTGGCCATCGCCGAGGGCGCGCCGCTGTCGTTCGGCGACACGCCGCCCGTGCCGCGCGGCGCGAGCATGGAGGCGCGCATCATCGCCGAGGATCCCGCGGCGAACTTCATGCCATCGGTCGGGCGCGTCGAGCGCGTGCGCTTCCCGCAAGGCCCGGGCGTGCGCAACGACGCCGGCATCTACCGCGGCTACCAGGTGCCGGTATTCTACGACTCGCTGCTGTCCAAGCTCGTGGTGTGGGGCGAGGATCGCGAGCACGCGCGGCGCCGCATGCTGCGGGCGCTCGGCGAGTTCGTGCTCGAGGGCCTGCACCACAACGTGGCGTTCCATCGCTGGCTCGTCGCGCACGAGGCGTTCGCCGCGGGGAACCTGTCGACGCGCTTTCTCGACGAGCACTTCAAGCCCGAGATGCTCGCGCCGGACGCCACCGCCGGCGAGATCGCGCTGCTGGCCGCGGCGCTGCACGCGCGCGAACAGAGCCTCGAGGTCTCCCTGCCCGGCGGCAACGGCGTCGAACGCTCGCCGTGGCGCTGGTCGGACCGGCGCCGCGCCGGCGGAAGGACGCGCGCGTGAAGTTCTGGGTCACGCTGGCCGGCCACGACCGCGAGGTCACGCTGCGCACCGAGGACGAGACGCTCGTGCTGGAAGTCGACGGCCGCCGCCTGGTCGCCGACTTCCATCGACTGCCCGACGGCGAAGTCTACTCGCTGCTCGTCGACGGCCGGTCGCATGAAGTGCGCGTCGCGACCGGCGCGGACGGACTGGAGGTGACGCTCGACGGCGCGACGACCGTGCCTGTCGAAGTGCGGCATCCGCTCGAGAAGATGCTGCGCGCGGCGCAGGGCGGCGCCCGGGGTCTCGGCGGCGAGACGATCCTCGCGCCCATGCCCGGCCTGCTCGTCGCGTACAAGGTGGCGGCCGGCGACGTCGTCACGCCGGGCCAGGCGGTGGCCGTGATCGAAGCCATGAAGATGCAGAACGAGTTGACGGCGCGCCACGGCGGCGTGGCCGGCGAGCCGCTCGTCGCCGAGCGATCGTCGGTGAGCGCGGGACAGCCGCTCCTGCGCCTGAAGGCGGCGCCCGCGTGAGCGCGCGCCCGCGCCGCAAGGCGCCACGCCGCGCGCCGCGCAAGGCGGCGAAAGCCGCGACGCCGCGGCCCGCCGCGCGCCGCGCCGCGTCGACTCGCGGCGCCGCCCGCCCGGACGCAGCGCCGCGTGCCTCGGGGCGGCGATCCGCCGGCCCGCCGCGTTCGGACGCAGCGCCGCGCGAGACGACGTCGGGTATCCGCATCGCGCCCGTGTACACGGCCGCCGACGCGCCGCGCGATCTCGCACGGCGCACGCCGCCGCCCGGCGAGCCGCCGTTCACGCGCGGCATCCACGCCGAGATGTATCGGTCGCGTCTGTGGACGATGCGCCAGTACGCCGGCTTCGGCAGCGCGCTGCAGACGAACGCGCGCTTCCGCGACCTGCTCGCCGCCGGCCAGACGGGCCTGTCGGTGGCGTTCGACCTGCCGACGCAGATGGGCTACGACAGCGACGCCGTCCGCGCGCGCGGCGAAGTGGGCCGCGTCGGCGTCGCGATCTCGTGCCTCGCCGACATGGAAGCGTTGCTCGACGGCCTGCCGCTCGAGCGCGTGACGACGTCGATGACGATCAACGCGACCGCGCCGCTGCTGCTGGCGTTCTACGTGGCCGTCGCCGACGCGCGCGGGGTGCCGCGCGCGGCGCTCGGCGGCACGGTGCAGAACGACGTGCTCAAGGAGTACATCGCGCGCGGGACGTACATCTATCCGCCGGCCGCGTCGCTGCGCCTCGTCACCGACGTCTTCGACTTCACGGCGCGCGAGGTGCCGCAGTGGAACAGCATCTCGGTGAGCGGTTACCACATGCGCGAAGCGGGCTCGACCGCGGCGCAGGAGCTCGCGTTCACGCTCGGCAACGGACTCGCCTATCTCGCGGCGGCCGAGGCACGCGGCCTCGACCTCACGCGCATCGCGCGCCGGCTGTCGTTCTTCTTCAACGCGCACAACCATCTGTTCGAGGAGGTCGCGAAGTTCCGCGCCGCGCGCCGCCTGTGGGCGCTGCTCCTGGGCGAACGCTTCGCGATCACCGACCCCGAGGCGCTCAAGCTGCGCTTCCACACCCAGACCGCCGGCTCGATGCTGACCGCGCAACAGCCGCTCAACAACGTCGTGCGCACGACGCTGCAGGGCCTGGCAGCGATCCTCGGCGGCACGCAGTCGCTGCACACGAATTCCCACGACGAGGCGCTGGGCCTGCCGTCGCGCGACGCGGCCGTGCTCGCGCTGCGCGCACAGCAGATCCTGGCCCACGAGAGCGGCGTGCCGGACACCGCCGATCCGCTGGCCGGCAGCTACTACGTCGAGTCGCTGACCGCCGAGCTGGAGGCGCGCGCGCGCGAATGGATGCGCCGCGTCGAGGCGGCAGGCGGCATGCTGCGCGCCATCGAGACCGGCTGGGTCGCCGAGCGCATCCACGAGGCCGCGTATCGCTGGCAGCGAGAAGTCGAGTCCGGCGAGCGCGTCGTCGTCGGGGTCAATCGGTTCGCGGACGAAGCGCCCAGCGCCGCGCCGCCGTTCACGCCCGACCCGAAGGTCGAGCACGCGCGCGCCGAGTTCCTGGCGGCGTGGCGCGCGGAGCGCGAAGCCGCGCCATGCGCAGCCGCGCTGGCCGCGCTCGAACGCGCGGCACGCGGCAGCGCGTCGCTCATGCCGCCGATCCTCGAAGCGCTGCGCCGCCGCGCCACGCTCGGCGAGGTGTGCGACACGCTGCGGCGCGTCTTCGGCGAACACCGCCCGGGGGCCGTCGCATGAACGAGGGCCGCATGCCGGTGACCGCCCTGTCGCACGTCGCGCTCGCGGTGCGCGAGGCGGATCCCGTCGTCGCGACGCTGGTGAACGCGCTCGGCGCGGAACACGCCGGCGAGGAATGGATCGACGGCGGCGAATTGCGCGTCGTGTTCGTGCGTCTCGGGCCGGTCACGCTCGAGCTGCTCGAGCCGCGCTCCGAGTCGCACACCGTGGCGCGTTTCCTCGCCGCCCGCGGTCCCGGGCTGCACCACGTGAGCCTCGAGGTGGCCGACCTGCCGGCCGCGCTCGAACGCTGCCGCGCCGCCGGAGTCCGGCTCGTCGACGAGGCGCCGCGCCCCGGCGCTCACGGCTCGCGCGTCGCGTTCCTGCACCCCAAGAGTCTGGGCGGCTTGCTGCTCGAACTGTGCCAGGCCGGGCCGGGCGGGTCACCGTCGGCGTCGAGCGGCGACGAATCCTAGGACGGCGACCACAACGGGCTTGATCGCCGTGAGCGCCGCACTAGACTTGGGGCACGTTTCCGGGCGTCGGCGCCTCCCTCGCATCGTCGGTCGCGGCCCTTCGCCCTCGCCGCGCCGAACGCACCGATGAGAGGCACGTCATGAACGCTCGCCGCGTCGTTCTCGCCTGCGCCGTTTCGTTCGCCATGATGGCGGCCACCGTCGCTCTCGCCCACGCCGGCTCGTACGACACGAGCGCGATCCCGAATCCGGACGGCACGATCTCGGTGCAGTGGGCCTACGCCGAACTCGCCGGCTATCCGTCCGGCCACCCTGAGTGGGTGGGTTACGACGTGCTCCGGCGCACGACCGGTGACTGCGCCTCGACGTTCCAGCGCGTCAACGACACGATCTTCCCGCGCATCATGGGGCAGGATCAGTCGTACACGTTCCTCGACACGCCGCCCGGCGGGGGAATCGAATACGAGTACGACGTGATCCAGGTCGACGTCGATCGCAACCGGCTGTTCCTCGGCTTTCCCGAATGCGACCTGTGCGACGGCCAGGCGTTCGCCGGCATGCCGGCGTTCGCGGCGCCGATCACACAGGGCACGCTGTCCGACGCGACCTGGACGCTGCGCCTGCAGCCGTGCGTCACGGGATGCTGGACGCCGTTCTACCTCGACCCCAGCTCGACGCAGCTGTTGCGCCCGTACGCGGACGGCAGCACCGTGCTGCGCTTCTACGGCTCCTCCGCGTGCGATCGCTTCGAAGGCTGCTCATTGCACGTCGACCACTTCGAGGTCGTGACGTGCGACGCGGTGCCGACCGTGCGCACGAGCTGGGGCCGGCTGAAGGCGATCTACCGCTAGACGCGCGCCGCGCGCCGTTTGCCCGCGGGCCCTGGTCCGCGCGGCCCCTCCCACGGCGCCGCGGCGCCGCGCTTCACACCGGGTTCGGCTTGTCGGAGTCCGCGGCGCGGTTCAGGGCGCCGCGAATGACGCGCAGCAGCTGCTCGCGGCGGAACGGCTTCTGCACGTACATCGCGCCGCCCTCGAGCGCGGCCTCGTCGCGGCCCGTCCACTCGTTGTACCCCGACATGTACACGATGCGCATGGCCGGCCGCTCGCGGCGCAGGATACGCACGACTTCGAGCACGTGCGTGCCCGGCATCACCACGTCGGTGAGCATGAGCCGGATCGTGCCCTCGTGCGCTCGCGAGCGCGCCAGCGCCTCGTCGGCGTTCGCGCACGCGAGCACGTGGAATCCCTCGCCCTCGAGCATGTTGCGCGCGAGGTCGCGCACCTGCGGCTCGTCCTCGGCGAGGAGCACGGTTCCGGGCCCGGCGCTCGCGCCCAACTCGGCCTCGGGCGTGGGGGGCGCGGCATCGTCCTCGTCGCGCGCGCGCGGCAGATCGATTTCGAACGAAGTGCCGACGCCCGGCTCGCTGCGCGCGCGGATCTGACCGCCGCTCTGCTGCACGATCCCGTAAACGGTCGAGAGCCCGAGGCCCGTGCCCTTGCCCGGTCCCTTCGTGGTGAAGAACGGCTCGAACACGCGCGACAGCGTCTCGGGGTCCATGCCCACGCCCGTGTCGTGCACGGCGAGGCGCACGCGCGGACCCGGCGCGCTGGCGTCCGTCTCGCGGCCTTCCAGGTTGCGCGTCTCGAGCGTCAGCGTGCCGCCCTCGGGCATCGCGTCGCGCGCGTTGACCGCGAGGTTCACCAGCACCTGCTCGAGCTGCCCGGGGTCGGCGCGCACCGGCGCCAGATCCGCCTCCAACCGCAGCGCGAGATCGATGTCGTCGCCGAGCAGCCGGCGTAGCATGCCGCCGACCTCGCCCACGACCTGGTTGAGGTCGACGAGGCGCGGCTGCAGCACCTGCCGGCGGCTGAACGCGAGCAGCTGCCGCGTGAGATTCGACGCGCGCTCGCCGGCGCGATGGATCTCGGCGATCTTGGAGTGCAGCGACGAGCCGCCCGGCGCGTCGGCCAGCGCGAGCTCGCTGTAGCCGAGGATCGCGGTCAGCAGGTTGTTGAAGTCGTGCGCGATGCCCCCCGCCAGCCGCCCCACCGCCTCCATCTTCTGCGAATGGCGCAGTTGCTCTTCCAGCAGGAGCCGCTCGGTGACGTCGCGGACGAAGCCTTCGAAATACAGCGTCTCGCCCATCTCGTCCTTGATGGCGCGCGCGTTCAGCTGCACCTGGATGGGCGTGCCGTCGCGCATCCGCCAGCGCACTTCGAGGTCCGCGACCCGCCCCACCGGCTCGTAATGCGCGATCAGCGACTCGCGCTCCGCCGGGTCCGCGTACAGCTCGGCGACGTTGCACTCGAGCAGGTCCTCGACGGAGTCGTAGCCGAGGATGCGCGCGAGTTCGGGGTTCGCCGTGATCAGCCGCCCTTCGCGCGTCGACTGGTACACACCGACGGGAGCGCTCTCGAAAAGGTGGCGATAGCGCTCCTCGGAGCTGCGCCGCTGCGCTTCGACGCGCTTCGCTTCGCTGATGTCGCGCAGGAACGCCGACGCGCCGACCAGACGGCCCTCCGTGTCGCGGATGGGCGACAGGATGATCGTGACCTCGATCGGCGTGCCGTCCCGGTGCAGGCGGACGGCGTCCAGCACTTCGAAGCGCTCGCCGCGCTCGAGCTTCTCGATCGCGCCTTCGAACTGGCCGGTCTTCTGATGGGGCGGCACCAGGAAGCCGCCCTCGCGGCCGATCACCTCCGCCGCCGGATAGCCGAACATCCGCTCCGCCCCGGCATTCCAGCTCTGCACGCGATTGTCCAGACCCACCGACACGATCGCGTCGTCCGACGACTCGACGATGGCGGCCAGCCGCGCCCGCGAGTCCTCGGCCGCGCGCCGCTCGGTGACGTCGTCGAACACCGCGCCCACGCACCCGTCGGGCAACGGAAAGCCGCGCACGTCGTACGTTCGCGGCCCCTGCCCCGGCGCCTCGAACGAGGCGCCACGCCAATCGCGCGGCTCGCCGCTCTTCACGATGTCGATGAAGAACTCGCCGAGAACACGCGCCTCGGACTCGGGCAGGAACTCGTGGAGGCGGTGGCCCACGACGTCGACGTCGCCGCGACCGCGCACGCGCGCCATGGCCGGGTTGCGTGCGATGACGCGCACCGCCTCGGCATCCTCGGGATCTTCGACACGCACGACGACGATCCCGACCGGCACGTGGCTCACCAGGTCGGCGTACAGCCGGACCGAGGCCTCGGCCTGGCGGCGCGCCGAGAGGTCGGTGCAGAACGCGTTGAACGTCCAGTGCTCGCCGTGACGCAACGCCGTGACCATCAGATCGAGCGGGAACTCGCGGCCGTCGCGGCGCAGGCCCGTCAATTCGAGCCGGCGATTCAGGATCGAGCCGGCGCCGGTCGCGAGGAATCGGCTCAGACCCTCGCGGTGGCGATCGCGCAGCTCCGGCGGAATGACGAGGTCCGCCAGCGGCTGACCGATGGCCTCCGAGCGACTCCAGCCGAACATCCCTTCCGCGCTGGGATTCCAGTACGTGATGGCGCCGCTCTCGTCCATGCCGATCACGGCGTCGAGCGCCGCGTCGAGCACGGCGCGCAGGTGCGACTCGCGGTCGCGCAACTGCATTTCGGCGCGCCGGATCTCGGTGACGTCGCGCACCATCGAGAGCCGCGCGGCGCGGCCCTCGTACGACAGCGGATAGGCGACGACCTCGGCGTCGAACTCCTCGCCACCGCGCGTGCGATGGCGAAAGACGCGCGGCTCCCACGGGCCGTCCACCGGATCCGCGAGCACGCGCAGCAGCTCCGTGACGTGGCGGGCGGGGCGGAGGTCGAGCAGCGTCAGGGCGCGCAGCTCCTCGCGCGACCAGCCGTACTTGCTCATCGCGGCCCGGTTCGCGTCGAGGATGGCGAGGGTCGCGACCTCCCACACGAACACCGGCTGCGGAATGTCGTCGAGAACCGAAAGGAAGCTCTCGCTCAGTTCATCCGCGTGCCGCGCGGCCGGTCGCGGCGTTCCGCTCGCGGCCGTCGCCTGGCGACGGGCGCCGGACGCCGGTGACTTGCGGCCCGCCGCCGCCGGCTTGCGCCCCGCCGCCGCGCGTGGCGACTTCTCGCGCGCAGGCCGCGGCTTGGGTTTCGGCGGCCGCGAAGTCGCGGCACGCTGCCCGGCGCGCTTCGGGCGCTTGGCGGGCGTCGTCATCTCGGTCCGCCCGGGCACAACGCGTCACGGCCGGGGGATGGACCATCGCGGCGCATCGTGCCTCCGGAATGCCAACGGCTAGGGATCGGACGAGGGCGTTCGACGTGCCGGGGGGGAACGCGGAGTGCGGCCACTCGCCCGCGCATGATGCCACGGAACCCGCGAGCGGGAAACCCAGGAAGCCGTCGCGTCGCGGCATCCGGTATGCCGCGAATCAGTCGTCGTTCGCGACGCCGCGCGGCCACGCCGCGGCGACCGCGAGCAGGACCCAGGCGAGCGCGGCCCAACCGGAGATGGCGCGGCCCAGCGCCCAGCCGGGCGGCACGTAGTCGAGCGTGATCCGATGATGCCCCGCCTCCAGCGCGACGCCGCGCGCGACGTGATCCACGCGCTCGAGCGGCGCGGGCGCGCCGTCGACGCGCGCCGTCCAGCCCGCGAACCAGGCGTCGGCGACGACCACGAACACCGCGGCCGGAGCGTCGCATTCGAACACCTGGTGATCCGGACGATCGACGATCCAGGCCAGCGCCGCGCTCGGCGCACCGGGATACTCGCGCGCGGCGCGCGGGTCGGCCGCGAACGCCACCGCGGCCGGCGACCAGTCGGGGCGCACCATCGCCGAGAGCACCGCGAGATCGTTGCCGGGCGCCTCGACACGCGACACGGCGTAGGCCCGGGGCAGCGCGCCGCGCACATGCCACACGCCCGCCGCGCCGTCCGCCGCGGGCCGATCGGCGTCCGTGACGGAATCGCCGGGCGCGGCGTGCACCCAGGCGATCGCCAGCGCGCGCTCCACGCCCGCGCGCTGCAGCAGACCCGACCCCGCGAGTTGCGCCCAGGCCAGCGGCGGCGTGCCGTGCGCGCCGCCGGCGAAGCGCGCGCGCCAGTCGATCCACCCGTTGTCGCGCGTCAGCTCGTCGAGCGACATCGCCGACGCGCGGTGCAGGGAGTCGCCGCGCGCGACCACGGCCAGCGCCGGCGGCGCGGGCGCGGCGAGCGCGCCGCGCTCGGCCGTCGCGCCGCGCAGGATGGGCAGCGTCACGCGGCCCAGGTCGAAAGCGCCGAGGACGAGCAGCAGCGGCGCCACCGCGTGCCGCGCGGCGCCGCCCGCCGAGCGCGCCGCGAGCGCGAGCAGCGCGGCGCCGGCGAGCGCGAGCTGAAGCGCGAGGTCGCCGCGCGCCGGGGCCGCGGCCGCCGCGGCGCTCGCCGCCGGGAACCCGGCACGAGCGTGGGTCGCCGCGCCGGCGTACGCGGCATCGAACGCGCCGCCGCTCACGGCGCACACGCCCGCGAGCGCGAGCGCCGCGCCGCCCGCGATGGCCCAGGCGCGCGCCCGAACGTCGCCCTTGGCCAGCAGCAGATCGAGCGCGCGCGCCGACAGCAGTGCGACCGCGAGCTGCGCGACGACGATCACCGCCACCGCGACGCGGAAGCGCGACCACAGCGGCAGCACGTCGTGCAGCACGGCGTACGCGGGCCCGAGCCGCGTGCCCAGCGCGAGGAGCGCCGCGACGACGGCCGCGCCCGCCAGGAACCGCGCCGCGCCGTCGCGCCACGCGCGGCCCGTCGTGACGAGCCCGAGCGCGAGCGCGACCGCGAGCCCGCCGAAGTATTGCGGGAAGTCCGTGCCGTTGAGCCCGCCCCAGTACGTGGGATCGTGCGCGCCCATGGCCCGCGGCCACACGAACACGAGGAAGTCGCGAAGCGCGAGACTGTAGCGGCGCACTTCTTCGAGAAAGACGCCGCTCGCGAGGCCGCGGATCGAATCGCCGCCATACAGCGCCATCGGCCACCACACGACCGTCGCCATGGCCAGTCCGAGCAGCGCGGCGCCGAGCCCGACGACGAGGCGTCTGGGACGGCGGAAGCGCCACGCGCGCTCGAGGCCGAACGCGCCCGAAAGGAGCGCCGAGAAGTACACGAACTGCGGGTGCCCGGCCAGCACCTGGAGCGCGACCACGAGCGCGAGGCCGACGCTCCTTTGCAGCACCGCGCGCGACGTCGCGGCGCTCATCACGCCGTGCACCGCGAGCAGCGACAGCGGCATGAGCGACGCGGTCACCAGCTGCGCGTGATGGCCGTACGCGAACGGCACGACGAGGTTCGGCAGCGCGCCCCACGCGACGCCGGCCCAGATCATGGCCGGCGTGCCGGCGCGCCACAGCGCGCGCACCAGCGCCGCCGCCGCCAGCATGCCGGCGAGGTGCGCGAGCAGCGGCAGCACGAGCGGCGGCCACACCGGAAACGCGTCGAGCCGCGACAGCGCGTCGAGTGCGGCGTCCGGCAGGTACTGAGGGCGCGGGTCGGCGAGGCTCGCCGCCGCCGGGACGCCGAGGAAGACGTAGGGATTCCACAGCGCGCGCTCGTGCTCGGCGCGCCACACGTCGGCGGAGAAGCGCGCGTACGGCGCGTCCATGGGCCAGTCGCCGCGCGCGAACACCCGGGCCTGGAACAACTGCGGCGCCCACAGCATCGCCCACGCCGCGAGCAGCACGATCGCGGCCACGACAAAACGCCCGCCCGCGGCCGGGGACGGCGCGTGGGCGGGCGAAGTCACGTCGGGCCCGCGATGGTCGCGCGGGCGGTTCACGCCGGAGGCCGCGCGTGTCGTCGAGTCGGGGCGCGGCGGGCGGGCCACGGTGGCGAGGCGTCCTGGAGCGTCAGGCCTTCTGGAACACGCCGCCGTTGCCGTACTTCTGGAACAGCGCGCCCCACTGCGTGGCGAGCATGTCCTTGACGCGCGGCTTGCCGTTCACCGGATACCAGAATCCGTCGTGGTACAGGCGCGACGCGAAGTAGCTCCACGGCACGATCGGCGAGCGCAGCAGCATGTTCTCGAGGGGCTTCAGCGGGCCCCAATAAATGAGCTTCTGGCCGCGCGAGGCCAGCGTGTTCTCGTTCAGCGAGCCGCGGAAACCGAAGTTCACGTTCTTGATGTCGTCGCCGACGATCTCGATCTCCTCGGGGCGGCCGACGCCGAGCCCGTTCTCGTGCGCGAGGCGTATGAACTTGAGGTCCGTCATCGGATCGAAGCCCATCATCTTCGCGGCGATCGCGTCGATGGCCACGCAGTCGTCGGACGCGAGGATGTAGTTCTTGACGTGCGGGCGCATGCAGCGCGGTCCCGGGCCGTCGCCGACGATCGTGCCGTCCATCACCGCGAACACGCCGGGATGGATCTCCTTCTGGATGCGCAGGAGGTCGACGAGCGTCTCGTGGATCACCGAGTGCGTCCAGTGGCGGTTCAGGTTCAGCAGTCCGCCGAACGCGTTCTTCATCGAGCCGGTCGTGCCCGTGAAGATGTGCGTCTTGACCGTGGGCATGTGGATCACGTTCTTGCCCATCAGCATCTTGGGGATCTGGATGCCCTGCTTCTCGAACACCCGGTCGAGCACCAGCATCTTGCCCTTGGGCTCGTAGCGGATCCACTCCGTCGGCGGCTCGCTCAGGTACTGGATCGGCACCTTGTACTTGTCGAGCACCGGCGCCAGGTGGTTGTTGACCGTGCCCTCGCGGCAGCTCACCACGACGGTGTCGTTCTGGGCCGCGATCAGGTCGCGCGAGACGTCGTAGTTGTCGCGCTTCAGCTTCTCGATGACGCCGTGCATCTGCCACGGCGTGGTCGAGCACGCGGGCATGTAGACGTGCCACGAGATGTTGATGCGCAGGCAGGTCTGGGCCGAGAACGGCAGCGCCTGGCGATAGTTCGCCAGGTCCATGAGGCGGCCGTAGTCTTCGACGACGGTGTCGGGCGAGGTGCGGAGAACGGCGACTTTCGACATGAATTCCTCGGGGGCTTTGGTTCTGGGCGCGGGCTGAGGCCCGCGTTCGAGTGGGCCGGAATCTTAGCAGATCGGGACCGTGGTCGCCGACCGGTCCCCGAGGTTATCGGTACGTCAGGCCCCGCGCTTCAGTCGCGGCCCGCGCCCGCAGAGCGGCGGTGTGCAACCGCCCCCCTGCGACCCCTCTCGGGGGGTTCGCGCGGCGCTCGAGGCGCGCGACTACGGCGTGCGCGCGGGCGGCACGCTGACCACGTTCGCCATGCGCGCGGCGAGGCGCGGCTCGGGCGCGGACCCGTCGTGACGGAACGCCTCGCGACCGGCATCGATCGCCGACTTCACGTCCACGCCGAGCCCGGTCGCCGCGTCGCGCGTGTCTTCGAACGATTGGCGCGCCTGGCGCCCCACGCGCCGCGCCGCGTCGCCGAGTCGGCGTCGCGTGTGCTCACCGCTCGCGGGCGCCAGCAGAAGCGCGAGCACTCCGCCCACCACCGCACCGAGCGCGAAGCCGACGAGCGGCCCCACGAGGCTGCTGTCCGTCCTGCCCTGCTGAGTCTCATTCATGGTCTTGCTCTCCGTTGTTCGAGAAGCGTGGCTGCTGCGTGAATCGTCGAACCATCAGATCGAGCAGATGGGTGGCGCCGGTCCTGACGCCGCGCGCCATGGCCGCGGCCGCGAGGACGGGCTCTTCGATCTCGTCGAGAACCGCGCCGGACAGGTCGGCCGCGCGCTCGCCCAGCCGCTGGAAGCGTGTGACGACTTGCTTCGTGGGCGCCATCATCTCGCGCACCGCGTGCAGGAGGTCCCGCGTCTCCTTGATGAAGTGCTCGGACTGGGACATCGAGAGTTGTGCCGCCGAGGACAATTGCGAGGCCGTGCGCACGAGGCGGACCAGGGCATAGATCGTCGCGGCGGAGAGCGCGAGGAATGCCAAGGTTACAATTACAATGCAGACTTGGATCAGCGCGGGCATCGTCGCATCTCCCTCGTGAATGGTCCGTGCGCTCTTGCGCGGGAAACGCTGCTCCCGGCGATTCGCTCCAGTGACGGCGCAAACGAGTCACGCAATATCGAGGCCACTCCGGCTCGGCGCGAGCGACGCCCGGACCCGTGTAATTCGTACCGCGCTTTGAAGAATCCCGGCGTCGCGGGCTCTCCGTGGAGACGCTCGCGAGTCGCTCGCCGGCGCGCGTGCCGCCCCACCCCACTGCTCGGCCCCGCCTTGCGGCGCAACGCGCCGAGCGCTCGAAGCGCGGCACGGTTCTCGCGTGATGGAGTTCAGCCTAAGGATGGCGTGGCCTCGCTCGAGGCCCGCGTCGCATGCCGCCTCGGGATGCGCGCGATCTCCCGAACGCACGACCATCGCTGGAACCGGCTCACACCCACGAGGGAACCCCAATGACCATTCGCCCCAGGATTCGAGTGCTCCTTCCGCTGCTGACCCTGACCCTGGCCCTCGCGACCGCCACCACGGCTCTCGCACAGACCTCCGCGTCGTTCCAGGTCACGTTCGGCAGCACGCCGCATTGGACGAGCGTGCGCGGCACGCGCGTCCAGGAGATCCGCATGAGCGAGCGCCCGAACTACGACATGTTCCGCTACGGCGGCGGCTACTACGTCTACAACGACAACCGCTGGTACATGTCGCGTCGCGGGCGCGGCCAGTTCAGGGCCATCGACGAGCGCCGGGTTCCGAGCGAGCTGACGCAAGTCTCGAAGGACCACTGGCACAACTATCCGTCGAGCTGGCAGGACGAGAACGGCAACTCGCGCTACGGCCACAACCAGGGTCGCGGCCGTGGGAATCGCCAGGCCCAGCCCGCGGACGATCGCGGCCACCACTAGAGACCCGATGCGCAACGTCGCAACACCATCGTGAACCGCGAAGCGGGCGCCGCCGTCGGGCGCCCGCTCGTTCATTGGCCTCGCGACGGCGCCACGTGGCGCCTCGAGGCCGCCCGCTCCCTCACTTCTGGGAGGCCGTGGAAGCCGCCGCGTCGCGCTTCGCCGCGCGGGTCGGACCGGGCGCCAGCTCCTCGATGACCGCCTGGAGCACCGCGGCGCCCGGCAGCGCGAGCAGCGCGCCCGCGGGCCCGAGGAGTTGCGCGCCGGCGAGCACGCTGACCGTCACCACGAACGGATGCATCTTGAGGTAGCGCCCCATCAGCCGCGGCGTGACGAGGGCGCCGATCGCCCAATTGAGCCCGGTGTAGAGCGCGAGGCCGAGCACGACCTGCGCCGGGCCCACGCTCGATCCGGCGAGCGCGATCGCGGCGGCGGTCGCCATGAAGCCGAGATAGGGAATCAGCTCCGCGGCCCCGGCCAGCAACCCGAGCAGCAGCGCCGCCGGGTGGTGCAGCAGCGCGAGCCCGGCGCCGACCAGCGCGCCGGTCACGACGCACACGATGGCCTGCCCGCGCACGTAGCTGCGCAGCGCGCGGTCCACCGCGGCGCCAAGCCGCGTGATTTCCGGGCGCGCCTGCTCCGGAACGAAGCGCAACGCGCTCACGCTGACCGCGTCGGACTCCGCGAGCAGGTAGAACGCGAGCAGCGGAAGCAGCGCGACGCCGAGCAGGCGGCCGAGACCCCCGAACACGCGTCCCGCGCCCTGAGCGAGCGTACCTCCCATGTTCGCGACCAGCCCCGCGGCGTCGGAGCGTGCGTTGTCGATCGCCGGATCGAGCCACGCGCTCAAGCCGTGCGCCGCGCCAAACGCGCGCAGGTCGTCGACGATGCGCGCGAGCACCTGGGGCGCGATGGCCGCGAAGTGCGTCGCCTCGGTCCCGAGTCGCGGGATCGCGAGCGCGACGAGCCAGCCGACGATGCCGACCAGCGTGAGCATGACAGCGCCAGCCACGAGTCCGCGCGGCAGGTGGCGGCCGCGCGAGTCGCGCACCCGCTCGATCGCCTTGACGGCCGGTAGCAGCGCGTAGGCGACGAGGACCGCGTAGCCGATGAGCAGCGCGAGATCGCGCAGCGCCCACACGAGGAGCACGGTCACGATGCCGATCCCGAGCAGCGTGGAACGCGCCGAGGCGAGGCGGGTTGTCATGTCGACGTGTCCTCCTGGGCTCGCGCCGCGCCGGGCATCGGCTTCACCGGCATGAAAGCACGCGAGCCCCGAGTATTCCCGATCAGCGCGGGCAACGCCGCATCCAACGGCCGGCTCCTCGTCGACCGGGGCCCGCCGCCGAACACGACATCGTGCTCCGACACCGTGCGGGCCCCATCCAGTTCTCCAGGCCTCAGCGTCCCCGGCCTCGACGCCGGGCGTCGACGCTGAAGGCGCCGGCCCCGTGCGCCGCGAAGAACAGGAAGATAAAGCAGAACAGCACGGGCAGCTCGCCGTGGTTCTGGATCGGCCACGTGCCTTGCGGCTGGTGGACCTGGAAGTACGCGACCGCCATCTCGCCGGAGAGCAGGAACGCGACCGGCCGCGTGAGCAGCCCGAGCAGGAGCGCGATGCCGCCGCCGAACTCGAGGACGCCGGCGAGGCCCATCTGCGACATCAGCGGCACCGGGTGCGCCGCTCCCATCCCGCCGAACCATCCGAACAGCTTCTGCCCGCCGTGCATGAAGATGAGCAATCCCGCGACGAGTCGGAGCAGGACGTGAGTGGCCTGAGAGGCGCGTGTCGTGTTCATGGACGTGGCCTTTCCGTGGGACGGCGCGGTGGCGTCCAGGGGTCGAGCCGCGCGATGAGCAGGATGTTCATCCCTCGATCCCCCGAGAGAATCGCACCCCGCTCCGCGCGCACGCCTGCGTCACTACTTCACGATCACATCGTGATGCATGAGACGAAGCACGACAATGACGAGGATGACCACGATCAGGACGCCGATGATGGCGCCGGTGGCGTCGCCGCCGGTCGGCAGGCCCTTCGAGGCGCTGGCCAGCGTGTGCAGATCCTGGTCCGACATGCTCGCGAGGCGGGCCTGGGCGTCGGCGGGCGCGACGCCGTAGTCGCGGAGCTTCTGGGCGACGACCTTGTTCTCGAGCGCGCGCTGCGCCATCAGCATGTCGGCGTCGCGGGTCGACGCGATGGTCGTGACCCCGGACGGTTGCGAAGGCGCGAGGCCGGCGGCGGCCGGGGCGATGTCGATCGTGCCGAGGCACAGCACGACGAGAATGGCAGTCCAGGAGTAGAGCGGGCGACAGTGCCTGTTCATTTCACACCTCTCAGGTTCGCGGCATGAGACTTGGCGACGTGTGACGCCGTGGTGCGATGCGCCGGCGTGGTCAGAATCGCTGGGACGCGGGACGGCTGCGAAGGGCCTTGGCGGGGCTCGTAGAGCCCGCGGAACTCCTCGGTCCGGCGGCGCGGCACGAAGAGCAGCAGGAGCCCGCCGACGATCGCGACGGCGGCGACGATCGGCGACAGCGGAATGTCGTGCGGCTCCGTCGTCGTGGCCTGGAACGAGCCCACGTCGAGCAGCGTCCGCTGGCGGCTGTAGCTGATGCCGCCGTAGACGAGCGCGAGGATTCCCAGCACGATGAACACGAAGGCCAGACCTTTCACGAGACACTTCCTTTCCTATTGGAGTCGCTCTGACGATTTTTCAGTTTCTCGACGATCGTGATCCGCGCGACGAGGCGGCCGCGGTGAAAGCCCGCGAGAGGCCGAAGTCGCTCCTACCGCATCGCAACACTTCGGCTGACGGTGAAGCTCAACACGAGCCCTTCGGTCAGCACGACCTGGTCGCCGTCCGTTCCCGGGGTCACGACGGTCGGCGCGCTCCCGAGGGGCGCCGCAGACGTGCCGTCCTTACCGATCACGGCGTTGACGATGGCCGAGCTGTCGGCCAGCACACGGGCGATCGCGCTGAGGCTGCGCGCGTACGGGGAGCCCGCGACGACCGGCTCCGAGACCGCCACGACCGATTCGTCATAGTCGTTCACGTGGATGCTGCGCACGCGGAGCTGGAGGAACGCGCGCGAACCCGGTCGCCCCGCGACGACCCCTTCCACGACGCCGTCCACCCGGCTGCCGACCGGAATCTGCCCGCCATTGTCGAGGGGCACGTTCGCGGTCACCTCGCCGTGCCACGCGTCTCCGACATTCGCGGTCTCGGTGGACAAGTGGCTGGCGAGCGCGACGTCGAATCGCTTGCCGGCCGGGATCGCGTGCAGCAGGGGCAGGGCGTAGCGGCCCGGTGGATTGCCCGCCGCTTCAGCGGCGGTGCCGCCCGCGCCGCAGCCGCACAGGGAAAGCAGCGCCGCCGCGACCAAGAGGCCGGGCGCGAAATCGAGTCGCCCCTGGCGAATCATGCGGAGGCCTCCACGCGGGCGGTCATGATCAGATCTTGAACGCGAGCCCGAGCGACAGCGTCCAGAAATCCGGGTTGAACGTGGTCGGGACCTGAATGTTGTTCTTGTCCTTCTGCATGAAGATGTAGCGGCCGTTCAGGTCGAGGCCGAGATGCGGCGCGACCGGCACTTCGAGCCCGCCGCCCAGGTGGACTCCGACCTTGTCGCCGGTCGCGTCCTCGAGAATCGGGTTGCGATAGTCGGTCGTCGTCCGGTACCAGCCGAGGCCACCGCCCGCGTAGATCATGGGGAGCAGCTGGACCCACGCCGAGGCGGTGACGGGCCACTGGCGCACCGTGACGTCTCCGTTCGCAAACGAGTCCTGCCGGTAGCCGATGCCGCCCTCCAGCTTGAGGAACGGCAGCACGGGCGCGCGCAGCGCGAGGCCGCCGAACGCCTGAGCGTCGCCGGCGTTGGTATCGGTGGACTTGGTGATTCCGAACGAGGGGATGAGTTCCACCGCTCGCGCGCGACCGGCGCTCGTGGTGGCGAGCGTCGCGAGCAAGAGCGCGCCGACCAGATGCCGGGCTGCGAGAGCACGGCGTTTGCGATCCATCATGAGTGACTCCTGCAGCGGCGCGACGTGGACCAGAGCGCTGAAATCCGCCTGGCGGAAGGTGTCCGAAGCTCACCGGGCGACGGCGCCCGCGCGCTTCTTCGACGGGCTCGTAGCGCAGGAATGGTGCCACCGGGCGCGAGGCGCGAGCATCGGCGCTAGGGCGTTGGCGGGGAACGGCGTACGGCGGCGGCCGCGGCCGGCGTTGGCACCGCGCGCGGCCCGGGTGCGGGAGAAGGAACTTCAATCCCGGGCCGGTTCTTCAATGGCGGGCGCAGGGGTCGGCGTTCGCGGGCGTCGCGCGAACGCCGGCGCCGGGCGGTGAGACGTGCCCGAGCCCGGCGAACTAGCCGATCGTCGAAATCGGCTTCGGATCGCTCGAGCCCCGGCGCTTGGCCAGGCTGCCGACCACCGCGACGAGTTCGTTCGGACTCGCGGGCTTCGACAGGTACATCTGGAATCCCGCGCCGAGGATGGTCACACGGTCTTCGATCTTCGCGTAGGCGGTCAGCGCAACGGCGGGGACCATGCCGCCGCGCGACACCTCGCGCATGCGGATCTTGCGGATGAGCGAGTAACCGTCTTCGCCCGGCATCGCGATGTCGGAGATCAGCACATCGGGCTGCCAGCGATCGAACTCGGCCAGCGCCTCGGCGGCCGAGCACGCGGAGCGAGCGTCGGCGCCGCACGAGCTGAACAGTTCGTGCAGGGCTTCGCGGGCGCTGGGCTCGTCCTCGACGATGAGCACGCGGATGCTGTCGAGGCGCGCCAGGCGCACGTCGGCCAGCGCGTCGCCTGCGATCGGATGCCGGCGACCGGGCTCTCCCGCCTCCCGCGCGGTCGCCTGCAGCGGGAACTTGACGAGGAACTTCGAGCCCAGGTTCGCGCCGTCGCTCTCGACCGAGATCTCGCCGCCGTGCAGCTCGACGATGTGCCGCACGATCGACAGCCCGAGTCCCAGGCCGCCATGGCGGCGCATCGAGCCGCCGGTGCCCTGGCGGAACGGCTCGAACACGTGCGGCAGGAAATCCACGTCGATGCCGACGCCGCTGTCGCTCACCGAGATCTCGATGTGCGATTCGGCGCGCTGCAGCACGACCTGCACGCGGCCGCCCTTGGGCGTGAACTTGATGGCGTTCGAGATCAGGTTCCACATGACCTGCTGGAGCCGTTCCGAATCGCCCGAGATCAGCCCGGCCCGCTCGTCCAGCACGAGCTGCAGGCGAATGTGCTTCGCGTCGCTGGCCGGGGCCTGGGATTCGGCGGCCGCCTTGATCACCGGCACCAGGTCGATCGGCCGCACGTCGAGCCGGAACTTGCCGGAGACCACGCGCGACACGTCGACGAGGTCGTCGATGAGCTGGGCCTGCGACGTGACGTTGCGCTCGATCACTTCCAGTGCGCGCGCCGACTTCTCCTTGTCGAGCGTTCCGCTGCGCAGCAGCTGCGTCCACGTCAGGATCGGCGCGAGCGGATTGCGCAGCTCGTGCGACACGGTGGCCAGGAACTCGTCCTTCAGGTGTCCGGCCGCCTCCGCGTCCGAGAGCGAGGCGCGCGCCTCGGTCTGCCCCTTCTCGGCCAGGCTGCGTGCGCTCGACTGGAGCCGGTAGCTCCGGTTGAGCGCGGTGATGAGCAGCAGGCACAGCATGACGAGCAGCACGACGGTCGCGATCGTGATGACGATGAGGAGCATCTCGGCGCGGTACACCTTCGCGAGCGCGGCCGCCCGCCCGCGCGCCCGGGCCGATTCGACGCGCGTCACGAGCGCGGCCAGCGCCTGATCGAACTCGGCGCCGCGAATCATGATCGGGTCCGGGTCGAGCGTCGCCCCCTTCACCGTTCCCGAGCTGGCGAGCGCGTGCGTGAACGCCTCCTGCTGGGCACGCTCCGTCGTCAGGATCTTCTCGAGCAGAGCCCGGGCCTCGGGATCCGCGAGCCTGCCCTGCAGTCGGGTGACGAGATCGCGGACGAGCGCGCTACCCGCCCGCGCCGCCGGCGCGAACTGCCGGCCGCTCGTCAGGAGACAGGCCTGCACGTCCGCGATGTTCTTGACGCCGATGAGCTGGAGGGTCTTGGCGTCCGCGACGTCCTGGCCTTCGCCGGTCGCGACGTCCGCCATGCCGGAGATCAGGACTCGCGACGCGAACATCGAGGCGCCGCTGGTCAGGATGGCCAGCAGACAGACCACGATCACGCCGCTGATCAGTTTCCGTTGGAACGACCACTCGGGCACGTTGGGACCGCTTTTCTTGAGTGGGAGGCTTCAGCTCCCGATGGGAAGCACTGCCAGTGTGGCCCTCGTCGGCGGCCGCGTCGACCGCTTTGTGCCCGGAACGAGGGTCCTGGGTGACGGATGGGGAGCGTCACTCGTGCGACGATGTGATGCTTCGCACGATCGGTGCCATGAGGCCACTCCGCGAGGTGGCCGGTAAACACATGCGCGCCAAAGGATGTGCGCCGATTTGCCCGTCCCGCGGATTGAACGAAGTGTCGGCGCACGGAAGGGATTTCAATGCGCGGCCCGGTTCTTCAATCAGGGAGCGAACCCGCCGGCTCAGCGTTGGACGATCAGACGCCTCGTCCACTGCGCGTCGCCCAGGCGCGCCCTCACGAAGTACACGCCGGACCCGACGGCCGCGCCGCGATCGTCCTCGAGATTCCATGACCACTCTCCCGTTCCCGCGGCCCGACGGCCGCTGGCGAGCGTGTGCAGGTGCCGACCGCTGACGTCGAACACGTCGACCTGGACGTCCATGGCCGTGGGCAGCGAGTACGCCCAGCGCGTGGAGGCGCGCGCCGGGTTCGGCCAGGGCGTGGAGAACGCGAGCGCGCGAGCCGAGGGACCGACGTCGGCCGTCTGGGCCGGACGGCTGAGGAGGTTCGACACCGTCGACCAGTTGCCGCCGTCGTCCCCGGTCTTCATGGCCAGGTAATACAACACGCCGTCGGCCAGCCCCGAGACCACGAACGATTCCGCCGTGCCCGCAGCGGACGGCGCCGGCACCCCGCCGAGCCGCGTGGCCTGCAGGAAATTCGCGGCGGTGATCGGAGCGGTCGAGTAGCGCAGGTCGTAGGCCGTGGCCCGGCCGATGGTGCCGTCGTCGCCGGGCGCGGTCCAGTAGATCGAGAACGGTGTTGCGACGGCGGACGCCGCGGCGGGAGCCGCGACGGCGAGCAGCGAGGAACTGGCAAGCAGAGCGATTCGTCGGGTGGTCTTCATGAGTCCTCCCGGTCCGTGGCTCGAGGCTTGTGATGCGCGCGTGACAGATGCCGCCGGGCAGGACACACCGGTCCGTCCGGCGTTACTGGGTCGTGGTGCGGGGGCTGCCGCGAAGGCCGGTCGATCTTCGATCCCGGGAGCCCGGGTGGCCTGATTCACGGCGAAGGTCATCGAGCGAGCGCGTCGGCTTGCTCACGGAGGCGGTGTTGCCGCACCTGGACAACGCAAGGCCGGGACCATCGGGCGCCCGCGCGAGGATTCCTCTCAAGCCCGGGCCCAGCCGCACGATGGAGCGGGCGATCGCGTGGTTCGCTGCGCCGCGCGCCGCTCGAAGTGTCGCCCGATCACCCAGTGCGAGGCTGGCGCGCGTCGGCCCCCTGTCGATCCACGTCGCGCTCGCAGGCTCGGCGGCCCTCTTGCTCCAACCGCCTCGTTCTTGAATTTCCTTCCCACGCGCGCGCGGCCGTTTTTTCAATCGGGCGTGCCCCGGGGACGGCTGCCACCGCACGGAGGCGTGTGCCGCCACGATCCGGCGTCGGCGGCGCAACGAGTTGGCGAACGAGGCCGGCGTGGGGAGCGCTGGCATCAATCTGGCTCTAACGAATCGCTGGCGATCGAGGCTCACGCCGTCGATCGAGGAAGCTCGCGGTGCCGGCACTCCATGCAACGCGCATGGGATGGCGGCGCGAACCGCGCAAGAGCTTGTCGGAGTCCCAGGAGTGTTCGAGATGCAACACCGATCGAGGTGGGGATGGTTCGCCGGCAGCACCGTGGTGCTGCTGCTCGCGCTGGCTTCCGTGGCAAACGCCTACGTCCAGGGAATCGACGCCCATCTCGGGCGCAGTCTGAACGCGACACCCGACGGCACGACCGCGGGGTCGACGGCACAGATCGGATCACCGACCGCGCTGTCAGGCGAGCGCGGGCCCTACGCCATGCCGATCGAGCACGCGGTGACCGAACCCGTTCCCGAGCCCGGCACGCTGACGCTGGCCGCGCTGGGCCTGCTCGCGCTCGCGGCCGTCGGCCGAGCCCGCGGCCGCTTTCGGGCGCCCGGGCATTCCGAAGTTCTGTGAGTCGAAGCGGGGACGTGAATGGATAGCCTCAACGCGTGGTGGGATCGCCTGCCGGGCGAACGTTTCTGGCTCGACGTGACGGATCGCGACGACCGGGACAAGCTGCTGGCCGTGCCGCGAGGCGTCGGCAGGTCGTCCGCGTCCTGGGTGCACCGTCTGATCACGCACGTGCGCGGCGGCGATCTGGTCTTTCACTACGACGCTTCGCAGGAGGCGATCGCGGCCTGCTCCATCGCTCAGGGGCGAGTCGAAAAACGCGATCTGGCCTGGCCGGTCGCGACGCGGAACGGCGACGCCGGCATGGGGACCCAGCTGCTGCCGAGCTGGAGTATCGGGCTGCGGCATTCGACGCGGCTCGTCTCCCCATTGCCGCTCGCCGCGATCGCCCACACCCAGTGGAACCTGTTTCCGGTGCTGCGCGCGCTCGAGGACGCCGCCGGCGATCCTCTCTACTACCCGTTCGAGATGGGAGACCGTGAAGCGACGCGGCCGCTCCTCGGGTACGTCTTCAAGCTGCCGGCCGTCTTCGTGCAGAGCTTCCCGGAGCTGGTGAGCGCGGTGGCGCGCTCCGCGCAGCCGGCGGCCGCCTACGAGAGATCGCGCCCGGTGCTCGTCACCGCGCGGCCTCCGTCCTTCGCGTCCCAGCGCTAGCGCGTCACGGACCTCGCGGCGGGCGCGGGAAGCTGGGCTCGGTCAACGCGTGCGCTCAGTGGAACAGCGCGCGCGCGGCGAGCGCGCACGCAAAGCCGAGCAGCGCGCTCACCGGAATCGTCAGCACCCACGCCCCCGCCATCGTGCGCACCACCTGCCAGCGCACCGCGTTCATGCGCTGCGACGCTCCGGCGCCGAGGATGCTGGAGCTGATGACGTGCGTCGTGCTCAACGGGAATCCCAGGCGCGACGCGATCTCGATGACGCTGGCGGCCGCGGTCTCGGCCGCGAAGCCGTGGATCGGGTCCAGGTGTGCGAGCCGCGTGCCCATCGTGTGGATGATGCGCCGGCCGCCGGCGAACGTGCCCGCCGCCATCGCCGCCGCGCTCAGACCGATGACCCACGTGGGCACGTGAAACGCCGGCAGGAGCCCGGCGCTCACGAGACCGAGCGTGATGATGCCCATGGTCTTCTGCGCGTCGTTGCCGCCGTGGCTGAACGCCATGAACGCCGCGGACACGACCTGCGACCTGCGGAAGATCGGGCCCACGCGCGACGGGCTCATCGACCCGAAGATCCTGAGCAGCAGCTTCATGAGCAGCAGCGCGAACACGAAGCCCACGGCCGGCGACAGCACGAGCGGCACGGCCACCTTGTGGACCAGCACGCCCCACTGGGCGGAGTCGAATCCCAGGCTGGCGATGCCGGCGCCAAGCAGGCTGCCGATCAGCGCGTGGCTCGAGCTGCTCGGGATCCCGAAGTACCACGTGAACAGGTTCCACGCGATCGCCCCGACGAGCGCCGCGGTGACCGCGACGAGCGGGACGGTCCCGGCGACGATGCCGCTGCCCACGGTGCGCGCGACCTCGGTGCCGGACATGGCGCCGACGAAGTTCAGCACGGCGGCCATCGTGATCGCCACCCACGGCCGCATCACGCGCGTCGAGATGACCGTGGCGACCGCGTTCGCGGTGTCGTGGAACCCGTTGATGAAGTCGAACACGACCGCGAGCCCGATCATGGCGACGAGCAGCGGCGTGACGCCCGCGCTAGGCATGCTTGATCACGAGCCCGCGCAGTACGTCCGCGATGTCCTCGCACCGGTCGGTCACCCGCTCCATCGTCTCGTAGATCCGGCTCCACGCGATCACGTGCGTCGGATCGTGCGGCCGGTGGAACAGGTCCATCGTCCCCTGGCGGAACAGCGCGTCGGCCTGGTTCTCGAGGCGGTGGATCTCGATGATGCCGTCCTCGAGCTTCTTCATGGCGCGCCGGTTGCGCAGGTTCGGCATCTGCCTCTCGACCGCCTCGGTGCACGCCACGATCAGCGTCGCGAGCTGCCGCGCCACGCCGGTCGGCTCCTTCACGTTGTACACGCACATCGCGTCGCCGGCCTCGTGGATGTGGTCCATCACGTCATCCAGGGCGATCGTGATGGCGATGATGTCCTCGCGGTCGAGCGGCGGCATGAACACCCGGTGCAGCTTCTCGAACACCGAGTGCGCGATGCCGTCGCCCTTGTGCTCCAGATCGTGCAATTGGCCGACGATCGTGTCGGCGCTCGCGAATTCCCGGCACATGCCGTCGAGCAGGCGCGCGGCATCGACGTTGTTGTGCGCGGACTCCTCGAACCACGTGAAGAAGTCCTCGTTCGGCTTCTGCGGCTTCAATCCGCCCATGCGTCCCCCTCGCGACGGTGCGCTACGTGACCTTCGATTCGTCGGGTTCCGGCGCGTGCGTCGGCACGATGTCCTCGCGCGGCGCCTCCGGTGCCGCGGCGGCGGCGGGGCCCGCGCTCTCGGGCGCGCGTTGGCCGAGCGCCGCGGCCGCGAGCGCCTCTCCCGGCGTCGCGGGCGCGGCGCTCGCCTTCTCCGACGCGTCCGCGGGCTCCTCGGCGCCGGCGACCTCCGCGGCTGTGGCTTCGGCTTCCGCCATCGCCTCCGGCTTCTCGATGCCCTCGCCCTCGACGCGGGCTTCGTGCGGCTGGCCCGTCGCCATCGCGCGCAGCCGGCGCGCGAGCACCCGCACGACTTCCTGGAGGAGCGTCAGGTCGCCGGCCGCGACGTCGTAGAACTCGTCGCGCTGGAGCGCCAGCGCGCGCCCGTCCTCGATGCATTCGGCGTGATGGTCGCGGCTCGAGTCGTCAACGAGCGCCCACGTGCCGAACGCCTCGCCCGGACCGACTTCGGTGGTGCGTTCGCCGGTCACGATGCGCACCCGGCCCTCGACGACCATGTACAGCGCGTCCGCGGGATCCTCGTCGCGATAGATCATGTCGCCTTGCGACATCTCGACCTCGTTCGCGACCTCGGCCAATTCGAGGAGCCGGCGCGGGCCGACGTCCTTGAGGAGGTCCGCGCTCTTGAGGATGAGGACGCGTTCGACCGGGGTCAGCATGACGCGCGCTCCGCGGGCGCCGGCCGCGCGGCGGAACGCCACACCGCGAGGGCGGCGAGTTCCGCGCGCACCGGCGCGCCATCGTGGTCGTCCGCGGCGAACAGTCCAAGATCGAACGCGGCGAGCGCGCGCGCGGCGCGCACGGCGCAGGCGCGCAGCCACTCGTCGCCCGACGCCCACGCCAGTCGGATCCGTTCGGCGATGCGTTCGTCGGCCGCGGCCTCCGGCTCCGGGAGCGAGGCGCCGGATTCGAACACCTGCTGCACCGGCCGAAACACGGCGCGCGGCAGCACGTGTCCGAGATACTCGAGCGCGGGCGCCGCGGTCTTGCGCGACGGATCGCGCAGGCGGCCGAACACGCCGGGCAGCGGCCTCGGCTCGTACCAGCAGGCGAGCGCCTGCAGCGCGCGCTCCAGCGCCCTGTCCGCCGACTCGCGGTAGCTCTCGCCCAGCAGCCGGACCTCGGCAGCGGCGTGCTTCTCGAGCGCGAGCGCGGACTCCTCCGCCGCGCGATAGTCGCCCAGTTCGCGCAGGAACAGGCGGTGGGCGTCGGCGCGCGTCAGCACCGGGCGCCCGATGCGGACGCGCATGCGCGCGAGCCCGCGCAATCCGAAATAGCGCACGCGCACGTCGCCGCTCCGCCCCAACGCCAGGAGCGCGGCGATCGCGCGCGGCGTCGCGATGTTCGCGAGCGTCCGCGCGGCCAGCTCCCGGGTGTGCACATCGTGTTCCGCGTCGAGCAGCCCGGTGAGTCCGGCCACGGCCGGGTCGCCGATCGCGGCCAGCGCCTGGCGCGCGCCGTGACTCGACTCGGGATCACCCACCCGTTCGAGCAGCACGTCGACCAGCGCCGCGTTCGGACGCCGGACCGCCGCGCGCAATGCCTCGCGCCGCACGTCGCCGTCTGCGTGGCTCAGGAGGGCGCGCAGTCGCGGGGCCTGCGGGCGCGGGGCCATCGCGCCGAGGGCGCGCGCGGCCAGCAGCGCATCCTCGCGCGTCCCGGTCGCGATCCGCGCGTCGAGCCACGACGACGTCAGGACGGTGGCCGCCACGTCGGGACGATCGGCGAGCGCCTCGACCAGGTGTTCGCGGAGCGCGGGGTCCGACGCGTCGAGCATTTCGCGGGCGAACGACGCGGGCTCGGCGGCGAGCGCGAGCAGGTAGCGCACGGCGGCGAGACGCAGCTCTTCGTCGGACTCGGTCAGGCAGCCGCGGATCGCGCCGTCCCGATCGGGCAGGCGCATCGCCTCCATGGCGCGCACGGCGGCGTGCCGCACCTGCGGCGACGCGTGGCCGAGCGCCCCGCGCACGGCTTCGCCGATGGCGGGATCGCGCGTGCTCTCGCTCAGCTGCAGCGCCAGCACGATGCGCGACGCGTCGCCGGAGCGCAGGGATTCGAGCACGGCCTGGCGCGCCGCCGGCACGGCCATGGAATCGGGCGCGGTGTCGGGATCGACCCAGCGGCCGCTCAGGACCTTCGCGAACGCCGTGCCGAACGCGCGGTTCAGCAGGAACGCGAACACCAGCCACAGCCCGGCCAGCGCCGCCGTCCCGACCGCGATCACGCGGATGCGCACGTGGAACGCGTGCAGCACGAGGATCAGCAGCACGCCGACGGCGGCGTCCGACCAGCGTTCGACGAGCGTGTCGATCGCCGGCTTGATGCGCCGGCGGTCGCGGCTGCGTATGGCCGCGTAGTAGATCTCGGTCGCGGCCTTGCCCAGCGACTGCGACACCACGCCCTGCACTCCGCGCAGCGCGTAGATCGCCCAACCGATCGGACTCAGCGCGACCCACGACGACAGCACGACGACGGCCGTCGGTTGCAGCGCGTTCGACAGGCCGAGCCCGAAGCGCTGCATGACCCACGCGGCGGCGCCGAACTGGAACAACAGCGCGGCCGCGTTGAGCGCGACGTAGAACTTGCCGAGGAACTGCGTCAGCGTGCGCGGATTCGTGTACAGGTGCTGGAGGTAGTACTTGAACTCGAAGTCGACGAGCGTGCCGACCATGACCGACAGCGCGAGGGCGACGGTGAACACCTGCAGGTAGCGCGAGCCGCGGAGGATGGCCCAGCGCGAGCCCGTCGGCAGCGGTTCCACGGCGACCGCATGCGGCGCGCGGGCGTGGGCCACGACGCGGGTGAGCACGTGCGCCACAACCAGCAGCGCGACCATGGCCCACATCAGCCCGTCGCGCTTGAGGAGCGGTCCGGCCCACGCCGCGAGCGCGCCCCCCGCCAGGCCCCCGATCAGGCCGCAGCCCGCGAGCGCCGGGAAGATCCGGCGCGCGCGCCGCGAGTCCCAGACGTCGAGCGCGAGTCCCCAGAAGTGCGGAAACAGCATCATGGCCTGGCTGCCGGTCCACAGGTAGAACACCGCGACCGTCCAGTGGCGCGCGATCGGCAGCAGCGCCGCGGCCAGCGCGCCGCATGCGATGGCCGCGATCTGATGGAGCTGCGTCGCGGCGCCTCGTGTGACCAGGCGGCCGACGCGGCCGTCGATCCACACGAAGCCGACGGACGCGAGCGCGACGCCGATGTAGGCGTACGGCAGCGACAGCGCGCCGAATTCCGCGATGAACAGCGCGTCGCGCAGCACCTTGGCGATCGTGTACGCCGCCACCAGCGTCGCGACGAGCGCGCCCATGAGCACGAGCACGCGGCCCTCGTCGGGCTCGAGCTGGTACTTGCGGCACAGGCCGTCGAGCCCCCGCCGCCACAGGGCCGCGCCGCGCATGGCCTGTCCGTCGTTCGTCACGTCCCGTCCCGTCTAGGCTGTCCCCGACAGCGCCTTGAAGCGCCGTCCGATGAGCAGGGCGAGCAGCAGCCAGATCACGATGAGCGCGACGTTCACGATGGCGAACTGCTTCGGGGCGAAGCCCAGCCACGCCGTGCCCGCAAACACGATGCCGGCCGAGACCACGTCCCCGAAGCGCACGAAGAACGTGTCGTTCGCCTGCTTCGCCTTGTACTTCGCCTCACGGCTCGTCGGCAGGTACAGCGCGTTGCGCGTCGTGTTCTGCAACGAGTAGTCGAGCGAGTTCTCCGCCATCTTGGCGACACGGATGAACGAGAGCAGCGGAATGAACGCCATCGCGATGTAGCCGCCCATCGCCACGATCGGCAGCACGAACAGCGCGACGCGCACGCCGAAGTGCTTGAGGATGCGCGACACGAAGAACAATTGGATGGCGGCCGCGACCAGGTTCACGAGCGTGAAGAAGTTGCCGTAGAACTCGCCGATCACTTTCTTCTCGTCGAGGCCGCCGGTCGCCGCGGCGCCGTGCGCCTGCGTGTACAGCATCACGACGGTCTTGCCGAGGATGTACTCGCCGTTCGTATTGACCAGGTTGTACACGAGCATCAGGAACGCGATGAGCAGCAGGTAGCGATCCGTGAACACGAGCGCGAAGCCGCTGCGCCCGGTCACCTTGGCGTCGGGTTCCGCAGCGGCGTCTTTCGCATCCGCCGCCGCCGCCGGCATCGTTGCGCGGCGGCGCTTCTCGCGGACGTTGACCATGTTCGTCAGGAGCATGCACAGCCCGAGCAGCGCCGCGGCGCCGAGCATGAACGGGTACGGACCGAACTGTTTGACGAGTTGCCCGGTGGCGAACGAGCCGGCGATCGCACCGAGCGACGCGCCGAAGCCGACGATTGCGAACAGCCGTTTGCCCTGCTCCACGGTGTAGAGATCGGTGGCGAACGCCCACAGCTGCGCGATCACCATCAGGCTGAAGATGCCGACCCAGATGAAGAACGCGACGCCGATCGGCACGCCCATGCCGCTCAGCGCGAAGAACGCGACCAGGCACGCGATGAAGAACAGCGTCACGCCGTTGATCAGCTTGACGCGCGACACGTGCGAGGCGACCGCGCTGTACAGAGGCACGAGCAGCATGAGCAGCCCGGCGGTCGCCGCGGCCGAATAGCTCTTCACCTCCGCGCCGCCCGGCACGCTCAGGATCAGCGGCTCGCGGATGGTCTTGAGCAGGTAGTACGCGGCGAGCAGCAGGAACACGTTCAGCATCAGGAGCAGCGCGGTGAGGCCTTCGCCTCCGCGCACCTCCGTGAAGATGCCGAGGAAACGATCGAGCGGGCCCTTGCTCGGTTCGGGCGCCGGTGCGGGCTCGACGGCTGCGATCGCGGTCATGGGTGCTGCCCTCCTTCTCGGTTCGCCCGAGCGGGCGGAATCACGGCGACGCTTTCTTCGGCGTGGCCGGAGACTTCGGAACGACGCGCCGGCCCGTGGAAGTCGAGTCCGACTTCCCGGAGGGCGACGGTTTGGAAAGAATGCGTTTGCTGGCCGTGGTCGAGTCGACCCGGCCGGGCCCGCCCATCGCCATGCCGGTCATCGTCGCCGGGCCCGACTTGGGCGCGACCGACGTGTGCGACGGCTCGCTGGGTCCGGTGGACGGGGGAATGGGGATCTTGTGCTGGTCGATCTTGGGGACGCCGTAACGCTTGAGGTCGATCGCGACCTTGTCGATCAACGTGGCTCGCGATTTCTGATCGACGGCGTACGTGTAGAGCTCGCCGCCGCCGAACCACAAGCGCATGTGGACGAAATGGAAGACCTGGGCCGAGAACACGTTCTCGGGTTTCACGACGGAGCCGGCCACCTTGTACTCGCTGAACAGGCGCGCGACCTCGGCCGGCGGCGCGAGCTTGTGCAGCGGCGCTCCGCCGCCTCCCGAGACGAGCACCACGGCGACCGCGTCGGGCCACGTGAGCAGCGCGCGCTGGTACGCGTGCTCGTGACCGCTCACGATGGCCGAGATGCCCGCGTCGTGCAGCGCGCGCACCATGCGTTCGCGCCGCTCGGTCAGCACGCTGTCCCTCTGCCATTCCTCGCGGTGCAGGCTCGTCGAGAACGGCGGGTGGTGCATCATCACCATCACGGGCCCGTGGTGCTCGCGGATGCGGTCCACCATCCACGTGAACTCCTCTTCCGAATACTTGACCTGCACTTCGCGCGACCAGTGCTTGCCCGGATCGACGATTGGATTCGTGTCCAGCCCGATGACCCGCAGCCAGCCGTCCGCGGTGTCGAAGCAGTAGTACATACGGTCGCCGCTCGTCGGCAGCCCCGTCGCGGTGTGCCAGTTCGCGACGCCCTGCACCGCGTCGGTTCGTTCGTGATTGCCGGGCACCGCGAAGTACGGCACGCGCGAGTAGAGCGGCCGCGTGAGGCGTTCGAAGCGCTGCCAGTGCGCGGGGTAGCGCCCGTCCTCCACGAGATCGCCGGAGTTGACGACGGCCGACACGGTCTCCCCGTGCGCGTTCAGGGAATCGATCTTCGCGAGCATGGCGCTCAGCACCTGGCGCTCGCGGCCCGAGACCGGCATGTTGCGGAACTTGTCGGGGATGTCGCGCAGCAACGCGAGGTCCGGCCACAGACCCTTGACGATGCCGATCGGGATTGCGGCGAGCCCGCGCAGGATCTTGAGCGGATTCGGCGACCACATCTGCTGCATGGCGAAGTATTCGGGCACGAGGCGGGCCGCGCGCCACCCGGGGCGGTTGTCGCCGAAGATCATGAGGTTCAGCGTGTCGGACGTGTAGCCTTCGCGCAGGCGCCCGAGATAGCGCTTCGAGGAGTCCGCGCTGCCCGGCACGAGCCCGATCAGCGTATCGCCGACGATCGGGTGGAGCGGGCCCAACGTGAGGTGCGCGCCCGGCGTGTGCGCCGCGGTCGAGTCGCTCGCCGACGGCGAGATCGTCGGGGCGCCCTGCGGCAGGACTCCCAGGTGCGCGCAGCCGGCGAGCAGCATCAGCGCCGCGGCGGCCGCGAGCGCACGAGTCACGGGCTGCGGCCGGGGCGATGGAACGCCCAGCCTCACGGGCTCACCGCGAGGCGCGCTTCGGTCGCGTGGGGCCCGAGCCAGCGGGCGACGATCTTGTCGCGGCGCTCGATGAGGATGCGCGCGACGTATTCGGCGGCGCGCGGGTCCATGTAGTGGGCCGCGGCCACGGCGGCGTGAATGTGCTCGTCCGTGAATCCGGCCACTATGCGTGCGCCCCAGCGGATGTCGCGCTCCGTGCGATCGTCGAACGCCGGGTTCGGATAGTCGGGCCGCCATCCGCCTGGACTGAACGCCTTCGAGTCCACGAAGCCGACGGCCGGCATGTGCGGATCCACTGACCGCTCCCACGGAGCCCGGGCGAGGCCCAGATGCGCGAACGAGTGACTCATGGTGCCGACGTCGAAGTAGTACTCGAGGCCGGTCTGATACGCGTGCTGGCGGATGTCGCCCGAGCCGAGGATCGCGTTGTAGTCGAGCAGGTAGTGGCGCACGAACGAGCGGCCGTTCTCGGTGACCCACATGTCGAGCGAGTTCGGCCCGCGGCTGTCGGCGTGGTTGAGCCACGCGCAGATCGTCCAGAATCCGCGCAACTCGCGGTGCAATTCGTGAGGGATCAGGTCTTCGGGATCGTCGCGGCGGCGGCCGTTGTATTCGTACGGGCCGAGCGGCTTGCCGTCGAGATATCGGCTGGCGAGACACGCGTAGCTTCCGTCCGGGCGCCGGTCGAGCGTCGACAGCACGCGCTCCAGATAGGCCTTCGTGAACGGCTGCTTCTTGCCGTGCGCGTCCGTGTACGTCGCGTCCTTGCCGACGTCGAGATTCTCGAGCTGGAACGACGTCACCGATTCGTCGGTCACGTTGTACCCGGCGGCCCACAGCAAGCGCGAGCCGATCACCGCGGTCTGGTTCGCGAGCTCCGGGTAGCCCGGCGGATCGAACTTGATCAGGAACTTGGCGCCGGCCGCGTCCTTCACCTGGAAGCCGGGCGTTACGCCCTGATCCTTGCCTTTGGAAACCGTCCAGCGTCCGGGCGCGGGCCCCGCGCCGGATCCCGGGCCCTTCAACATCTGCTCGACCGTCACCGGCCGGAAGCCGATACGCGGCTGCCACCACGTGCTCGGCTGCCGCACCTGATCGTGTTCGTCGACGTTCGCGGCCTCGCGCGGATGCCCGGCGACCTTGCGCGCGAGGCGCGCGACGTCGAGCATGCGTGTCGCGGGCCTGACGAACGAGTTGTCGAACATGTCGTACGCGTACGAGTAGCGGTTCTCGGCGGGCGCGTGGCTCGCCGTGTCCGCCGGCGCGGCGCCCGACGTGGCGGCGGATCCCGCGGCGGATGCCGCGAGCGCCGCGCCGCTCAGCAGCGTCGCCGCGATTCCAAAGCCTGCGATCGCGCGCCTCATTCCAGACCTCCCAATGCGTAAGTGATGCGCACGCCGTCGGCACTCACGTCGAAGCCCACCTCGCCGTACGGCGAGGCCGAGTTGCGGGCGCGCAGACTGAGACCGACCGAATGGTCGAGCGTGGAGAGCTTCGCGTCGGCCCAGACGTCGGGATAGACCGAGCCCCACTCGGAGTGGGCTTCGCACTCGACGAGGCGCGCGAGCGGGAACACGTACATGAGCTTCACGTGCAGAAGATCGAGGTCGTGGAATCGCCCGGGTCCGAAGCCGGAGAGACCCTCGCGGCCGCCGAGCTGCGACAGGTCGGACAGCAGGAAGCGGTCGCGGCGCGAACCCACGGTCTCGTCGACCACGCGCACCTTCAGCCGGATCGTGCGCGGATCGCGCATGAACGAGATAGCGGTTTCACCTTCGAGCGTGACGCGCGTGAACGACGCGCCCTCGGCCAGGCTCGTGGTCAGCGGCAGGCGCCCGACGTTCGCGTCGTAGCGCTCGACCTGGAGCGACAGTCGTCCGCCATGGCCCCAGTGCGGGCGCCCCCCACGCCAGTCGCTGACCGCGCTCCCGCCGAACACGAGATGTTCGACGCGCCGATCGAGCATGTCGGCGGCGAGGCCGGGGAAGCGCGACTCGAACGACACCTCTTTCCGATCGCGACCCGTGCGCAGGACCGAGCTGCGCGTCCCGCCCCACGCGCTGACGGTCAGGCGCGAACGCGGGTGAGCGGAATCCGGAGTCGCGGACCAGCGGACGATGCCCCGCGCGTATTCGCTCTGCATGGCGAAATTGGACAGGCTGTCCACCGACGTCGACGGACCGACGCCGTAGAACTGATCCTGCGGGCGCCACTCGTACCCGTACTGAGCTGCGAACGGGCCGAGCGACGCGCTCAGTTGGGTGCCGTTGTAGTCGAGCAGCGTCGCGGCGTAGCGCGCGCGCAGGACGGGCCACGACCACGGGCTCGTGAGCACGACCGCGCCACCGAGACCGGTGCGATCCCCGAAACGCGGCAGCTGGAGCGCGAGCAAGGGAGTGGGCCGTGTGACGTGCGGCCGCGGCGTGATCTGGATCAGGCCTCGATCCTCGCCGCTTTGCGCCGCGCCGCGCGCGACGAACGCGAGGCCGGAGAGCGGCAGCGTGACGAGACGCCCGGGGAACAGCACGACCTGCTCCCACGCCTCGCGGCGCGCCATGGCCCGCGGCGGATTCCACGGGACTTCCGACGTCGCGCGCATGTCGCTCGTGTCGGTGACGGCGGAGTCATGGGCTGGGGCCGCGGCGCGCGCTGACGTGCTGTCCGCGGCGCCCCGAACCGGCGCGCCGTCGGCGCGCGCACCCCCACCCTGACTCGATGCCAGGGACGCGGCGCAAAGGATGAACGCGAGACCGACGCGCCGCGCCGCGCTCAATCGAGGACGCAGGCGGAGCGCGTCGCTCACGGGAGTGGCAACGGTGTCGGGCATCGGCTTCTCCTAAAGGCGGGTGCAGGGCGACGCGATCGTCGCCGCGAAAACAGGCACCTCGATCACGCACGTCCCATGCCGCTCGCGCCGCAGCCGCGCGCGGCGATCTGGGCCGAGTTAGGCGGAACGAAGCGACGGAGAGGGCGCGGGTTTGTAAGTCTTCCCGGCGGCGGGGGCACTTTCTACAAGTGCGAGCGGACTCGGACCGCTCCCGACGTCGGACCGCGCGTCGTGTGTGCGCGACCGGCTAGCGCGTCGCGGGGGCGTGCGCCGTGCTCGACGGCCCGAGGCGGGCGATCGTCGGGCGGCCCAGACATCCGCTCCACAGGAGAATGGAAAGGCTCACGAATCCGAGGTAGAGGAGGACGGTGCGTTTCATGACGATCGAACCACGCGAGATTGATGCCAGGGCGCTCGAACGACGAGCGCGGCGATCGCGCGTTGTCGACAAACGCGATGGCTCATCGCGGCGTCGCGCGCGGGCGCGCCACGAGGGCGTGACCGCCGTGCGTTTGAAGCACGTTTCTTCAAAGCGCGGGCGGAAGCTTCAATCGCCTGGGATCGATGTGGCGGGTCGGCGTACGGCGGGCGAACGGGCGGGCGCGTGGCGAGCCGGGGGCCGACGATGCGAGGAGGGCTCAGCGCTCCGCGTACAGGTGAAGACGGTTGTACAGAGTCTTCAGGCTGATGCCCAGGATCTGCGCCGCGCGTTTCTTGTCGCCCGCGCATTGATCGAGCGTCGCGAGGATGAGCTGGCGCTCGGACTCCTCGAGCGAGCCTCCGGCTTCCTGGGCGGGCGGCGCGGGGCCGTTCCCCGAGGAAAGGTCGGAGAGATGGATCACGCTGTCGTCCAGGATGAACGCACGCTGCAGTTCGTTCTTCAGCTCGCGCACGTTGCCGCGCCAGGGATGCGACAGGATGCGATCGCGCGCCGCGGCGCTCAGGCGCTTGGATGTTCCCTGCGCCGCGTTCAGCGTCTCGAGGAAGCGCTCGGCCAGCAGCAGCGAGTCCCCTTCGCGGTCGCGCAGCGGCGGCAGCACGATGGGGAACACGTTGATGCGATAGAACAGGTCCTCGCGCAGCTTGCCGTTCTCGACCGCGTCGCGCGGCACGCGGTTGGACGCCGCGATCAGCCGCACGTTCACGGGCACGGGCTCGTCACCGCCGACGCGGACGAGCGATCCGGACTCGAGCACGCGCAGCAGCTTCACCTGGAGTTCGATTGGCATCTCGGTGATTTCGTCCAGGAACAGCGTGCCGCCGGCGGCGCGTTCGAAGCAGCCGCGGCGCAGCTGGGTCGCCCCGGTAAAGCTGCCGCGCTCGTGGCCGAACAGCTCGCTCTCGATCAGCGTCTGCGGAATCGCGCCGCAATCGAGCGGCAGGAAGGGCCTACGCCGGCGGCCGCTCAGTTCGAACAGCGTCTGCGCGACCAGTTCCTTGCCCGTGCCGCTTTCGCCCGTGATGAACACCGTCGCGTCGGTCGGCGCGACTTTGATCATCATGTCGTACACCTTCTGCATCGCGGGCGAGACGCCGACCAGCTTCCCGAAGCGGCCGAGCTTGCGCAGCTCGCCGCGCAGCGTTCCGACCTCCTCCTTGAGCGAGCGCAGGCGCAGGACGTGCGCCAGTACGACGCGCAGCCGCGAGGTGTCGAGCGGCTTCGTGAGGTAATCGAGGGCGCCGAGTCGGAGCGCCTCGATCGCGGAGTCGACGGTGGCCACGCCCGAGACCAGGATGACGTCCGAGCTGGTGGTTTCCTTCAGCTCGCGCAGCAGCGCGATCCCGTCTCCGTCCGGGAGCACGAGATCGACGAGGACGACGTCGGCGGGTTCGTTCGCGAGTTGCTCGCGCGCGTCGTGCAGCGAGCGGGCGCCTTGGACGGCGAACCCCTCCTGCTCCGCGATCTCGCTGACGCCCCGAAGGAAATCCGCATCGTCATCGACGAACAGGGCCTGAAGCATCCGACCGCCTTTGCTGGGGGAACTGCGGCACGGAGTATCGCAGGGTTCGCGCGATATCCCTAGGGCCATCCGGAAATCGGGCTCGCGGCGCGGGCCACGCCTGTGGGCTGACGCAGTGCCATGACTGCGTGTCCCGGGCGAGGGAATCGCCGCTATCGTGGCGACGGCATGCGAGTTGACCGGCGGTCATCCGCCACGCGCATGCGTGGGCACTTTGACGCGCCGCGTCCTGGGCCCGCGCCCGGTGGGCCCGACCGTCAGAACGAGTAAAGCACGCCGATCAGCGCCGTCGTCTGCGAGACGGACGTGCCGTCGCGGTGCTCGAACACGCTGTGGTCCGAGTGGTCGAAGCGCAGGTCGCCACGCACCACCATGTGCGACGAGACGCGCGCCTCGGGGGTGAGCGTGAGTTCGCGCAGGCGTTGCGCGACGCCGGTGCGCGAGCCGTCCAGGTCCTCGAACGTCTCGCCGCGCACGCTGAGCGCGAGCCCGCCGTGGCCGGCGAGCCGCGCGTAGGCCGCGATCCCGTCCCAGCGCGCCGTCTCCCCCGCGACGACCGCGCCGTCCTCGCGCCCGACGTCGCCGTTCAATCCGAACGCCAGCGCGGGCCGCGGCTTCCACACCGCGACCACGTCGAGCAGCGTGCGGCGATCGCCCTCGCTGTTCGCGCGTTCGGCGCCCGTCATCGCGTTCATGACGATGCTGAGCGGCGCGACCGGCATGAACGCGAGCTGCGCGCCGATCGTCTTCGCGCGGTTGTCGTCGCGCACCACGTCCCAGCCGTTCACGAGCAGCAGCAGGCCGGACACGCGCGGCGAGAACGTGTAGCCGGCGCGCACCCCGACATGCGTGAACGGGATCGCGTAGCCGAACAGCAGCGAGCGCGTCGCGTTGTCGTTCCACCCGTCGTAGCCGTCGATGACCTCGTAACCGTTCGGCGTGACGAACTTGCCGAAGTCGAGCTTGAGGCCGGAGCCGGCCGGCGCGACGTAGGTGGCGTACGCCTGCTGGAGGTCGACGTCCTCCGCGCTCGTCGCGGTGCGGAACAGTCCGAGCGCGGACGAGACTCGTGGGATCGAACTGCCGAGCGCGAGGTCGACGCGAAAGCCCGTCTCGCGCGGCTGCGCCGCCGCCTTCTGCGCGACCAGCTCGGCGACGTCGAGCGTGAAGCTGTCGTCGTCGATGTCGAACACGCGCAGCGTGTTCGTGCGCGAAGCGGGCACGCCGAAGTTATGGGAATACGAGCCCGACACGAAGCCGTCGAGCGTCACGTCCTGGATCCACGCCGGCACGCGGACCGGCGCCGCGACCGCGGCCAGCGCCTCGGCGCCCGCCGGGGACGGGCCCGCGCCCGCCCCCACGATCACCAGCGCCGCCGCGACCGAGAGCGCGTGCCGCGCGCGCCCGCTCACAGCGCCTCGACGTACGCGGTCTCTCCGTGCAGCGCTTCGTCGAGCCCGACTTCCTCGGCGCCGGCCTCGACTTTGACCGGCGTCATGCGATCGATGATCCACAGCATGCCGTACGTGAACACGAACGCCCAGACCGAGGACAGCACGACCGCCACGCATTGCTTGACGAAGAACCCGGGGTTGCCCGCGAGAAGGCCGTCCGCGCCGGCCGCGTTGTAGGCCTTGGTCGCGAACACGCCGAGCATCACGATGCCGATGAAGCCGCCGACGCCGTGAACGCCCCACACGTCGAGCGCGTCGTCCCACTGGAGCTTGTTCTTGAGCGCGACCGCATAGAAGCACACCAGCCCGGACACGATGCCGATGATCACGGCCGAGCCCGGCGACACGTAACCGGCGGCCGGCGTGATCGTGGCCAGGCCCGCGACCGAGCCGGTCAGCAGCCCGAGGAACTTGGGCTTCGCGCCCGACATCCACTCGATCAGGAACCACGCCATGCCCGCGAACGACGCCGCGAGGTCGGTGTTGATGAACGCCGTGGCCGTCGTCGCGTCGACGCGGAACTCGCTGCCGGCGTTGAAGCCGTACCAGCCGAACCACAGCAGTCCGGTGCCGAGCGCGACGAGCGGGATGCTGTGCGGCCCCGAGTCGCGCACGCGGCGCCGGCCCACGTACAGCACGGACGCGAGCGCGGCGATGCCGGCGATGTTGTGCACGACGATGCCGCCCGCGAAATCCAGCACGCCCCAGCGCGCCAGGATGCCGCCGCCCCACACCATGTGCACGAACGGGAAGTACACGAGCAGAAGCCACAGCGTGAGGAAGATGAAGTACGCCTTGAACGTCACACGGTTCGCGAACGCGCCGGTGATGAGCGCGGGCGTGATGATCGCGAACATCATCTGGTAGGCGATGTGCACGAGCAGCGGAATGCTGTCGTTCGGCGACGGAGACATCAGGTTCACGCCGCGCAGGAACGCCATGTCGAGGTTGCCGATGATGCCGCCGACGTCCCCGGAGAAGCACAGCGAGTAGCCGCACACGTACCACAGCACCGTGGTCCAGCACAGCGACACGAAGCTCTGGATCATGATCGCGAGCACGTTCTTCCGGCCCACGAGACCGCCGTAGAAGAACGCGAGCCCCGGAGTCATGAGCATCACGAGGCTCGAGCACAGCAGCATGAACGCGGTGTTGCCCGTGTCGAGATGCAGCATCTCGTCCCTCCTCACGATGGGATCGGGACGCGGGTCCGCGGCTGAGAAGGCGCCCCGACCAGCCGGAGCGTTGTCGCGAACGGGCGGCCCGACGCGTGCCAACGACGGAATGCCGCGCACGATAACCGACCGGGGCGGGCCCGCCAACGATTCCGTACGGGGGCGCGGGCGTCGGGCCGGCCCGCGGCGGACGCCCCGCGAAATCGCGCGTCAGCCGCGCGCCGCGGCCTCCGCCCGAATGAGCGCGCCGATCCCCTTCCCCAGGCTCGCCGCGTCGAGCCCGCCGAAGCGCAGGAACAGGCCATCGCCCGGCGCGGGCGCCGTCCGATACGCGCTCAGCAGCGCCAGGTCGAGCGCGGGCGTCCGGGCCACGGCGCGCACGTGGTCCGCCTGCGGATGACGAATCAGCAGGTGCAGCCCGGCCGGATTCTCGGACCACGTCCAGCCGCGCTTCGCGAGCGGCGCCAGACCTTCGATCAACAGCGCGCGCTTCGCCCCATAGCCGGCGCGCATGCGCCTCAGGTGCGTCGCGAAGTAGCCTTCGTCCATGAACAGACTCATCGCCTGCTGGGGAAGCGCCGGCGAAAAACCGTCGAGCTGCGTGCGCAACGACGCGAGCGGCTCGACGAGCTCTGCCGGCACGACGGCGTAGGCCAGGCGCAGCGACACGAACATCGCCTTGCTGAGCGTGCCCAGGTACAGCACGCGCGCGTGCGGATCGAGCGAGTACAGCGGCGCGAGCGGCTGCCCCACGTAGCGGAATTCGCCGTCGTAATCGTCTTCGATCAGCCACGCGTCGCTGGCCGCCGCCCACTCGAGCAGGGCGAGGCGGCGCTCCAGCGACAGGGCCGCGCCCGTCGGGTATTGGTGCGAGGGCGTCAAGTACGCGAGCCGCGCGCGCGGGGCATGGCGCGCGCCCCAGTCGACGCGCAGGCCCTCGCCATCCACGGGCACGGGCGTGATCGCGGCTCCGGCCATCTGGAACGCGGCGCGCGCCCCGGGATAGCCCGGCTCCTCCATCCAGATCGCGTCGCCGCGCTCGAGCAGCAGCAGGGCCAGCGCGTATAGCGCCTGCTGCGCGCTGCCGAACACGATGACCTGCGCCGCTTCGCAGCGGATGCCGCGCATCTGCGCGAGGTAGCGCGCGATCGCGGCGCGCAGCGCGGGCAGGCCGCGCGGGTCCGCGAAGTCGAGCGCCGCCGGGCCCAGTTCGCGCGCGGCACGCACGCTCAGGCGCTGCCAGGTCTTCCACGGGAATTCGCGCGTGTCGGCGATGCCGGCGTTGAACGCGCGCGGCGTCTCGGGCTCGCGACACAGCGCGTCGGCGACGAGCGCGCGGCCGCGGCGCGAGGCGCCGGGCGAGCGTGCACGCCGGCCCGCGCGCGGCGCCGGCGCCGGCAGCCGGGCGGCGCGCGCGGCGATGAACGTGCCGCGCCCGATCGCGCGGTCGAGGAAGCCCTCTTCTGTCAGCTGCGCATACACCTCTTCGAGCAGCCCGCGCGACACGCCGTAGTCGCTCGCGGCCTGGCGGCTCGAGGGTAACCGCTCGCCGGGCGCGAGCACGCCGTCGAGCACGGCGCCGCGCAGCGCACGATAGACGTCGCGCCGCCGGACGCGCCCGCCGGGCACGGGCGGCAACAGCGCTCCACGCGATCGGCGCAAACGGGACCTCCGGGAATGGGTCCGATTTCGCGACGCAAAGCGGCTCTGGCGGCCGGACCCAACCGGACTCTAGCATCCTCCGCCGTGGACGTCCCAGCCGGGGCCGCGACCGGGCGGCCCCAGCGGGCAGACCGCGCCCGACGCCCACGCCGCATGGCCGAGTTCGATCCACTCGAGGTCTGTCCTTTCGAGCAACCCGGAGGAACCGATGAGATTCGCCACCCTGCTCATGGCGTCCGCCCTCGCGTCATCCACGTTCGCCTCGCCGGCACGGGCGACTGCCACGCCGAGCGAGCTGCCGATCATCAACGACGACTACGCGCGGGCTCGCGCCGAAGCGAACCGCCGCCACCTGCCGATCTTCGTCGAAGTCTGGGCGCCGTGGTGATACTCGTGCCGCCTCATGAAGGCGACGCTTGCTGATCCGTCGCTCGTGAGGCAAGCCGGACGGTTCGTCTGGCTCGAGTTGGACTACGACAAACCGGTCAACCAGCCGTTCATCGGGCGGCGCGGCGTGGTGTATACGCCGTCGATCTACATCCTCGACGCCGCGGACGAGCGGGCCACCGCTTCGCACATGGGCGGACTGACGCTGGCCGAGTTGAAGGCGTTCCTCGATCACGGTGAACGCGTGTTCCGGGGCAAGGCCACGACTCCGGCCGACGCCGCGCTGGCGCGCGCCGACGACGCGCTCGGTCACGGCAAGGTGGAGGACGCGGCGGTCGCGTACCGCGAGGCCGTGGGGCTCGCGCCCAAGGGCTGGTCCGAGAGGCCGCGCGCGCTCGGCTCGCTGACGTGGGCGTTGTGGATGACGAGGCAGTCGCAGGCCGCGGCCGAGACCGCGGCGGCGGAGGCGCCGGGCATGGCGCGCAACTCCGCGTTCGTCAGCATGGTGCTCGCGGGCTTCGCGTCTTCGAACCAGGGCGGTTCCGCGCCCTGGGCCGATTCGACGAGACACGTGCTGGAGCCTCTCGCCGAGGAGGCGGTCACGGTGATGTCGGGGCAGCGCGACCATCGCTATCAGCTGTACCAGCAGTTGCTGCACTTCACGCAGTTGCGCGGCGACACGGCGGCGCACAAGCGCTGGGGGCACCAGTGGCTCGACGAGATCGAGGCAATGCATCCCAAGGACGACGACGAACGCTCGGCGCTCGACATCGCACGCGTCGACGCGGCGTCGGACATCGCCGAGCCGGAACGCGTCATCCCGGCGCTGATCGAGTCCGAAAAGGCGATGCCCACGAGCTACAACACGTCGTTGCGGCTCGCGCAGATGGAGGTCGACGCCAATCGCAACGATGAGGCGCTGGCCGCCATCGAGCGGGGGCTGGCGCACGTGACCGGGCCCGTCGGCCGGTCGTGGCTGCTGTCGACGAAGGGCAACGCGCTCTACGGAAAGGGCGACAAGGCGGGCGCACGGGCGGCGTTCGAGGAGGCGCTGACCGCGGCCAAGGAGATCGGCAACGAGAGCAATCGCGCGAACAACCTGCGCAACATCGGGCGGGCGATCGCGACGATCGACAAGGAGACGGCGCAGACGCCGTAGCCGGCGCCTCGGAGGGGCCGGGCGCTGGCGGGCGAGTTCCGGAAGCAATGGCGGCCGTCCGAGTGTTCTCGGACGGCCGCTTCTTCCGTGTTGGTCGAGGGTGGGCCGGGCAGGCGTTTCCGTTCCGTGCCGTACGGCCGCGCCGCGCGTCTACGGGTGGTGCGATCCGGGACTCGACTTCTGCGGCGTTTCGCAGCTCGTCTTGAGCGCGGCCAGCGTGGTCGCCAGCTCCTTGTCCATCTTGTCGGCGGTCGCGGCCATGTCGGTCGCGGAGCTCTCGTCCGTGTACTGGTCCCAGATCGCGACCTTCGTGCCCTTCTCGCTCGGCGTCAGCACGAACTTGCCCTGGCACATGTAGTCGCCTTTCGATGGCTCGTGCGCGACGCGCAGCTCCTTGCCATGGTCCAGGTACGTGACGACCGAGCGCCCGCCGTTGCCCCACTCGTCCGTGTAGTCGAGCACGTCGCCGACGCGCGTCAGGTTCACGGCCGCGTTCTTCGGGCTCTTCCACTGCGGGCACCACGTCACGAGATTCCGTCCGCTCGTGATGTGCGCCCACACGACGTCGGGCTTGGCCATGACTTCGGTCTCGGCGTGCACGCGCATGACCGGCACCTGCTGGTGCGTGGCGCGGGCCGGCGCGGTCAAGACGAGTGCAGCGACAGCGGCGGCACCCAACGAAACACGGCGAAGCGACATGGGTCGACTCCTTTCGGGTTCGGGGAGGCTGGGCACTCTGGGGCTCATACCTTGCTCCCGTAGTAGAACACCATTTTGTCGCGGGGCCGAACGAAGATCAGGTCGACCTCCGACGGCGTGACCCCGTGCGTCACGATACTCCACGGGTACACATAGACACTCGCCGAACCCAGCTCGTCCACCGTCGGGAACCAGGCGATCGGGTCGTGGCCGACGTCGCTGCGCATCGTGTCCAGCGCGTCGCGAACGATCGAAGGAAGCTGATCCCCGCGGAACCATCGGCGCCGCGTGCTGTCGGGCGTCACCGTCAGTTCGCTCACGTCCACGTGCGAGATACGAATCGCGTAGGCCTCGAGATGATCCCCGGTGAACGCGCGAGGCGTCGCGTAGCTGTGGACGACCTCGACGATCCGGTCATCCCCCAGCTCGCACCAGTTCAGGACGAATCGCACGTCGCGCTTCGAGGCATCCGTGCGGATTCGACCGTTGCTGTAGGCCGCCACCAGGATGACTGCGACCACCGTGGCCAGAGTCAGCCCTCCCCATGCGAGCAGGGCCCTTCGCAGGATGACGACCGTGCGCGCGCTCATGGGGCGGCTCGGCTCTGACGCTGCGTCGCTAGACCGCGACGCCGTCCTTGAGCAGCGAGCGCGCGATGACGAGGCGCTGGATTTCGCTCGCGCCTTCGTAGATCTCCATGATGCGCGCGTCGCGGTAGTAGCGCTCGACCGGATACTCCTTCACGTAGCCGTAGCCGCCGTGGATCTGGATGGCCTGGTGCGTCACCCACGTCGCGGCCTCGGTCGCGTACAGCTTGGCCATCGCCGACGCGCGGCCGAACGGCTGATTCGTGTCGCGCATCCATGCCGCGCGGCGGATCAGCAGGCGCGAGCACTGCACGCGCCGCTCCATCTCGGCGAGCTTGAACTGGATGGCCTGGATCTTGGAGAGCGGTCCGCCGAACGCGACGCGTTGCTGCGCGTAGCGCACCGCGTCCTCGAAGGCCGCGCGCATGACGCCGAGCGCCTGGGCGGCGACGCCGATGCGGCCCGCGTCGAGCGCGCTGAGCGCCACCTTGAAGCCCTCGCCCTCCGGGCCCAGGCGGTTCGCGAGCGGGATGCGCAGGTCTGTGAGCGAAATCGGGATCGTATCGGAACCGCGCAGGCCCATCTTGTCCTCGGGCTTGCCGAGCACGAGCCCGGGCGTGCCGCGCTCGACGATGAACGCCGAGATGCCGTGGCTGCCCTTGGCCTTGTCGGTGCGCGCGAACACCAGGTAGATGCCGGCGCGCCGGCCGTTCGTCACCCAGTTCTTGCTGCCGTTCAGCACGTACTCGTCGCCGTCCTGGACCGCGCTCGTCTCGAGCGCGCCGGCGTCCGATCCGGCGCCGGGTTCGGAAAGCGAAAACGCGCTCAACTCCTTGGACACGAGCCGCGGCAGGAAGCGCTTCTTCTGTTCGTCCGTCGCGTACTTGTACACCGGCAGCAGACCGACCGAATTGTGCACCGCGATCATGATGGCGAGCGACGCGGAGACGCGCGAGATCTCCTCGATCACCGTCGCGATCGTGCGCGCGTCGTAGCCGAGACCGCCCCACTCCTCGGGCACGGCCATGCCGAGGAAGCCCTCGTCGGCCAGACGCATGACGGCGGCGTGCGGCACGTCGCCCGTCTGATCCCACTCGGCGGCGTGCGGCGCGAATTCGCGTTCGCACAGATCGCGCACGGCGTCGCGGATCGCGGTCTGGTCCTCGGTCAGGTCGAGTTGCATCGCGTCCTCTAGGCCGGCACCTGTTCGGCGTTCTCGCGGAATCCGAGCAGACACACGAGACCGATCAGTCCCATCACCATCGGACCGCCCGGCAGCAGCAGCGAACCGGCCGCGGCAGCCAGCGTCAGGAAGTACGCCGGCGTCGGCAGCGGCATCAGGGGCAGCTTGGGATCGCCGGCCCACAGTCCGATCACCCCGCCGAGCCACGCGAGCCCGATCAGCGTCTTGAAGCCGAGCGGCACGAAGATGGACAGGTGGTACTTCGCCGCCATGTCCATGACGAGGCCTTCCTGCCCGAGCAGGTTGAACGGCATGCCGGTGACGAGCGGATGCAGCCCCTGCCAGACCGAAGTGAGGCCCGGATACAGGGCGCAGGCCGTGAGGAACACCAGCGCGACCGGACGCACGGGACGACTCATGCGACGTCTCCTCCCCTGGAATGAAGTTCCGTGGACGACGATTCGACTCAAGCCTTCGCGATCGCGTGCTCCTTCAGCACCTGGCCCGCGACCACCATCTTTTGCACTTCGCTCGTGCCTTCGTAGATCTCGCAGATGCGCGCGTCGCGCCAGTAGCGCTCGACGTGGAACTCGCTGAGATAACCGTAGCCGCCGTGGATCTGGATCGCCCAGTTCGCGCAGCGCGTCGCCGCCTCGGACGCATGCCACTTGGCGAGCGACGCCTCTTTGACGTGCGGGCGTCCCTGGTCGCGCAGCCACGCCGCCTGGTACACCAGCAGCCGCGCGGTGTCGACCTCGACGGCGCTGTCCGCGAGCATCGAGCGGATGGCATCGAACTCGCCGATCGGGCGATCGAACTGTTTGCGCTCGCCCGCGTAGCGTACGGACGCTTCGAGCGCGGCCTGCGCGATGCCGAGCGCCTGCGCGGCGATGCCGATGCGGCCGCCGGCCAGCGTGGCCAGCGCCACGGTGTAGCCCTTGTTCAGCTCGCCGAGCAGGTTCTCCTTCGGCACGCGCGCGTTGATGAACGCGATCTCGCGCGTGTCCGAGGCATGGATGCCGAGCTTCAGCTCCTTCTTGCCTTTGTTCACGCCGGGCGTCGTCGCGTCGACGATGAACGCGGAGATGCCCTTGGGGCCGAGGCTGCGATCGGACGCGGCGTACACGATCAGCACGTCCGAAGGCCCGGCGTTCGTCACGAACAGCTTCGTGCCGTTCAGCACGAACGCGTCGCCGTCCGCGGTCGCCGTGGTCTGCTGGTTCGCGGCGTTGCTGCCGGCGTTCGGCTCGGTCAGGCAGTACGCGCCCAGCTTGTCGCCGCGCGCGAGCGGCGCGAGCACGCGCTGCTTCTGCTCTTCGTTGCCGTAGGCCAGGAGCGGATAGCACACGAGCGAGTTGTTGACGGACGCGATCACGCCGTGGCTCGCGCACGCGCGCGACAGCTCCTCGATCGCGATCACGTACGACAGGTAGTCCATCCCCGCGCCGCCATAGGCCTCGGGCACGAACATGCCGAGCAGCCCGAGCTCGGCCATCTTCTTCACGTTCGCGGCCGGGAACTCGTGGCTCTCGTCGATCTGCGACGCGACGGGCCGGATCTCGCGCTCGGCGAAGTCGCGCACCATCTCGCGCACCGCGAGCTGGTCCTCGCTCAGGTCGAACGAAGGGCCGGCGCTGGCGGCCAGGGTTTCGGGCGTCATCGCGTCTCGGCCGGTTCGGCGATCGGCCGGCCGACGGTCAGGACGTCGCGGATCGCGTCCGGCAGCTTGCGGTACGCGGCGTCGGGCTGGGTGCCCACCGCGTCCAGCGTCTTCGAGAAGAAGCAGCGCGCCCCCGCGACGAGGGCGATGTCGAGGATCTCGCGGTCGCCGAAGCCGTGGGCGCGCAGGCCGTCGACGTCCGCCTGCGTCACGCCGTCCGCGGCGCGCGCGGCGCGCGCCGCGAAGTCCATCATCGCCGCCTCGGCAGGCGTGATGCCGGCCTCGCGCGGATCCTGGACCATGGCCACGACCTGGGCCTGCGTGAACAGCTTCTCCGTGAGGATCCGGCTGTGCGCGAGCACGCAATAGCTGGAACGAATCGCCCGCGCTGCGGCGATCGTGATCAGCTCGTAGCGCCTCTGGTCCATCGTCGAGCGGATCGTGCCGATCAGCGCGCGCCACGCGTCGACCACGTCGGGCCGGAGCGCGAGCACGCGCGTCGCGTTCCACACGTAGCCGTCCTTCTCCAGATCCTCCTCGAACATCTGCGCCGCGCGACCCGTCGCCTCTTCGTCGCGCACACCATCGATGAAGCTCATCACTGCCCTCCGGTTCGTCCCGGTCATGCCTGCTGCGGGTACTCGTAGAAACCGCGGCCACTCTTCTTGCCCAGCCAGCCCGCCGCGACGTACTTCCTCAGCAGCGGGCACGGCCGGTACTTCGCGTCGCCCAGGCCGTCGTGCAGCACCTGCATGATGCTGAGGCAGGTGTCGAGACCAATCAGGTCGGCGAGCGCGAGCGGTCCCATCGGATGGTTCATGCCGAGCTTCATCACGCTGTCGATGGCGTCGCGCGTGGCCACGCCCTCCATCAGCGTGAACGCGGCCTCGTTGATCATGGGCATGAGGATGCGGTTCGACACGAAGCCCGGAGAGTCGTTGACCTCGACCGGCGTCTTGCCAAGCCGGCGCGACAGGTCTTCCGTCAGCGCGTAGGTCGCGTCGCTCGTCGCCAGGCCGCGGATGATCTCGACGAGCGGCATGACCGGCACCGGGTTCATGAAGTGCATGCCGATGACCTGCGCTGGCCGCTTCGTGACGGCCGCGATCTCGGTGATCGAGATGCTGGACGTGTTCGTCGCGAGCACCGCGTTCGCGGGCGCGAGCCCGTCGAGCGTTTCGAAAATGCGCTTCTTGAGCGCGAAGTCCTCGCTCACCGCCTCGATCGCCACGTCGCAGTCGCGCGCCGCCGCGAGTTCGACGCCGCCCGAGATGCGACGCAGCACCTGCGCCGCCTGATCGGCCGGCCAGTTCTGCTTCTTCGCGACGCGTTCGAGATTGCGCGAGATGGTGGCGAGCGCGCGCTCGACCGCGTCGGGCGCCGCGTCGACCAGGCGCACGTCGAACCCGCTCGTCGCGAACACCTGGGCGATGCCGTTGCCCATCGTGCCGCCGCCGATCACCGCGACCCGCCGCACGCCGCGCGCCGGCCCGGCGCTCACGTCGGTCGCGACCGCGCTCACACGCGTTCCACGGCCAGCGCGACGGCGTTGCCGCCGCCCAGGCACAGCGTGGCGAGTCCGGTCTTCTTGTCGAGCTGCTCCATGGCGTTCAGCAGCGTGACGAGCACGCGCGCGCCCGAGGCGCCGATCGGATGGCCGAGCGCGACCGCGCCGCCGAACACGTTCACGCGATCCCAGTCCCAGCCGAGCGCCTTGCCGTCGGCCACGGCCTGCGCCGCGAACGCCTCGTTCGCTTCGATCAGGTCGAAGTGGCCGATCGAGACGCCCATCTTCTTCATGAGCTTTTCGACCGCGTCGATCGGCGCGAAGAACAGGTCCTTGGGCTCGCCGCCGCCGGTCGCGTAGGCCACGACGCGGGCCAGCGGCTTCGCGTTCCGCTGCTTCACGCGCGCGCCGCTCATCAGCACGAGCGCGGCGCCGCCGTCGTTCAGGCCCGGCGCGTTGCCGGCCGTGATCATGCCGCCCTTGTCCTTCGTCACCGCCGGCAGCTTGGCCAGCGTCTCCGCCGTCGTGTCGGGGCGGATCGACTCGTCCTTGCTGACGATGATCGGATCGCCCTTCCGCTGCGGGATCGAGACCGGCGCGACTTCCTTCGAGAACCGGCACGCGGCCCACGCCGCCGCCGCCTTCTTATGGCTGGCCGCCGAGAACGCGTCGAGTTCCTCGCGCTTCAAGCCCGCCTTGTCCGCGGTGTACTGCGCGAGTTCGATCATGTGGCAGTCGTTGAACGAGCACCACAGACCGTCCATCACCGCGCCGTCGCGGAGCGTCGTGTCGCCGAGCTTCTGCCCGGTGCGTCCGGTGAACAGATAGTGCGGGGCCGTGCTCATGCTCTCCTGCCCACCGGCCACGATGCAGTCGGCGTCACCGGCCTTGATGGCCTGGGCGGCGAGCATCACCGCCTTCAAGCCCGAGCCGCACACCTTGTTGATGGTGACCGCGCCGACCTTGGGGTCGATGCCGGCCTTGATCTGCGCCTGGCGCGCCGGGGCCTGGCCCTGCCCGCCCTGCACGACGTGGCCCATCAGCACCTCGTCGATGTCGGCGCCCGAGACGGCCGCGCGCTTCATCGCCTCGCGGATCGCCACCGCGCCGAGATCGGACGCCTTGAGCGTGCCGAGCGAACCCAGAAACTTGCCGATCGGGGTGCGTGCCGCGCCCACGATGAAAACGTCGGGAGTACTCATGAAAGGACCTCGTGCAATCACTATTGGGGAAGAAATGTGCGGGGAAACCGCGGCGCGGATACTACACGATGACGCCCGGCCGGGCACGGAGCCCGGCCGGGCGGTTCGGAGTCGTCAGGCCGCGCGAAAAGTCAGCGCTCGACCGCCACGCGCCGCGTTTCGCTGGCGCCGGGGACGCTGAGCCGGATCGCGTAGACGCCCGGGCTCACGCGGCGTCCGTCGAGGGCCTGGCCGTCCCAGGCCGCCGCGAACGTGCCCGCGCCGAGGTTGCCGTCCTGCGGCGTGGCGATGCGCCGGCCGGCGAGATCGAACACGTCGATCCGCACGTGTCCGGGCTTCGCGAGCGCGAAACGGAACGAGACGCCGGCGCGGGTCGGGTTTGGCGAGGGCGTCGAGACGAAGCCGATGCGCGGCACGTTCATGCCGATTGGCTGGACCGAGCCCGTTCCCGAGAACACGAAAATCACGCCGCGCATGTTCAGGCCTTCGTGCACGGAGCAGAAGAACTGATAGACGCCCGGATCGTCGTACTGCCAGTCGAAGTTGTCGGCGACGCTGAACATCTGGTTGTCGAACGGGATGCCGATGTTGGGGTCAGTGCTGCCCGTGCCCGACGTGACCGTGTGGACGCCCGTCCCGTACTTGAAGCGGATCGACTGCCCGGGAAGGATGCGCGCGGTGTCGACCTGGGTCGCGGCGTTGCCGTCGCGTTCGAAGCGGAAATTCACGGCCGTGAACGAATCGGCCGGCGCGGCGAGCGACGTGCGCGCGACGCGCGCTCCGCGTGACGGATGCGCGGCGATCGCCGCCTTCGCCATCTGCATCATCTCGGCGTCGGTCATCGTGCCATGAACGGCGTGCGGCGTGTCGGCAGCGGCTCTCGAGACCGGCGCGACGCGATCGAGCGACGCGAGCAGCAACGCCGCGGCGGCGACGGAAAAGACGATGGAACGCGCGTGGGCGCGGCGAGCAAGCGGGGGGCGCACTCGGGATTCCTCCGATGTCGGCCAAGATGTGCGATTCGGCGCGGGCAGCGCCGCATGGAGCAGGAGCCCCGGTCGAGGCGTGACGCACGTTGAGGATGCGCGTTCCGGACCGGGCGGGCAAGGATTTCTGCACCAGCGGGCACGCTCAGCCGCGTTTCGTCCGGCTTGCCGTTCAGTGCCCCTGAACGGGGCCGGAGCGTACGATCGCGATGCTCGCGGTGTGCCCGTGCAGGAAATTGCGCTCTCCCACCGGGCCGATCTCCCCGGCGCAGAACATTCCGGCGAGTGGAACGGCGCCGCCGAGGGCCTCCTGCAACGGAGCCACGTCGCCGTCCGCGGCCCCGTACAGGCCGCGTCCCCGGCCATTGCACGCGAACAGCAGCGCGCCCTCGGCCTTCGAATCGAACGCCTGCGGCGAGAGCAGCATGGCCAGATCCTCGCGCGCCGTCTCGGCGTCGCGCACGTGCAGGCGCACGCGTTCGCCGCGCCGCGCGTGGTCGGCGATGGCCAGCACGCCGCGCTCGCGATCGGCGCCGAGCAGGTTGCGGATGACGTAGTCGCCGCGCCCCGACGCGTCGCCGCGCGTGGGCCGGCCGACGTAGAGCCCGTGGCGCAGGCGCTCGCGCTCGCGATCGTCGAGTTCGCGCAGCACGTTCTCGGCGCGTTCGAGCGCGGGCTGACCGTCCAGCTCGAGGATCAGGTTGCCGTCGCCGGCCGTGACCTCGAGGGGCGGGCCGACCGCGCGGCAGCCCTGCGACACGACGACGTCCACGCGCAGCGCGCCCGACAACGCGACCGCCACGCCGCCCTCGCGGGCGACCCAGTCGTTCAGCAGCAGCGCATTGCTGTGCGGGCTCACGCCCGCGCTCGCCATGCCGCCGACCACGCGCACGCCTCCCGCGAAGCGCTGGAAGCCCGCGAGCACGCGCTCGACGTCGAGCGAAAACGGATCGCCGAGGAGGAGCACGAGTTCGGCCTCGGCCGCGTGAGGCGCGAGCCGTTCGAACTCGAGCACGTCGGTGGCGGCCGCGGCCCACGCCGAGTTCAACAGCACGAACGGGTGCAGCTCGACGCCCGGCAGGCGCGCCGCGATCGCGGACAGCGCGGGCTCCTGCTCCAGCTCGTGCGCCGCGCTGACGATGCCGCGCGCGCTGCCGCCGACGAGGCATTGCGGCGCGAGGCGCTCGCGGAACACGGCGGACAGCGCTTCGGCAGCCGGCACGTGCGTGGCGCTGAGGAACACGATGACGAGGTCGACCGCGCCGTCACCGAGCGCCTCGCGGAGCGCGCCGGCGACTTCGCGCGCGGCGGCTTCGGAGTCCAGCTCGGTCGAGGCCGCCGACGCCCAGCGCATGGACGTCGCGCCCATCGCGGGCGCGCCGCTCACGTTCAGGCGCCCTTGAGGATTTCGCGGGCGATCACCATGCGCTGGATCTCGCTGGTGCCCTCGCCGATCTCCATCAGCTTCGCGTCGCGGTGCATGCGCTCGACCGGCACGTCGCGGCAGTAGCCCATCCCGCCGAAGATCTGAATGGCCTTGTCCGTCACCCAGTTCGCGGCCTCGCTCGCGAACAGCTTGGCCATGGCCGCTTCCTTCGTGAACTCCTGGCCGGCGTCCTTCATGGCCGCCGCGCGATAGACGAGGAGACGCGACGCGTCGATCTTGAGCGCCATGTCGGCGAGCATGAACTGCACGGCCTGGAACTCGCTGATCGACTTGCCGAACTGTTTCCGTTCGCGCGAGTAGCGCAGCGCGTGCTCGTAGGCGCCCTGCGCGATGCCGAGCGACAGCGCGCCGATCGACACGCGCCCGCCGGTCAGCGTCTTCATGAACGCGGTGAAGCCGCCGCTCAAATCGCCGAGCAGGTTCTCGGTGGGCACGAAGCAGTCCTCGAAGTGCAGCGCGACCGTGTCGGAGCCGCGCAGCCCCATCTTCTTCTCCTTCTTGCCGACTTTGAACCCGGGCGTCGCGGTGTCCATGATGAACGCGGAGATGCCCCGCGTGCCGGCGCTCGCGTCGGTGCGCGCGGTGAACGTGACGTACTTCGCGACGCTGCCGTTCGTGATGTAGATCTTGGAGCCGTTCACGCGCCAGCCGCCCGCGACCTTCTCGGCGCGCGTCTGCGTGCCCGCGGCGTCCGAGCCGGCGTTCGGCTCGGTCAGGCCGAACGCGCCGATCGCCTCGCCCTTGGCCATCGGGACGAGGAAACGCTGCTTCTGCTCCTCGTTGCCGTTGCCGAACACCGGGCCGCAGCCCAGCGACACGTGCGCGGCCAGCGTGATCCCGGTCGACGCGCAGGCGCGCGACACCTCTTCGACCGCGATCGCGTAGGCCAGCGTGTCCATCCCCGCGCCGCCGTACTTCTCGGGATACGGCAGACCCATGAAGCCGAGCTCGGCCATCTGCTTCACGGTCTCGGTGGGGAAGCACTCGTTCTCGTCGAGGTCGCGCGCGCGCGGCGCCACGACTTCGTCCGCGAACTTGCGGGCCATTTCCCGCACCTGAAGGTGATCTTCACGGAGGAACTGCATGGGGTTGGACTCCGTCTCGAGCATGCCGGGCTCCTCAAGGCCGCGGTCGGACGCACCGGCATCGCGGATGGGTTCGAGGTGTCGTTTGGGGTGTTGCGGCCACGGACTCTACCGCACGATCGAGCCCCGCCCAAATCGGGCGGACGCCGGCCGGGCGCGCTCTAGGGCGCGCCCCGCGTGCAGTCCGGGAGGCGCAATCGCTCGGCCGAATCGAGGTCGCCGCTCGCGTGATGCAGCGCTTCGAGCACGAGCAGCGCGACGCTGCGGCCGGCGAAGCGCTGATATGCCGAAGCCGGCGTCGTCGGCCTGGCGAACGTGAGGCGTTCGCGTTGCGGCAGCGGTCGCGCGTTCGCCGCCAGCGCCTCCGGCGACAGCGCCCACCACGTCACGACGACGCTCGGCGCCGCGGCCGGAGATCGCGCGGCGGCCGCGGTCGAATCTCGGCCCGCCGACGACCGGGCGGCGCGGGTCGTGCGCGTGCCCTTGCGCGACGCGCCCGGCCGGTGCGGCGTGACCTTCGCGGTGTCGGAGGCCGGCCATTCGAGCGTGACCTGGGCCTGCCACGCGTCGTCCGAACCGTTGCCCATCAGCAGCGCGAAGTGGTTCGCGATCGGCACGCTGACCACGATGTCGCCGGCGCGCGCGGCGGGACGCTCGGTCGCGAACGACTCGTCGAGGAACGCGCCGCGGAAGCCGCTGAGGAACGAGCGGGCCAGCGAGTCGGGCATGGCCGGCGTGCTCTCGACCGACAGCATGCGCACGAGATGGGGCGGCGCCTGCGCGCGCGCCGCCGGCGCGGCGAAGGCCGACAGCCCGCCCGCCAGAAGCGCGGCGCACAGCGTCGCCGCGTGACCACGCGGCGCGGCCCATCGGTCGGATCGCGGGGCTCGCGTCACGCCGCCGCCTCCGGGACGAGCGGCGCGCTCTCGATCAGACGCCGGCCGACGGCCCGTGCGCGCGCGAGCAGATCCGCGGCGCCGGCCACGCTGCCCCTGGCGTTGTCGTCGTGCTGCCACACGATCGTCTCCTCCCACTTCGCGCCGATCCACTTGAGGTAGCCGCGCACACTGCGCTCGGCCAGGTCGTAGCGGTGCCGGCTCGAGCACGCGGTCACGAACACGCCGCGCCGCGTGCGGGCCCAGCGCGGGCGGAACGTCCAGCCGCCGTCCGGCGCGAGGCTGAGCGGCGTGACGCAATTGCAGCGGTCCATGACCTGCTTGAGCGGCCCGCTCACGGCGTCGAAGTACACGGGCGACGCCACGACCACGGCGTGCGCGCGCTCGAGCAGCGAGAACACGCGGTCCATGTCGTCGTGGTAGATGCACATCTCGTGGGGCCCGGTCGGATCCGGCCCGCACGCCTGGCACGGCTTGATCGTGAGGTCCTGGCAGCGCACGGATTCGAACGCCCCGCCGGCTTCGCGCACGCCGGCCGCCAGCGCGTCGAGCAGCACGTCGATGCTGCTGCCCGCGAGCGGGCTGCCGTTCAAGGCCGTCACCAGCCGTGTCGCGTCGCCCATGTTCACGTCCTCACCGCCCAGACCAGCGTCGTCGCGCCGAGCCGCGACACGAGCGGCAGCGCCTCGGCCAGCGATTCGCCCGCGCGCGCGGCGCCGAGCAGCGCGTCGGGCGTCGTCTTCGCGACCCACAGGAAACGCTTGAGCCCCTCCACGCGAAAGCCCGCGTTCTCCAGACCGCGCGCCAGCTCGCTGGGCGGCAAGGGGTGATGGTAACGATACGGATGGTACGTGGTCTCGTCGTCGCCGGCCTCGGGGAAGCACGACGACGGCAGCGCGCGGCGCAGCCACGGCCAGCGCACCGCCAGGCGTTTGACCGCCTCGATCGGCGAGTCCGGGTTCGGCGTCGACAGCGCGACGCGCCCTCCCCGGCGCACGACGCGCGCGATTTCGGCCAGCACGCGCGGCCGGTCGGGACGATAGACGTGCTCCATCATCTCGACGGAAACGGCGCGATCGAAGGTCGCGTCCCGATAGGGCAGCGCCCGCGCGTTCGCCTGCACGAGTCCGAGATCGCCGAGCGGCGACAGCGCGGCGCGCGCCCAGCGCAGCTGATCGAGGCCCAAGTCGATGCCGGTCACGCGCGCGCCCGAGCGCATCGCCCAATGCGTGCCGTAGGCCCAGCCGCAACCGAGGTCGAGCACGCGCTGTCCGGGCGCGAGGTCGGCCATGGCCAGCACTTCGCGGAAGCGCCGCACCATCATGTAGCGGCGCGTGCGCGAGCCCAGGTACCAGTGTTCGACGAGGAACGGAAGATCGCCGCTGCGCTCGATGGCGAGCGCCGGCGCGCCGGCGAGCGGGGCCATGCGCGGGGGCGCGGCGGTTAACGCCGGGCGCGGCCGCGGCGCGAGGCGCCGGCGCGGCGCGTGGCCGACGCGCGACGCGCGGGGCGAGCCTTCGCCCGCGCCGGCCGGGCCGCGCGCCGCGGCGCCGACTTGGCCCGCGCCGGACGGCCCGCGCCGCGGGTCGTGCGAGGCCTGGCGCTCGTGCGCGCCTTCGCTCCCGCGCGCGCCTTCGCGCCGGCGCGCGACGCCGTGCGCTTCGTCTTGCGAGACGTCGTGCCCTTGGACGGGCGCGCGGCCGCGCGCTTCGCGCCGCGCGGCACGGCCGACTTGCGGGCGGGCGCGGCGCTCGCGGCCCGGCCCGGCGCCGCGCGGCGCGGCATCGCCTGCGGATGCGCGCCTTCGCCATACACCGGCGTGGGATCGACGCGGCGGGCCGGCGCCGGCGCCAGGGCGTCCGCGCCGTGCACGCCGACGAACCACTCGCGGATGTACACGCCGATGTCCTGCGTGGAGGAGCCCGGGCCGAACAGCCGGCCGACCCCGAGCCGCGCCAGCGATTCCATGTCCTCGGGCGGGATGATGCCGCCGCCGGTCAGCAGCCGATCGCCGATGCCGCGCTGCTTCATCAGCTCGAGCACGTCCGGAAACAGCGTCATGTGCGCGCCCGACAGGATGGACAGCGCGACGACGTCGACGTCCTCCTGCACCGCGGCCTCGACGACCTGCTCGGGCGACTGGTGCAGCCCGGTGTAGATCACCTCCATGCCGGCGTCGCGCAGCGCGGCGGCCACGACTTTCGCGCCACGATCGTGACCGTCGAGACCGGGTTTGCCCACGAGCACACGGATCTTGCGTTGCATGGATCTCCCCTGCATGGATGACGGAGGTCGGTCGCAGCGAGAGGGCAAGATACAACAGCGTGGCGCGCGATGGGCAGTCGCCGCGCCGGGCGCGGCCACGGCCGGGGACGAGCGCCGCAGGCGCGGCTCTCCCCCACGCGCCGCGCGGCGTCCCTCGCTAGGGCCGCGCGCCGCCCGGACGCGCGAACACGTCGGCTTCGCCCGCGAATCGCCCGGGCAGCGCGATCAGCGGCGCGAGGCCGGGCTCCCGGTCGGAGCCGAAGCCGATCCACAGCGTGTCGCCGGATGGCGGCGCCCCGCCCCGGCGCGCGTTCAGGTACGGATCGAAGAACACTTCCTGGGTGGGTGGGCGATGCGTGCGGTCCACGGCGTTGTCGGCGAGCGCCGGCGAGTTCGCGCGGCGCAGCAGGCACAGCGGCCGGTCGCGGAGCGGCGAGTGCAGCACGCGCGCCACGAGCGTCTCGAGCTGGTGCGTGCGCTCGCGTTCGGCGAGCAGCGGATGCGCGAGGCGCGACACGATCGGCACGGGCACCCCGGCCCGGAGCGCGAGCGCCAGCGCCGCGGTCACGATCGCCACGCCGGCCGTGGCGCGGCCGTCGACGAACGCGAGACGCGCCTCGAGCCCGTCCTCGCCGAGCGCCGTGATCGCGGCGCACAGCATGAGCGCGAACAGCGCGTACGTCGGCGAGCCGGTCGTGCTCGCGAACGGCAGCACGAACGCGGATCCGAGCAGCGCGACCAGCGCCCACCAGCCGCGCCGCGCGGCCTTGAGCGCCGCGGCCGCCACCCACAGCGGCAGCACCGGCCCGCCCGCACGCCACGCGAGCGCGCCGCAGGCGAGCGCGAGCACGGCGGCGAGGAGCGCGGCGCGGCCGCGCCACGCCTGGCCCGCGGCCAACGCGGTCACCAGCACCGCGACGAGCGAGATCAGCGGATGGACTTCGATCATGCGGAACGACACCGCGAGCGCGGCCGGCCCTTCGCCGAGCGGCGACACGCGGCTGGGCGTCACCGTGAGCGCGAGCGTGAGCCAGGCCACGGCGCCCGACAGCACGGCGAGCGCGATCCCGGCCGGCGTGCGCAGCGCGCGGCGTTCGATCAGTGCGCCGGCCACGAGCGCGACGTCGAACAGCAGCGCGAACGGATGGATCAGCGCGGTCACGACCGACAGCGCGAGCAACAGTGCGAGCGCGCGCGGCGTGAGCCCGGCCCGCCACGTCGCGACCATGACGGCGAGCAGCAGCAGCAGGGGCCCATAGAAGATGCCGTGCAGGTGAAACAGGAACAGGTAGCCGGAGAAGAACACGCCGCCCGCGACCAGGCCGAGCAGCGCGAACGTGCGCCGTTCGAGTATGGCGCGGGCCAGCGTCCACCACGCCGCGAGCGTGAACGCGACGTTGAACAGCTGGACCGGGATCAGCGAGTCGCCGCTCGTCCGGTACAGCAGCCACGCGAGCGCAGTGCCGAGCGGACGGACGCTCGAGACGGAGGGCAGGCGTCCGGCGAGCGCGGCGCGGAAATCCATGCGCTCGAGCCACACGACCCAGTCGTACGACTCGTTGTGGTTCGCGAACGGAAAGCCGATCAGGAACCAGAACGCGAAGCCGGCCAGCGGCAGGAGCGTGACGGCCCATCCGGCGCGGGGCGCGCCAGGGGACGCGACGAGCGGCAGGCGCGGGGCGCGGGGCGACGGCGTTTCACCGCCCGCGGTCGCGCCCCACGGAATCAGGATCCGGCGCTCCCGGGATCACCGCCCGCGCTCGACGCGGGCTCGGCGGCGAGGCGTTCGCGCTCGAGCAGGCGATCGAAGTCCTCGTCCCTCATCGGCGACGGTGCGCCCGCCGCGGTGGCCGTCCGGCGCACCACGCGCGCCTCGATGAGCCGGTAGGCCTCCCAGGCGTCGTCCACGGTCTCGAACTCCCAGTCGATGCCGAGGTGCTGTCCGCCGGCATCGAGGCCCTCGACGATCCACGCGCCCTCGCCGGGCCTCCCCTCGCGCACGCGCGCATAACACAGGTCGCCGGGCGACAGCTCGTCGTCGACGCACTGCCGGCGCGCGAACGTCGACAGCTCGGGAAAGCGCCGGGCCAGGCGCTCGCGCTGCGCGGGGCTGCGGCCCGGCCTCCGGCGCACGCGGTCGCGCCAGCCGCCGATCACGCTGCCGTCCGCGCACTCCGCGACGACGCGTCCGGGATTCGCCGACTCGCGCACGGTCCACAGCGCGAGGGCGCCGACGATCGCGCCCATCCCGCCCATCAGCACCCACATCTCGCGAGGGTCGCTCGCGCTGACGTACGACATCGGGGCCTCCCTCGGGCCCGGAGTCCTCAGAACTCCGTGCCCTCGACGTAGTCGCCGTACACTTCGCGCATCGCGCCGCGGATCTCGCCTTCGGTCGCGTAGGCGCGCGCGCAATCGAGGATGCGCTCCATCACGTTCTGGTCGCCGGGCGTGCTCGCCGCGGCGGCGGTCAGCGCCTTCAGGGCCGCGGTGCACACCCGGTCGTCGCGCGTGCGCTTCACTTCGGCGATGACGCGCTTCTGCTCCTCTTCGACCTCTTCACCGATGTACAGGATCGGGATCTCGAGCTTCTCGTCGGGCTCGACGTATTCGTTGACGCCGACGATCACGCGCTGCTTCTTCTCCATCTCCTGCTGGTACTGATACGCGGCGCGCCCGATCTCGCGCTGGAAGAAGCCCTGCTCGATGCCGGCGACCACGCCGCCCATGCTCTGGATGCGGCGGAAGTAATCCTCGGCCTGTTCTTCGAGCGTGTTCGTCAGCGACTCGACGTAGTACGAGCCGCCGAGCGGATCGATCGTCTCGGTGACGCCCAGCTCGTGGGCGATGACCTGCTGCGTGCGCAGCGCGATCTTGACCGCCTTGTCGCTGGGCAGCGCGATCGTCTCGTCCATCGAGTTCGTGTGCAGCGACTGCGTCCCGCCCAGCACCGCGGCCAGCGCCTCGAACGCCGTGCGCACGATGTTGTTCTCGGGCTGCTTGTCCCAAAGCGAGCAGCCCGCGGTCTGGGTGTGGAAGCGCATCAGCCAGGACTCCTTGCGCTTGGCCTTGTAGCGTTCGCGCATGTGCCGCGCCCAGATGCGGCGCGCGGCGCGCAGCTTGGCGATCTCCTCGAAGAAATCGAGGTGGCTGTTCCAGAAGAAGCTGAGACGCGGCGCGAATTCGTCGACGTCCATTCCGCGGCGGACGCATTCCTCGACGTACGTGAAGCCGTCGGCCAGCGTGAACGCCAGCTCCTGCGCGGCGGTCGAACCGGCTTCGCGGATGTGGTATCCCGAGACCGAGATGGTGTTCCACTGCGGCACGCGGCGCGTCGCGAACTCGATCAGATCGACGATGATGCGCAACGAGGGGCGCGGCGGGAAGCACCAGCACTTCTGCGCGATGTACTCCTTGAGGATGTCGTTCTGCAGCGTCCCGCGCAGCGAGCCGAACGAGGCGCCGCGCTTCTCGGCGTTCGCGAGATAGAAGCCGAACATGATCGACGCCGGGCCGTTGATGGTCATCGACGTCGAGACCACGCCGGGGTCGATGCCGTCGAGCAGGACCTCCATGTCGCGCAGGCTGTCGATGGCCACGCCGCACTTGCCGACTTCGCCATGGGCCTTCGGGTGGTCGCTGTCGTAGCCCATGATCGTCGGGTTGTCGAACGCGATCGACAGGCCGGTCTGCCCGCGGTCGAGCAGATAGTGATAGCGCTGGTTCGACTCGCGCGCGGTGCCGAAGCCGGCGAACTGGCGCATCGTGAACATGCGCCCGCGGTACATCGTCGAATGGATGCCGCGCGTGAACGGGTACTCGCCCGGGTGCGCGAGGTCGTCGGTCAGGCTCAGGCCGGCCACGTCGTCGGGGCCGTACAGCGGGCGGATCGGAACGCCGGAGATCGTGTACGGGTAGAGGCCCGGCCGCTCCTTCGCGGCCGCGACGCGCCGCTCCCACTCGGCGTGCTGCGCGGCGAACTCGGGGCCGGCGGCGCGGCGGCCGTTGCGCGACGGCGCCGCCGTCTTCGCCGGACTCGCGGCGTGCGTGCGAGCGGTCGTGCGGGAGGCGCGGCGCGGAGCCTTTCGGCTCGGGGCGGACTTCGGGCTGCGGAACGCCATGCGGCGTGACCTCCATGCGGGATCCGAACGGCCCCATGAGGCGCCCGGGGCGGGACCGCGGTGCGCTGGAGACGTCGAAACGAACTGCGAACGCGTCGAGAGTAGGCGGGGCTCGCGCCCGGGGTCAAGATCACGCTGGAACGGCGCGGGCCGCGTGGACTACGCTCGCCGGGCGGCTCGCACGCTCCTGGTGTCCCCACTCCTCTCTTCGGCGTGGCCGCAGCCCGCCGTCTGACTCCGCGACGGCCGAAGATCACAAGATCGGGTGCCACATGACGAAGGTGCTGTTGGTGGCGCCGCGCAAGGACGAGGCGGACCTGCTGCGCGCCTCCCTGACCCCGCGGGAGGCCGAGGGCGCCTTCGACATCCATCACGCGAGCGACGTCGAGTCCGCCGTGCGCGTGCTCGGCGACGAATCGTTCGACGTCGTGGTCGCCGACCTCGGCGGCGGGACGGACGGTCCGACGCTCGACGTCCCGGCGGTCGAGACCCTGGTCGCCGCCGCCCCCGACACGCCGGCGATCGTGCTCGTGGACTCGGTGCACGAATGGCGCGCCCTGGCCGCGCTGCGCTCGGGGGCGCGCGACTACCTGGTCAAGCGCGCCCGGCGTCCGGTGCTGCTGGCCCGCGTCATCGCCCACACCGTCGAACGGTCGCGGCTCGAGGACCACCTCGCCGAGGTGCACCGCCAGATCGCCGACCTCGAGGCGCGCGCCGTCGGCCTGTTCGGCTCGCCGTTCGCCGGGCTGGCCTGGCTCGACGGCCAGGGCACGCTGCTCGACGTGAACGCGCGCTTCGCGGCGCTGCTCTCGACGTCGCGCGACGCGCTGATCGGCCGGCGCCTCGCCGATCTCGGCGTGGCGCCCGGGCGCAGCGACGAATGGGGCTTCCTGCCGCGCCTGTCGCGCAGCGCGTCCGCGACGTTCGCGGGGCGGCGCGCGCTGCGCGCGGGCGACGGCGCGCCGGTCGCCGTCGATCTCCACGTGGCGCGCATCCGGCGCGCCAGCGGCCTGCCCGTGCGCCTCGCCCTGCACGCCGTCACGTCCTCGGGCGCCCCCGCGGCCGCCGTGCCGGCGGCGGCGCCGACGCTCGAGGTGTCGTTTCGCGGCGTGCTCGAGAGCGCCCCGGTCGCCATGGTGATCCTGGACGACGCGTCCCGTGTGGTCATGGTCAACGCCCATACGGAGGAGCTGTTCGGCTACGGGCGCGAAGTTCTGGCGGGCGAGCCCGTCACGCGCATCCTCCCCGAGTTCGAACTGCTGCGCGGGCCGGGAGACACGGACGCGACGCCGAGCCCCGGGCCGCCTGGGCGCGGCGTCGAGTACGACCTGCTGGGCCGCCGCCGCGACGCGACCACGCTGCCGTGCGACGTCCGCGTGCGTCCGCTCGTCGCCGAGCAGGGACTGTTGACGATCGTGGCCGTCGTCGACGTCACCGAACGCGTGCGCACGCGCGCGGCGATGCGCCGCACGGAGGAACAGTTCCGCGCCGTGTTCGACTCGACGGCGGTCGGCATCACGATCGTCGACCTGCACGGCGTGTGCATCTCGGCGAACGCGGCCTTCGAGCGCATCCTCGGCTACCGCGTGTCCGAGATGGTCGGGACCCGGCATTCGGATCTCGTGTACCCGGAGGACGTCGCGATCGGCGTGCAGCAGCGCTCGGACCTGCTGGCCGGACGCCTCGACCGTTACGAGACCGAGCGGCGCTACCTGCACAAGGACGGGCATCCGGTCTGGCTCAGGGTCAGCAGTTCGCTCGTGCGCAACGCCGCCGGCGAGCCCGAGGTCGCGGTGGGCGTGAGCCTCGACATCACGGAACAGAAGAGCGCCGAGGAAGCGCTGCGCCAGCGCACCGTCGAACTGCTGGCGCTGGTCGGCAGCGCCGCGAACGACGCGGGCAGCATCGAGGACGCGCTGCGCATGTGCATCGCCCACGTGTGCGACAAGCTGGGCTGGCCGGTCGGTCACGCGCTGTTCCCGGGCCCCCACGACGTCCTGCTCCCGTCGCCGCTGTGGCACCTCGACGATCCCGAGCGCTACGCCGGGTTCCGCAGCGCGACGATGGAGCTGAGCTTCGCGAGCGGGTTCGGCATTCCCGGGCGCGCGCTCGAGATGAAGCAGCCGGTGTGGATGCCCGACCTGGCCGGCGAGATGTGGACGCCGCGCCATGCGATCGCGGCGCGCGCCGGGCTGAAGTCCTGCGTGTGCTTTCCCGTCGTCGTCGGCACCGAGGTGGCCGCCGCGCTCGAGTTCTTCTCGACCACCACGCTGCAGCCGGATCCGGCCCTGCGCGAAGCGGTGAACCAGGTCGGCACGCAGCTCGGCCGCGTCATCGAGCGCATGCGCCTCGAGTCGTACATGCGCTTCCACGCGATGCACGACGCGCTGACCACGCTGCCCAACCGCACGCTGTTCATGGACCGCCTGCGCCAGGCCCTGGCGCGGCTCGAACGGCACCCGGGCACGCTCGCCGTGCTGTTCCTCGACGTGGACGGCTTCAAGGACGTGAACGACGAGCTCGGCCACGGCGCGGGCGACGCGCTGCTCTCGACGATCGCGATGCGCGTGCGCGAAGTCGTGCGGCCGGGCGACACGGTGGCGCGCATCGGCGGCGACGAGTTCACCGTGCTGTGCGAGGACATCGGCGGCCTCGACGAAGCCGAGGCCGTCGCGCAGCGCGCGCTCGAAGCGGTGGAGCGCCCGGTCGAACTGAAGGACGCCGAGCGCACGCCCACGCTCAGCATCGGCATCGCGCTGGCGCGCGACGCCGGCGTGTCGCCGGACCACCTGCTGCGCAACGCCGACACCGCGATGTACCGCGCGAAGGAGCGCGGCGGCTCGCGCGTCGAGACGTTCGACGCCGCGCTGCGGCGCAGCGTGCAGTCGCGGCGCATGCACGGCAACGCGCTGCGTCACGCCATCGACCGCGAGCAGATGCGCATCTTCTATCAGCCGAGCGTGTCGCTGCGCGGCGGCGCCGTCGAGGGCGTCGAGGCGCTCGTGCGCTGGGACCATCCCGAGCGCGGCCTCGTCGAGCCCGGCGAGATCATCCCCATCGCCGAGGACATGGGCCTGATCGAGTCGATCGGGGCGTGGGTGCTGGAACGCGCGTGCGAGCAGGCCGTGCGCTGGCGCGCCCGGCTGCCGCGCCGCGCGAAGCTGGCGATGGCCGTGAATCTGTCGTCACGCCAGTTCACGGGCGCGCTCACCGGCATCGTGAGGGACGTGCTGCGCCGCACCGGCATGGACCCGGCCGGGCTGTGCCTCGAGATCACCGAGAGCGTGATGCTCGAGGACTCGGAGGCCGCGGTTGCCCAGCTCGAGGAGCTGCAGGCGCTCGGCGTGGACCTGGTCATCGACGACTTCGGCACCGGGTACTCGTCGCTGAGCTACCTGCAGCGCATGCCGATCGCGTGCGTCAAACTGGACCGGGCGTTCGCCGTCGGCCTCGGGCGCGGACCGCAGACCCACGCGATCGTCGCCGCGGTCGTGAACCTGGCGCACGCGCTGCACCTGAGCGTCGTGGCCGAGGGCGTCGAGACGGCGCAACAGCTCGACGACCTGCGCGACCTGGGTTGCGATTCGGCGCAGGGCTTCTACTTCGCGCGGCCCCAGCCCGCGATCGAGATGGAAGCGTTCCTCAAGGCGGAAGCGCCGCCGGCCTAGCCGCGGACCTGGCTAGCCGCGGTGGGCCGCGCCGAGCGCGACGAGGCGCGGGGCGGCCTCGGCGAGCAGGGCGTCCGCCACCTGATGCGGCGTGCGGGTGCGCGCCGCGAGATCGGCGAGCGCCGCGCTCCAGCTCGCGGCCTCGACCGCGCCCTCGAGCCCGATCCACAGGCGCTCGCGCAGCAGCTCGCGCAGGCGCTGTTCCATCCGGCGACGCCGGCGGCGCTCCAGCGCGCCGCGCGTCTTCAGGTAGTCGAGGTGCTCTTCGAAGCGGTCCACGACCTCGGACACGCCGGTGCCCTCGGACGCCGTGGTGAGCAGCACGGGCACCGGCCACTCGCCGGGGCTCGTGCGCAGTTCGAGCGCGGACTGGATGGCGAACGCGGCGCGCTCCGCGCCGTCGCGATCCGCCTTGTTGATCACGAACAGGTCGCCGATCTCCATCAGGCCGGCCTTCATGGCCTGCACCGTGTCGCCGGACTCCGGGACCAGCACCACGGCCGTCGAGTCCGCGGTCTCGGCCACCTCCAGCTCGCTCTGCCCGACGCCGACGGTCTCGATCAGGATGCGCGAGAAGCCCGCGGCGTCGAGCACGTCGCACGCCTGGGCGGTGTGCACGGCCAGCCCGCCCATGCTGCCGCGCGTGGCCATCGAGCGGATGAAGACGCCCTCGTCGCCGGCCAGCTCGCCCATGCGCACGCGATCGCCGAGCAGCGCGCCGCCGCTGAACGGGCTCGTCGGGTCGACGGCCACGATGCCGACGGTCTCGCCGCGCGCGCGGTACTCGAGCGCGAGCCGCGCGACGAGCGTGCTCTTGCCCGCGCCGGGCGGCCCGGTGATGCCGATGCGGAACGCGCGGCCGCTGGCCGCGAAGCACGCGTCGAGAATCTCGACCGCGTCCCGCGCCTCGTTCTCGACGCGCGAGATGGCGCGCGCCAGCGGCACGCGCTCGCCGGCCAGCGTGCGGCGGATGAGGTCGGCGGTGGCCGACTCGGCGGGGACGTGGGTCACGGCTTGCGCCAGCGATCGAGCGCGCGCACGAGCGAGTCCGCCGCCTCGCCGAGCGGATGGCCCGACGTGAACGGCGCGGGGAAACGGTCGGTCCAGCGCACGCCGGGCGCGAACACGGCGCCCATGTTCCACACGAGCAGCGGCTTGTCGGTCGTGTCGGCGATGGCCGGCCACGTCTCGGGCGCGAGATCGGCGAGCATGGTCTTCGAGATCAGACGGCCCGGATCCCAGAACTGGATGGCCCGCGGGTCGTGGACGCGCTCGAGCACGAGCGAGTTCGGCACGGTCGTCCGATCGGGGATCGTGACGCGCATCCACACGACGAGGACGGACAGCGGCTGCGCGCTGCGATCCTGCAACAGGCGCTCGACGGCCGCCGCGCCCTGCAGGCAGTGCGGGCACGTCGGGGAGACGATGAGCAGCAGGCGCGGCCGGTTCGCCGCGAGGTTGAACGCGTCGCGCAGCTGGACGAACGTCGAGTCGTCGAGGAACTGGAGCGGAGGCTGGGGCGTCGGCGTGAAGTGCGTCATGCTCATGACGCGCTGGCGCGCCGCGTAGGACGCGGAGTCCTCGGCGGCCGTGAGCACCGTCGCGGCGCGCGCGTCACGCGCCGGCGTCCGGCCGCCCGCGACGGGCAGCGCCAGCACGGAGGCGAGCGCGGCGGACGTCACGAAGCGCGCGCGCACGTCACGCGCTCCGCACGACGCGGCGCTCGACGCCGGCCAGCACGCGCGCCGCGATGCGCGCCGCGGCGTCCGGGTGAGCCAGGCGCCCCGCGGCGTCCCGCACGCGCTCGCGCGCCGCGGGATCGGCGAGCCAGCGCCCGACCGTGGTCTCGACTTCGGCGATGGAATCCGCGTGCACGGCCGCGCCCCCGGCCTCGAGGTATTCGCTGTTGCGGATTTCCTGCCCGGGCGTCGGCTTGAACACGACGAGCGGCGCGCGCTTGACGAGCGCCTCGGAGCACGTCAGGCCGCCGGCCTTGCTCACCACGACGTCGCACGCCTCCATCCACACCGGAACCTCGCGGGTGTACGCGACGGGCACGATGCGCCCGGCGCGCGCGGCGGGCCGGGTCGCGAGTTCCGCGAGCAGGCGGACGTTCGTGCCGGCCAGCACGACGACGCGCGGCTCGAGCGCGAGCGCGGCGACGCGCTCGGCCAGTTCGCACAGCGGTCCGATGCCGGCGCCGCCCCCCATCACCAGCACGACCGGCTCGCGCGCATCGAGCCCGACGCGCGCGCGCGCGGCGTCGCGGCCGAGCGAGATCGCGAACGCCGGGTCGACCGGGATGCCCGTGACCTCGATGCGCTCGTGCGCGACGCCGTGCCCGGCGAGTTCGTTCGCGACGCGTTCGCTCGCGACGAAATAGCGGTCGACGTGCGGGAACGCCCAGAACGGGTGCGCGGTGAAGTCCGTGATCACGCAGTACAGCGGCACGCGCAGCCGGCCGCGGCCGCGGATCGGCGACAGCGCCTCGACCGGCAGGAAGTGCGTGCACACGACGGCGTCGGGGCTCTCGCGCTCGAGCACGCGCACCAGGCGTCGCAGGTTCAGGCGGTCGACGGCGAGCCGGACCGGCGCCGTGCCACGATTGACCGGCGCGCTGGCCCACGAGTGATACAGCGCGCCCCACAACGCGGGCGCGCGCGTGGCCATGGCGTTGTAGGACGCCGCGTACGTGCCGCGGTACAGGCGCGACGCGAACACCAGCGTGTCGACTTCGCGCACGGTGGTCGACGGATCGCGCTCGGCGATGGCCGCGGCCAGGGCCTGAGCCGCGCTCTTGTGGCCGGCGCCGGCCGTCGCGTGCAGGATCGCGATGCGCGCGCCCGGGTCGGCGCCGCCCTCCGTCAGCGTCTCGATGGCGACGACGCCCTGGCCGAGGGACGGGAACATCACGTCGCTGCCCGCCGAGGCGCGCCAGCGCTCGCGCCACCAGCGGCGCTGCGCGCGCAGCCGTGCGCGCCAGCGCTGCGTGAGCCGCGCCGGGATGCGCAGCCGGCCGAGTCGCGGGGCGGGGTCCACGCTCAGTCGCCCACTGCGTCGCGGTAGTGCCGCAGGGCGACGCCGTCGCGGTTCGGCTCGACCGTCGCGACGTCGATGCGCACGCGTGACCGGCCGGCGGCGAGCACGGCGCGCGCCGCGCGCTTCAGGCGTTCGCGTTTCGTTTCGTCCACCGCGGCCGCCGCTCCGCCGAAATCGGAACGCGCGCGCGTCTTCACCTCGACCAGCACCGTGGTCCTTCCTTCCTCCACCACCAGATCCACCTCGACGCCGCCCAGGCGCGTATTGCGCGCCACGACGCGGCAGCCGATGAGTTCGAAGTACGCCGCGGCGAGCGCTTCGCCCGCCGCTCCGTGCGCTCCGGCGATCCCCATACGATCTCCGCCACGGGGGCGAGTCGTGCGAGGGGGCTGGCCGGGCAGTCTATCCGAGCGCGAGTTCCTGCACACACACGGGCGTGAACGAGTACCGGTGCAGCGGACACGGGCCGTGCCGCGCCAGCGCCTCGAGGTGCTCCTTCGTGCCGTAGCCCTTGTGCCGCGCGAACCCGTACAGCGGCCACACGCGATCGAGCCGCTCCATGATCCGGTCGCGCACGACCTTCGCGACCACCGAGGCGGCGGCGATCGAGAGCAGGCGCGCGTCGCCGTCGATCACCGCCTGCTGCTCGCACACGATGCCCGGCACATAGTCCTTGCCGTCCACGACCACGAGATCGGGCGCGACGCCGAGTCGCGCCACCGCGCGGCGCATGGCCTCGAGGCTGGCGCCGCGGATGTTGCGATGATCGATCGCGCGCGGGCCCATCACCGACCATGCGAACGCCCGGGCCTCGACGAGGACCCGGGCGAAGAGCGCTTCACGCATCTCGCGCGACACCAGCTTGCTATCGTTCAGTCCGCGCCACGAACCACCCGGCGCGAGAACGACGGCGGCCGCGACCACCGGCCCGGCCAGCGGCCCACGCCCGACTTCGTCGACTCCCGCCAGCGTCCTTCCTTCGACCGTCAGAAGGGCTTCGGCACGGGCGAGACGACGCCAGGCGTCGCGCATGGCCTGTTACGTCAGGTCTCCGGCGGACTTCTTCTCGGTCAGACGCGCCGACTTGCCCTTCTTGTGCCGCAAGTAGAACAACTTCGCGCGGCGCACCTTCGAATGCCTGAGCAGCTTGATCTCGGCCAGCGAAGGGCTGTGGATCGGGAACGTGCGCTCCACGCCGACGCCTTCGCTGATCTTGCGCACCGTGAATGTCTTCTTGAGTCCCGCGCCGCGCACGTTGATCACGTCGCCGCGGAACTTTTGCTGCCGCTCCTTGTCGCCTTCGATGACACGAACCGACACCTCGACGGTGTCGCCGGGACGAAGGTCGGGCCGGTCGGCCTTGAGCTGGGCAGCCTCGAACTTCTCGATCAGGCCCATGAACGGGCTCCTTTCACTCTGATGAGCCCGGCACAACCGGGCGGGGAATTGCGGCCGGGCAGTATAGGGGCTTCCCCGGAGATCGCCAAGCCGGTTGTGGGGCGCGGAAAACCCGCGGCCGGCCGCTCTAGCGGAAGCGGGCGAACAGCCCGCACCAGCCGAAGCGCACGGCGGCGGGCGCGCCCTGCTGGATGGCGTCGTTGCCCGCGCCGTCCTCGATCCGCTCGATGAACCAGCGGTTCGGGTCCGGCGTTCCGCCGGCCGCGACCAGCTCGGGCGGGACCGACGCGGAGTCGCCGCGCGCGAGGAAGAACGCCTGATCCGCCCGGATGTCGGTTACCTGCACCCCCTCGGCCACGACGAGTCGCGACGTCGCGAGCACCAGGCGGTGGAACCGCGGATCGCGGCCCGGCCGCGGGTCGGGCAGGTCGCGCAGCGGGCTCGTCCACTGGAACGAAATACGCGCAGCCGGCGCCTCGGCTTCGACCTCGGCGAACAGCCGGCTGAACGCGCTCATGAACTCTTCGCGCCCGACCGGCGAACGGAACACGGCCCCCGCCGTGTCGCTGGCGTCGCATACGAACAGGAAATCCCCGGTGAGCGTCGCGCCGAGGCCGGCGATGTCGCGGCCCTGGATCGACCGGCGGAAGCCGTCGAGCGTGCGCCCGGCCCCGGTCGGCAGGGCGCGCGCCGCCGCGAGCGGTACGGACATCGGGTCGGCCAGAACCGGTGCGTTCGGCGATTGGGTGCGCCCGGAGCAGCCGGCGATCAGGGCGGCGAGGGCGAGAGGAGCGAGGACGGCGGCGCGGACAGGGCGGGCGGAAAGGCTCATGGCAGGCACTCCCGGTTGGGCGTTGCGCAGCATACCCCGCGCGGACGCGCCCGGATTCCGAAAAGTGCCCTACTCGCGCGGCGGGTCGAAGTACCAGCCCCACACGTAGCCGACCCCGGAGGCGAACGACGCCAGGGCCCCGACCGGTCGGAACGTCAGACGCAGCCGCGGGTCCGAGAACGACCAGGGGATGAACGCGCTGGGCACGAGCCAGAGGAGGCGCAGGAGCAGGTACGCAGCGGCGTGCAGAGGCGTGTGCAGGTAGCGGAGGCCGCCATGCGGCGGGTCACGACGCACCTCCTGCGCGAAGCCGACGCCGTACAGGTATTGCTTGCGTAGCAGCGCGCGCAACGTCGCGGGCGCCGGGTGCCACACCCACGTGCGCGGCACGAGCACGAAGCGGTAGCCGAGCCGGCGCACGCGGCGGAAGAACTCGGGATCGACCCCGCGCACGAGCTTCTCGTCGAAGCCCCTCGTCCGCTCCCACACGTCGCGCCGCATGGCGGCACACGTCGTCGTGATTTCCGAGTGGCCAAAGTGGTCGACCGGCGGATTCGTCTCGAGCGGTGTCTCGACGACGGCGTGCTCGATGCGCGGGACCTCGCGCGCGACGCGGCGCTGGAACGACGAGGCGTCGGGCGGCACGAGCTTCGCGGAGCCCGTGACGCCGATGGACGCGTCGACGAGCAACGGGCGCACGAGATTCTCGATCACGTGCGCGTCCCCGAGCCGCGCGTCGTCGTCCACGAAGACGAAGATGTCGGCCGTGGTGCGGCTCACGCCGATGTTGCGCGCGCGGCCGTTCGGGCGCACGCCTTCGACGATCACGACGTCGTCGGGCCGCAGCGTCTGGCCGCGCGCGTCCGCCTCGAGCCCCGGCGCGCCCCCGGCCAGTGAAGGCACGACGAGCGCGATGCGCGTCATATCGCGGCGCCGCTCACGACGCGGCCTCGGCGGTGAACTCGTTCACCGTGGCGATGACGTGCCGCTGCTGCTCCGCGGTGAGTCCGGGGTACAACGGCAGCGACAGCACCTCGTCCGCCGCGCGCTCCGACTCGGGGAGCGTGCCCCGCGCCACGCCCAGCACTTCGTACGCGGGCTGCAGGTGCACCGGGATCGGGTAGTGGACGAGCGCGCCGATCTCCCGCTCCTTGAGCCGCGCGGCCAGGGCGTCGCGCCGCGCGTGGCGCACGACGTACAGGTGATACACGTGGCGCCGCCGCTCGGCCTCGACGGGCAGCGTCACGCCCTTCAAGCCTTCGTCGTACACGGCGGCCAGCACGCGGCGTTCGGTGTTCGTGGCCTGCAGGCGGCGCAGCTTGACCGAGAGCAGCGCGGCCTGCACTTCGTCGAGACGGCTGTTGATGCCGCGCACGACGTGGCGATAGCGGTCGGACTGGCCGCCGTTGCGCAGGCGCCTCACGCGCTCCGCGAGCGCGGCGTCGTTCGTCGTCACCGCGCCGCCGTCGCCGAGCGCGCCGAGGTTCTTCGTCGGATAGAACGAGAACGCGGCGGCCACGCCGAACGAGCCGACGGGCCGGCCCTGATACATCGCGCCGTGGGCCTGCGCGCAGTCCTCGACGACGGGAACGGCGTGCATCGTGGCGACGTCGAGGATGGGCGCGAGATCGGCGGCCTGTCCGTAGAGATGGACCGGCAGGATGGCGCGGGTGCGCGGCGTCAGCACGCGTTCGAGCTTCGCCGGATCGAGCGTCATCGTCGCCGGGTCGATGTCGCAGAACACGGGTCGCGCGCCGAGCATCGAGATGGCGAGCGCGGTGAACGTCGCGGTGTGCGCGACCGTCACGACGTCGTCGCCGGCGCCGACGCCGACCGCCTCGAGCGCGAGGCGGATCGCGTCGGTGCCGCTCGCGACGCCGATCGCTTCGCTGCATCCGACGACGGGGGCGAACGCCTTCTCGAACTCCCGCAGCTCCTCGCCCAGCACGTACCAGCCGCGCTCGACGACGCGCGCGAACGCGGCGAGCAGCTCCGCGCGCACGGGCGCGTCCTGCACGGCGAGGGCGTTGAACGGGACGGCGGCCATGACGGACTCCTAGAGTCGAGAGACGAGCGCCTGGAGGCGCGGGTTCAGGCGCACGAGCAGGCGACGGTCGTCGTCGCCGAGCGGACGCATGAGCCTGAGCAGCGCGACGCATATCACGAGCGACACGACTCCGGCCAGCGCGACGCCGATCACCCCGCCCGGCCGCGGCATCAGATGCGCGGCGAACGCGCCGGCGGCGCTGGCCAGCACCACGCGCAGCGCGAACCCGAGCGGGAAGAACGCGCCGGTCCGTCGCATCACGATGAGGCCGGACGCGATCGACGACCCGATCATCGCCAGGCCGGTCCCGAGCACGGCGCCGGCGCCGCCATACGCGTGAACCAGGATCAGATTCGCGACCAGGTTGAACGCTCCGGCCGCTCCGTAGATGGCGAGCGGCACGCGCGGGTCCTCCATCGCGTACAGCACGGTCATGTTCGTGCCGCCGCCCGTGGCACGCGCGACGACCCACGCGAACGCATAGGCCAGCATCATGGGTCCGGCGGCCGCAAAGCGCGCGCCATACAGCGCGCGGACGATGTCGGACGCGAATCGGGCGCCGAAGACGACGAGCGGCACGCTCAGCAGCACGTCCATCTTGAGGTGCAGCGACCACAGTCGTCCGAGCCCGGCGCGGTCCACTCGCCGCTCCAGCTCGGAGAACGCGGCGAGCGACACGCCTTCGGCGCCCATGAGAAGCGCACTCGCGCACAGCATGGCCAGCAATGACGCGGCGCTGTAGCAGCCGGCCGCCTCCGTGCCGGGCCGGTAGTAGCCGATGATGAGGATGTCGGCCTGGCGCCCGAGGAAGAAGTTCACGAAGTTCGTGACCCAGAGCGTGAGCCCGAATCGGCGCATGGGCCCGAGGTCGAAGGGCTCGGGCCTCGCCCCGAGCGCGGCGCGCGCGCCCCACGCCAGCCACGTCACGCCGACGGCGGCGCTGCACGCCATGACGAGGAACAGCACGGGCGCCTGCCAGCCGAAACGCAACGCCGCCGCGGCCGCGGCCAGGTTGACGAGCTGGACGCCGATGCGCACGCGGGAAACACGCGGCAGCTGCAGCGAACCCACCAGGAAGTACTCGAGCAGCAGCGAGACGTTGTAGAAGAACGCGTAGATCGCCCCGACGTGGAGCACGGCTTCGAGCGCGGGATCGCGCCAGACGCGGGCGATCGTTCCGGCGAACACGAACAGGCTCGTCGCCAGCACGAGCGCGATCGTCACGCGCAGCCGGAGCAGCGCGCGCAGCAGATGGGCGATGCGGCCCGGGCTCCCGCCCAGTCGCGGCACCTGCACGTTCAGCACTTCGTTGAGACCGAGCGACGTCGCGAAGTACGTGAGCGTGACGAGCGAGAGCGCGACGGAGTACGTGCCGAACGACACGGGCCCGAGGGCGCGCGCCACGAGGATGGACGCGACGTATGCGGCGCCCAATTCCACGACGCGACTCACCTGGTTCCACACGAGTCCGCGCCCGACCTTCTGCGCGAACGTCGCCTGCGGCGCGCCCACCGCCTCGGGCGCTTCGCTCACTTCGCGCCCCGCTCGACGCGCGCCATGCAGATCGCCGCGAACAGATTGGGCCACGCCTGCGCCAGGCGCGACGGCGTGCGGCTGTCGAAGCCGAGGTGGCGCGACGCCGTGACGCGCGCGCCGAGTTCGCCGACCAGGTCGCCGAAGTCGGCCCACGAGAACAGGTGGATGTGCCGCGTGTCGTACCAGTGGCGGCCGTACAGCGGGCGGCGCGGGAAGCGCCCGGCCAGCAGCTGCAGCCGCGCCGTCCAGTGCGCGACGTTCGGGAACGTCACGAGCGCGACGGGCGCGACGCGCAGCACTTCGCCGAGCGTGAAGCCGGGGCGGTACACCATGTGCAGCGTGACGTTCATGATCGCCACGTCGTGCGAGCGATCGGCGAACGGCAGTCCGGCGTCGACGTCGTGGACGCGCGCATCCAGCCCGCGGCCGCGCGCGATCTCGACGCCGGTCGGGTCCAGGTCGAGGCCGGTCACCGTGCAGCCGCGCTCGCCGATGAGCCGCGCGCCCAGCGAGCCGTCGCCGCAGCCGACGTCCAGCACGCGGCTGCCGCGCGGCGTCCATCCGAGCAGCGTCGCGTATTCGGGCCGGTCGACGACGGCGCCGCCGCGCTGCGCATAGCCGTAGTCGGCCCGCCATTCGAGCGGCGGCAGCGTCATCGGCGGGCCACCAGCACGTTGTCGATCGTGTCGCCGCGCCGGCCGCTCAGCTCGTCGAGGGCGACCGCCACGATCTGGCCGAGCGCGAGCGGAATCCGTATCAGCAGGTTCACGGGCGCCACGCGATACGCGCGCGTCGAATAGAAGAAGAACGAGGCCAAGCGCTGCCCCACGGTCGCGAACGTGCCGCACGTCGCGCGGATCTCGAGCACCTCGAATCCGGCGCCGCGCGCGAGATGTTCGAGACCGTAGCGGGTGTACCGGAAGAAGTCGAAGGGCTCCTCGTGCAAGCCCCAGGTCTGCGGCGTGCTGAGGATCAGCGTGGCGCCCGGCTTCATGACGCGCGCCGCCTCGGCGAACAGCCGCGCCGGATCCGTGACGTGCTCCAGCACTTCGTTGCACAGCACGCTGTCGAACGAGCCCCCGCGGAACGGCAGCGCGAGCGCGTCCGCGTAGACGTCGATCACCGAGCTTCGCGACAGCGTGCCGGGGCGTTCGATCCCGAGGTACCAGGAGACGCCGGAGAACATCGCGCGATACGGCTTCACGCCGCAGCCGACGTCCAGCAGTCGGCCCCGGCCCTGGGCGGCGACGCGCGCGAGCCCGCGACGCAGCGAACGCTTGGCGATCCACAGCGGATCGAGCGGCGTGCCCGCCATCCACGCGAGGACGCTCGTGCGCGCGCTCACGCTGCCTCCACGCGAGGCGCGCTCACGCCGGGACCTCGCGCCGCGCCGCGAGGTACACGGCGAGCGTGCCCTCGACCATGGCGTCGAGGCTGAAGCGTTCCACGACCGTGCGCCGCGCCGCGGCGCCGAGCGCGGCGCGGCGCGGGGCGTCGCCGAGCAGCGCGACGAGCGCGTCGGCGAGCGCGGCCGCGTCGCCGGGCGGGACGAGCACGCCGTCGACGCCGTCCGCGACGGCCGTCGGCACGCTGCCGATGTTCGAGACCACGACCGGGCGCTCCGCGGCCATGGCCTGCAGGATCGTCAGGTCGTAGCCGTTGATGCGCACCGTCGGGTTCACGAACACGTCGCACGCCGCGTACAGCGCAGGCAGCGCCGCGAACGGCGCCGCCCCGGCGAAGCGCGCGGACGCGCCGAGGCCGAGTTCGTCGCGCAGCGCCTCGAGCGTCGCGCGATAGGGGCCGTCGCCGACGACGGCGAGCGCGGCGCCGGGCACGCGCGCGCGCACGCGCGGCCACGCGCGCAGCAGGTGCTGGATGCCCTTGTCCTGGTACAGGCGCGCGACCGCGAGCACGAGCGGGTGGCCGTCCTCGGCTCCGAGTTGGGCCAGCGCTTCGCTCGTGCGCGGCGCCGGCGCGAAAGCGGCGACGTCGATGCCGTTCCACACGTCGTGGAGCCGCGCCTCGGGCACGGCGTAATCGCGGGCCAGGATCGCCCGCTGCTCGCGGCTCGTGGCGATGACCCCGTCCGCGTGGCGCAGGCGCGCGCCTTCGCGCGCGAACCGTCCGCGCATCCACCACCACACGACCACGGCGCGCAGCGCGTCGCGCGCCGCGGAAACGCGCGGGAGCCCGGCCAGGCCCTCGCGGAAGAGCGTCCGCATCGTGCGCATCTCGTCGACGTGCGTGCCGTGCAGCGAGGCCACGACCGGCACACCGGGCAGCGCGCCGATCAGGTGCAGCCCGCAGAAGCTCTGCGAGTGGATCACGTCGAGCGGCGTCCGCCGGTGGAGTTCGGCGACGAGTTTCCTCGTCGCGCCCTCCCACGTGCCGGTCGCGCGCATCGGCGGGGTGCCGGCGACGTAGCGCACGTCGACGCCGAGCTCGAGTCCGACGCCGACGCCGTCCGTCCGCGACGTGGTGAACAGCGTGACCGCGTGGCCGCGCGCGGCGAGGCCCGTGGCCAGGCTCCACACGATGTCCTGGACCCCGCCCTTGCCGTGCGCGGGCGCGACTGGGGACAGCATGGCGACGTTCACGCCGCGTCCCGCCGCACGGCCTCGAGCAGCAGGTAGCGCCCCCAGCGCCGCGCGCGCGACGCGCCGATCGCGCGGTCGAGCGCGACGGCCGGACCGTGCAGCGGCCCCCGGCCGAGCAGCGCGTGCCACAGCCGCTCGCCGCGGTGCGGGAACGCGTAGGCGCCGCGCTCTTCCGTCACGCGGAGTCCCGCGCGCCCGATGCGCTCGAACAAAGTCGCCACCGTCTCGCAGCGCGGCAGCGGCACCGCCGCGAACTCGCGCACGTGCTCCTGCTCGTCGAGGAAGCGCACGCGACCGGTCAGGCGCGCTTCGATCCAGCGCGACCAGCCGACGACGGGCACCGTCAGCACGAGCCGCCCGCCGGGCGCGAGCGCGCGCGCCAGCTCGCGCAGCGCGGCGTCCGGATCGAGCAGGTGCTCGAGCACTTCGGCGCACACCACGAGGTCGAACCCGCCGCCGCGCACCGGCAGGCGATCGGCCGACGCGCACACGAACTCGCCGGCGACGCGGGAGCGCGCCCGCGTCAGCCGCCCGACCGAGAGATCGACGCCGACGACGCGCTCGGGCCGCGCGCGCAGCGCCGCGATCACGCCTTCCAGCAGCACGCCGTCGCCGCAGCCCACTTCCAGCACGCGCTGGGCCGGGGCGCGCGCGGCCAGGCGCGCGGTCTCCTCGAGACGCCGCGCCGGCGCGAACCACACGTAGTGACCGCGCATGTCGCCGCGGACCTCGGACTGGCGCTCGTAGAGATGACGCTGCTCGATCGTACCCGGCGTAGGACGCCTCCCTTGCGTGCCTCGTCTCGTTTCTTCGTCGACTGCCGGACGCGGGCCGGATGAGCCCGGCGCGGCGCCGCTCAAGCCCTGCGCTTCGCCTCGCGCTCGCGCAGGAACTTCCGGTCCGCCCCGCTCAACTCGATGCGCTCGAGCAGTTCGGGCCGGCGCTCGGCCGTGCGCTCGAGCGCCTGCTCCCGCCGGTGGCGGGCGATCTCGCCGTGATGGCCGGACAGCAGCACGTCCGGCACCTTCCAGCCGCGGTACTCCGCGGGGCGCGTGTAGTACGCCGCATCGAGGAGCCCCGAGTGGAACGAGTCGCTCTCCACCGAGTCGAACGTGCCGACCACGCCGGGGAGCAGCCGGGCCACCGCGTCGACCACGCACAGCGCGGCCGGCTCGCCGCCCGACAGCACGAAGTCGCCGAGCGACAGTTCCTCGTCGATCAGGTGATCGGCGACGCGCTCGTCCACGCCTTTGTAACGCCCGCTCACGATCACGAGGTGCTCGAGCGTCGCGTACTCGATCGCCAGCGGCTGATCGAAGCGCCGTCCCTGCGGGCTCGTGAGCACGACGCGCACGCCGTGCGGACGCGCGCCCTTCTCGCCGACGCCGAGCGATGCGAGCGCGCGGTCGATCGGCTCGATCTTCATGATCATCCCGACGCCGCCGCCGAACGGATAGTCGTCCGTCGAGCGGTGCGAGTCGTCCGTGAAGTCGCGCAATTGCACGATGTCCACGGTGAGCGCGCCCTTCTCGCGGGCGGCGCGGATCATGCCTTCGTCGAGCGCCGGCGGGAAGAAGTCGGGGAAGATGGTGAGCAGGGAAATGCGCATGGGCTTCAAACGTCCTCGAGTCCGACGGGCAGGCGCACGGTGATGGCGCCGCCCGCGAGGTCCACGTGGCGTACGACTTCGGACGTGGCTGGGATCAGCCACTCGCGCGTCCCCTGCACGACGTAGATGGGATGCGCGCCGGTCTTCACGATGTCCTCGAGCTTGCCGAGGGCGCGGCCGTCCTCGGTGCGCACCTCGAGTCCGATCAGCTGGAACGTGTACGCCATGCCCGGGCCGGGATCGGGCAGCGCCGCCGCGTCGGCCAGCAGCACGCCGTTCACCAGCTCGGCGGCGCCCTCGCGGTTCGTGACGCCCTGGAAGCGCGCGATCAGGCGCTGCACGTGCGGGCGCGCGCCTTCCAGCTCGAGGTTCCGCGTCGCGCCGTCGCGGCCGCGCCACGTGAAGGAACGCAGCGCGAGCAGCTCCTCGGGCGACAGCGACGCGCTGTCGAGCAGCAACTCACCGTTCACTCCGTGCGGACGACCCACACGTCCGACGGTGACGAGCGGCATGCCTGTCCCCAGGCTCAGTCGGCGATTTCGAGATTCGCGCGCCGGCCGGCGCGCTGCGCGGCCGCGGACAGCGCCAGGCGCAGCGAGCGCGCGGTGCGGCCCTGCTTGCCGATGACGTGACCGACGTCGTCGGGATGCACCTGCAGCTCGAACGACGCGTCGTCGCCGGCTTCGAGGATCTCGACGGCGACTTCGTCCGGATGATCGACGAGACCCTTCGACATGAACACCACGAGGTCGCGCAGCTTCTCGTCCTCGGCGTCCGGCTCGCGCGGCGCGCGCGGCGCGTAGGACGGCGCTACGGGGCGGGGCTCGGCGCTCTGTGGGGCACGGATGATAGCCGCAGCCCCATCCACAGGAAGAGGACCATCCACAGGCCCGACATGAGGAGCGTCGGGAGCGGCCGATTGAGGTTGAGGACCACGAGACCGCTTACGCAAAGGGCGGCCCCACTGAGCCACAGCAGCAGGACGGTTCGAGTCTGACATTGGATCACTCTCGCAAGGCGATGGTTGCTGTGGTCCTTGCCGCCCTCGTAGACCTTGCGGCCCTCACGCAGGCGGTTGACCACCACGAAGATCATGTCGAATGCCGGATAGGCGAGCATCAGGATCGCTCCGAAGCGTCCCCATCCGGCCGGGGCGTTGCGGTACGCCAGTACCGCCGAAGCGCCGAGACTATACCCCAGAAACAGACTGCCCGCGTCCCCGAGGAAGATCTTGGCCCTCGGGAAATTGAAACGCAGGAAGCCGACGCAGGCCCCCGACAGGGCGAGTTGGGCCGCCGCCACGCCGTATGCGCCGCGCGCGGCCGAACTGAGCGCGAACGCGGCCAGCACGATGGCCGAGAGGCCGCCGACCATGCCGTTCATGTTGTCGAGGAAATTGACCGCGTTCATGAGCGAGATGAGCGCGACCAGCGTCACGAACACGTTCGCGGCCGTGGGCAGCCCCAGCGAAGGGATCGCGCCCGACGCCATGAGCACGACGGCGGCCGTGCCCTGGCCGAGCAGCTTGAGCGAGGGCCGCATGCCGAAGCGGTCGTCCCACAGCCCGACGAGCAGTGCGACGAACGCGCCGGCGAGCAGGAATTCGGCTTCGACGTCCGCGGGGATGCGTCGCAGGCCCAACGTCACGAGCCAGGCGGCGAGCGCGGCGATGAACACGACGATGCCGCCGAGCAGCGCGGTCGCGCTGGTGTGGAGCTTGCGGGCTTCCGGATGATCGAGATAGCCGACGGCCCACGCCACGCGAATACCGGTGGGCGTCAGGAGCAACGCGAAGAGGACGGCGAGTACAAAGGGGGCCAGCAGCGCCATGGCGTGGCCAGAATGTCAGCCACGCATCAGCGGGTCAAGCCGTGGCCAACCCCGCCGGGCACGGAACGCCCATCTCGTCGCACATCTCGCGCACGGTCAGCTCGAGGAGCTGATCGAGCTTCACTTCCGGACGATAGCCGACCGCACGCCGGATCTTGCCGAGGTCGGGCACGCGGCGTCGCATGTCCTCGAACGACGAGCCGTAGACCTTCTCGTACGGCACGAACTCGATGAGCGAGCGGCTGTGGCACATCGTGCGGACGCGTTCGGCCAGCTCGAGTACCGTCACTTCTTCGTCGGTGCCGACGTTGAACACCTCGCCGTCGGCCTCGCGTGCATCGGCCAGCATCAGCACGCCGCGCACGACGTCGCTCACCGCCGAGAAACAGCGCGACTGGAGTCCGTCGCCGAACACCAGGATCGGCTCGTGACGCATCGCGCGCGCGATCATGTTCGGGATGACCATGCCGTAGGCGCCGCTCTGGCGCGGGCCGCACGTGTTGAAGCAGCGCACGATCACGACCGGAAGCTGGCGCTGCTGGAAATACGCCTGGGCCAGCGATTCGTCGACGGCCTTGCCGCATGCGTAGGACCAGCGCAGCTTGTGCGTCGGCCCCATCAGGCGGTCGTCGTCCTCGGAAAACGGGACGCTGACGCCTTTACCGTAGACCTCGCTGCTCGAGAAGATCAGCACCTTGCGCCGGTGCTCGTCGCAGGCCTCGAGCACCACTTCGGTGCCGCGGATGTTCGTGAGCAGGGAACGCAGGGGATTTTCGAGGACGTACTTGACGCCCACGGCGGCGGCCAGGTGAAACACCCGGTCACATTGGGCTACGAGGCCGTGAACCAGCGCGGAATTGGTGACGTCGCCTTCGAGGAAGCGGAATCGAGGATGAAGTTCGAAAGACCTTAGGTTCTCCAGTCGACCGGTGGAGAGATCGTCCAGGGCCCAGACTTCATGTCCGCGCTCGAGGAGTGTCTCCGCCAGGTGAGAACCAATGAACCCCGCACCTCCTGTGACTAGGATCCTCATGAGCGTCCCTCTAATGAGTACGCGCGGGGCGTCCCGGCCCTCCCGCGCCAGCGGTTCCGCGCCCGGCCCCCGACATCGGGACGGGCGCACTGGGCGCACAAGGTAAGAACCGGGATGGTGCAAGTCAATAAGAGATTGGGCGTCAAGAGGATTCCAGAGGGCGCTGTGGCGTTGAACGTCGGGCCCAGCACAGGCGGGGGAGCGCGGCACAGCCAGGCAACGCGGGCGTTACCTGTTGCTACCCACCGAAAGGCCGGAAGGTTCGGGCTCTTTGCTTATCGGCGCTGCCCCGGCCGGACTTGACCCCGATTTCAAACGCCAATGCACGACCGTCACCCGGAAGGACTCGGGGGTCGTTCCCAGCAGACGGCCTTTGAGCGCAACGTAACGGCGATCCAGGGCGAGATAGCCCGAGCTGTCGACTTCCGTCCAGCCCGCGGCCAGCGCTCGCCGGATGGGGCCCGCCGGCCGCAGCCTGGCGCTGCCGTCACGGCCGAGACGCACCCAAGTGATGCGCGCCGGGGCACCGCGGAGTGCGCGCGCCAGCGCGAAGGAATCGCTCGGGTCCACGACCAGGCCGGCGTAGCGGTCGCGCTCCAGGTAATAGTTCACCCCCGTGTCGTCCTCGGCCAGCACCAGGTCGGCGGGCCGCGGGTCGCTCGCGAGGGCCCGCGCGACCTCGCGGCCGGGCGTCAGGTAGATCGGATTCGTGGCGATTTCCGGCCTGCGGTCCAGCGGATCGAGCGCCACGCCCCAGCCGACACACAGGAGGAACCCGGCGACGGCGCGCGCCCAGGCCGGCGCGCGACCGAACAATCCGAGCGTGAGAAGCACGGCGCCGAACGGCGCCACGAACAGCGCGCGCGCCGGCAGCGACACGAACGGCGTGGCGTGCGCGAAGCCCGCGACCAGCACCCACGCCGAGACGAACGTCACCGCCGCCGGCACGAGCAGCGCGCGGCCGAGCCCGCGGCGCCGCGCCTCGCCGACGCCGAGCAGCACGAGCCACGCGCTCGCCGCGAACGTCACGAGGCCGAGCGTCGTCCACGGCGGCAGCCACTCGCCCGCGCCGAACGCGTACCACGCGTAGCCGAGCATGGCCGCCGCGCCCGCGAGTCCCGAGATCGCGGCCGGCGGCAGGGCGGCCGCGGTTCGCACCTGCGCCGCCACGATCCACAGCCATGGCGCGAACAGCGCGAACGCCACGAGCGCGGCCACCGCCCATTTGCGCCGCGCGTCGCCCGCGCCGCTCGCCCACACCCAGGCGGCGTGTCCGATGAGCAGCGCGACCGACACGTACGACGTGTACAGGGCGGCGGCCGCGGCCAGCGCGTACGCGAACCACGGGCGCCAGCCGCGCGCGGCCAGCGCGCGACTCAGCACGCCGTGGGCGACGAGCGCGATCAGCGCGGCGGCCGCGTAGTAGCGCGCCATGCGCGCGTACTGGACGAACGCCGGCATAAGCGCCAGCGCCCACGCCGCGCGCGTCGCGCCGCGATGGCCGAGCGACGGGCGGAACGCCCAGGCCGCGGCCGCGACCGCCGCGACCCCGCACGCCGCGGACAGCGCGCGCAGCGTGAACTCGCTTTCCCCGAGCGCGCGCACGACCACGCGCTCGATCACGAAGTACAGCGGCGGATGCAGGTCGCTGCGCAGCGACGCGACGAGTCCGCCCAGCGACAGCCGCGTCCAGCGCGCGGTGTAGATCTCGTCGCACCAGAGGCCCGGATCCGACAGCCGGCGGAACAACAGCGCCGCCGAGACGGCGCACGCCGCGACCACGCTCCCGCGCCCGCCGCGGCGATCGTCAGGCATGCGGGCGCCGGCTCCCGCGCCACGACGATCGTCGCGGGACGGCGCCGCGGCTCGCGTGTCAGTGCCCACGCGTCACACCCGCTCGAGGTCGTCCGCGCTCGCGAGCGGCGGCAGACCCATGACGCGCGCGTACACGTCGAGCACCTTCTTCGCCATGGTCCGGTGCGAGAACTTGCTGTGCGCGCGCAGCGAGGCCGCCTGACCGAAGCGCGTGGCCAGGGCGTCGTCGCCGAGGATCTGGTTCAGGGCTTCGGCCAGCGCGGTCTCGTCGTTCGGCGGCACGCTGAGGCCGGTGGTCCCGGCGAGGTTCACGTATGACGTGCCGGTGCCGAGTTCCGTGCTCACGACCGGCAGCCCCGAGGCCATGGCCTCGATCATCGCGATGCCCAGCGCTTCGCTGCGCACGGTGCTCGGCAGCACGAACACGCGCGCCGCGCGGTACAGCGCCATCAGATCGAATTCCGACTGCGCGCCCAGGAACAGCACCCGTTCCTCGAGGTCGAGCTGGCGATGGAACATGCGTAGGATGCTCTCGTACGGCCCGTCGCCGACGATCGCGATGCGCCCATTCACGGCCTTCGCCGCGCGCATCAGCACGTCGAGGCCCTTGTAGTAGCGCAGGCGCCCCACGAACAGCACGAACGGTCCGCCGATGCGCTCGCGCCACTCGGCGGCGCGCGCGTCCACCGCGGGGTCGGGCAGGAAGCGCCGCATGTCGACGCAGCACGGCACCACCGTGCACTTGTCGGCGAACGGCTTGAGGTACTCGCTGCTCTCGATGTACTGCGGCGACGTGGCGATGATCGCGTCCGCGCGCTTCAGCAGCCGCCACAGGAACGGCCGGTACAGGGGCAAGATCGTCGATTGCCGCACGATGTCGCTGTGATACGTGACCACGATCTTGCCGCGCGAGCCGGACAGCCAGAACGACACGTCGCCCGTCGGATTCGGGAAGTGGAAGTGATAGAGGTCGGCGCGCAGGCGCCGGAACAGCAGCGGCCACGTCGGGCAGATCGGCGCCGAGGCGATGCGCATCAGCTCGCCGGCGCGCATGACCGGGATGCCGTCGACGACCTCGCGCTTCGTCTGCGGCTCGCCGTTCGCCGAGACCAGCACGCGCACGTCGCAGAACGGGCGGATCGAGCGGCACAGGAGGCTGATGTGCTGCTCGATGCCACCGAACACCGGCGGGTAGTAGTCCTTGTAGACCTGGAGCACGGACAGGCTCATGGGCGCCCCCGCGCCGGTTCCCCGACCTCACCCGTCGGGCGCGGGCCGGCGAGCGACGGCACCATCGCTACGTACTCCTCGAAGATTTCCGACGCAGTGGCGGCGTAGCGGAATTGGCCCGCGCGTGCCAACCCACGGGCGGTGAGGGCGACACGCGCCGCGCCATCGTCCAGCAGTCGCGCGATCGCATCCGCCCATGCTGCGTCGTCCTCCGAGTCCACGAAGAGCGCGGCGTCGCCCGCGACCTCGCGAAGGATGGGGATGTCGGAGGCGATGGAGGGAATCCCCAGCGACAGCGCCTCGAGAAGGGGCAGGCCGAAGCCTTCGATGCGCGTCGGGAATGCGAACAAGGTCGCGGAACGGTACAGCCCCGCCAGCCTCCGTTCTTCGACCATGCCGAGCACGCGCACGTCGTCCACGATCCCGTGGCGTACGGCGATGTCATGCACGCCGGGATAGCGCGCGTCGTGCGGTCCCGCACACACGAGGAGCGGCCGCCGTTCCCGCGAGATCCGCGCGAGTGCGCGCACGAGCGTCTCGAGATTCTTGTGCGGTTTGTTGATGCCGACCGCGAGCAGCGCCGGTCGCTCCCACGCGGGCCACGGCTCGGACTCCGGCCATTCACGGGCACCAGGATGCAGCACGCGAATCGGGGCGCGGGCCTGCGGGAATTCCCGGCGCAGCGAGGCGAGGCTGACGGCGGAATCCGTAATGACTCGATTCGCGCGGAGGGCGTCCCTGACGAGTTCGCGATATGCACCGCGACGGAGCCGGCCCATCGACGCCGGATGCTCGAGGGGAATCACGTCGTGAATCGTCACGAGGTTCGGGCACGGAGCGCCCCACGCGCGCGCCACGAACGGCGTGTGGTACAGCACGGCTCCCAGGCGCCTGAGGACGCCGCCCACTCTGAACTGGGCCGCTCCGAGCCCCGGCTGTCCGGCCGTCACTCGCTGCTCGGAACGGACGAACGACAGATCGAAACGGTCCGCACGCTCTGGGACGAGGACGCGCCACGGTAGTTCGGGCCGCTGGGCGAGCAACGCGCGAGCGAGCTCGACGGCATAGCTGCCGACCCCCGGAAAGCGCGTGGTGGCGTACCGCAGGTCGTAGACGATGGCGGCGGGGCTCATTCCGAGCCTCCGTTTCGCCGCGCGATGTCCTCGAGGCGAGACACCATCGAGTCCCAGGTGAATCGCTCGCGAACCAGCGCGCGAGCGCGCACCGTCATATCGCGGCTCGAGTCCGGATCACGAAGGATGTCGAGCACGGCGCGCGCGAGCGCGTCGTCATCGGCGCCGACGCGCAGGGTGTCGCCATCGCGGGCGCCGATGGCCTCGGCGACTTGGGGCGTCGTCACGGTCGGCACCCCTGCCGCCATTGCCTCGAGCACCTTGTTCTGGATCCCCGCCGAGAAGCGCAGCGGCGCGACCATGACTGTGGCCCGCTTCCAGAGGTCGGCGACGTTCTCGAGCGGGCCACTGACCCGCACGCCCGGCATTTCGCCGAGGGCCAGCACGCGCGGGCGTGGCTCGGCCCCGGCCAGCTCCAGCTCCGCGTTGGGCATCGCGCGGTGTACACGCGGCCAGATCTGTCGCGCGAGGAAGCACGCCGCGTCGACGTTGTGCGGGACGCTGAGGTTGCCGAGGAAGACCGCCCGCGGCAAGACGGGTGCGGGCCGCTCGAGATCGAACAGGGACTCATCCACGCCATGGGTCACCACCTTGGCGTTCGCGCAGCCCCGCGCCGCCAGATGCGCACGATCCACCTCCGAGAGCACCCAACACTCGCGAAACGCGCGAGACATCGCGAGCTCGAAGGCCGCGACACGCCGGCGTTCCCATTCGAGCATGGGTCGCTTCCATGGCGGCTCGAATTTCTTCGACCGCTCGAGCGAGAGCGCGATGGAATCCGCCAGAAACAGGATCTTGCCCGGATGATCGAGATCGGCGACGAACGGCGCCATGCGGAACAGCTGCACGAAGATCGCGTCGTAGCGCTCGGCCTCGCACAGTCGGGCGACGCGCTCGCGCATGGAGGCGGAGTGATAGAAGCTGACCTGCGAAGGCACGCGGGAACCGATGCCGAGCCAGGCCTGCGCCCACGATCGCGCCCTCGGCAGCCGAACCGTCTCGATGCGGGCGCACACGCGGCCGATGTGCGCGCGCGCCTCTGCGGGCTCGTGGCCGTCCGTGAACGAAACGAGCGTGACGATGTGACGACGCGACAGGGTGCGGAGCAGGTTGTAACCCGTCAGCCGATCGCCGCGATTCGGCGGATACGGGAAGCGCGCCGTGAGGTACAGGATCTTCATCGCGCCGCCAGCGGATCGCCCGCTCGGCGTACGGCGCCGCACAGTTCGAGCAGGCGATCCTCGACCTGCCGCAGGTCGAAGTGGGCGTCGACGAAGCGGCGCCCCGCCGTCGCCAACGCATGCGCGTACGCCGGCCGCTCCAGGAGATCGGCGACCGCACGCCCGAGGCCGGACGCATCGTCGCTCACGCAGAGATGCTCGCCGGCCACCAAATCGAGCCCCTCGGCCGCGCGCGGCGTGGAGGCCACCGGCAGCCCCGCGGCCAGGGCCTCGACGATCTTGACCCGGGCACCGGCCCCGATCCACAGGGGCACGACGAGCGCCGAGGCCCGCGCGAATTCCGGTTCGATCGCATCGACGTAGCCCACGATCTCGGCACCGGCGTCGCGAGCCGCATCGGCAAGGCCGGCGGTCAGCCCCTTCCCGACCAGACGCAGGCGAGCCGTGGGGATTCGTGCGCGGACCTCCGGCCACCCCTCCTGCAGGAAGCGTCTCGCGCCGCGCGCGTTCGCCTCCCAACCCAGCGATCCCGTGAGCAGCACGATGGGCGGCTGCTCGGGCGCGCGAGGCAGGAAGCGGCCAGGCTCCACTCCGACGGGCAAGACTTCGACGCGGGCCTCGGGCGCCATGCGCCGCAGCTCGCGGCACTCCTCTTCCTGGATGGCGAGCACGAGATCCGCGCGTGCCACACGCTCGGCTTCGGTGTCGCGCATGCGCCGGGCCTGATGCCGCGCATAGCCGCGCGACGCCGGGTTCTTGAGCGACGCGGCGTAACGCTCGAGCCACACCGACTCGACGTTGTGCTCGCGCAACACCGCCGGCACGCCTTGCAGCGCCTCGATCGACGGAGCGAGATGCAGGTGATGGATCAATGCGAACCGCGGGCGCTCGCGGCGCGCCAGATCCGCGAGGACGCCGTCGAGTCGGCGGCTGCGAAATCGCGCGAGCGTGTAGGGCCAGCGCCCGACGGCGCCCTGCATGAGCGCCCACGGCGACGGCCGATGGGGAACACGGACCACCTGGATCCCGAGGGCGAGCACGGCGGCGGGCACCGGCGTGGCCATGTCCGCGTTGGGCGCCAGCGTGACGAGTGTCGTCGCGTATCGTCGAGCGATCGGCGGAAGCGATTGCCACATGACGATGCGGCCTCCGTCGTCGGGCGGCCACGGCATGCGCGGGGTCACGATCAAAGCCCGCTCTGTCAATGGGAGGCCCCTCGTCGCCACGCGAGGACCGCGCGGAATCGCTCGATCTGGTCGCGCCGCCGCGGCTCGTCGGATCCGCCTCCCGTCCAGCCACGCACGCTCCAGGCGGCGAGGCGCAGCGCGGCGCCGGCCACGCTCAACTCGCGCACGATGGCCGCCCGCCAGGCGCCGCGATGCCGCTTGAGGAACGCGAGACGCGCTTCGAGATTCTTCACGAACAGCGTGCCGCGCTGGCCGTCGCCCGAGGCCCCGCCGTGGTGCACGACGCGAGCGGCACTGGAATACACGGTCGAGAAGCCGCGCGCCCGCGCACGCCACGACCAATCCATCTCCTCTCCGTACATGAACAGGCGCTCGTCGAGCTCGCCGACCACGTCGCGAGCGTGTCGCGAGAGGATCATGCACGCGCCGGAGACCCAGTCCACGATCCCTTCGCCCGAGCGCGGCAGGGGCGCCGCCGTCGGTGATCCGTAGCCCAGCCGCAGGAGCGCGCGATGGAGCCCGAGCGACTCGAACGCGACGTTCCACACGCCGGGGAACGCGTGGCAGGACGGTTGCGGCGACCCGTCCGCCGAATCCAGCGCGAGCCCCACGGCGCCCGCGCCAGGATAGCGGCTCCACACGCCGACGGCCTCCCGAAGCGCGTTCGGCGGCAGTTCGGTGTCCGGGTTGACGAGCGCGAAGAACTCGCCGGTCGCGACCTGCAGCGCCTGATTGTTCGCGCGCGCAAAGCCGACGTTCGATGGGTTGCGGATGAGATGGGCGTGCGGGAAGTGTGACTCGACCCAGTCCGCGCTCCCGTCGTCCGACGCGTTGTCGACGACATGGACCTCGAGGCGCACCCCGCGCTGCGCGAACAGGGTTTCGAGGCAGCGTCCCAGCAGATCGCGCACCCGGTAACTCACGACGATCGCCGACACCCGCGGTTCGGAATCGCCCGCGCCGTCGGCGCCGCGTCCGATCCCGGGCGCGACACCTCGGGTTTGCCCGGCCCCCACGCCGTCGCTACTGTGTCCGCCCATGCCCGATATCGCCCGCGTCGCGCCCCACACACCGTGGAGGCGCCTGCCGTCCTGGTTGCTGCCCGCGATCGTCGTGGTGGGCGTTCTGTACCTCGTGGGCTCGCGCGGGTTGAGCGATCCACTCACGGCCCTGGCGGCGGCCGTGGCGACAGCGATCGCGTTGATTGCAACGCTGCGCGTGGCGCCCATCTTCGTGGCCTGGCTCGTGCCGGCGAGCATGTGCGCGTTCCTCCCGCTCCCGATTCAACACTACGAAGCGCTCGTCCTTCTGCTGGCCGGTCTCATGATCCTCAAGGCACGCTCCACCACCGGGCTGCGCGCCATGGAATGGTCGACGATCGAGTGGGCGTATGCGGCATTTCTAGCCACGACGCTGCTCGGTGTCCTGTTCGGTCTCAATGTGTGGCGTGCGATGGCGACGCTCAAGGTCTACGTGATCGGGTTCGTCGGCTTCGAAGTCGCGCGCCGCGCCGCTCGTGATCTTGGACGCAAGGCGCTCCTGTGGGGCCCCGTGCTCTTCATGATCATCACCGCCGCCATGCTCGGCGTCCGCGTGCTCCAACTCGGGGTCCCGGGCTTCAAGAGCGTGCTGTTGCGAACCTACGTTACCCATCTGCCCTGGGGCACGTCGAATTTCGTGGCCGCCGTCCAGGTGCTGTGCATGCCAGCCCTCGCGCTCCTCATCCGCCTGACCAGTGCACGCTCGGCGGGCCGCTGGTTCGCGGTCCTGGCCATGGTCGGAACGCTCGGCAGCATGCTCATCACCTCCTCGCGCGGTGGCTTCGTTCTGTCGACGATCTACCTTGCGACGCTCAGCTACCGGCTCAGGCGCTCGCTTCCCCTGGCGTTGCTGGTGGGCGGCGCCTTCGTCGTAGGTGTCGTGGCGACGCCGTTCGGCCAAGCCATGCTCACGAGATTCACAAACAATCAGAACCTCGACAGCATCGTGTTCCGCGCGCGCATCTGGCAGGCCGCGTGGGAGCGCGGCGCGACGCACCTGCCGTTCGGCGTCGGAATCGGTCAGGGCGTGTTGCAAGCGGATCGCCTTCAGATCATGGATCCGCACGATTTCCTGTTGACCCTGTTCTCCGAGAACGGTCCGCTCACGGTCGTCGCGTGGTTGGTCGTGCTGATCACGCTGTGGCGGCGCGCCGGGCGCCTCGGCGACTCGCCCGACGATTCAGCGGCGAGCCGTGCGCTGCGCGCGACGCTTATGCTCTCCTTCTTCAATTGCCTATTCGAGCCGACGTTCAGCTCCAATCTGTACTTCCTGTTGTTCTGGTGGATCCTCGGCATTATCGAGGCGATGAAGGGCGCGGTCCGACGCGCGGCGAAGACGGCGCAGCCCGCGACAACCTAGGCGACTTCGAGCGCGCCGGCCGAGCGCTTGCGTCCACGCGGTCGCTCGATCCACAGCGCCGTAGCCAGCGCGGAGAGGGCCACCGCGGCCGCCGCCCAGAGGCGGCGCACCGGCGCGGAACGGCGCTCGCTGGGCACGGCCGAGTCGAGGACGGTCACCGTCGGCGTGTCCATGAACTCGCGTAGGCGGGCATCTTCGAGCTGGGCGCTCAGAAGTCCATAGACCTGCTGGTACAACCGGGCGTCCCGCAGCAGCCGCGCGAGGTCGTTCTCGACACGCGGCATGCTCGCGATGTTCCGGTTGAGTTGCTGGAGCTCGTCACGGACCTGGCTGACCTCGTCGCTCTCCTCGCGCAGGTAGGACCGGAGCACGGACAGCCGGACCTCCAGCGAGATCTTCTTGGCCATGAGGTCCGCCATCGGCGCCACGGTCGACATGTCCGCGTCGACAGGCGCTACGACATGGTGCGTCTCCTGAAACGCGCGCAAGGCCGCTTCCGAACTGCGCACGAGCGAGTCGGTCTCGGTTACGCGGCCCTCGAGGAAGATGCGCGTGCGGCGCGCCTGCTGACTCCGACGCTCGACGTTGTAGCGGTCCAACTCCTCGATCATCGCGTTTGCGACTCGCGAGGCCCGTTCGCGCGACCGGTCCTCGACGGACACGGAGATCGTTCCGTCCGGCGACAGGGTCACACGAACGTGCGAGCGGAACGCGGTGAGCACGCGCTCCATGGACTGCTGGTGGTACTCCGTCATCAAGTCGAAGCGCCGGATGACGGCCTCCTGAACCGTGCGACTGGCGAGGATGGCGCGATAGATATCGGACGGCGTGTAGTAGTTGGGCAGCGCTCCGAGCGAAGGCATGCGGGACAGGAAGCGCTGGATGTTGAGTCCGGTCGAGAGTTGTTCAGTCTCTTCCGGAGGGAGGATGACGACCGTCGAGCGGTACCACGAAGGCATGAGATACGTCGCGCCGTACATCAGCGCGCCGGCCAGCAGGCCGTTCCACACGAACCGCCTCCAGTGCCAGACCAGACGGCGCAGGATGTCGTCGAAGTGGAACGAACCGTCGCTCACGCCATGCCTCCGCTCACCGCCGGACCGCGATCACGACGGTGGCGACCTGCGCCGCCACCAGGAGGAGCGTCTGGACGCTCTGCCAGACCGTCGTCTCGGGCTTTTCCGGCACCCAGATCATGTCGCCCGGCGCGACGTGCTCGACGTCGTGGGCGCGCAGTGTCTGTCCGGTGAGGCGTCGCGTGACCAGCACCTTGTTCGTGGCGGCACGATTCGAGAAACCGCCCGCCAGCTGCACGTACGCTGCGGCGCCGAGGTTGGCATCGTACTGGACGAGACCGGGCCGGCGCACCTCGCCTTCGACGCGCACCGAGGCCCGGATCGGGTCGACCTGAACCACATCGCCGCCGGTCAGTACGATGTCCAACTCGGGCGAGTCCTTGAGCCGATTCCAGTCGATTCGAAAGTCGCCGCGCTTCTCGGTGAGCCGCGTGCGCAGCACCTCGTACTCGGCACCGGTCATCTCCGTCCGGGAGAGGCGTGACAACCGCTCGAGCTCGGGATCGCCGTCCACGGCTTCAGGCGGCACGCGATACAGGTGGATGGTCGAAAGGTCGGCCCGAGGCGAGAAGCCGCCGCACGATTTGACGAGGTCCGACAGCCGGGTTTGCCCGGTTGCCAGCGGGTACGTGCCGGGCGCGCGCACTTCACCCATGATCGTGGCCTGCTCCATCACGTGAAAGTCAGGGATGAAGTACAGGTACAGCCGGTCGCCATCGCGCGCAGGCACGCTCGGCGCGCCGCGCTCCAGATCGTCCACGCGACAGCGCAGCGTTTCGGAGACCGAGGGGCTCGTCCAGCGCACGACGAGGGCGCCGTCGCGACGCGCGCTCGGCAGAGCGCCTCCCGCCAGCGCAAGCAGCGTGCTCAGGCTGTCTCTCGGCCCCAGCTCGAAGCGTCCCGGCTGTGCGACCGCGCCCTGCACCTCGACGAAGCGTGACGCCATCCCGACGTGCACCACGTCACCGTCGCGCAGATAGGGATTGTCGACCAGGCCACCCGTGCGTAGAAAGCGCTCCAGGTCCGCGACCTCGATGCTTCCGTCGGCGTGGCGAACCTCGACGTTGCGACGCGAGGCGCCCGGCGCCAAGTCGGAATCCGGTAGCGCGTCGGTCACGCGACTGGTCGCGATAACGTCGACCGCCCCGGGGGCACGCAACGCGCCGGTCGCGTAGATCCGCATCGTCCGGACGCGCACGAGGGACAAGTCCACGCTCACGCCGCGCAGCTGCGTGCGCACGTTGCGATCGACGACGCTCCGCGCTTCAACGAGCGTGAGCCCTCCGAGTTTGAACAACCCCCAGCCCGGAATGAACGCCGTTCCCTCCGGGCCCACGGAAAACGGAATGGCGCGCGACACGCGTCCCGAGAAGTTCAGCTGGAGAACGTCGCCCGGTCCGACGCGGTACACGCCGGCATCCACGGGCCCCGGGGCTGGACCACGCGGGCCGGAAACGATCTCGGACGAGACGACAGTGGAATCCGAGGATGGCGCGAGATCGTTCTGCCCCATGGCTGCGGCCTGCAGACGCCCGGCCGGGGCGATGATCGAAAGCGCGAGGACCGCCGAGCCGAACATGCGAATACGACGGAGCTTCACGCTCACGCGCTCGCTCCCTTCAGCACCTTGCGCTGGCCGTACATGCGCTCGTAGTACGCGCGGAACTCGCCCTGCTTGATCGGCCGCCACCACGACTCGTTCGCGCGGAACCACTCGACCGTCGAGCGGATGCCGTCCTCGAACGCGATCTTCGGTGTCCAGCCGGTGACGCGCGAGAGCTTCGACGAATCCACGGCGTAGCGCCGGTCGTGACCGGGGCGATCCTCGACGTGGCGCACGAGGCTCTCGGGCTTGCCGAGCAGGCGCAGGATCGTGGACGTAATCGTGAGCACGTCCAGCTCGTGCTGCGCGCCGATGTTGAACGTCTCGCCGTCGACGCCGGGCTGCGCGAGCAGCGTCTCGAGCGCCGCGCAGTGATCGTCGACGTGCAGCCAGTCGCGGCGGTTGAGCCCGGTGCCGTACACGGGCAGCGGCTCGTCGTCGATCGCGTTCGTCACGAACAGGGGCACGAGCTTCTCCGGATACTGGCGCGGGCCGTAGTTGTTCGAACAGCGCGTCACCACGACCGGCAGTCCGTACGTCGTGTGATACGCGTACGCCAGTCGGTCGCCGCCGGCCTTGCTCGCCGAGTACGGGCTGCGCGGCATGAGCGGCCAGGCCTCGGTGGCGTGGCCCTCCAGCACTTCGCCGTAAACCTCGTCCGTGCTGACCTGGATGAAGCGCTTCACGTTCTGGCGGCGCGCTTCCTCGCACAGCACGAACACGCCGTAGACGTCCGTCTGGATGAACTCGCCGGGTGTCTCGATGGAGCGGTCGACGTGCGACTCGGCCGCGAAGTTCAGCACGAAGTCGCAGCCCTTCATGGCGCGGGCCACGGCGTCCGGGTTGCGGATGTCGCCGTGCACGAACGTGAGCGACTTGGGCGGCACGCCGTCCAGGTTCTCCTTCCGACCGGCGTAGGTCAGCGCGTCGAGCACGACGACGTGACTGCCCGGATGGCGCGCGAGGAACGCGTGCACGAAGTTCGCGCCGATGAATCCGGCGCCCCCCGTCACCAGCACGCGACTCCCGTCGAGGCGCGAAGCCTCACCCATCCTTCTGACTCCAGTCGTAGGGCACGTCCGGGCTGTGCGGCGGCACGCGGAATTCGTCGGGGCTGTCGTACACGTAGTGCTCGGTCGGCGTGTTCACGAGGTACGCGGGCTCGGTGCCGATGCCCTTCATGCCGTGCAGCACGAACGGCGGGATGACGAGCAGGATGGGGTTCTGTTCCCCCATGAAGAACTCGTTGATCTCGCCCTTCGTCTTGCTGTTGTCGCGCGTGTCATAGAGCACGACCTTGGCCATCCCTTTGACGAACACGAAGTGGTCGGTCTGCTTCTTGTGGTAGTGCCAGCCCTTCACCACTCCTGGATACACCACGGACAGGTAGACCTGCCCGAACTTCTGAAAGAATTCGTCGTCGTCGCGCATCATCTCCATGAGCAGGCCGCGCTCGTCGGGGATGACTTTGAGCCGCTTGATCTTGACGCCTTCGATCATGAGGGTCCCCCGCCTCGCCCCTGGCGCCCGGCACGCCCGCGGCCGACGCCGATGTGCTTCAAGCCCGCGGCCTCGACCTCGTCGGCGTCGTACAGGTTGCGCAGGTCGCACAGCACCGGCTTGCGCATGATCCGCTTGAGCCGGCTCAGGTTCATGTTCCGGAATTCGTTCCACTCGGTGACGATGGCCAGCGCGTCCGCGCCGCGCGCGGCGTCGTACGCGTCCGTCGCGAACGTGACGCCCTTGAGCTGCGGCAGCAGCGCGGCTTTTTCCTGGGCCACGGGATCGAACGCCGTGACCTTGAGGCCGCGGCGCTTGAGTCCGGCGATGATGGTCAGCGCCGGCGCTTCGCGCAGGTCGTCGGTATTCGGCTTGAACGCGAGGCCGAGCACGCCGATGCGCCCGTGCTTGCGCCCCGCGGCGCGCGCGATCTTGTCGACCATGCGCTTCATCTGATTCTCGTTCGCGGCGATCGTCGCGTCGACGATGCCCGTGCTCACGCCCGCGGCGCGCGCGAACGCGGACAGGGCGTGCGTGTCCTTCGGGAAGCACGAGCCGCCGTAGCCCGGGCCCGAGTGCAGGAACTTGCTGCCGATGCGCCGGTCCATGCCCATGCCCTTGGCCACGGCCTGCACGTCGGCGCCCAGCATCTCGCACACGTTCGCGATCTCGTTGATGAACGAGATCTTCGTCGCCAGGAAGCAGTTCGACGCGTACTTGATCAACTCCGCACTCTCCAGCGTCGTGACCACCATCGGGGTCTCGATCAGGAACAGCGGGTCGTGGATCTTGCGCAGGATCTCTTCGGCCTTCTTCGACTCGGCGCCGATCACCACGCGATCCGGACGCATGAACGTCTCGATGGCCGAGCCCTCGCGCAGGAACTCGGGGTTCGACGCGACGTCGAAGTCGCTGCCGCGCTTCGCGAACTTGCGCATGTGCCGGTACAGGTCGCGCGCGGTGCCGACGGGCGCCGTGCTCTTCTGGACGACGAGCTTGTAGCCGTCGAGGTTCTGGGCGACGACCTTGGCGACCGAGTAGATGGCGCGCGTGTCCGCGCTGCCGTCGGCCCTGGGCGGCGTGCCGACCGTGATGAACACGACCTTCGAGCCCTTGAGCGCGGCCTTCAGATCGCTCTCGAACGTGAGCCGGCCCTCGCTGACGTTGCGGGCGACGATTTCGGGCAGCCCGGGCTCGAAGAACGGCAATTCCAGGGCGCGCAGGCGCGCGATCTTGTCCTCGTCGCTGTCGACGCACGCGACGCGATTGCCGAAGTCGGCGAGGCACGCGCCGGTCACGAGGCCGACGTAGCCGGTGCCGACGACGGTGATCTTGTACACGCAGGTCCTTTCCGCTGGTCCTAGGGGGCGAAACGGCCCGCCACCCGAGGGGCCGAGCCGAGGTCAGCCGGGCAGGTTAGTGGGTGCGCCCGCGAGCGGTCAAACCGGCGCCGCGCCCGGCAGGGCGTGCGGCGGTGGACCCTCGCGGCCCCGGCCTGTAGCTTGGCAGCCCATGAGCGTCGCGGCGCCTCCTCCCGCCCATTCCCTTGTCGCGCCGCGTTCCGCGGTGTGGCCGATCGCCGCGGTCCTGGCCGTCGCCATCGCGCTCCGCGTCTACGGCCTCGAGCGCCATTCGCTGTCGCTCGACGAAGCCGTGTGCTGGTGGAACGCGACGCGCCCCACGTGGCGCGCGGCCGCATTCGCCGAGCCCAATCACGCGCCGCTCTGGTGGTGGATCACGCGCGCGTTCGTGCTCGCGTTCGGAGATCGCGAGGCGGTGCTGCGCGCGCCCGCCGCGTTGGCCGGCATCGCGGCCGTCGCGCTGGCCTGGCGACTGGCGGGGCGCGTCCTCGATCCGGCGCGAGCGGTCGTGCGCGCGGGCTTCCGTGGGATCGACGCCGGCGCGCCGACCTGGGTCGCGGCGTTCGCGGCGGTGAACCCGTTCTGGCTCGAGTACTCGCAGGAAGCGCGCATGTATTCGACGCTGCTCGCCGGCTCGCTCGGGCTGTCGCTGCTTCTGCTCTCGTGGCTGGAGAGGCGACGCGGCGTCACGCTCGCGGCGTATGCGTTTCTGGCCGCGGCGCTGCTGTACGTGCACGTGTTCGCCGGGCTCACGTTGCTCGCGCACGCTGCTTTCATGCTCTTGCGCGGACGCGCCGCCCCTACGCCCGGCGTGCGCGCGCCGCTCGTGCCATTGCTCGGCGCTCAGGCTGCAGCCGTGCTCGCGTTCGCGCCGTGGGCCGCTCGCTCGCTGGGCTCGGGCGTCGAGGTCGCCTCGTTCGGGCGCTTCGGCGCGGTCCAGCGCCTAGCGTTCGCGCTGTGGCGGCTGGCGTATGGACCGACGTGGGCCGCGCTCGATCGTCCCCGCATCGACGCGGGGGCGGTCGCCCTGATACGCGCCGAGTGGCCGGCGCTGGCCGTCGGCGGCGCGCTGGCCATCGCGGCGGCTCTGTCGTTCGTGTGGGCGATGCGCCGCGATCCGGTAGCACGCGACTTCGTGCTTACGCTGGCCGCGGTTCCGGCGCTCGTGCTGCTCGCCGCGTTCTCGCGCCTGCCGCTGCTCCACGAGAAGTACCTGATCGGTGTGGCACCGGCCGTGGCCATGGTGCTCGTGGTCGGCGCGCGCGCCGCACCGTGGATCGGCCGTGTGCTCGGCGTCGCGCTCGCTGCGTTTGTCGCGCTCGGCGCGGTGGCGTTCGTGGCTCCCATGAATCCGATCGCCGCCCGCCTTGTCGTGCGCGGTCATCCCTACGGAAAGGAGGACTGGCGTGCGGCGCACGCGTGGGTTGCGACTCATGCGGGTCCACACGACGTCACGCTGATCCAGCCCACGTTCTGCCGGATCCCGTGGGACTACTACGATCGCGGGCGTCTGCCGGTCGCCACGCTCGGCACCGAGGCGCCGGCGCGCGCGGACTTCGCGGCCGCGCTCGCGGGACACGCGGACGCGGAACGCGTGTTCCTCGTAACCGGAAGCAACCCGGCGCCGCTCCGCGAACGCATGATCGCGGACCTCGCTGCATGGACGTCGCCACCTGGCGCGCCGGCCGCGACTGCGCCGCGCGCGCGCGTGCTGTTCCCGGCGCAGTGGGGCGTGTGGGCGTGCGAGTTTCCGCCGCCGCTGGCGGGCACGACGCGAGGAGCGCAGGCGCGCTAGCGAACCGCCGCGCGCCACTCGGCGAGCACGTCGGCCACGGTGTCGGCCAGCGCACGCGCCGGGCGCCAGCCGGTGTCGGCGGCCAGCCGCGAGGGATCTCCGACGAGGTATGGCACGTCGGCCGGGCGCTGCCGTGCGGGATCGACCTCGATGCGTACGGGCTTGCGCGCGGCGGCCGCCATCTCGGCGACGAGATCGGCGAGCCTCACGCCTTCGCCCCGGCATACATTGTACGCGCGGCCCGCGATGCCGCGCTCGATCAGCGCGAGGTACGCCAGGGCCACGTCGCGCACGTCGAGCATGTCGCGCGTCACCTGGAGATTGCCGACGCGCAGCACCGGTTCCGCCGTGCCCGCCTCGATGCGCGCGATCTGCTCGGCGAACGACGGAATCACGAAGCGCGGCGTCTGCCCGGGCCCGGTGTGCGCGAACGAGCGCGTGCGTATCACGTCGAGGCCGTAGTGGCGCGTGTGCGCGTCGGCCAGCGCGTCCGCCGCGGCCTTGGACAGCCCGTACGGGCTGACCGGCTGGAACGGCGCGTCCTCCGCGACGCGCGAGCCCTCGGGCTGCGGCCCGTACGATTCGCTCGTGCCGATCACGAGCACACGCGCGCGCGGCGCCGCGTGACGCACGGCTTCCAGCACGTTCCATGTACCGAGCGCGTTCAACCGGAACGTCAGCTCGGGCTGCTCGAATGAAACCGCGGCGCTGCTCTGCCCGGCGAGATGGACGACCGCGTCGGGCGCGGCGGCGCGCATCGCGTCGACGAGCGACGCGTCATCCAGAACGTTCGCTTGGTGCCAGACGGCGAGCCCCGCCACGTCGGGTGCCGCGCTCTCGGGCCCGAGTCCGTGCACACGTGCGCCGGCTTCCGTGCAGACGCGGGCGACGTGTGGGCCGACGAAACCGCTGACGCCGGTCACGAGCACGCTTCGCAAGCTCAGGGCGCGTCTCCGGTGACCCTCGCGGGTACGCCCATCACCATCTTCCCGGGAGGCACACTGCGGGTGACGACGGCGCCGGCCGCCACGACCGCGCGCTCGCCGATCTCGATGCCGGGCAGAAGCACGGCCCCGAGACCGATCGAACACGCGCGGCGCAGGATCGGTCCATGGATCGACTCCTCGGCATACTTCCCCTCCCACATCCTGTTGTCGTTTGCGCTCGACACGTGAGCGCTCACGAACACGTCGTCTTCGAGCAGCATGTTCCCGGTGAGATGCGTGAGATCCATGATCTTGCATCGCGCGCCAATCTTTGTTCCGTAGTTCACGGTCACCGCGCGGCCGATCAACGTGCGATCTCCGACCTCGCACTCCTCGCGGAGCGCCGCCAGGTCGCCGATGAGCACTTCTCTGCCGATTCTCGATCCCCGGTAGATCACGGCGTTCGATCCGATCACCGATCCTTCGCCGATCTCCAAGGGCGGGAGCGTCGGCTGGAGAGGTCGGGTCGCAGCGGCGGTGGCGAAAGGAGGGCGGCCGAGAACCGCACCCGGCATCACGTGGACGCCACGGCGCAACATGGTCCCTTCGCACACCACGACGTTCTCCTCGAGCTGGCAACCGTCTTCGATCGTCGCTCCGGCCCGCACAACGACGCTCGCGTGCAGCGAAGCGCGTCCCACACGCGCGTCTGCATGAACGTTCGGCGAGGAGGAAGTCATCACGAGGACGCCGTCCAGTACTTCTCTCGATACTTCCGGTAGTAGGCCACCGTCGCCTGGACCCCATCCGTCAGTGACGTCGTGGGCCGCCACCCGGTCAATCGGCCGATGCGCGTGATGTCGCTGTAGAAATGCCCCGGCTCCTGGGCCTTCCGTTCGGGCGAGAACTCCGTGTAGATCACTCGCGCCCCTGGCACGTGTGCGCAAATCGCCTCGGCGAGCTGGCGAAACGTGCAAGGTCGGTCGTCGCCAACGTTCAGGATCTGCCCGTTGCAGGCGGGCTCCTCGGCGGTCCGCAACATCGCGTCGATGCAGTCGTCCGAGTACACGAAGTCGCGTTGGATCATCCCGTCCCCGAACAAAGTGATCGGCTGCCCATCCAGCGCGAGACGCATCAGCCAATTCGCGACACCGTAGTGCGAGGACTTCATCTGCGATCGCGGGCCGTAAATGTTCGTCAGGCGCAGGAGCACGACCGGAATACCATGCACCTCGTGATACATCTGCAGGATCTTCTCTGCGGTGAGCTGCGAGATCTCGTGCAGACCCTTGGGGTGAGTCGGCGCGTCCTCGTCGACCGGCAGCCGCGTTGCGGCACCGTACTGTCCGCGGGTTCCACTGCGGACGACGAGGGCCTTCGGATTCGCCTTGCGAACCGCCTCGAGAAGCGCCGCCGTGCCCTTGATGTTGATATCGATGTCCGGATAGGGGTCGGACATGCTGCGGACATGGGAGACCTGCGCCGCAAGATGGAAGATGACGTCCATTCCGTCCACCATGACGACCATCAGATGTTCGTCACGCACGTCGCAGAAGTTGATCCGGACGCGGTCGCGAATGGCCTCGACGTTGAAGAGGTTGCCGCCGAATTCGGGCATCAGGGCATCGGCGAGCGTGACATCCGCGCCGGCCTCGACCAACCGGATGGCCAGGTTCGAGCCGATGAACCCGAGACCTCCGGTGATGAGCACGCGCTTGCCACGCCAGAACGCGGGGTTCACGACGAACGCCGGGTCGCGCGACCGAGCGGGGCTTCGATCCGATTCGTCAGGATGTCCTCCAGCCTCTGGGTGACGAGCGGCCAGTGATGCTCCGCGCTGGCTTCGAGTCCCGCCGAGACGAGTCGCGATCGCAGGGATCGGTCCTCGATCAGTCGCCGCAGCCCCGCCGCCAGCTGCGACGGGTTCTCCTGCGGCGCCGTGACGGCCGTGATTCCCTCGCGCACGTGATCGTTCGGCGTCGTCACGACCGCCGCTCCGCAGGCCATCGCCTCGAGCGGCGGATACGGGGCACCGCCCCAGTAGACCGCCGCGACGAGGATGTCGAGATCGCGATACCAATCGGCCAGCTCGGCGTCCGTCCGCGGAGACGCAACCTCGCAGGTCACGTCTTCGAATGACTTCGGAATGTTGCCGAAGGCGACTCGAAAGTCCAACTCGATTCCTGCGGCACGAACCGCGCGGATCGCCGCGAAGCAGTCGCGCGTTCCCTTCCAGGGCTCGATTCGCGCAATCGTCCCGACGACGGGCCGGCGCCGATCGGATTGCCGCGCCGCTGGCCGGAAGATTTCGGGGTCGATTCCCGGCGGCACGATGGGCAACGCGAGATCGCCGCGAACGGCGCGGGCGACGCTCGCGGAATTCGCGATCTGGCCCAATGGCCGCTGGTAGGACGCATTCGCGTCGAGCACGTAGGGCAGGCGTTGCAGCGTCCGCGGATAGAAATCCGGCTCATAGGCCTGGATGTAGTAGAACTTCCGGCCCGGCACCTTCGCGTGATCGACGGGCGACGCGGTGAGGTGATGATTCGCAATGAACGCGTCGGCGTCCGCGTGTGCCTCGAGCCCCGAGCGGAGGCGCCACTGGCGGGGCAGGTCGCCGAATACGTTCCGGCCGCGGGGCGGCGCGCCCAGCGTCTCGATGCGCGCCAGCGTCGGAAAGCCGGGAGTCCCCGGTTCGTCGAAGGTGACGAAGCGCACGTCGTGCCCGCGGCGCACCAAGCCGCTCGCGAGTTCGCAGAGGACCCGAATCCCCCCGGTCCTGACGCCGAGCGTCACCGCCGGGATGACGACTTTCACGCCGACGCGCTCTGCGGGCGGATCAGGGCGAGCAACTCGCGCCACGCGACGTACCCCGTCGCGAAGCAGACGCCGGCGACGACGAGCGCGCTCGCGGCCGAAGTCGCGGTGAGCGTGAGCCAGCCCACGGGCCCGTGCGCCGGAGGCAGGGCCCGGTCCAGCGCGGCGCCGGCGGCCCAACCGAGGCCCGTCGCGCAGATCGGCACGACGAGAGGTCGCACGACGACCCGAAACACCGGCCAGCGCAGCGTGTGCGCGAGGCTCGACATGAAATAAATCGCGCCCACGATGTTGCCCGCGAGGATGGCGAGCAGCGCGCCGCTGAGGCCCATGCGCGGGAGCAGCCAGAGGCTGAGGCCGCCGTGGACGACGAGCGCAATGAGAGCGAACCAAGCTTCCAGATCGGTGCGGCCGATGCCACGGGCGACCGACGTGCCCGTTCCCGTCGCGAGCGCGACGCCCGCCGTCAACGCCAGGCCGCGCACGGCGAGCGCCGCCTCGACGTGCGGGGTGCCAAGCCAGATCAAGAACAGGCGATCCGCGGAGCCGAGAAGGACGCCAATGGCCAGCGCCGCCGCCGCGAGCACGTACCGACTCGCGCGATCGAACAACTGCGAGAGACCGCGGGCATCGCTGCTCGCATGGATCTGGGAAACGGTCGGGAGTACCGCGAGGAGCAGGAGCTGCGGAAGCGCGCTCGCGGTCGTCGCGATACGAAAGCCGAGCTCGTAAGGCGTCACCGAGGCCAGCGCCACGAACCGCACTAGCAGGAACTTGTCGAGTTGGGTGTGAGTCACCGACAACAGGTTCGTGATCTGCATCGGACCGCCGAAGGCCAGCGCTTCTCGCCAGTGCCGAAGGGCGGTCGCGCCCCCACGCCAGCGGAACTCCGGCAGTTGCACGCGAACCAAACGCCAGCCGACGAGGGCGGCGAGCAGCCAGCCGACGCCGACGTTGCACACGAGGCCACGCAGGCCCCATCCACGCCAGAGCACGAACGGGATGCCGACCGCCTGTTGCGCGGTCAGCGTGAGCAGGACACGATTCGATACGTCGAAGCGCTGATAGCCTTGCGCGACGGCCATCAGGATTCCGGCGCACCCCGAGAGCACGAAGATGCCCGCGCCCGCGGTCATCGCGAAGCGTGCGTCCGGGAGGCTTGCGGGCGGAATGCGCAGCCAGTGCAGGACCGGCTCGCGGAACGCCGCCGTCAGCCCAAGCCACGCGAGTCCGAGGGAGGCGTAGCCGATGAGCGCGAGCGTCGCGAACGCGCCGCCCTCCTCGTGGTGACCACGCGCCCGCGCCATGGCGACCTGGCGCACGGTCCCGGCCGAGAGGCCGAAGTCCAGTGAGGACAGGTATCCGGTCAACGCGTAGAAGAGCGTCCACACCCCGAAACCCTCGGGGCCGAGCGCCTTCAAGATCGGCGGCGTGAGGACGAGCCAGACGAGGAGCGCCGCCACTCGCCCGCTCGCAGCGTACGCCGTGTTGCGGGCGAGTTGCCGGCCGAGTCCGCCACCGCGCGCCGGGCCGCCCACGTCGCGCTTTCCGCCGGCCCGTTCGTCCGTCATCGCGCGATCACCGCGAGCGCCAGTGCTCCAGCATGTCGGCGAGCGTCTTCTCGAACGGGATCGTCGGCTTCCACCCCGTGGCCTTCACGAATTTGGAGTTGTCGCCGAGCAGGATCGGCACGTCGCTCGGGCGCAGCCGCGCGGGATCCTGGCGAACTTCGATCTTCTGCTTCGTGAGCGACAGCAGATGATCGAGCACCTTCTGGATGCTCCACGCCGTGCCGCTGCAGATGTTGTAGACCTCGCCCGGTTCGCACTTCTCGAGCGCGAGCCAGTAGGCCTTCACCATGTCGCGCACGTCCGTGAAGTCGCGCTTCGCCTCGAGATTGCCGACGCTGAGCACGGGCGCCTTGCGGCCCTTCTCGATGTCCGCGATCTGCTTCGCGAAGTCGGACGCCACGAACACCGGCCCGCGGCGCGGGCCCTCGTGGTTGAAGCCGCGCGTCCGCACGCTGTCGACCTTGAACGACATCCAGTACTGGTAGCCGAGCATGTCCTGCGTGACCTTGCTCACCGCGTACGGCGACAGCGGGCGCAGCGGGTTCGTCTCCTTGATCGGCACTTCGTCGGGGAACACCATGCCGTACTCCTCGCTGGAGCACGCGAGCTGGATGCGGCATTGGAGCCCGATCTTGCGCACCGCCTCGAACACGTTCACCTGACCGAGAATGTTCGTGGTCAGCGATTCGGTGGGCGCGCTCCACGACGTGGGCACGAACGACTGGGCGGCGAGGTGGAAGATCCAGTCCGGGCGGACCTTCTCGAGCGTGTCGCGCGTCGACGTGGCGTCGCGCAGGTCGCACTCGAGCAGCGTGATCTTGTCCGCAAAGTGCTCGATGTTCTCGGTGCGCGAGCGCCAGCGCTGGATGCCGAAGATCTGGCAGTCGTTGCGGGTCAGCATGTAGTCGACGAGGTGGCTTCCGGCGAAGCCAGTCACCCCGGTGACGAGCACACGGCGCATGGGTCGTCCTTCGTGGTCGGGTTCTGTCGAGACTGCGCGAGCGGCCCCGGAAACTAGGGGTTCGCCGCCCAAGCGTCAACGCCGGCCGGCTCTGGACCGGCTCGATCCGGCTGACGGCGCCACTCGCTCACGATTCCCCGGACAATCGGTGGGCGGTGCGCTAGATTGTGCCGCGGCGCAGCACACTCTCCGGGCCAGCTGGATGGCCGCCCACCTGGCCCGCGCGTCGGACTGCGAAGAGCGCTTTCACTCTTCGCCACCACGGAAGGAGTCCCGCCGCATGCCTGCCCGCACCCGCATTCGCGTTCGCTCTGTCGCGCTCGCGTTCCTCGCCGTCGTCTTCGGCTCCACACTCGCAGCGAATTCGCCGGTCGTCGCGGCACCCGCGATCCCCGGCCTCCGTTACGTGTCGCCGCTCCCGAACGCGCAGATGATCCTGCCTCGGAGTAACGTCATCCTCGCGTTGGACCAGGCGCCCCGCCAGAGCGTTTCGGAGCTGAGCGCGGCGATCAGCGTGTTCGGCTCGTCGAGTGGAGCGCACGCGGGCCGGCTCGCGCTCGCGGACGACGGCCGCACGCTGGTCTTCACGCCGGTGGAGCCCTTCGCGTGGAACGAGCGCGTCACGGTGCGGCTCGCGAGCGCGTTCGGGACCGCATCGGCGGCCGCGCCCGGGCCCACGTCATTCGCGTTTGAGATCGCGCGTGGCCCGGCGGCGAGCCTTCCGCTCTCGCTTGTCGACGACTGGGCATCAGGATCGGATCCGACGCGACTGATGCACCCGACGGCGCCGGCCGCGCCGAGTCGCGCGGCGGACTCGTTGCCGCCGGACTTTCCCGTGATCAGCTCGACCGTCTACCAGACGCCAGCCCCGGGGCGGCTTTTCGTCGCAAGCTTTCCGTTTGGGGGTCCGCAGACGCCGTACCTGCTCATTCTCGACGACTCAGGGGCACCGCTCTTCTACCGCCGAATGCCATCCGAGTGCACGGACTTCAAGATGCAGCCGAACGGATTGCTCACGTACTTCGATGCCTCGACGGCTAGGTATTATGCGATGGATGCGTCGTACGCTGTCGTGGACAGCTTCGGCTGCGGCAACGGCTATCCCACGGACCTGCACGATTTCCATCTGCTCCCGAACGGTCACGCGGTCCTAATGAGCTACGACGCCGAGCCGGTCGACATGAGCGCGGTCGTGCCGGGAGGCGATCCGAACGCAACGGTCGTCGGCCTGATCCTCCAGGAGCTGGACACGGAGAAGAACGTCGTCTTTCAGTGGCGCAGCTGGGACCACTTCCAGATCACGGACGCGACGTACGAGGACCTGACGGCGCCGCTCATTGACTACGTGCACGGCAATGCCATCGAGGTGGACACCGACGGCAACTGGATGATCTCGGCCCGGCACACCGACGAGATCACGAAGATCAACCGACAGAACGGGGACGTCATGTGGCGTTGGGGCGGCAAGCACAACGAATTCACGTTCATCGACGACCCGCTGGGCTTCTCTCATCAACACGCGATCCGGCGCATCGACAACGGGCACGTCACGCTGTTCGACAACGGCAACTTCCACGATCCCGCCGCCTCGCGCGCCGTGGAATACGAGCTCGACGAGGTGGGCAAGACGGCGCGCCTCGTATGGTCGTTCGCCAACACGCCAGACCAGCTCGGCTTCGTGATGGGATACGTCCAGCGCTTGCCGGACGGGCACACGCTCATCGGCTGGGGCGGCAGCAAGCCCGACGTCACGGAGGTCGACGCCGACGGCAACAAGGTGATGGAGCTCACGCTGCCTGCGGGCGTCTACTCGTATCGTGCGTATCGCTGGCCATGGTCAACGCCGCTGTCCGTCGTGCCCATGCCGGCGGCGACCCACCTCTCGCTGTCCATCACGCGCGGCAACCCGACGCGCGGGCGATCCGAGGTCAGCCTGTCACTGGGCGGCCCCGCGCGAGTCACGCTCGCGGTTTACGACCTCGCGGGTCGCGAGGTCATGAGGCCGCTCGACCACGCCGATCTCTCCGGCGGAACACATCGCGTTCCCCTGGATCTCTCGGCGGAGCGGCCGGGCCTGTACTTCTGCAGCGCCCGCGCGGGCGCGGATCACGCGACTCTGCGGCTGATCGTAGCAAGGTAGCGACACGCGAGCATCGCGGACGCGCCGAGGAACTGCTCGGGGCGATCGGGTGACGGATGCCGACTGATCTCGCGGCTCGCCAGATTACCAGAGATTCTGCCAAGCCGTGCCGTCGAACACCTGAGCCTTCTTCACGCCGACATCGATGTTGAAGACCATGATGCCCGCCGTGATGTAAGGGAGCGCATTCCTTTGGGCCGTCGTAAGGGCAGGCATGCGCGGCGCCGCGATGGCGCTCACCAGGCGCACCTCAGGGGGCAGCCCCATGAGCGGCAGGCTTGTCGAGATTGCAGGATCGGATGCGACACCGGTCGAGTCGATGATCTTGCCTCCCACCAGCAGGAACTCGGTCGCAGATCCGCCGACGAAGAAGTGGTCGCTAGCCGTCACTGGGTGGTCCACAAAGATCCGCGGATTAATGACGACGACGCCATAGACTGTCGCGTTTACGCTCATGACTCTCGGGTTCGTGGTCTGACTGCGAATGAATTGGCATGTGTCGAACGTGAGCCCGGACGCCGCGCCATCGATCGCGATGAATGGATAGGCTTGCGCCGCGGTCTTTTGCTCGCATCGGAGGGCCGAGAAGAGGCACTGAGTCGAGCCGTTCACGTGAAGGAAGACGCCCGTGTCCGCGACGTTGGGCTCCTTCTCGATGGTGCACCCGATCATTGCTACGCCTTGGGCCTCGAGGATCTCGACACCCAGCCCCAGGAACTGATCGACGATGGTGTTCTCGACCAAGATCGTCGTGCAAGCCTTCCCGATACGGATGCCGCCAAACCCCGAGTTCTGGTTGAGCCGAACTTCCGTTTGACGGATCGAGCAAAGAATGGCTCCCGACCCGACGGGGAGTGACTCCTCGCCTTGGAAGTAGACGCCCCATCCGCTCGTCGTCCGGATCACGCAATTCTCGATCACGATCTCGCGGAGAATTGTGCCAGACCTTCCAATGAGGATCCCGTGATTCGTGGACGCATTGTCTCCCTGTCCGTCGAATGTGATCCCCGACACCGTCTGGTAGGAGCTGCGAACCTGCAATAGGTGACCCGCGTTATTCGGCCCTTGGAGGATCGTCAGTTCGGGCCCGGCGCCCACGAGATGGACGGGGACATTCGTCGGCAGGGCCGTTCCAACGAAGTACTTGGTAGGTGTAGACGTCGTGTTGTAAGTGCCCTCGGGGATGAAGATCGTGCCTCCGCCCGCGGCCGCGGCAGCGTTGATCGCATCCTGGATCGTCGCGTACTCGAGGGCATAGAACGAGTTCGTGAGACCCCGCGCAGAACCTGGAGGGACTGTCGAGGTTGCGTAACCACTCACTGGGGGCGCCATCTTCTCCTCCTATGTGAATCACCATGCCCAGTCGATTTCCACAATCCCTACTTCTTCCTTCGCGGCGTCGTGATCTGAATCACACGCGGCTGCGTCGGCGTGGACTCGGGCAGCTTCCACTCGGGCCGCTCCGGCAGCTCCGGGTGATCGAGCGCGCGCACCGCGAGCGCCCAGTCCGCGGCCTCGAGGTCGGCCTTCGCGAAGTCGTCGGCGAACGCGCGGATGCCGCGGCGCGCGGCGTCGCGGTACGCGTTGTCGCCGGTCACGCTCGCCAGCTCGCACAGGAAGCGCGCGGCACGCGCGTTCTCGTCGAACACCCGGGCCGCGTTCTTGATCTTGGTCTTCTTCCGGTCGAGCACGGCCTGCGTGCGCCAGCCGCCCTTCTCCATGTCCTCGAAGTTCGAGCGCAGGCGATCGCCGATGGCCTTCGCGCGCTCCAGGTCGCCGGCGCGGCCGCCCAGGTGCGCGGCCAGCACGTAGGCGCGCCCCATCTCGACCTGATCCATGAGCTGCGGCGCCTTCTGGATGTCGCCGAACGTGTCCCGATGCAGCATGCCGATGTCCTCGGTCCACGACACCGTCCACGCGCGGTCCAGGCTCCGGAGCGCGAAGTCGCGCACGCGCGGATCGCCGGTCGTCGCCGCCCACATCAGCCACGCGTGGATGGCGAGACCGTTCGACTCGGGTACGAGGTCGCGATCGCCGACCTGCCCGTCCACGAACCCGCCGCGCGCGTCGAGCAGCACGCGGTCGAAGAAGTCCGCGACCTTGGCCGCGCGGCGCCGATAATCCGTGTCGCCGACCGTCCGCCACGCGTCCATGAGGTTCTCGAAGCGCTCGGCGTTCGGGATCGTGCGCTTCTCGAACGTGCCTCGGTCGTGACGCGTGCTCTCCGACTGGTCGAAGTAGCCGCCGCCCACGGAGTCGAACAGCGTCCACGTCCACAGGATCGTCTGCGTGGCGCGCGACTGCCACAGCGCGTCCGAGCGGTCGCGGGCGATGGCCAGCGCGAGCGTGACCGCCGGCGAGGACGGCGCGCCCTTCTCGGCGAACCCTCCGTGCGTGCTGTCGAATTGGGCGGCGACGCGGCCGACGAGCTGCGCGAACAGCGCGTCGTCCGACGCGTCGGCGCGCGCCGGCGGCGGCGCGAGCGCGCCCGCGAAGAGCGCGGCGCCGAGCAGCGGCGCGAGCGCAAGAAGCAGCGAGGAACGTCGTCCGTGACGCATGGGGCCTCCGTCGCGAGGGTGCGGCCCTCGGAAACTCGAAAACTACGGCTCGAAGAAAGCTACGGCTTGAAGATGTTGAGCATGGCGATGCCCACGCCCATCAGGCTCTCGCCGGCGATGATGCCGGACGAAACCGGGATGATGGTCTTGTCGGCGAGCTTCTTGTTGAAGCGCGTGAACAGGAGCGCGGCGAGCGCGCCCAGGAACATCGAGACGCTGTTGAAACCGTTGATCGTGAACGCCAGCCCGAGTCCGGTCGCGGACGGGATGAACTTCTTCTGTTTGGGGAACGCCTTCTCGAGCAGCGGCAGCGCGATGCCGACCACCGCGCCGACCGCCAGGCCGATGCGCGCCGTCGGCGGCAGCGCGCCGACGCCCTTCGACAGCAGTTCGGCGACGCCGCGCCACACGAGCGCGGCCGGGGCCGGCCATTTCTCGCCGCCGAGCAGCGACGCGTCCGGAATCAGGATGAAGTAGATCGGCACGACGGCGAGCCCGCCGGCGAACACGCCGAAGAACTGGGCGATGAACTGCTGCCGGGGATTCGCGCCGAGCAGATAGCCGCTCTTGAGGTCGGTCAGCAGGTCGCCGGCGTGGCTGCACGAGCCGGCGGTGATGTTCGCGGTCATGAGATTCGTCGAGATGTCGCCCGGCTTGATGGCGCCGAACGTGAGCTGCGTGATCTTGCTCAGAGGGCCGGTCGGCGTGATGTCGGTTTCTCCGGTGGCGCGGGCCGCGACGACGACCAGGAAGAACGTGGCCAGCACCGCGATCACGCCCATCCACCACACGACGTGGAACAGCGAGTTCGCGAGGATCACGGTGGCGGTGCCGAGCACGAGCACGCCGCCGATGAACCACGAGCCCGGAACCTCGATCTTGTTCATGGGATCGTCGGCCGCCGCCGCGCCCTGCTTGTTGAAGAACGCGGTGATCGTGCTGAACGCGCGCACCACCGACTTCCAGTTCATGAAGAACAGCAGCAGGCCCGACGTGACCAGCATCGGCACGCCGGTCCACAGACTCCACGCGGAAATCCGGCGGAACGACGCCGCGCTGATGTCGCCGCCGTTCAGCATGATCGGCGCGAGGAACACGTAGTTGACGACCGCGCCGAGCATCAGGCTCCACGCCTGGCGGAAGCCGATGATCGCGCCCGCGGCGATGAACAGCAGCGAGCCTTCGAACGACATCGTCACCTGGTTCATGAACAGCGGGGCGCCCTTCCACGTCCCGATGCGCCAGCTGTTCGTGCCCCACGTGCTCTCGACGCGCGGCAGCTTGAGCCACGCCAGCCACGGCGCCTTGAACGAGAACAGGTTCTTGATCGGCAGCCACGCGGCAGCGCCGGCGATCGCGGTGGTCTGCGTCCAGCTGAAATCGAAGTCGCGCAGGAACGTGACCACGACGCCGGCCAGCCCGCCGACTCCGAGCAGCTTCGCCTGCTCCGCGGCGGCGCCGCCCTTCTCGTGCAGCGTGCGCAGCGTGGTCGCGGCGGCGATGCCGCTCGGGTACGGCAGCTGCTCGATGTTGATCATCTGCCGCTTGGCCGGCACCGCGAGGAACACGCCGAGCCACGAGATCACGGCGAGCCACGGGATGAAGTACAGCATCTTCATGCCGAACGTCGCGGGCAGCGCGCCGGGATTCAGCATCATGAGCGCGGGGATCGCGTTCACGAGTCCGGCGCCCGACATGTAGCCGGCGGCCGACGCGCACGACTGCATCGCGTTGTTCTCGAGGATGCTGTACGGCCCGAACCACTTGGGGAACGCGCGGTGCAGCGCCTCGAAGATCACGTACGCGAGGATGCACGCCGTGATCGCGACGCCCATGCTCCAGCCGGCCTTCAGCCCGACGTAGACGTTGGAGCACGCCAGCACCATGCCGAGCAGCATGCCCATGACGACGGCGCGCGCGGTGAGCTGGGGCATGCGATCGCCCTGGTAGACGTTCTCGAACCAGTGCCGCTCGATCTCCTCGGCCGTGCGCGGGCGCTCGACGTCGGGAACGGTTTCGGTGGCCACGGTGGTGCCCTCTCTGAGGGGATGGGAACGTGTCAGTCAGGGGGACGCTGGGACTCAGCAGGTTGGCGGATGCCGCCCGCGGCGCACAAGCGGATTCTGCGGGTGGGGGCGGCTTCGACCCGCTAGCGGGGAAGCGCGCGCAGCCAGCGCTCCGCCTTGTCCTTCTCGCCGCCGGCCGGCGCACGCTCGATGTAGCTCGTGAGCGCGGAGCGCGCGGCCACGGCGCGCAGCGGCGTCGGCCCGGCCTCCCAGGCCAGATGACGCTCTTCGGCGACGTGGAAGCGCACTTCGCTCTCGGCCGGCTGCCCGGCGACGCGCGGCAAGACGCGCTCCCAGGCGTGGGCCGCGGCGTCGAAGTGGGTCGCGCTGCCGTCGCGCGCGGCGTCGGCCGAGCGCTTCTGCGCCTCGTCCATCAGCGCGTCCAGCGTCTCGATCGCGGTGGCGCGGCGCTGCAGGTTGTCGAGGAGCCCGGCCATGCCGCTGGACGGCGGAGCGCTCGCCTGCGGCGTCGCGGGCGGCGAGACGAAGCCGTATGTCGGCCCGGACGGCTTCGCGAACATCGACGCGCCGCCCGCGGGCGGACTCAGCACCGGCACCGCGTTCAGCGTGATCGCCATCTCGGCGCTCGCGGCGGCCACTGTCACCGGACGCCGCACTTCCTGGTAGCCGACCGCCATCACGACGACCGTGCGGTCGCCGGCCGGCGCGCGGATGCAGAAGTGCCCGGTGGCGTCCGTGCGCTGCGTGATGCCGGCCTCGGCGATCGTGACTTCCGCGCCCGCGATCGAGCGCCCCCAGTTGTCGAGCACGCGGCCGCACAGCTCGCCGTTCGCGGTCGTGCCCTGCTCGTCCAGCACGAGCGCGTTCGCGTGCTTCTCCTCCGCCGCTCCCGGCGCCTGGCGCGCGTCGCGCTCCTGGCTGCGCACGCGCGTCGCCGGCGCCGTGATCGTGCCCGGGGTCGGCAGCGCCGGCCCCTTGAGCGCGGCCCCGCTGCGCGGCGGGAGCGCGAGCGCGGGCGCGGGTGACGGCGCGTTGCTCTTCTCGAGCGCGAGCCCGTCGCCCTGCGGCGCGGGCGCCACCGGCATGCTCGGCGCCGACAGCGAGCCCTTCCCGACCGAAGTCTGCGGCGCGGGCGCGGCCTTGGTGGCGGGCGCCTGCGACGTCATCGGTCCCACCGCGCCGAGCGGCTGCGCGTAGCGCGGCAGGCCGCCGACCCGCGTCGGCTCGCCGGGCGGCGCCGGCGTGTACGTCGAGCGCGGAGGGGCGAACGGCGCGCGCGGCGGATTCACCGCGACGTCCTCGCCGTTCGGCCCGCGGCGCACTTCGTACGCGCGGCCCGGCGCGGCGCCCTGATCGGCACGCTCGTTCGTGCTCGGCGCGGGCTCGGCGAACGATTCGGTCCTCGCCCGGGGCGCGCCTTCCATTGCGGTCGCCGGGGCGCCGGCGCGCGCGCCCGGTTCGCGTGCGGCGTTTTCGCCCGCCGGCGCCTGCTTCGACTCCGCCGGCGCGGGCGCGCTCGGCGCGGCCTCGTCCGCCGTCACGCGGCGCTCGGGCGCGGTGCGGCGCAGCGTCGGCATCTCGACCTCGTGCGACGTCATGAGCACGATGCCGGCGCCGACGACGAGCGCGGCGGCGGCTCCGGCGATCGACAGATTGCGCGGGTTCGCGAACCAGCGCGCGAGCCCGCCGCGGGCCCGGGCCTCGGCGCCTCCGACCGCGCCGGCGGCGAGCCGGTCCTGGACGCGGCGCTCGAACGAATCGAAATAGGCGTCTCCGGGATCGTGCTCGAGCACCTGCGCGAGCGCGCGATCGCCGACGGCCAGTTCGGCCATCGCGTCGCGGCACTTGGCGCAGCCCGCGAGATGCTGATCGACGCGGTCGCGCTCGCTCGCGGGCAGCGCGTCGTCGAGACGCGCGCTCAGCTGCGATGCACTCAGGTGGTTCACGAAGACTCTCCCGTCCGCGCCTTCAGGCGCGTCTTCAACTCCGACCGCGCGCGCGACAGGCGCGACATCACGGTTCCCGCGGGGATGCCGAGCGCGCGCGAGATCTCGTCGTACGACAACCCCTCGACCACGCGCAACACCAGGATCGCGCGGTGCTCCTCGCTCAGCGCGTCGAACGCCTCGCCCAGGTGCTGGCGCCGCTCGCGCTCTTCGACCTCCTCCGAAGGATCCTGGCCCCCGCTCCACTGGCGCCCGGCCTCGAGCAGCGGCTCGAGCGGAGTCTCGGGCCGGCGCCGGCGGTGCCGGTACAGGGAGTACGACAGGTTGACCGCGATGCGAGACAGCCACGGATACAGCGGCTCGCCCACGCGGAAGCGGTCGAGCGCGCGATACGCTCGCACGAACGTCTCCTGGGCCAGATCGTCGGCATCGCTCGGATTGCGGGTCAGGCCGTAGGCCACTCGATACACGGCGCGCTGGTAGTGGCGGACGATCCGCGCGAACGCCTGGGCGTCGCCGCCCTGCGCGGCACGCACCAGCGAGGCTTCCTCGCCCGCCTCCAACCAGGGATTACGCTTGCCCGCGGATTCCATTCCCGCTCACCGCTACCTTTGGCCGGCGCGGCTGTCAAGAAGTGGAACGACGGGGCCTCGGTCGCGCATGCGCTTGGGACCTAGGTCCCGATCGCGGCCAGCGCCTGGTCGCGCTCGGCCCGAGCTGCGGCCAGGGCCAGGCGCGGGTCGGCCGCCCCGGTGACCGCGCGGCCCAGTACCAGCAACCCGGCGCCGAGGCGCACTGCCTCGCCGATCGTGGCCACCCGGGCCTGGTCGTGGCGCTCCCCGCCCGCCATGCGGATGCCGGGCGTGACCGCGAAGAACGGCTGGGGATGCCGCGCCTTCAACCCCGGGAGGTCGGCGGCCGAGCACACGATGCCGCGCGCGCCGGCGGCCAGGCTCATCTCGAGCAGCCCAGCCAGCGTGCCCGCCAGGTCGAACGGCCGCTGGAATCCGGGCGGCAGGTCGCCGGGATCGAGGCTCGTGAGCAGCGTGACCGCGACGACGCCGGTGCCGGACCCGCCCGCGACGCCGGCGACGCCCGTGCCACCGATGCCCGTGCCGCCGGCGCCCGGGCCCGGGCCCGTGCCCGCGTGAGCGCCCCCCTGCGCGCTGCCCTCGGCCGCGGCTTCCGCCGCCGCGCGGATCATGGCCGCCCCACCGGCCGCGTGCACGGTGAGGAGATCGACGCCGAGGCGGCCCGCCTCGCGGGCGGCGCCGGCCACGGTGTTCGGGATGTCGTGCAGCTTCAAGTCGAGGAACACGCGGCGCCCGCGCTCGCGCAGGCGGCGCACGCCGCCGGGACCGGCGGCGGTGAACAACTGGAGACCGACCTTGGCCAGCTCCGGCCCTTCGCCGAGCGCGCGGTCGAGCGCCAGCGCCTCGTCCAGCGTCGCGACGTCGAACGCGATGGCGAGCGCGCTCACACACGCACCCGATTGCGCGGCGGGCGCGCGGCGAGCGGCGTGCGGCTCGCGCGGGCGCCCGCGGCGGCGCGCGGTCGGCCGGCGCCGGGCGCGGGGCGCGTGGCGCGCGTACGACGTTTCGCGCGCCCCGTCTGCGCGGCGGGCGCACCGCCGAGATCGGCGGCCACGCCCCGCCAGTCGGCGAGACGGCGCACGCCGCGCGCGCCGAGTTCGCGGCGGATTCCGTCGAGGATCCGCGCGGCGGATTCCGGACGCACGAACGACACGGTGCCGACCTGCACCGCGCTCGCGCCGACGGCCAGGAACTCGAGCGCGTCGCGCGCGTTCACGATGCCGCCCGAGCCGATCACCGGGATGCGCACCGCGCGCACCGCCTCGTGGCAGCGCGCGAGCGCGAGCGGCTTGATGGCCGGCCCCGACAGCCCGCCCGTGGCGCGGCCGAGGCGCGAGCCGAGCGTGCCCAGGTCCACCGCCATCCCGACGAACGTGTTCACGGCGGTCAGCGCGTCGGCGCCGCCCGCTTCGCAGGCGATCGCGAGATCGGCGATCGACGTGACGTCGGGCGACAGCTTCGCGATCAACGCCGCGCGCGTGCGCCGGCGCAGGCTCTGGAGCGTGCGCTCGAGCCTCCGCGGCACCGCCCAGTAGCGCGCGCCGCCCTTCGCGACGTTGGGGCACGAGAAGTTGATCTCGAAGCCGCCGATCCCGGGCTCTGCCCCGAGCGCGTCGAGCAGCCGTTCGAGTTCGCCGGGCGTCTCGCCGCCGATGGACGCGATCACCGTGGCGCCGAGCGCGCGCAGCTTCGGCAGCTTCTCCGCGCGAAAGCGCGCGAGCCCGACGTTCTCGAGCCCGATCGAGTTCAGCATGCCGGCCGCGGTCTCGGCGATGCGCCGCGGCGGATTGCCGGCGCGCGGCTCGAGCGTGACGGTCTTCGTGATCACCGCGCCGAGCGCGGCGACGTCGAGCACGTGCGCCATCTCGTCGCCGTAGCCGAACGTGCCCGAGGCCGTCAGCACGGGATTCGCGAGGCGCAGCGGCCCCAGGCGCACCGCGAGATCGGGCGTGACGCGCGCGCGACTCATTCGATGCGCGTCCAGTCCAGGTCGCCGGCCTCGAACACCGGGCCCTCCGTGCAGCACATCGCGTACTCGCGGTTGCCGAACAGGGACGGCGTGCGCTCGGGATCGAACGCGGCGCGGGCCGAGGCGGCACGCGGCAGCGGGCAGCCGCGGCACACGCCGATGCCGCACGCCATCACCGACTCCATCGCCAGGAACGCGGGAGCCTTGCGCGCGAGCGCCCATTCGGCGATCGCGCGCAGCATGCCGTGCGGACCGCAGGCGTGGAGCACGGGCGGGCCGGACAGCCGGGGCGCGAGCGCGTCGAGCGCGTCGAGCACCGTGCCGCGCACGCCGGCGCTGCCGTCGTCGGTCGCCAGGTGCAGGCGCCCGCCGGCGGCGCGCACGCCGCGCCGCGCTTCCGCGAGGCCGACGAGCTGGGCCTTCGAGCGCGCGCCGAAGACGAACTCGATGGCCCGCGCCGCGCCGCGCCGGCGCCCGCGCGCCAGCGCCTCGGCCGCGAACAGCAGCGGCGCGACGCCGCGCCCACCCGCGACCAGCACCGGCACGCCGGCATGTTCCAGCGGAAAGCCCCGACCGAGCGGCCCCAGCACGTCGACGGAAGCGCCCGTTTCGAGCGCGGCCAGCAGCCTCGTGCCGGCGCCGATCGGCGCGTACAGGAAGCCGATCGCCAGCGCTCCGCCCCGGCGCGCGACGCTCGCCACGCTCATGGGTCGCGGCAGGAACACGCCGCTCGGCTCGGCGAGCAGCAGCTGCACGAATTCGCCGGGCCGGGGCTCGCGGAAGCCGCGCGGCACGGTCAGCTCGAGCCAGCGATGTCCGGCGCCCGCGTCGCGATGCGCGTGCACCCGGGCCCCGACCTGGCGCCACGTGCGCGCGGGCGCGGCCGGGCTCATCGCGGCGAACCGACGGGCGGCGACTTCGTCGTGTCCTTGGGCGCGGTCAGGCGGATGAGGCTGTCGGCGTGCGCCTGCGCGCGGCGCAGCGAATCGGCGAGCGCCGCCTGCCGTGCCAGGGCGACCTGCGCGAGCGAGTCGGCGGGGCCGCCGGGCCGCCGCGCCATCTGGTCCTGCATGCGTCGATGCGCGTCCGAGCCGAAGCCGGGCGGCAGCGCGTGGCCGCCGAGCTTGAGCGAGTCCGCGCCCGCCGGGGTCCCGAGGCGCGGCACGCTGGCCGGCGGCTGCGTGAGCGCGAGCGTGTCGGCGCGCGACGTCGTGTCGGGCACGACGATCGGCGCTTTGATCAGGCTGTCGGCGACGGCGATGCTGTCGCCCTCGAGGTAGTCGCGCGCCGCGAGCTGGGCTTCGGTCGCGGGGTATTCGTGCACGACGCGCCAGAACAGCGAATCGGCCGCGGCCTTCCTCTGGAACTTGCGGCTCAGCACCCAGGCCATCGCGTTCATGGCCTTGCCGCCGTACGGCGTGCCCGAGAAGTCGTGCGCCAGCTTCCCGTATTCCTCGAGCGCGCGGTCGGGCTTGTCGAGCTGGAACAGGTACTGCTCCGCGAGCAGGAAGCCGGCCTCGGCTTTGCGCTGCGTCGAGTCGCGGCCCCCGGTCGCGCCGCGCAGCTGGCTGATGCGATCCAGGTTCGTCATGCGCGCGTTGGCCTGCGTCGTGAACGCGCCGAGCCCGGCCTGGTCCTTGACCTTCGCGTACTCCTGACGGGCCTTCTCGAAGTCGTCGCCCACGGTCTCGTATCCGTAGCCGACGCGATACTGGCCCTCGGCGGCCAGCGGATTCTTCGGATACGTCTGGATCACCTGCTTGAACTCGCCGAGCGCCGGATCGAGCTGGCCGGCGAGCAGGTGCGCGGTGCCGATGCGCAGGCGCAGGCGGCCCCAGCGGTCCACGCCCGGCCCGGTCGGCGCGGTGCGCGTGATGCTCGCGCCCGATCCGATCTCGACCGGGATCGGCGTCCGTTCGTGCGACAGCGCGCCGCGCAGCAGCGCGATCTCGCCGTCGTAGTCGTGCCCGGCCTCGAGGCAGTCGGCCTCGCGCAGCAGGAAGTTGAAGCGCTCGTCGTCGTCGTCGGCCGCGAGTCCGAGCGCGTGAAAGTCTTCGCGCGCGCGCTTGGGGTCGCCCTGCTCGAGCCGCGCCTCGGCGCGCTCGATGCGCGCCTGCTTCGCGAGCGTGCTCTTGGGGAAGCGCTCGAGCAGCACGCCCGCCGCTTCCGCGGCGTCGGCCGGACGGCTCAGCGAGCGCAGCACGCGCGCGCGCTCGAGCAGCGCGTAGGGCGCGAGCTTGTGCTTGGGCGCGTCCTTGAGGAAGCCGTCGAACGCCCCGAGCGCCTCCGTCGGGCGGTGCGACTGGCGGTAGCCGAGGCCGAGATAGAACTCGGCGTCGGACTTCCGCGAACTCTTCGGGAAGCGCGTCGGGAAATCCTGCAGCATGTTCACCGTCTCGCGCGGGTCGTCCTTGCCGAGCAGCGAGGCGGCCCACAGGATGTACGCGTCGTCGACCCATTTCGACTTGGGATACTCGCCGATGACCTTCTTCGAGTAGTCGATCGCCTTGTTGAAGTTCTGCACCGGGACCGCGGCGTTGCGGTCCACCACGTAGGGCTGGCCGGCGCACGCCGTCTCGTAGTTCTTCCGCGCGAGATAGAACGTGTTGTAGTACGCGCACGAGCCGAGCGTCACCGCGAACGCCGCGGCCGCCCCGGCCGCGAGCGCCGCGCGCGCGAGGCCGCGCCGCGTCCCGAGCTTCGTCACAACGTCTCCTGCAGGGTGCTGACGTCGAGCGGGCCGCGGGCCAGCGCTTCCATGCCGCTCACCGCCGCGAGCGCTCCGGCCACGGTGGTGATGACCGGCACGCCGAGCGCGATCGCGCGCTCGCGGATCGCGCGGTCGTCGTATTCTGAGCGCCGGCCGAGCGGCGTGTTGATCACGAGCTGGATCTCCCCGTTCTCGATGGCGTCGACGACGTGCGGCCGGCCCTCGTGGACCTTGAACACTTCCGCGCACGGCACCCCGTTGCGCTTGAGGAAGCGCGCCGTGCCCTGCGTCCCCACCAGTCCATACCCCAGTTCGACCAGCTTCTTCGCCATGAACGTGATGGAACGCTTGTCGTCGTCGCGAACGCTGATGAAAACCCGTCCCGAGCGCGGCAGCGGCTCGCCCGAGCCCAGGTGCGCCTTGGCCAGGGCCCGGCCGAAGTCCACGTCCCGGCCCATGACTTCGCCGGTCGACGTCATCTCGGGCCCGAGGACGGCGTCCTCGCCCGGGAAGCGCGCGAACGGCAGCACCGGCTTCTTGACGCTGACCATGGTCGCCTCAGGCATCACCGCGGGCGCCAGGTCGCTCAGGCGCTCGCCGGCCATGACGCGCGCCGCCAGGCGCGCCAGCGGCACGCCGACCGCCTTGCTCACGAACGGCACGGTGCGCGACGCGCGCGGATTCGCCTCCAGCACGAACACCTGGTGGCTGCGCACCGCGAACTGGACGTTCAGCAGGCCCTTCACGCCGAGCGCGCGCGCCAGCTGCGCGGTGATCTCGCGCACGAGACGCAAGGTCTCCTCGCCGAGCGTGAACGGCGGGATAACGCACGTCGAGTCGCCCGAGTGGATGCCGGCCTCCTCGATGTGCTCCATGACGGCGCCGATCAGCACGGTCTCGCCGTCGGCCACGGCGTCGACGTCGACTTCCAGCGCGGCCTCGAGGAAGCGGTCGATCAGCACCGGCTCGGCGACCGAGATCAGCGCTTCGCGGAACAGCCACTCCTCCAGCTCGTCGGGCGAGACCACGACCTTCATGCCGCGTCCGCCGAGCACGTACGACGGGCGCACGAGCACGGGATAGCCCAGCTCGCTCGCGACGCGCAGCGCTTCCTCGCGCGACGTCGCGGTCGCGCTGGCCGGCTGGCGCACGCCGAGCGATTCGAGCAGCGCGCGGAAGCGTTCGCGGTTCTCGGCGAGATCGAGGCCGTCCCACGGCGTGCCCCACAGCGGCACGCCGGCTTCGTGCAGCGCGCGCGCCAGGCGCAGCGGCGTCTGCCCGCCGAGCTGCACGATCACGCCGACCGGCTTCTCGCGGTCCACGACGTTCAGCACGTCCTCGACGGTCAGGGGCTCGAAGTACAGCCGCGTCGACACGTCGTAGTCCGTGCTCACCGTCTCCGGATTCGAGTTGATCAGCAGCACGTCGTAGCCGCGCTCCTTGAGCTCGAGCGCGGCCTGCACGCAGCAGTAATCGAACTCGAGCCCCTGCCCGATGCGGTTCGGGCCGCTGCCCAGGATGACGACGCGCGGGCGCGCCGACGCCGGCACTTCGTCCTCGTCCTCGTACGTCGAGTAGAAGTACGGCGTGAGCGCCTCGAACTCGGCGGCGCACGTGTCCACCGCCTTCATCACCGGCACGATGTCGTACGCGAGCCGCCGGCGCCGCACGTCGGCCTCGGGCAGCGCGAAGCGATTCGCCAGGTGCGCGTCCGCGAAGCCCAGGCGCTTCGCCTCGCGCACGAGACCCTCGCGCCACGGCGCTTCCGGATCGCGCGCGATGCGCTCGATGAGTTCGCGATCGCAGTCGACGACGCGGCGCATCTGGCGCAGGAACCACGCGTCGATGCCGGTCAGCCGCGACAGCTCCTCGGGCGTCTCGCCGGCGGCCAGCGCGCGGAACAGGTCGCCGAGCCGGCCCGGGCTCGGCTCGCGCAGCGTGCGCCTGAGCAGGTCCAGTTCCTCGATGCCGGCGGCGTCGGGCAGCGTGCCGTCGCCCGCCTCCAGCGCGCGCCAGCCCTTCATCAACGCCTCGGGGAACGTGCGCCCGATCGCCATCACCTCGCCCACCGACTTCATGCGCGTGCCCAGCCGCGAATCGGCGTCGCGGAACTTCTCGAACGCCCAGCGTGGGATCTTGATCACGCAGTAGTCGAGCGTCGGCTCGAAGCACGCCGGCGTCTTCTTCGTGATGTCGTTCGCGATCTCGTCGAGCGTGAGGCCGGCCGCGAGCAGCGCGCTGATCTTCGCGATCGGGAATCCCGTCGCCTTGCTGGCGAGCGCCGAGGAGCGCGACACGCGCGGGTTCATCTCGATGATGCGCATCGCGCCAGTGTCCGGGTGTACGGCGAACTGGATGTTCGAGCCGCCGGCCTCGACCTTGATCGTGCGCATCACGCGCAGGGCGGCGTCGCGCATCTGCTGGTAGCAGCGATCGGTCAGTGTCTGCGCCGGCGCGCACGTGATGCTGTCGCCGGTGTGCACGCCCATCGGATCGAAGTTCTCGATCGAGCACACGACGACGCAGTTGTCCGCGCGGTCGCGCATGACCTCCAGCTCGAATTCCTTCCAGCCGACGAGGCACTCCTCGATCAGGATCGAGCCGTTCGGGCTGGCCGCGATGCCAAGGCGCGCCGCTTCGCGCAGCTGGCGCATGTTGTGCACGAGCCCCGAGCCGGCGCCGCCGAGCGTGAACGACGAGCGGATGACGAGCGGATACCCGAGCGATTCGCCGAGCGCCACGGCTTCGGCGACGGTCGTCGCGTAGCCGCTCGTCGGCAGCTGCAGTCCGGCCTTCTCCATCGCGCGCTTGAACTGGTCGCGGTCTTCCGCGGTCTCGATGGCTTCGAGCGACGCGCCGATCAGCTCGACGCCGTGACGCTCGAGCGCGCCCGAATGCGCGAGCGCAACCGCGAGGTTCAGCGCAGTCTGCCCGCCGAGCGTCGCCAGCAGCGCGTCAGGCTTCTCGCGCTCGAGGATGCGTTCGGCGATCTCCGGCAGCAGCGGCTCGACGTACGTGCGATCCGCGAACTCGGGGTCGGTCATGATCGTCGCCGGGTTCGAGTTCAACAGCACGACCTCGATGCCCAAGGATCTCAGCGCGCGGCAGCCCTGCGTGCCCGAATAGTCGAACTCGCACGCCTGCCCGATCACGATCGGGCCGGCGCCCAGCACCATCACCTTCTTGAGTCCGGGACGGACGGGCATCTAGCGGCCCCTCCTCGGTAGAGGGTGAGTGCGAGATCGATCCTTGGCTCCGATTTCAACCGCGGCTCTGCTGGCTGGCACAACTTCATCGACTTCCGACAAAAAGCGATCCACGGCCTGTTCGCAAAGGTTCAGGAGCCCGCGAATAAACACTTGTAGGTAACCATCTCTGCCGTCCACGAAGGCGGCCTTGCTGCGGTGATAGCCATTTACAAGGACGACGCCTGGAGCGATGGCCGCATTGTGCGTCAGAAGACAGCGACAGCGGGAATAGATCTCGTCCATGAAGGGCTTCGAGAACTCACAACCGAAATAGTTAGAGTTCAGAACATAGATATATTGCGATGCCCGTCTTATCCTCACGGACTGCCCGTTGATCACAACCGATCGACCGCAGTAGTAACTTCCGATGCTGTCGACCACCGTGAGCAAGAGTTGGGTTGCGGGGAACCCCAATGTGCCATCGCGGGCATCGCAGAGCAGGCGCGCGCCTTGAACGTATTGTGGAAGCGATTCCCTGAGCATGCTCTCGAGCGAGTGATGATTAGCCATTCGAATTCGCCAGCCCGTCCCCCAACGTCTTTGTGGCTCCCTCGAGCTCTCCGAGATCCAGAATAGCGCGCCTGATTGATCTGTAGTCGTCGGGCGGCACGTCCACGTACTGCTGGCCATCTCCTTCGTCGGCCGGGAACAATCCCAGAGGAGCCTTGGCCGTAGTCACCAAATCGACATAGCAGCCGTAGTCGAGCTTATACGCGTCGTATCTCACGCCTGGCTGGTCATGCGTGGAGATGTTGCGTTTGAGGACGTGAAGAACCCGTGCGTCGTAGAGGGCGTCGATTAGCGGATCTGAGGCATCGGATTGAAGCAAGAAGGCGCGTGCCCGGCGGCCTCCAATCACCTTGTCAATAATCCAATGTAGGAGGCGATGTGCGAGCTCATTTGCACTGACGGCCGTGTCCTTGTCGCGCTGGTACCAATTCTTCGCCGCCACTCGAACATGCTCGATTGAGATTGGGACGTCGAGAGCCCTCGTCGCGGCAAGCGCGAGGATGTTGATCGCATCGCGCGGCACGCCTTCTGACGCTCGCACAAACTCTTCAAAAGCCCGGTTCTGACTAAAGCCCTCTGCAAGGAGCCTCTGCGGGTCCTTCGCAGCAGCGAGGTCAATGCCCGACTCCAGAGCAACGGCTGCCGCATGCCGCGTGATGAGGTCCCGAAAGAAGACCTTGGCGCGCTCCGGGTCATTATCGAAGACCATGAAGTCGTCGAGATTGACGTCCGCCGATGCGTCAGCTCCAACCTCGATTCCCACGTAATCGCCGCCCTCCTTGCGGAGTTGGAAGGTCGATCTCTGCTCGATCGCGGCAATCTTCACCGTCATACCACTAGTGGGGAGAACAGACCGCCTGAGTAGGTCAGCAAGATAGGGCTGGAGCTCCAAGGGAAGGCTGCTCCACTCGTCTAGCAGGAGCCACACGCGGCCCGTCGGGACCAGGGCCGCAAGGCGGCGAAAGGCGGCTCCGGCAGAGCCAAAATTCACGTACAGCTGGGAGCGACCAGTCGACTTCCTTTGTCGAGCCGAGGAAGCGATCTCGGCCCGCTCGCCGCCTGTCTCGACGTGCGCACGGATGCCGCCCGACGCCGCGCCGAGGGATGCCGAAGATGACTCCTTCTCACTTGTCACGACCCCTGACGCGTCGACCTCCTCGATCGAACCAACCACACGAACTTGCGTGATCGCTTCGGCGAGTTGATCGAGAGCGGGCCCGGCCTGGGCCAAGTCAATGTCCCCCGACCGGGCCACTACCATGTCATAGAGCCGTTCGTGAATCGCGCTCAGCGTGTCAACGAGCAGGCACGTGGCTCGCTCCGCGATTGAACGCGTTGTGTCTGCGTAGATCCCCCCGCTGGAGCCGATATTTCGGAGGTCGACATACGCAACAAGATCTCCCTTGCTCTCGCGATCATCAGCGAGAAACATGAGAGCGTGTGTTTTTCCAGTGCCGCGTCTCCCGTAGAGAATTTGGTGATCGACCGTGGAAAGGAGCGCGAAGAGAGGCCCAACGTCGACAAATGTCTGGATCAGCTCCTCACGCCCGCTTGATTCAGCACGCTTCGGCAGCCTGAGGAAGACCGAATTGATTGGAGATGTCATGGAAGGCCCGCAGTCGCAACGACCACGCTCCACAGCGCGGCCGCGCCAAAGCCGATGAGCACGGCGCCCGAGAAACGATTGACCCAGCTCATCGCCCGATGATCGAAGCGGCCGCGCACCGCGTGCACGACGCTGCTCAGCAGCAGCCACCACGCCGCCGAGCCGGCGATCACGCCGGAGACGAGCAGCAGCGCGCCGAGCGGCGACGACGCGCCGGCCGCGAGGCCGAGCCCCGCGAACACGGCGACGAACGACAGGATGGTCATGGGATTCGTCAGCGTCAGCGCGAACGTCGACAGGAACGCGCCGCCGAGCCCACGGCCCTTGGCGTCGGCCTGGCGGTCGGACGGACGCGCGCGCAGCGTGCGCAGTCCGAGCCACAGCAGGAACGCGCCGCCGATCACGCGGATCCACATCTGCTGGCCGACGAGCAGCGACGTGACCCAGGTGAGGCCGAGCGCCGCGACGGTGCCGTACAGGCCGTCGGCCGCCGCCGCGCCGAGTCCGGTCGCGAGCCCGGTGGCGCGCCCGTCGCTCAGGGTGCGGCGGATGCACAGCACGCCGATCGGTCCGACCGGCGCGGCGATCGAGAAGCCGAGCACGGCGCCGCGCCCGAGCGTCATCCAGTCCTCGTTCATCGCCGGGCCCCGACCGCGGCGCGCGGCGCGCGGCGCACCGGGCGCGCGACGCGCGTCGCTTCCGCGAACGCGTGGAACCACGGCCGCGAATCGTGCGGGCCGGGACTGGCCTCCGGATGGTACTGGCACGACAGCACCGGCCGTCCGCGGTGCACCATGCCTTCCAGCGTGCCGTCGTTGCCGCTCACGTGCGTCAGCTCGAACTCGCCGGCCGGCAGCGACGCGTCGTCCACCGCGAAGCCGTGGTTCTGCGACGTGACTTCGACCAGGCCGGATCGCCGGTCGATGACCGGATGATTCGCGCCGCGGTGCCCGAACTTGAGCTTGTACGTGCGCGCGCCGAACGCCAGGCCGAGCAGCTGGTGGCCGAGACAGATGCCGAGCGTCGGCAGCTTCGCGGCCAGATCGCGCGCGGTCGCGATCGCGAAGTCGAGCGGCTCGGGATCGCCCGGGCCGTTCGACAGCACGACGCCGGCCGGATCGAGCGCGAGCACGTCGGCCGCGCTCGAGCGCGCCGGCAGCACGCGCACGCGGAAGCCCTCGGCGCGCAGCCGGCGCAGGATGTTGTACTTGACGCCGAAGTCGAGCACGGCGGCGAGCGGGCGTCCGGCGTCGGCGGCGGACGGCGCCTCCGCCGGGCCGTTCTCCGTCCACCAGTAGGGCTCGACGCACGTGACGAGATCGGCGAGCGCGAGGCCGGTCATGCGCGGGCTCTTGCGCGCCTTCTCCACGAGCGAATCGGCGTCCAGGTCGACGGCGGAGACGCAGCCGCGCATCACGCCCTGGTCGCGCAGGTGCCGGGTCAGCGCGCGGGTGTCGATGCCGGCGATGCCGGGCACGCCGTGCTGTTCGAGCAGCTCGGGCAGTCCGCCCTTCGCGCGCCAGTTGCTCGGCGCCTCGCACACTTCGCGGCACACCATGGCCTGCGCGCGCAGCGTCGCGCTCTCCCAGTCCTCGTCGTTGACGCCGTAATTGCCCATCAGCGGGTACGTGAACGTCACGATCTGCCCGCAGTACGACGGATCGCTCAGGATCTCCTGGTAGCCGGTCATGGCCGTGTTGAACACGACCTCGCCGGTCGTCTCGGCGTGCGCGCCGAAGCTGTCGCCCTTGAAGACGCGGCCGTCTTCCAGCGCGAGGATGGCGGGAGGACGCCGCGTCACGCGCGCGCCTCGGCGAACTCGGGCAGCGCGCCGCGCACCGCGAGCGCCGCGTCCGCGTGCGTGACCGCGCCCGCGCACACGGTCGCGAGCACCTTGCCGTGCACGCGCCAGCCGTCGAACGGCGTGTTGCGCCCCTTGCTGTGGAAGCGCGTCGCGTCGATCGTCCACTCGGCATCTGCGTCGATCAGCGTGACGTCGGCCGGATGGCCGGGCTCGAGCCGCACGGCGGGCAGGCGGAACAGCGCGCGCGGCGCGTCCGTCCACAGCTCGAGCGCGCGCTCGAGCGACAGGTGGCCGGGCTCGACGAGGAACGTGATCGTCAGCGCGAGCGCGGTCTCGAGTCCGACGATGCCGAACGGCGCCTCGGCGAACGGCTGGCGCTTCTCCTCCTCGGTGTGCGGCGCGTGGTCGGTGACGAAGCAGTCGATCGTGCCGTCCTGGATCGCGGCGATCGTCGCGTCGCGGTCCGCGGCCGAGCGCAGCGGCGGGTTCATCTTCGCGCGCGTGTCGTAGTCGCCGACCGATTCGTCCGTCAGCGTCCAGTAATGCGGGCACGTCTCGCCGCTGACCGCGAGGCCGCGGCGCTTCGCGTCGCGCAGCGCTTCGAACGACTCGGCGGTCGACAGGTGCGCGAGATGCACGCGCCCGCCGGTCAGCGCGGCCAGCTCGACGTCGCGCCGCACCATCACCGTCTCGGCCGCGCCCGGGATGCCGCGCAGCCCGAGGCGGGTCGCCGTGAAGCCTTCGTGCATCACGCCCTCGCCGCGCAACGTCAGGTCCTCCTCGTGGCACACGATGGGCAGTTCGGCCTGGGCCGCGTACTCGAGCGCGTGGCGCATCATGCCGGCCGACATCACCGGCCGGCCGTCGTCCGACAGCGCGACCGCGCCCGCCCTGGCCAGCGCGTGCGCGGGCGTCAGTGTCTCGCCCTTCTGGCCGAGCGTGACCGCGCCGATCGGGTGCACGCGGCAGCGCCCCGCGGCGCGCGCGCGGGACAGCACCCACTCGATCCATGCGACGCTGTCCAGCACCGGATCCGTGTTCGGCATGCACGCGACCGCGGTGAAGCCGCCGGCCGCCGCCGCGCGCGTGCCCGTGGCGATCGTCTCCTTCGCCGACTGGCCCGGCTCGCGCAGGTGCACGTGCAGATCGACGAGCCCGGGCGCGAGGATCGCGCCCTTCGCGTCGAGTTCGGGCGCGCCGTCCGGCGCTCGATCGACGATCAGGCCGTCGGCGATCGCAAGATCGAGCGGCGCGCCCGTCCGCCAGTGACGCGCCCCGCGGATGACGAGCGCGCTCACGCCGCCGCCTTCGCGTCGCCGGTCGCGCACCAGGCCAGCACCGCGCAGCGCACCGGCAGACCGTTCGCGGTCTGGTCGAACACGCGCGAGCGCGCGCCGTCCGCGACCTCGGGCGCGATCTCGACGCCGCGGTTCATGGGACCGGGATGCATCACGACGGCTTCTGGCTTCATGAGGCGGATGCGCTCCGGCGTCAGTCCCCACGTCGCGGCGTACTCGCCGAGCGAGGGCAGCAGGCCGCTTTCCATGCGCTCTTTCTGCAGGCGCAGCGCCATGACGCCGTCGGCGCCGCTCAGGGCGTCCTCGACCGTCGGCGCCACCTCGCAGCCGAGCGCCTCGACGTCCGCGGGGAGCAGCGTGGCCGGGCCGCACACGGTGACTTCGGCGCCGAGGGTGGTCAGCCCGGCGATGGCCGAGCGCGCGACGCGCGAGTGCGCGATGTCGCCGACGATGGCCAGGCGCCGGCCGTCGAAGCGCTCCTGCCACGCGTCGCCCAGCGTCATCAGGTCGAGCAGGCCCTGCGTCGGATGCTCGTGCTCGCCGTCGCCGGCGTTCACGATCGAGGCGTCGAGCTGGCCGGCGAGGAACGCGGGCACGCCGGCCGAGCGGTGACGCACCACGATGATTTCGACGCGCATCGACTGGAGCACGCGCAGCGTGTCGAGCAGCGTCTCGCCCTTGGAGACCGAGGTGCCCGCCGGGCCGAAGCTCACGTGCATCGCGCCGAGGCGCTGCTCGGCCAGCTCGAAGGAGCAGCGCGTGCGCGTCGAGTCCTCGAAGAACGCGTTGCACACGGCGACCTGGGCGAGGGCGTCCGAGCGCCAGCGGCCGGCGGCCAACCGCTCCCGGTAGAGGCGCGCGGCGTCGAGCAGATCGACGATGGCCTCACGGCTGACGCGCTCGAGTCCCAATAGGTGTCTGCGACCTCCGACGGCCGTGGAGGGATAAAAAAACCCCGCGCCAGCCGGCGCCGGGTAGGGTGAGGCAGTGGCACGCTCCATCGAGTCCCCCTTGTGCGGCCTCGCGGGGCCGCCCTTTAAAGGATGGTGGGTGCAAACGAAGTGCCGGGGACTTTAGTCGAGCGCGCGGGCCGAATCAAGACGGACGTGACCCGAGTTTGGGCTGACTACACTCTTCGTGCGTTTCGACCGCGATTCCAGCGGTCCGAATCGCATATCTCTGGTGCGGCGAGACCCGCGCAACGTGTAAGCTCGGGTGGGACACTTGAGCCCACATTCCCCCCAGGGAGGTCGTCATGCCGAAGTTCCATCCTCGCCTCAGCCCGCGCGCCCTCTCGAGCGCCTTTGTGTTGGCCGCCGTGCTCGTGCTGGTCCACGGCGCCGCCGCCGCGGTCCTGGGTTTTCGCGAGGAGTGGCCGCTCGCCGGCAACACCGACGGGTGGGGTGGAGGCTCGGTCTACGCGAACCCCGGCACCGGCGGAGTGCTCGGTAACAACGACGGCTTCCTGATGATTTCGACGGGCGCGCCGACCGCCAAGCTCGGCGGCTTCGGCTCGAACGTCGAACTCACGGGCGACTATCCGGCCGCCGGGATCAGCGAGATCCGACTGTGGCTGAACGACGTCGGCAACAGCGATCCCCTCGAGATGCACGTCTCGATCGGCAACGGCACGAACCTCTGGCAGTACAACGTGGGCTTCCATCCGCCGCACAATCAGTGGGCCGAGTTCGTGGTCGACGTGACGAACTCCGCGAACTTCACGCACACGGTCGGCGTCGGCACGTTCGCGGCCGCCATGGGCGCCGTGGATCGGATTCTCATCCGCCACGACCTGGCGCCGTACTCTCAGACGCCGGATCCCATCCAGGCCGACGTCGGCGTCGATCACCTGCTGCTCACGAACGGCGTGGTCGGCGTCGCCGGCCCCGGACCGCTCGCGCCGCGCGCGCCACAGCTGGCGCTGCCCTACCCGAACCCGTCGCGCGGTGACGTGCGCCTCGGCGTGAACGCGTTCGAAGACGGCGCGGTCACGCTCGAGATCGTCGACCTGGCCGGCCGCCGCGTGCGTTCCACGCGACTCGAGGGCGGACTCGGACAGCGCAGCTGGGTGTGGGACGGACGCGACGCCGCGGGCCGCCTGACGGCGCCCGGCGTGTATCACGTGCGCGTCAGCGGACGGCTGGGCGGCGAGACGCGCGCGCTCGTGCGGGTGCGCTGATTTCACGCGTGCGCCACGCGCCGCCGTGCGAGCGGCGAGGCAACGCGAGGACCGGGGCATGAAAGCGCGCGTCACCGGCGTTGCGAACGGACCGAAGGCCGTCACGGCGTACATCGTCCACGCGACGCCGCAGGCGCGGATCATGCTCCGCCCCATCCGCGCGGCCATCAAGGCCGCCGCGCCCCGCGCGGTCGAGAAACTGAGCTACGGCATGCCGTACTACAGCCATCACGGCCGACTCGCGTACTTCGCCGCGTTCCGCGATCACGTCAGCGTGTACATCCCGGGCCGCGTGCTGCAGGCGCACGCGAAGGAAATCGCGCCGTACTGGCGCGGCAAGGCCACGCTCCAGTTCCCGATCGGCACGAAGGTCCCGGTGCGCCTGATCGCGAAGCTGGTGCGCGCGCGGCGCCTCGAGAACGAAGGTTAGCGCGGGCGGAGGCGAGGGCGCGCTCCGCGCCTCGCCGCGCGCCGCGGGCGCCGAAAACACGACGGGCCGGTCCCGCGAGGAGTCGAGGGACCGGCCCGCTCGTATGTCTCGTCGCTATGGCGTGTCGTGCAGCTTCTCCATCTCGCCGAGCACTTCGTCGAAGCGCGCGATCGCGGCTTCGACCGGTGCCGGGCTGTTCATGTCCACGCCGGCCTTCTTCAGCACTTCGATCGGATAGTCGCTGTTGCCCGACTTGAGGAACGAGAGGTAGCGCGTCACGGCGGGCGTGCCCTCGGTCAGGATCTTCTTCGACAGCGCCGTGGCCGCGCAGTAGCTCGTCGCGTACTGATACACGTAGAAGCTGTTGTAGAAGTGCGGCACCCGGCTCCACTCGAACTGTTCCTCGGGATCGAGCACGAGATCGGGGCCGTAGTAGCGCTGCATCAGCTCCTGGTATGCCGCGTTCATGGCCTCGGCGGTGAGCGGCTCGCCCTTCTCGGCCAGCTCGTGCGTCTTGAGTTCGAACTCCGCGAACAGCGTCTGCCGGAACATCGTGGTGCGGATCTGCTCGAGCAGGTAGTTCAGCAGGTACAGGCGCTGCGCCTTCGTCAGGTTCTGCTTCAGCAGGTAGTTCACGAGCGTCGCCTCGTTCGTGGTCGACGCCACTTCCGCCACGAACGTCGCGTAGTTGCCGTAGACGTACGGCTGGTTGCCGTTCGCGAAGTACGAGTGCATGGCGTGGCCCATCTCGTGGGCCAGCGTGAACTCGTCCTCCAGCGTGTTGCTCCAGTTCAACAGCACGTACGGGTGCGTCGTGTACGAACCCCAGTTGTACGCGCCCGAGGTCTTGCCTTCCGTCTCGTACACGTCGATCCAGCCGCTGTCCAGGCCCTTGCGGAACGCGCTCAGGTACTCGTCGCCGAGCGGCGCGAGGCCGTTCAGCACGTTCTGCCTCGCGGTTTCGTACGGCACGTCGATCCTGGCTTCGGGCACGAGCGGCGCGTACAGGTCGTAGACGCGCAGCGTGTCGAGCTTCATCCACTTCTTGCGCAGCGCGGCGTAGCGATGCAGCGACTCCAGGTGCGCGTTCACCGTCGACACCAGGTTGCGATACACGCTGACCGGGATGTTCGGCCCGTCCAGCGACGCGGCGACCGCGCTGTCGTACTTGCGCGAGCGCGCGTAGAACTCGTCGGACTTGACGTTCGCGTTCATCACCGCGCCGAGCGTGTTGTTGAACTTGCCGTACGCGCTGTTGAACGCGCGGAACGCGTCGCGGCGGAACCGACGGTCCGGGGACTGGAGTGCGCGGCCGAAGCCGCCCTTCGTCAGCTCGATGGACTTGCCGGTCTCGTCCTTGATCGTGCCGTAGCGCAGGTCCGCGTTGTTGAACGCCGTGAAGATCGCGCCGGCCGAGCCGCTGAAGTCGCCGGCCGCGGCCAGCAGCTTCTCTTCCTTCTCCGACAGCACGTGCGCGCGCGTGCGCAGCAGGTCGTCGAGGTGATGGCGGTAGAGCCTGAGCCCCGGCGTCGATTTGTAGAACGCTTCGAGCTTCGCGTTCGGGATCGCGAGCATCTCGGGATTGAAGTACGCGAGCGCCTCGCCGAGTCGCGAGTTCTGCGACGTGATGCGGTCGACCTGACCCTGATAGATGGGAACCCGGTTGTCCTCGTCGCGGCGCATGCTCGCATAGACGAACAGCTTGTTCGACAGCTCGCCGACCTCGTCCTGGTCCTTGAGGCAGGCCAGCAGCGTGGCGCCCGACGTGGCGAGCTTGCCCTTGTACGCCGCGAGCTTCGGGATCAGCTCGGCCTCGCGCTTGAACGCGGCGTCCCACGCCTCGTTCGTCGGATAGATGTCCTCGAGCCGCCATTTGTACTTGGCGTCGATCTCGGAGCGCTGCTTGAGGTGCGTGTCGGCGGCTTGCGCGCCCGTCACGGCGAGCGCGGAGGCGGCGAGCAGGAGTGCGGCGAGGGCGAGACGTCTCATGGAGAAAAGCCTTTCGTAGCGGGGAATCGCGTGCGCCGCGATCCATCGGGCGTGCCGGCCCGGGCAAGTGCGGCCGGCGAGTCGCACCACCTCAACAGGTCCGCGGCCCCGCGGTGATCACGTTCGGGCGAGCGTTGGCTTTCGCGCGACGGAAGGGGCGGCGGCGCGGCGAGCGCGCGCCGGAAACGACTACTCGCTCACTCCGGGACGCCCCACGGCCTCGGCGGGGGCCGTCGGCCGCACGCCGGGCGCGAGACGCGTGTCGCGCACGACCGCCAGACGCGGCGGCAGCGACAGAATGCGGGCCGCGGCATGCGGCGCGGCGGACCGATCGGCCGATCCCGTGACGTCGGCCCGCGCCGGCCGCTCGGCCCCGGTCGCGCGCGACGCCACGATGATGGCGACCGCCGATACGATCACGGCGGCGGCCAGCACGGTGCGCCCGGTCAGCGCCTCGCCGAGGAACGCCCAGCCGAGCGCGACGGCGACGACGGGATTCACGAACGCGTACGTCGAGACGCGCGCCGGGCTGCTCGTGCGCAGCAGCCACACGTACGCGGTGAACGCGACGATCGAACCGAACGTCACGAGGTACGCGAACGCGAGCCACGACACGGGCGTCACCGCCCGGAACGAGAAGTTGGAGAACTCGCCGCGCGCCCCGCTCGCGAGCGTGAGCACGACGCCGCCGACCAGCATCTCCGCGGCCGTCGCCATCAGCGGCGACTTGGGCAGCGGCACGCGCCGCGCGAGGAGCGAGCCCCACGCCCACGACAGCGAGCTCAGGCCCAGCGCCGCCGCGGCCACCGGATCGATGCGCTGGCCGCCGCGCAGCGTGCCCGGGCCGACGAGCAGCGCGATGCCGCACACGCCGAGCGCCACGCCGATCCACGTCGTCGCGCGCGGGCGCGGGCCGCCGGCGCCGAGGCCGGACAGCGTCGCCATCCAGATCGGGACGGTGGCCACGAGCAGCGCGACGAGCCCCGACGGCACGCGCTGCTCGCTCCACGTCACCGTGCCGTTGCCCACCCCCAGAAGCATCGTGCCGATGAGCGCCGCCGAGCCCCACTCGCGGGCGCTGGGCCACGCGGCGCCACGCCAGCGCGCCCACACCAGCAGCAGCGCGCCGGCGCTGACGAGGCGCATCCCGGCCATCAGGAACGTGGGGATCGAGTCGATCGCGACGCGGATGCCGAGGTACGTGGATCCCCAGATCAGGTAGACCGCGGCGAACGCGATCCACAGCGACATGCGCCGGGCGCGCGCGGCGGCTCTAGGAGCGGGCGAATCCACTGCGTGGGACATGCGCACCTCCGACGTCGAGTGACAACACTCGACTCAAGATGCGCGAAGCCACCCGAACGTTGTGCGGAGATTCGCCGGGTGCGGCCGAACGAATTTCGGCGCGCGGCGAGACGACTCGGGAACGGCGCAACGACGGAACGCGGCGCGGGCTGCTAGTCGTCCATCTCCTTGATCACGACGCTGTCGATGCTGTCGATCTCCTGGAGCTTGACGCCGATCACTTCCTTCTTCGACGTGGGCACGTTCTTGCCCACGAAGTCGGCGCGGATCGGCAGCTCGCGGTGGCCGCGGTCGATGACCACGGCCAGCTGGATCGAGCGCGGGCGCCCGAAGTCGATGAGCGCGTCCATCGCGGCGCGGACGGTGCGACCGGTGTACAGCACGTCGTCCACGAGCACGACGACCTTGCCGTTGATGTCGACCGGGATCTCGGTCGCGCCGACCACGGGCTGATGCGACACGGTCGAAAGGTCGTCGCGATACAGCGTGATGTCGAGGCTGCCCTGAGCCGGGCAGCGGCCCTCGAACTCCTTGATCTTCTGCGCCATACGGGTGGCGAGCGGCACCCCCCGCCGGCGAATCCCCACCAGCACCAGGTCGTCGACGCCCTTGTTGCGCTCGACGATCTCATGGGCGATGCGGGTCACGATCCGTCTGAGACCGTCGGAGTCGACGATCTCGGCCTTTTCCTTCAGCGTCATGAGGCCTCCCAGGGGGTGCCGACCGCTGGGGTGGGGGCGCGGCGACGGTGGCACGGGGTGGTCTTGCACGAGAGTGCGCGCACCATAGCCGGACCCCACGTCGCGGGGCAAGGGGCCGGCTTCCGGCCGCGGATTTCGCGGCGAAATTGCGGTGGAAGCGACGCGGACGAGCCCCATTCCCGCCGGCAGCCGCCGCGAATGGTCGCCGGCCAGCCGGTCGCGCTGCGGAACGCCTCGGATCAGATCGCGACGGCACCCCCGGTCGATCGCGCGCGGACCCGAGGAATCCGCGCCCGGCGCGGGATTTCCTTTGGCGGCCCGCGCTTGGCTCGGTTCTAATGATAGGCGGAGCCGTCCGTCGCCCGAGGTCTTGCCCCGCCAACCCTGTCGGGTTGCGAGTGTCCTTCGCGACGGAGGAGGTCGCATGCCACGCGTTCGCCGGGGATTCGTTGTTGCCATTTTCGCGCTGTCGTCGCTCGCCGCCCATGAGGCGTTGGCCGCCGACCCGTATGCGATCGTGGCCAGCGCGAAGGGCCGCGTTGACGTCACGCACGGCGGCGAAGCGCGGCGCGCGACGTTCGGCACGCCGCTCGAACGCGGCGACAAGGTGACGGTCGGCGCCGGCGGCGCCGCGACCGTCTACCTCAGCGACGGCAACGTGATCGAACTCGCCGAGCGCAGCGCGGTCACGATCGGCGGTCGGGTCACGCCCGCCGCGAAGATCGGGCCGGGCAGCGATCCGAGCGCCGGCGTCTACAACCAGGTCTCCCGTTTCGTCACGGGCGGCTCGCGGCAGAACGGGCTCGTCGCCATGAGCGCAATGCGCGGGGGCGCCGAAACGGCGCTCATCGTCGCGCCGCGCCAGAGCGACGTGCTCGACGATCGCCCGTCGTTCCACTGGCGCGCCGCGGAGGGCGCGACGCGCTACCGCGTCAGCATTTCCAGCGACGCGGGCGCGACGTGGACGCGCGAAGTGACGGCGACCGAGCTCGCCTATCCCGCGGACGTGCCGGCGCTGGCGCGCGACGCGGACTACCTGTGGAAGGTCGAGGCGCTCGGCGACAAGGGTCCGGTGCGCGAGGAGTCGAGCGCGTTCCGCGTGCTGTCCGGCGGCATCGCGGCCACCGTGCGCGCCGACCTCACGAAGATCGCCGAGAGCACGGGCGGGCCCGAGACGCCGGCCGCGCACTACCTCGCCGGCTCGTACCTGTCCGGCCGCGGCCTCTACGACGACGCCACGTCGCACTTCATGCGCCTGGGCGAGCTTTCCCCGGAATCTCCGGCCCCGCACGAAGCGCTGGGCAACGTCTATCGGGCGATCGGTCTCACGGACCTCGCCGCCGCCGAATACCAGAGGGCTCTCGAACTCACCCGATCGCCCTAGTGCCGCACCCATTTTCCAAACAGCCGCCTCCGGTGGCGCGACACCCCGCTCGCGTCACAGAACCCCCTGACCGCCGCACCCGGAGAGCCCCATGACGCCGCATCGTTCCGCCATACGTCTCGCGCTATTCGCGATTCTCGTCGCGACCGGCGCTCGCGCCTCGCAGGTCATCCATCTCGACACGCGCGGACTCGTGCACGAGTCCAGCGACATCGTGATCGGACAGGTCGAGGACCAGAGCGCCCACTGGAACGCCGAGCACACGCGCATCGTGACCGACGTCACGGTCCACGTGACGCAGCGCTTGAAGGGCGCGGCCGCGGAGCGGATCACGCTGCAGCAGTGGGGCGGCGAGATCGACGGGCTGCGCTACGCGATCCCCGGCGCGCCGAGCTTCACGCGCGGCGAGGAGGCGCTGCTGTTCGTGTGGCGCGACGCGCAAGGTCGCCCGCAGGTCGATGGGCTCGCGCAAGGCAAGTTCGAGATCCGGCGCGACCCCGCGACCGGCGAGCGCCTCGTGCAGCGCGCCGCCGACGGGCTGGCGGTGCGCGACGTGCGCTCGCTCGCGATGGTGCCGACCGGCGGCGTGACGCCGCGGCTCAAGCTCGACGACCTGGTGAAGGAAATCCAGGGCGCGCTCGGGGAGGCCGGCCGCTAGGCCGGGACGCCCATGACCGCACTGCGACTCCATCGCCCGTCCGCCCGCGTCGCCCGGCTCGCGCTCCTCGCCGCGTTCGCCCTCGCTCCCGTCGCCCATGCGGCGACCGCGGCCACGTCCCTCGCGCGCCGGCCCGCTCCCGCGCCGCTCGCGGCGCGCGCCCCACTCGCCCAGCGCGTCACGAACGTGTCGGCGCTGCCCGGTCTCGACTCGTTCGGACGCACGGCCTCGGCCGATTCGTTCTACAGCGTGAGCGACACGTTCCTCATCCAGTCGCAGGGCTTCCAGGACCTCGACGGCACGTGCGAGAACCGCGACTGGACCGGGACGGACCGCTCGCGCACCGTGTTCGCGCACGTCTCCGATCGCTTCGTCGTCAACAACACGTTCCTCGGCGGCGATGAGTTCGCCGGCGGCCCCTTCGTCTACCCGGCGCCGATCGACCAGAAACTGGCGCTCCCGCTCGAGATCGCGCTCAACGACTCGGCGCGCGTCGTCTACACCGACGGCACTCTGGCGAGCTACGACGTGGTCGAGGTCTACCCCTCCGGCGGATTCAAGCGGCGCATCTCGGGCGACGCGCTCAACACCCTGGACACGCGGGGTCTCGCGCTCGATCCGGTGACGAAGGGGCTGTTCGTCGCGTACGCGAACGTCGCGCAGATCTTCCTCATCCCGCAGGGCGGCGGCACGAAGACGTCTTTCGCCGGAGCCGGTGGCGGGCTCGGATCGCCGCTCGATACGACGGCCGCCGCCGCGACGGTCGACGCCAGCAACATCGCCACGGACAACGCCGGCAACGTGTACTTCGCCGAAGCGTCGACCGGACGCGTGCGCATGATCCGGCGCAACGACATGCGCGTGATCACGCTCGCCGGCCAGTACAACGTCACCGGGTTCGGCGGCGACGGCGGCCCGGCCGCGCTCGCCACGCTCGCGAATCCGAGCGGCGTCGCGGTCGATCCCGCGGGAACGACGCTGTACATCTCGGACACCGAGAACAACCGCGTGCGCAAGATCGACCTCGCGACCGGCATCATCACGACGGCCGCGGACGGTACGGGGCAATTCTTCGGGCCGGCCGCGATCGCGTACTCGGCCGGCGTCGTGTACTTCCAGGCCATCTCGGTCGACTCGCACCTCATCTACAAGCTCTCGGGCGGCGTCGTGACGACGGCCGTGGGCAATCCCGACTTCTTCGGTCCCCCCGCCGGGGCCAGCACGGGGACGCAGCTCCACCTCTCGGTCCAGCTCGGGACCGCGCTGCAGCGCGTCGCCTCGGACGGGGCCGGCGGCTGTTACTTCGCGGTGCTGCGACTCGTGTACCACCTGAAGGCCGACGGCACGCTCGAAGTCGTGGCGGGCGCCGCGCGCAGCATGGCGATGGGCACCCGCGCGCTGTGGTTCGGCGCCGACTCGACGTCGGCGCCCGACGAGGTCGCGCACTGGGTCGGCCGTTACGGATACGGCGGCGGCTGGGGCCAGCGACTGACCTCGCCGACGTTCAACTTCAATGCGCACCAGGGCGCGAAGCTCGAGTTCGACCTCGCGCTCCACATTGGCGGAGGCTCGCTCCAGTTCGCCGGCAGCGGCAGCGACTTCCAGGTCGAAGCGCTGCGCACCGACGGCGGCTGGACGCCGCTCATCGCCCGGTACCACCAGACCTCGTTGGGCTCGGACCTGCCCCAGGCCGGGGGCACCCAGGGCACCGAGGTCGGGCACGTCGTCGTCGATCTCGCGGACGACGTGGGCTTCGGGATCGCCGCCACCTCGCGCCTGCGCGTCCTCGTGCGGACCACGACGTTGGGGACCAACGAGGACGGTCTCGCCGGCGGCTCGACCGCGGGCGCGGCGGTCGTCGACAACCTCACGCTGCGCGACGGCGCGAACGACCTGCTCGCGCCCCTCGACTTCGAGGACGGCACGACCGGCGCGTGGACGCTGTCGGCCGAGAACGTGCCCGCCGATTCGACCGTCCAGGGGATCGACACGGCGCCGACCGCGACGAACGTCGCGCTGAAGAGCGGCTTCGACGTCACGAACCCGACGTGCGTGTGGACGTTCCTCACGCCCGCGGACTCGGTCGCCATCGGCGCGTACTCGCGGATCGAGTCGCCGTGGATCGCGACGCCCGGCGGCATCCACCAGACGTTGATCACGTTCTCCGGCCGCCTCGCCGGCACCGGCTCGAACGTGCTCCTGAACCCGATCGTGCGCGGCAAGATGGCCGGCGATCTCCATCCGCGTTCGATCTCGCCGTCGTTCTTCCTGCTGAACAGCGGATTCGCGGGCTCGGACGCGGTGCAACCGTACTTCGATCAGCGCGTGCTGCGCTTCCCCGACGACTTCCAGGTGCTCGGCAACAGCGGGCCACCCGACTCGATCCAAATCGTGTTCTCCGTCGAGGACCGGAGCCTCTCGGTGGCGGGCGCGTACAACGGTACGCGCACGCGCCTGCCGTTCCTCGACGACGTCCGTGTCTACCAGCTCGGCATCGACGCCGATCACGACGGCGTCGCCGACGCGAACGACGTCTGTCCGGCGTCGACGTCGGTCGGCCTCGACGCGGACGGCGACGGGTGCCCGGACCCCGACGCGACGTTCCATCACGTCGAGTTCTGGGCCGATGGCGACCTACCGCTCCAGTACCGACTGTCGATGCAGGGGGACCCGGCGATCACCGACGGCAGCAGCCTGGCGGCGATCACGAACGCGTTCGCCACGTGGCGCAACGTGCCCGGCGCGAACGTCCGCGTGAACGCGGAGCCGGTGACCACGCAGAAACTGGCTTCGGCGACGGACGGCATCAACCTGATTACGTTCCAGGATCCGAGCTTCGGCCTGTCGCCCAGCGTGCTCGCGGTGACGCCGACGCTGTCCGCGACACGGCGCACGTTCTACGGCGACCGTGTCGTGCTGCCCGGGCAGATCGTCGACGCCGACATCGTGTTCAACCCGATCGCGTCCTTCGGCACCCCGACGCACGCCGGCACGTACGACCTGCAGAGCGTGGCCACGCACGAGATCGGGCACTTCCTGGGGCTCAGCCACAGCGGCGTGCACAAGGCCACGATGTACTTCGTCCAGCAGCCGAGTCAGGACGCCGCGTCGCTCGAGGACGACGATCGCTCGGCGATCGCCGCCGCGTATCCGGGCGCGACGCTGCTCACCGACTACGGTTCGATCCGCGGACAGGTGCTGCGCGACACGACCGGCCTCGGCGTTCCCGGCGCGCTCGTGACCGCCGTGCACCTCGTCGCGGGGACGCCGGCCGACACCGTCGCGTCCGACTTCACGCACGAGGACGGCTCGTTCGCGATCTTCCGCCTGCCGCCCGGCGACTACGGCGTGTACGTGACGCCGCTCGACGGACAGATCCTCGACGGCCTCACGCCCGAGAACGTCAGCGCGCGCGTGGCGGCCAGCGCCGAGACGAACTTCCATCCCGAGTGGTACAGCACGGGCGACAACACGAAGGACGATCCGAACCTGATCACGCCGCTCACGGTCGCCGCGGGCGGCCAACTGACCGGGATCACCGTCGTCACGAACATCGACACGATCCCTCCGGTCATCGCCTCGATCACGCCGGCGAACGGTTCGAGCGGCGCGGCGATCGATGCCTCGGTGCTCGTCAACTTCAGCGAACCGATCGACGTCGCGTCGCTGCAGAGCGCGTTCAAGCTGCGGCCGTTCGGTCAGACCACGCGCCTCGCGGGCAACGGCATCCTGTCGAACGGCGGACGCACGTTCCTGTTCACGCCCACCGACGCGCTCGGTTTCTCGACCCAGTACGAAGTCGTTTTCACGTCGGCGCTCACGGACGCCCAGGGCGTCCATCTCGCCGGCGACTTCGCGACGACGTTCACGACGCAGGTGCAGCCGCCGGTCGCGATCACCCGCGTGTCGCCGCGCTCGGCACGACCGGGCGCGATCCTGACGCTGACCGGCATTGGATTCGACCAGACGCTCGCGGCCGGCAACGCCGTATTCCTCCATCGCAGCGGCGGCGGAGTCGACTCGGCCGTCGCGATCACCGTGACGCCGACGTCACTGAGCGCGCAGATCCTCGTCGGGGCGCCGACGGACGTCGACAGCATCTACGTCATCGCGAGCGGGCACATCAGCAACAAGCTCGGCTTCAACGTGCTGCCGCCGGTGCCGCAGGCCACGCCGTCGCCGAGCGGCTCGCCGATCGCGCTCACGTTCGCGCCGACCGACGTCGCGCTCGCGCCGGACGGACTCACCGCGTACGCCGTGGGCGACGGCGGCCTCGCCACCATCAACCTGGATTCGTCGAAGCCGAACCTGCGTGTCGCGGTCAATCGCTTCTCCGCCCTCGTGCGTTCGATCGCACTGAGCCCGGACGGCCGCCGCGCGTACGTCGCGGTGCCGGCGGACAGCATGATCATCGTGGTCGATGCGGACCCGTCGAGCGCCACGCTCGGCGCGCCGCTCGACACGATCCCGATCCCCGGCTTCGTGCCGGTCGGGCTCGCCGTCGATCCGGCCGGCCGGCGGCTGTACGTCACGTCGATCGGTGGGACCACGATCACCGCGATCGACGTCCTGCGCGGCAGTGCGAGCGAGAACCACGTCCTGCGCACGTACTTGACGCCACACCCCCTGAAGGGGGACGTGACCGTCGATCCGACGGGCACCCAGGTCGTCGCGACGATGACGGGCTTCAACTACATCCTCAACGTGGCCGACACCACCGGCGCCTCCGTTCCGACCAGCGCCGGGGCGGGCCCGGGCCTGGCCGTCGACCCGACCGCGACGAGCCTGCTGAGCACGAACGGGTCGAGCGCGCAGATGAGCAGCCTGCAGCCGCCGTATACGACCCAGGTCGTCATCCCGGTCGGCGGCACGCCGCGCGACCTGCTGATGAGCCCGGCGGGCCAGTCGGGGTTCATCGTCAACCAGGCGTTCAACCAGCTCCAGGTCGTGAACATCGATCCGAACTCGGCGACGTTCGGGACTTCGGTCGCCCAGGTCGGCACCGAGAGCAACCCGGTCGCAGCCGCTTCGAACTCGGACGGCAGTTTGATCGCGGTCGCGAACTCGGGCAGCCAGAGCATCTCGCTGTTCAGTGTGGTGACCGCGGGCGCGCCGATCATCCAGCAGGTGACGCCCAACGTCGCGATCGCGGGCGACCCGGTCGCGGTGCGCGCGCCGTCCTCGACGGTGCTGACCGGCGCCCAGGTCGACGTCGGGGCCGGGCTCGTGCCGCTCACGTCCGCGCTCGTCGGCGGCGGTGCGTTCACGACGCCGAACCTGTCGCAGCGCGCGACCAGCGTCACGATCCAGCAGCCGAGCGGGTCGCGGTCGCCGTCGCTGCCGTTCCAGGTCGTGAACCCGATCGCGTCCTTCGCGCCGCGCGCGACGACCCTCGGTTTCTCGCCGGCCCTCGCGACGTGCGGGATCACGCCGACGTTCGGCCATCTCACCCGCTCGCTCGTCTCGCCCGACGGCAAGATGGTCGCGCTCATGCGGGAGAGCCAGAACACGTGCCCGAGCCTCATCGACTTCTACATCGCCTCCGACAACCCCGCCGCGCCGATCGGAACCGTGCTCGGCCAGTACTCGTTCGGCAACTCGATCTTCCGCGGGTGGTCGTTCACGAACGACGGCAAGCTGATGTGGGTGATCCTCGAGGATCTGTCGATCGCGATCATCAACACCGACGTCTCGAGCCCCGGCTTCCTCACGAACGTCACGGCCGTCGGCTCGCCGACCGTCAACGCGCCGTTGGGCCTCATCGACGATCCGATGGGCCGGGCGATGTACGCCGCCGACGCCGATCCCGGCGCCTTGCGGGTGATGAACGAGACGGTGGGCTCCCCGATCGCGGCGCTGTCGTTCCCGACCTCGGTCGCGAGCGTCACCGTCAGCCCCGACGCGCGCACGATCATCGTGGGCGGCGACGGCCAGGCGTACTTCGTCGACGGCACGACGTACGGGCTCGTCAACACCTCGCCCCACCACGGCGCGGCCTCGAACGACTTCTTCCAGTCGGTGGCCGTGACGTCGAACGGCAAGCGTGCGATCGGCCTCATGACGGGAGACCGCGTCGCGATCTGGAACCTCGATGCGGCGCAGGGCGCGATCGGCGCCGAGCTGTTCTTCGGCACACCGGTCACGGTCGGCACCGGGCTGAGCTCGCCGGTGGCCGGACCGGATGGCCACAGCTTCGTGCTCGGCGCGGGGAACTCCGACATCATGTTCAGCTTCGACGTGGCGGGAGCCGGATCGCCGTCCGTGACCTCGTACGGCATCGGGCAGCGCTCGCCGACGCTCGCGCGCTCGGCGGATGGGCGCCGGCTGTGGGTCGCGCGCAACATTCCGGACGGCGACGCCTCGGGCGGCGACTTCCGCCTGTTCAACCTGAGCCCGGCGACGCAGTGCGTGGTCACCGGCGGCAACAATCAATCGGCGCTGGCCGGAGCCACGCTGCCGCTGCCGGTCACGGTGCGCGTCATCGACCCCAGCGGCGGGCCGGCGGAGGGCGTCGTCGTGACGTTCTCGACGTCCGGCGCGAACGGCACGCTCGACGGCGCGTCGCAGGTGTCCGTCACGCACGTGACGGATGCGAACGGCGAGGCTTCGGTGCGCTGGTCGATGCCGGCAGCCGGCACGAACGTCTCGCTGTCGGCCGTGGCCGAAGGCACGGGCGCGCCAACGGTGTTCGCGAACGCGACGATTGAGCTCAACGACAACCTCGTCGCGCCCGTGCTGCTGCACCTCGGACCGCCGGACGGCTCGACGGGACTCAACGCCGGCACCGCCGTGTTCGCGAGCTTCAACCAGAAGATCGCGCCGGCCAGCGCGGCGACGCACGTCCACCTGTTCGCGAACGGCGATCCGGTGAGCGGCGCGTTCTCCTTCTCGGACCTCGGCCGGCTCGTGCTGTTCCAGCCGGGGAGCGCGCTGCCGTTCGCGGCGCGTTGCTCGCTCGTCGTCGAGGCCGGGCTGACCGATCAGGAAGGCCAGACGCTGGCTCAGGGCGGCAAGTCGGTGTTCACGATCCAGGGCCCGCCGCCCGCCAGCATCGCGTCGCTGGTGCCGCAGGCCGGTCCCGTGGGCACGCCGGTCGTGATCAACGGCGCCGGCTTCAGTCCGACGGCGTCGCAGAACCTCGTGCAGTTCGCCGGCGCGAACGCGGTGCCTTCGAACGCGTCGCTCACGAGCATGGTGGCGAACGTGCCGTTGGCCGCGGCCAGCGGCGCCGTCACCGTGACGGTGGCGAGCCAGACCAGCAACGCGCTTCCGTTCACGATCCTGCCGCCGAATCCCGATCCGGGCGGCGTGCTCGGCGACCTGAACGGCACGCAGGGCATCCGCGACGTCGCGGTCACGCCCGACGGCACGCGGCTCTACATCACGAACCCGAGCACGAACAGCGTCACGGTGCTCGCCGTGCAGAGCGCGACGCACCTCCTGGACGTCACGGTCGGTTCGACGCCGCAGTCGGTCGCGATCCTGCCCGACGGCTCGCGCGCGTACGTCGCGAACACGGGCAGCAACGACCTGAGCGTCATCGACGTCGCGCCGACGTCGCCCACGTACAACAAGGTCATCGGGAACATCCTCGTCGGCCTGCAGCCGATCGACGTCGAAGTCGGCCCGGTCGGACCCAAGGTGTACGTGCTGAACCAGGGTTCGAACACGCTGAGCGAGATCGACGCGAACCCGGGCAACGCCACGTTCGACCAGGTCGTGACGACCGTGAACACCGGCTCGGGCGGCAAGAACGTCTCGATCTCGGCGGACGGCACGCGCGCCTACGTCGCGAACGACGCCGGCCTCGTCGTCGTGGACCTCGGCGCGCACCAGGTCGTGACGACCGTGAACACCGGCTCGGGCGGCAAGAACGTCTCGATCTCGGCGGACGGCACGCTCGTGCTGCTGCTGACGAACGACGGGCGCCTGCTCGTGATCGACGCCACGCCGGGCCCCGGCCAGTACCGCGTCGTCACGACGGTCAACGTCGGCTCGGGCGGCAAGAACGTCTCGATCTCGGCCGACGGCACGCTGGCCTACGTCACGAACGAGGACACCGGCAGCGTCGAGGTGTTCGAGATCGGCAAGCTGACGAGCGGCAATTCGACCGTGCTGCCCGGACCGCCGGTGACGCTCACGCTGCTCGACAACTTCCCGACCGGCGCCGGCGCAAGCGGCATCGCGATGGATCCGATGGGCAAGTTGATCGTGTACGTCGTGAACTCGGGCGCAGGCACGGTGACGGAGATCGGATTCCCGAACGGCCTGCCGCCGGTCGTGTGCTCGTTCGACTTCAATCCGAACACGCTGAACCTGAAGGCCATCGGCAAGTGGGTGAAGGGCGTGATCCAGCCGCCTCCGCCGTTCGCGGCGAGCGACATCGTGCTCTCGAGCCTCAAGTTGAATGGCGTGCCGGCGGACACGACCGGACCGCATTCGATCGGCGACGCGAACGGTGACGGCATCCCCGACTTGAGCGTGAACTTCGTGCGCTCGGCCGTGGACCTAGCCGTCACGGCGGGCGACTCCGTACCGGTCACGGTGACCGGGCTGATCGGCGGCCGCAATCTCGTGGGTCGTGACACGATCCGGGTGGCGCGCGGCCGGGTCACCGCACCGCACGCCGGCCAGACGCTGGCGGCGCCGAGCACGAGCACCATCACGTGGACGACGCCGACCGGCGTGAACCCGCAGTCGGTCGCGGTGCTGCACTCGCTCGACCACGGCAACACGTGGCTGCTCGACGCGCAGAACCTGCCGAACTCGGGCAGCTACGGATGGAGCGTTCCCGACGCGAACTGCGACAGCGCGCTGGTCGCGGTCGTGCTCGTCGAGGGCACGGTCTCGAACTCGTCCGGTGAGCCCGACTCGCCGAACGGGCCGCAGATCGTGACCGGCGCGCTCGCGGTCAGCGACTACTTCCGCATCACCGGCACGACGGACGTGCCGATGATCCCGACCGCGCTCGCGTTCGCGCCCGTGCGACCGAATCCGGCCGTCGGCTCGGCGGTGATGCGCTTCGGCCTGCCGCGCCGGGCGAGCGTCGAGCTGGAAGTGTTTGACGTGCAGGGCCGCCGCACGAAGATCCTGGCGAAGGGCGTGCACGAGCCGGGCTGGTACGAAGTGCGCTGGGACGGGCGCATGGACGAGGGCAGCCGCGCTTCGTCGGGCCTGTACTTCGTGCGCTTCAAGGCCGAAGGCCGTGAGTTCAAGCAGCGCCTGGTGTGGATGAAGTGACGAACGCCGTCCGGCTTGTGAGCGCCGGACCCCGCTGCTAGGGTCCGGCGCTCACGATGGACGGCACGCGGGTCACGCACTTCCAGGTCGGCCGCATGTTGGGCCGCGGCGGCATGGGCGAGGTGTACGAGGCGAGGGATCTCGACCTCGACCGGCCCGTGGCGCTCAAGTTCATCGCGCCCGATCTGGCGGCCGACGCCGAGAACCTGACGCGCTTCGAGCGCGAAGCCCGCTCCGCGGCCGCGCTCAACCATCCCAACATCGCCACGCTGTATTCGTTCGAGCGCGAGGGCGAGCGCCGCTTCATCGCCATGGAGCTGGTCGAGGGCGACAGCCTGCGCGAGCGCATCCGCCGGGGGCCGATGCCCATTCCCGACGCGCTGGCCGTCGGGCGCGACGTCGCGGCCGCACTCGCGCTCGCGCACCGGCGCGGCATCGTGCATCGCGACATCAAGCCCGAGAACCTGATGTTCGGCGACGAGCACCGCATCAAGGTCATGGACTTCGGCCTGGCGCGCGCCGCGCTCGCGTCGCGCCTGACGATGACCGGCAGCACGCTCGGCACCGCCGGCTACATGTCGCCCGAGCTGATCCGGGGATCGAGCGGCCCGCCCACCGACGTGTTCGCGCTCGGCGTCGTGCTGTACGAGATGCTCGCCGGGCGACTGCCGTTCGACGGCGACAACCCGATGACACTGATGTTCACGATCGCGAACGAGCCGCCGCGGCCGCTGCGCGAAGCGCGGCCCGACGTGCCGCCCGCGGTCGAAGCGCTCGTCCATCGCCTGCTCGAGAAGGACCCGGAGAAGCGCCCGAGCGCCGCCGACGCGGCGCGCGAGCTGGCCGCGCTCACCGGCGTCGCCGCGCCGATCGCGCGCAACGAGACGGAGGAACTGGAGGTCGAGCGGCGTAGCGCGCCGGAGACCGAGATGGCCACGCTGAGCACGGCACGCACGCAAGCCATCCTGTCGTTGCCGAAGCCGCGCTGGCGCTTTCGCGTCACGTGGCTGCAGGCCGTCATCGCGCTCGCGCTGTTCGCCTTCAATTTCTACTGGTTCGCGCTGCGCCCGCGCGCGCTCGCCCAGCGCCACGACGTCGCGGTGCGACTCAACAACATGGGCCACGACGCGCTGCAGCGAAACAATTGGACGGGCGCGGCCGACACGCTGGGCCTCGCGCTCAGCAAGGACCCGCGCTACGCGCAGGCCATGGTCAACCTGGCGACGGCGTACCGGCAGATGCACCGCGACGACGTGGCCGACTCGCTGCTCCGACTCGCGCTGCGCTTCAAGAGCGACGATCCGACGATCGTGTCCAGCGCCGAGTACAACCTCGGCGAGAGCGACCTGCGCGGCGGCGCGCTGCCGAGCGCGATCCAGCACTTGCAGACGAGTCTTCGCGTCGACTCGACGTCGTACCCGGAGCCCTATATCGCGCTCGGCACCGCGCTCACCCGCAACGGCCGCCCGGCCGAGGCGCGCGTCGTCGTCCAGCGCGGGCTCAACCATTTCGCGCGCGACGCGCGGCTGCTGCGCACGATGGGGCTCGTGGAACTCGACGACAAGCGCCCCGACCAGGCGCTGATCTGGCTCGGCGCCGCGCTCCAATCGGAGCCGGCGCTGCCCATCGCGCACGCGCTGCGTGCCGAGGCGCTCGCCCGACTCGGCCGCATGAGCGAGGCGCGGGCCGATTGGCGCGCGTACCTCGGCGAAAGCGCCGAGCCGGACGAGCGCAGCAAGATGCTCGAGCGGGTGAAGGGCTTCGGGCTGGGGCTGTAGCGCGCGGGGCGGCCGGGCGACGCGCCGCGGCCGCTACATCCCGTGGCGCTTCGAGAAACTATCCGGGTACGCGGCGAACGTCCTGAGCGAGGCGCGCGACGCGAAGTAGTACGGCCGCCCCTTGAAGACCGTCTTCGGCGACGTCGTCTTCGGCCGGAAGCGTTCCTGCGTGACCGGGTCGGAGAGCTTCCGCACGTAGCGGAGCGGCGCCGCGCGGAACCTCGTCAGCGACGCGCGGTCGGCGAAGAAGAACACGTCGAGGCCGACCCACGCGCGCTTCGTCGAATCGAGGACCGCGACGCGCTCCGGGTGCAGGAAGTCGCGCACGTCGACGTTCAGCTTCTTCAGGTACGACTCGGGACCTTCGCCGAAGATCCGGGGGCAGCCCGCTCAGCAGAAGCCGATCGGCACGCCGTTGACGTAGACCGGATGCACGTCGGTGTTCAGGCGGTGCCCCGTGACCGGGCAGTGGTTGTTCGGCGTCACGAGAGAATCCGGGAACGCGATCTTGGGGAAGCCCTTCTCGGGGGTCAGCATCAGGTCCTGCGCGCTCGCCCCGACCGCGTGCAGTTCCGTGGCGGCCAGCAGCACGAGCACGACGACGCGTGTGATTCTCATGCCTTCTCCCCCTCGACGACGACCTTCGACAGATCCCAGCCGCGCAGGAACAGCTCGCGCACTTCGGTGAGCAGGCGCAGGCGATTCGCGCGCACCGCCACGTCGTCCGCGTTCACCATGACGCCGTCGAAGAACGCGTGGATGGCGTGCTCCATCTCGAGCAGCGCGGGCAGGAGCTTCGCGTACTCCCGCTTCTCCCACAAGGACTCGGCCTTGGCGCGCGCCTGATCCAGCGTGGCGGCCAGGTCGCGCTCGACGCTCTCGACGAGGCGCGCGCGATCGAGCGCGGCCGGCACCGGCTCGGCGTTCTTCGCGAGGATGTTGGAGACGCGCTTGAACAGGATGGCGAGCGAGCCGAAGCGCGGGTCGCTGCGGAACGCCTCCAGCACCTGGGCGCGCATCAGGCAATCGCATGCGTCGATCCAGCCCGGGCGCGCGCGTCCGTCGACGAGCACGCGCGCTTCGACGGCGGCGTCACGCGCGTCGTACGGCACGCCGCGCTCGTCGAGCGACAGCTCGACGCGGCCGCGCCAGAATTCTCCGAGCTGCTTCATGATGCCGGCGTGCGGCAGATCCGGGTCCGCGGCGTAGAACGGGCGCGTGCTCTCTTCCGACGCGGCGCGCAGGTCGAGGTGCCGGTGCTGCTCGACGGCGATGCGCACGACGCCGTTGCCGGCGCGGCGCACCCCGTACGGGTCCTCGCTGCCGCTCGGCACCTTGCCGGCCACGAACGCGCCGGCCACGTGATCGAGCTTGTCGGCGATCGACAGCATCGCGCCGGCGTCGGTCTCGGGCAGCGCGTCGGCCGGCCCGCGCGGGCGATAGTGCTCGGCGATGGCCGCGGCGACCGGTTCGGGCTCGCCCGCGCGGCGCGCGTAGTGCCCGCCCATCACGCCTTCGAGGCTCGCGTACTCCTTGCCGCTGCCGATCATCTCGGACAGGAGATCGGTCTTGCACAGCAGCGCGGCGCGTTTCGCGGCGCCGGTCGCGGCGGGCGCGAGACGCTGGGCCACCCACGCGGACAGAGATTCGAGCCGCGTCGCCTTCTCGCGCAGCGAGCCGAGGCCTTCCAGCCACACGACCGCGGACAGCGCCTCGACCTGCTGCTCGGGCGTCTTCTTGAGATCGGTGTTCCAGTAGAAGCGCGCGTCGTCGAGCCGCGCCACGAGCACGTCCTGGTTGCCCTTGCGCACGACGTCCGCGCCGCGGTTGTCGCCGTTGCGCACGGCGACGAACGCGGGCTTGAGCGCGCCGGCGCTCTCGACGGCGAAGAAGCGCTGGTGCTCGCGCAGCGCGGTCACGATGACCTCGCGCGGCAGGTCGAGGTACTTGCGGTCGAAGTCGCCGCGGAACGCGGTCGGCCATTCCCCGAGGAAGTTGTTGATCTCGATCAGCTCGTCGTCTTCCACGAGCGTGCCGCCGGCCTCCTTCGCGAGCGCGTGCACCTGGCTCGCGAGCCGCTTCGCGCGCACGCCGGCGTCGGCCAGCACGTTCACTTTCTCGAGCGCGACGACGTAGTCCTTCGCGTGCTGGATGTCGACGCGCCCGGGCGCGAGGAAGCGGTGGCCGTACGTCGTGCGGCCCGCCTCGAGCCGGAACGCGCGCACCGGCAGGATCGCGCCGTCCAGCAGCGCGACGAGCCAGCGCACCGGACGCGCGAACCGCGTGTCGTCGTCCAGCCAGCGCATGGTCTTCGGGAACTGGAGCTTCGTCGCCAGCCCGGCGAGCAGCGCGGGCAGCACGTCGGCGGCCTTCCGGCCCGCGTGATGCACCGTGACCGCGACGTACTCGCCCTTCGCCGTCGTCACGCGGCGCACCGCGGCGACGTCGACGCCCTTGCCCTGGCAGAAGCCGAGCAGCGCGCGCGTCGGCTTGCCGCCCTCGTCGAACGCGACCTTCGTCGCCGGGCCCATGGCCTCTTCGTCGACGTCGGTCTGGCGTTCGGCGAGTCCGCTCACGCGCAGCGCCAGCCGGCGCGGCGTCGCGTGCAGCGCGACGTCCCCGAACGCGAGCCGCAGTTCCGCGAGACCCGCGCGCGCAGCGCGCTCCATCTGCTCGAGCGCCGGGGGCACGTAGCCCGCCGGCAGCTCCTCGACGCCGATCTCGAACAACAACTCGTGGCTCACGTACGCGCCTCGGCTTCGGTCTCGGCGGGCTTCACCCACTTCGCGCGCCCGGCCTCGTCCTTCAGGAGCGGATAGCCGAGCTGCTTCCTCTGCTCGACGTACGCGCGCGCAGCCTGGCGGGCCAGCTTGCGCACGCGCCCGATGGTGCCGACGCGCTCGCTCACCGAGATCGCGCCGCGCGCGTCCAGCACGTTGAACAGGTGCGAGCACTTGATCACGCAGTCGTAGCCCGGGCTGACGAGCCCCATCGCGAGGAAGCGCGCGGCCTCCTTCTCCCATTGCGCGAACATGTCGAAGTGCGCCTTCACGTCCGCTTCTTCGAAATTGTATTTCGACCATTCGCGCTCGTTCTGCAGCCACAGGTCGGCCCACGTCACCGGCGACGTCGTCGCGCCGTCCGCGTCCTCGTGGGCCGCCGTCCAGATCAGGTCCTGCACGCGATCCGTGCCCTGCAGCATCATGCCGATGCGATCCAGCCCGTACGTCAGCTCCGCCGAGACCACGTCGACCTCGATGCCGCCGCACTGCTGGAAGTACGTGAACTGCGAGATCTCGGTGCCGTCGAGCCACACCTGCCAGCCGAGGCCGGCGGCGCCGAGCGTCGGCGACTCCCAGTCGTCCTCGACGAGGCGCGGGTCGTGCTGCGTGAGATCGATGCCGATGGCGCGCAACGAGTCGAAGTACAGGTCGACGATGTCCGCGGGCGCGGGCTTCAGCAGCACCTGGTACTGGTAGAACTGCTGGAAGCGATTCGGATTCTCGCCGTAGCGCCCGTCCTTCGGGCGGCGCGACGGCTCGACGTACGCGACGCGCCACGGCTCGGGGCCGAGCGAGCGCAGGAACGTGGCCGGGTTGAACGTGCCCGCGCCCACTTCCGACGGATACGGATGCTGGATCACGCAGCCGCGCGCCGCCCAGTACTGCTCGAGCGCGAGGATCATCTCCTGCAGCGAACGGCGCGGATTCGGTTCGGCCATCGGGTCTCCGGTGAGCGTGCGGCGGCGCGGCGCGACGGCGTGGCGCGGATCGAGCGGCGGAGTCTACCGCACGGGGCGCGCGCGCCGAAAGACGGCCGCGCGCCCGTGCGCCGCGCATCAACTCCGGGTCACGTGCTCGTCGAGCAGCGCCAGCGTGCGATCCGCCGCCGCCACCGCCTGCCGCATGCGTGTGCGACGGTCTTCGCACAAGTCCAGGTACTGGGCGAAGAACTCTTCGCTGTGCAGCAGGAAGCGTTCGCGCGCTTCGAGCGGCGCGTCCTTGAGCGGCACCGCCTCGGCGCCGCGCTCGCCGCCCAACGCCGCCGCGCCGCGCAGGAAGTACAGGCCCCAGCGCCCGGCGCGCCGCTCGAGCGTGACGCGCTCTTCGCGACTCGTGAGCGTGCGCAGCGTCGCGGCGAGCATCGTCGCGCCGTCGTTCGCGGACGCCTCAGCAGACTCGGGCTCCGTGCCGCTCGCGCCGGCCTCATTCGCCGGCGCCGCGCCGGAGGCTGCCGGCAGCACGAAGCTCGTGAACGCGATGCCGAGACTCTCGCCCAACGTCTGCGCGCGGGCGTCGAGATCGACGGTGCGCTTCGCGACCGCGTCGGACTCTTCGTCGAGCTGGGGCTTGTGGGATGCGGAGTGGAAGATGATGCCGACCTTGATGCGATCGTCGGCGAGCGAGAGATGCATTCCCTTCCGGGAACGATCTGAGGAGGACATGCGTGCTCCTTTCACGAGGCGTCGGCCTCGCAGAAATCCCGGCCGCGATTGGCCGGGAACGACCGTCAGGTCGCCGGGGAAACTAGCGGCGCGGCGCGCGGGGCGTCAAGGGTCACGTGCGCGGCCGCGCGCCGCGAGGGTCAAGACTCCTTTGGCCTCCGCACCGAGTCGGCCACGGCCTGCACGTCGCCCAGCGTGCGCAGCACCTCGAGCGAGCGCAGGCCCTGGAAGCGCTGGAAGTGATTCCTGAGGAACGCCTCGACGACGCGCAGGATCTCGCCCGAGCGTTTGACCTCGAAGTAGTCGCCGGCCTCGATGACGGGCCGCGACAGCAGCAGCGACAGCCCGGCCAGCGCGTCGGCCGACAGCTTGATCACGCCCGGCTCGCTCGCCGCGCAGGCGTCGCACAGGAGCCCGCCGCGGGCCGGCGAGAACAGGCGCTCCTGCGACACGGGCTTGCCGCAGCTCGCGCACGCGTCGAGGCGCGGGCGATAGCCGAGCAGGCTCGCAACCTGCAGCTCAAACGCGATGGTGATCGCCGGCAGCGCCGGTTCGGGCGCGGTGACGGTCGCTTCCAGCGTCGCGACCAGCAGGTCGTACAGCTCGGGATGCGGCTCCTCGCCCCACACTAGGCGGTCGACGAGTTCGAGCGCGGCCTGCGCGTGCGCGAGGCGCGTGAGATCGACGATGCGCGTGCCGAGCGGCGAAAGCGTGTCGGTCGAGGACAGCAGGTGCAGATCGCGATCCGGCTTGTGATAGAACACGAAGCGCGAGCGCGAGAACGGCTCGAGCGAGTAGCCGAAGCGGCTCGGTAGCTTGCGCGCGCCCTTCGCCACCATCTTGAGCAGGCCGAGATCGCGCGTGTACACGGTGACGATGCGGCTGGTGTCGCCCAGCGCCTGGGCCTTCAGCACCACGCCTTCGCTACGGACCAGGGCCACGCGATCCCCGTCAGCGACCGCGCGCGATTCCCGAGTTCGGCTCCACGCCCGGCTGCACGACGCCGCCCGAGATGATGACCTTGAGTCCGTCCTCGATCGGCCAGTCGAGATAGATCACCTGCGCCTTCGGCACGTAGTGCACGAATCCGGAAGCCGGATTCGGCGTGTGCGGCACGAACACGACCTCGACGTCCTGGCCGAGCGCCTGCGCGACGCGCGGCGCGGCGCGGCCGGCGATGAACCCGAGACGGTACATGCCGGGGTGCGGCCAGGGCACGAGCACGACCTGCTTGAACGCTTCCTTGCGGCTGTTGAGGAACGCCTCGCCCACCGACTTCGTCGAGCCGTAGAGGATGCCGACGCCGGGGATGCGCTTGAGCAGCGCGTCCCACATCGAGAGCAGCGAGCGCCCGCCGATCCAGCTGCCCAGCCACGACGCCACCATGCCGACGATCAACAGGATGATGAGCGTCGCGACGAGGCCGAGGCCCGGGATGCGCCGGTAGTCGAGCGCCGCGAAGCGCAGGTAGCGCCCGAGCAGGTTGTCCACCCAGTTGAACAGGCGGAAGAACACGTACAGCGTGACGGCCAGCGGCGCGAGCGCGATCAGCCCCGTCAGGAGCCAGTTGCGGATGTGGCCCATGAACGAGGAGCGCGGGCGTGGAGTCTCGGCGTCGGAGGGCGGCGGCATGGGCCGAGAATGTGCGGTGTGGCGGGCGCGGGGTCAACTCGGGCGGCGTGCGGAGCCGGCGCGATCGTGCACGCTCGCCCCCCGCTGAAGTTCAGAACATGAACACCGCGCCCACCTCGGGCGCCAGGTCCGGCGTCTTGCTGGTGAGGCCGAAGCCGGTATTGAGCTTGATGAACGCGTTCGGCCGCACGTGCCACTGCGCTTCCGGGATGCATTCCAGCTCGTCCTGCTCACCCTCGACCGACAGCGCCCAGCGCCAATGCGGGCTCGTGCGCTTCAGATACTCGAGGTCGTACTCGCCGAACACGACCTGCTGGTCGGAGCTTGTGTAGGTCGTCGAGGCCCTCAGCGTCAGCGTGCCGAAGCCGAACCCCTTGATGAGCCCGAAGCCCTGGGTCAGCTCCCATTCGCTCGTGCCGATCAGGACGCGTTTCTTCTGGAGCGGAAACACGGTCTCGAAATAGCTGAAGATCTCCGGACGCCGCGCGGATTCCTTCGCCCACTTCCAGCGCACCTCCGCCTGCGTGTCGCCGAAGCCGTCCTCCGAGAGATGCGTGGGCATCGCGGACGAATCGCTCACCGACTTACGCTGCGTGGCCCAGGCGTGGATCGCGGACTCCAGCTCGAACGCGACACGGTCGTTCGGCGCGTACGACAGCAGCAGCAGCGCTTCGTGATCCACGCGCTGCCCGCGGAAGTCGTGCTCGAGCCCGTAGCCCAACTCGCTCGGCTTGTACTCCTGGTCGGCGTTGATCGTGTACTCGTAGAACGGATACACGAGGAGCTGGTGCGCGCCGACGTACGTGCCGACGAGCGACGTGGGAATGCCGTCGCCGCGATCGCGGAGATACGGCTGCGCCTCGGTGAAATCGACGTTCGTGTGGATGCGGCCGGGATCGGGGCGCACCGCTGCGCTCTGCCCCGGAGTCGGGACGAGCGCGATGGCCATGATCACGGAGAGAGCCGGCGCGCTCGCGCGCCGGGCGACGTGGCCCATCTCACCCCCTGCGGAGCCTCCGACGGACGTGGGGTCGAGGCTCGTATGCAGGTTGAACCCTGGCGCGCAGGGACAGGTTCCGCAAACCTCCGACCGCCGCGGCGACGCGCTTGAGAACTTCGAGTCAGGCCTGTGGGTCGAACCCGAAGACGCGCAGTTCCTGGTCGCACCGACAGGCCTTGGCGATGCGCGCCGCCCACGCGATGGCCTCGTCGCGCGAAGGCAGTTCCAACACGGCGAGGCCGCCATCGAGCGTGGGCGCCCAGGGATAGCCGCCCATGGCAACCGTGCCGTCGGCTGAGACGCGCACGGGCGGTACGTCTTCGTCG
>DATJGS010000015.1:0-30594 GCA_035494735.1 Saccharimonadaceae bacterium (SeqCode)
TCGAGCGCTCCGGCGAGCGCGCGCGCCAGGCGCCGGCGTTCGAGCGCGCCCATCACGAACGGCGCGCCGCGGTCGACGCGCACGACCTGCTGGCGCGCCGTGTGCGCGCCGCCGGCGACGACGCGCGTCTTGACGACGGTCGCGGCGCGCGGATGGTCGAGCAGCGCGCGCGTGTCGACGCCCGCCGCGTCGAGCAGCGCGCGCAGCTCGGCGCCGTACGCGTCGCGGCCCAGCCAGCCCACGGCGGCGACGCGCGCGCCCATCGCCGCCAGGTTCAACGCGGCGTTCGCCGCGCCGCCGCCCTGCGCGCTGCGCGACTCGTAGTCGAGCACCAGCACCGGCGCCTCGCGCGACACGCGGCTCGAGCGGCAGCGCCAGTACTCGTCGAGCACGAAGTCGCCCCACACCACGGCGCGCACGCCCGCCATCTTCGGGATCCAGCGCTCGAGCCGCGCCGCGGCCGGCGCGCGCACCGGGCGCGCCTTCACGCGCGCACCGCCTGGCCGCGCGCGGCGTCGCGCGCCCACGCGTCCACCGCCTCCAGCTGGGCCAGCGATTCGACCGGCTCCACGGCATGTTGCTCGAGCACGCGGGCGACGACGTCCGGCACCTGGCCGAGCGACAGCGCGCCGTCCAGGAACGCCTGCACCGCGATCTCGTCGGCCGCGTTCGCGGCGCACGGCGCCGTGCCGCCGAGGCGGCCGGCGGCGACCGCAAGATCGAACGCGGGATGCCGGCCGGGCGGAATCGGCGCGAACGTCAGCTTCGCGAGGTCGAGCACGTCGAGCGGCGGCGCCGCCTCCGACCAGCGCTCGGGCCACGACAGCGCGAGCTGGATGGGCAGGCGCATGTCGGGGTGCGCGGCCTGCAGCAGCGTCGAGCCGTCGCGGAACGCGACGACCGCGTGCACGAGCGCCTGCGGATGCAGCACGGCGTCCAGTCGCTCCCAGTCCAGGTCGAACAGCCAGCGCGCTTCGATCAATTCGAGACCCTTGTTGAACAGCAGCGCGGAATCCACCGTGATGCGCGCGCCCATCGACCACACGGGATGGCGCAGGACTTCGTCGCGCGTCGCGCGCCGCCAGTCGGGGTGCGTGCGCAGCGCGCCGCCCGACGCGGTGAGCGTGAGCTTCGCGACGTCCGCGGCGGGCCGGCCGGCCAGGCACTGGAACGCGGCGCTGTGCTCGCTGTCGACCGGGAGCAGCGAACCGCCCTTCGCGAGCGCGGCGCGCACGAGCGGCCCGCCCACCACGAGCGTCTCCTTGTTCGCGAGCGCGAGACGCCGCCCGCGTTCCAGCGCCGCCAGCGACGCCGCGAGCCCGGCCGCGCCGACGATGCCGTTCACGACGACGTCGGCCTCGCATTCGGCGACGAGCCGTGCCGCGGCCCCGGGACCGACGAACAGTTCCGCGCCGGGCGCCGCGTCGCGCAGTTGCGCGCGCGCGTGCTCGCGGTCGTCCGCGTGCTCCAGGGCGAGCGCGCGCGGGCGCAGGGAGCGCGCCTGTGCGCACAGCGGCTCGAGCGAGCGCCCGGTGGCCAGCGCCACGACTTCGAGGCGCTCGGATTCGCGGGCCGCGACCTCGAGCGTCTGCACGCCGATCGAGCCGGTCGACCCGAGCACGGCCACGCGCGTCCGCATCACGGCACTCCGAACACGGCGACGCGCAGGTAGTAGTAGACGAGCGGCGCGGCGAAATACAGGCTGTCGAAGCGATCGAGGATGCCGCCGTGCCCGGGGATCAGGTCCGAGGAGTCGCCGTGCGCGACGTCGCGCTTCAGGAGCGATTCGACGAGGTCGCCGACCTGCCCGAACACGCCGACGAGCAGCCCGATCGCCGCCGCGTCCCACGGCTTGAGGTACGGCGCGAACCAGAGGCGGGCCACGAAGGCCGCGGCCATCGCGCTCAGGAGGCCGCCGATCGCGCCCTCCACGGACTTGCGTGGCGAGATGCGCGTCCATGGGCGGTTGCGGCCGAACACGCGGCCGGTCGCGTATGCGCCGGTATCGCAGCTCCACGTCACGAAGAACGCGAGCAGCACGTACGACGCGCCCTCGGCGTACGGGCGGCCGGCGCGCCACGGCAGTTCGCGCAGCATGAGGAAGTGCGCGGACAGCCAGCCCACGTACAGCACGCCGAACGCGGTGACCGCCATGTCCTCGACGCGCTGGCGCAGCTCGGGGCGGCGCAGCTCGAGCGCGAGCGTCAGCAGCAGTCCGGCGGTGGCGACGAAGCCGACGAGCGGCGTGTTCGGCCGCAGCGTGACCCACAGCAGCCCGAGGCCGGACAGGATGCCGAGGCGGGCGAACGGCGCCAGGCCCTTCTGGCGCATCATGCGATAGAACTCGGCGAGGCCGAGGCCGACCTCGGCGGCGACGAACGCGAAGAACACCAGGCCGCCGGCGCGCGCCATGAAGACCAGGAGCGGCACGAACAGCACCGCGCTCGCGACGCGCAGGCGCAGCGCCCACTCCTGGCCCTTGGGCGGCGGTGCGGCGCGTTCCGCACGCGGCGCGGCGGCCACGGCCGACTCCGGGCTCGAGCTCAATCGACCCGCCCGAAGCGCCGCTCGCGCTTCTGGAAGTCCGCGACCGCCTGGTACAGGTGGCGGCGCCGGAAGTCCGGCCACAGCGTGTCCGTGATCCACAGCTCCGTGTACGCCATCTGCCACAGCAGGAAATTCGAAAGGCGCATCTCGCCGCTCGTGCGGATGAGGAGATCGGGATCGGGCAGCCCCGCCGTGTAGAGATGGCGCGCGACCGTGGCCTCGTCCACCTGGCTGGGGTCGAGCCGGTGCGTCTTCGCCTCGGCGAGCAGCGCGCGGAACGCGTCGACGATCTCGGCGCGCCCGCTGTAGGACAGCGCGAGATTCAGGCGCAGCCCGGTGCCGGACTTCAGCGCGTCGCGCGCCTCGTCGATCGCGGCGCGCACCGGCTTCGGCAGGTCGTCCTCGCGCCCGACGACGGCCAGGCTCACGTTCTGCCGGCGCAGCTCTTCACGCTCCTCGCGCAGCGTGTGGCGCAGGATCGTCATGAGCGCTTCGACTTCGCGCCGCGGGCGGTTCCAGTTCTCGATCGAGAACGTGTACAGCGTCAGCACCTCGACGCGGAGCGCGACGCAGCCCTTGACCGCTTCGCGCACCGACTCGCGCCCGGCGCGATGGCCCATCAGGCGCGGCACGCCGCGCGCCTTCGCCCAGCGCCCGTTGCCATCCATGATGATGGCCACGTGCCTCGGCAGGTTGCCGCGGCGAATCAACTCCTCAGGCGTCAAGGCACGAGCGGACAATCAGCTCTCCTTGCTTCCTCAAGGCGGTGCGAGCGCTCGGGGCGCGGCGCGACCGCTCACGGGCCAGGCGCGCCGATCGACCGGAGGCTTCAGACTTCCATGACTTCCGCGGTCTTCTTCTTGAGCAGCTCGTCCACCAGCGCGATGTAGCGGTCGGTGAGCTTCTGCACGTCCGCGGCCAGGCGCTTCGCCTCGTCCTCGGAGACGTCGCCGTCGCCCTCCTTGGCCTTCACGTCCTTGAGCACGTCGTGGCGCACCTGGCGGATGTGCACGCGACCCTCCTCCGCGAACTTGGAGATGAGCTTGACCATGTCGCGGCGCCGCTCCTCGGTGAGCGTCGGAATCGGCACGCGCACGACCGCGCCGTCGTCCGTCGGATTGAGTCCCAGCTCGGCGAGCTGGATGGCGCGGGTGATCGCCTTGAGGAGGCTCTTGTCCCACGGCTGCACGACGAGCAGCCGCGGCTCGGGCGCGCTGATGCCGCCCACTTGCTGCAGCGGCACCTCGGAGCCGTAGGCCTCGACGCGCACGGTATCGAGCAGCGCCGGGCTGGCCTTGCCGCTGCGGATGCCGGCCAGTTCGCGCCGGGAGCCTTCCAGCGCCTTCTTCATGCGTTCCTCGGCGTCCGACAGCATCTTGTTCGTCATGACGTCACTCCCCGACGACGGTTCCGACCGACTCGCCCTTGACGATGCGCAGCAGGTTGCCGCGTACGCCGACGTTGAACACGACGAGCGGCAGGCGGTTGTCCATGCACAACGAGATCGCGGTCGAGTCCATGACCTTGAGCCCGCGATTCAGGATATCGAGGTAGCTGATGCGAGGGAAGAACGTCGCGTTGGGATCCTGCATCGGGTCCCCGCTGAACACGCCGTCCACCTTCGTGGCCTTGAGGATCACGTCCGCGCCGACCTCGATCGCGCGCAGCGCGGCGGCGGTGTCGGTCGTGAAGTACGGATTTCCGGTGCCGGCCGCCAGGACGACGATGCGCCCCTTCTCCAGGTGGCGCACGGCGCGGCGCCGGATGTACGGCTCGCACACGCGCGCCATCTCGATGGCCGACATGACGCGCGTGTAGACGCCGCTGCGCTCCAGCGCGTGCTGCAGCGCGAGGCTGTTGATGACCGTCGCCAGCATGCCCATGTAGTCGGCGCCGACCCGGTCCATGCCCCGGGTGCTGGCCGCGAGCCCGCGGAAGATGTTGCCTCCGCCGGTGACGATGCCGATCTGCACGCCGAGTTCGTGGACCTCGCGGATCTCGTCCGCGAGCGCGTGCAGCACCTGCTCGTCGATGCCGTGACCGGCGCCGCCGGCCAGCAGCTCGCCGCTCAGCTTGAGGAGGATGCGCTGGTAGCGCGCGGCCAAGCCCCTACTCCTGGCCGAGGCGGAAGCGCGTGAAGCGGCGGACGACGAGATTCTCGCCGGTCTTGGAGCCGGCCTCGCGGACCAGATCTCCGACCGTCACCTTGTCGTCCTTGATGTAGGGCTGTTCCAGCAGGCACACCTCGGAGAAGAACTTGTTGAGCTTGCCGTCGACGATCTTGTCGATGATGTTCGCCGGCTTCTTCTCCTGGGCGAGCTGGGCCGCGAAGATCTCGCGCTCCTTGGCCACGCGCTCGGCCGGCACGTCCTCGCGGCGCACGTACTCGGCGCCGGCGGCCGCGGCCTGCATGGCCAGGTTGCGCACCAGTTCGCCGAACTGCGGCGTGCGCGCCACGAAATCGGTCTCGCAATTCACCTCGATGAGCACGCCCACGCGGTTGCCCGGGTGGATGTACGCCTCGACGAGACCCTCGCTGGCGGCGCGATCGGCGCGCTTCTCGGCCTTCGCGATGCCGCTCTTCCTCAGCGCTTCGATCGCGTGGTGGAAATCGCCCCCGGCGTCGACCAGGGCCTTCTTGCACTCCATCATGCCGGCGCCCGTCTGCTCGCGCAGCTGCCGGACCTGATCTGCGGTGATCGTCATCGTCATGCTCCTCGTCATGCTCCTGGCGTTGCAACGCCCGCCCGCGGCACGTGGCGCGGACGGGCGCGAAGTCGTTCGATCCGAACCCGACTAGACGGCGGCGGCGTCCGTGGGCACGCCCTCGCTCTCGGCGCCTTCGCCTCCGAACGAGACGGTCTCCTGCTCGCCACCCTCGAGCGCCGTGGCACGGCCCTCGAGCGCGGTGTCGGCAACGAATCGCGTGAACAAGCGGATGGAGCGGATCGCGTCGTCGTTCCCCGGGATCGGGAAGTCGATCACCGTCGGATCGCAGTTCGTGTCGACCACGCCCACGATCGGGATGCCCAGACGGTTCGCTTCGGCGACCGCGATCTTTTCCTTCTTGGTGTCGACCACGAACACGAGCGACGGCAGGCCCGGCATCTCCTTGATGCCTGCGAACGCGAACTGCAGGCGCTCGCGCTCGCGCCCGAGCCGCGACACTTCCTTCTTCGCCAGCTTCTCGAACGTGCCGTCGTTCGCCATGCGGTCGAGGTCGTGCAGCCGCTTGATGCTCGTGCGGATGGTCTTGAAGTTCGTGAGCATGCCGCCGAGCCAGCGCTCCGTCACGTAGAACATCGACGAGCGGGCGGCTTCCTCGGTGATGATGTTTTTGGCCTGCTTCTTCGTGCCGACGAACAGGATGTGACCGCCGCCGCGAATGACCTTCTCGATCACCGCGCGGGCCTCCTGCACGCACTTCAGCGTCTTCTGCAGATCGATGATGTAGATCCCGTTCCGCTCCATGAAGATGAAGCGCTTCATCTGCGGATTCCAACGTCGAGTCTGGTGTCCGAAGTGGACACCGGCCTCGAGGAGATCCTTCATACTGATGTCCGACACACGACCCTCCTTCTCGGGTTTCAACCTCCGCGGCGGGTGCTGATGCTTCGAGCGCTCGACCCGTCCCTCATCGGGGAACGGGACCCCGGCGCTCCCAGTCGCCGCGTGCGAATTCGACCGACCGTCCTCCGACTAGCGCTTGCTGAACTGGAAGCGCTTGCGGGCTCCGGCCTGGCCGTACTTCTTGCGTTCCTTCATGCGCGAATCGCGCGTCAGCAGCCCTTCGCGGCCGAGCAGCCCGCGCAGCGCCTCGTCCTGCTTGACCAGCGCGCGTGCCACCGCCATGCGCAGCGCGCCGGACTGGCCGGTCTGTCCGCCGCCCTGCACGCGCGCGACCACGTCGAGCTTGCCGGCGAGGTTCGCGACCGTGAGCGGGTGGAACGCGGCCTGGACCAGCGTCTCGCGCTTCAGGTACTCGAGCGGCGCACGATTGTTGATCAGGTGCTTCCCGGTGCCGGGCAGCAGGCGCACGCGCGCCACGGCTTCCTTGCGGCGTCCGGTTCTCGGCTTGTTCGCGGTTTCGACGGCCATCCGGTCAGCTCCTCCCGCCCGGCGCCCACGGGGCCGGCTGCTGTGCGGCGTGCGGATGCTCGGCGCCCCCGTACACCTTGAGCTTCTTGATCATCGCCCGACCCAGCTTGGTCTTGGGCAGCATGCCCTGCACCGCGCGCGTGATCACGCGCTCCGGGTGCTTGGCGAGCACGGTCTGGATGTTCGTCCAGGTCGCGCCGCCCGGGTACTGCGTGTGATGGAAATAGCGCTTGTCCTCGGGCTTGCGTCCCGTCAACGCGACCTTGGCCGCGTTGATCACCACGACGTGATCCCCCGTGTCCATGCTGGGCGTGTAGATCGGCTTGTGCTTGCCCTTGAGCACGGTCGCGATCGCCGTCGCGAGCCGTCCCAACGTCTGGCCTTCGGCATCCACCAGGAACCACTGGCGCTGGATGTCGTCGGGCCGGGCCGAATAGGTCTTCATGCATCCTCCTGAAGGAACGACTCTGAGGGCCTTGGGTGGCGCCTCCCGATCGCTCCATAGAAGAGGAGCGAATGGGGCGCGCCGCGGGAGGCCGCTATCCGCAAGAAGCGAGGGAAACTAGCACGCGCCCGAAGACACTGTCAAGATTGCGGCCCGACGCGCGGGACGACCGCCCTTCGGCCCGCCTCCGACCGCGGCGCCGGGCGACCCGTCAGACGAATTCGGCGAGGACCTGGCGCAGCCTGGCCAGCGGCAGCCCGACGACGTTGCAGTAGTCGCCCTCCAGGCGCCTGACGAACTGGGCGGCGGCGCCCTGGATGCCGTAGGCGCCCGCCTTGTCCAGCGATTCGCCGAGCCGGACGTAGGCCTCGATCTCGCGTTCGTCCAGCTTCGCGAAGAACACCGTGGTGCACTCGGAGGCGGTGCGCTGCTCGTCGCCGCGGACCACGGCCAGCCCGGTCCACACGTCGTGGGCGCGGCCCTGCAGGCGCCTCAGCATCTCGCGCGCCTCGGCCATGTCGCGCGGCTTGCCGAGCCGCGCGCCGCGCGCCACCACGACGGTGTCGGCGCCGATCACCACGCTGTCCGGCCGCTCCTCGGCCACGCGCCGCGCCTTGTCGAGGGCCAGCGCGCGCACGCCGTGGCGCGGCTCGGCGCGCCCCGGCCACGCCCGGTCGGGCCCGGGGTCGCGCACCGTGAACACGGCGCCGGCCTGGCGCAGCAGCTGCACGCGGCGCGGCGACGCGGACGCCAGCACGAGCGGCGCTTTCCCCGCGAAGAACAACTTGCCGGTCGCGCTCACGGCGCCTCCGCCGCGACGGGCGTCTCGACCAGCAGCGTGACCGGCCCGACGTTCACGAGTTCGACCTCCATGTGCGCGCGGAACACGCCACGCGCGACCGCGACACCCTCGCCGGCGAGCGCGACGCAGAAGCGCTCGAACAGGGGTTCCGCGTGCTCGGGACGCGCGGCCGCCGTGAAGTCGGGGCGCCGGCCGCGGCGCGCGTCGCCGTACAGCGTGAACTGCGGGACCACGAGCGCGCCGCCGCCGGCTTCGCGCACGTCCTTGTCCATGCGGCCCTGCCCGTCGTCGAACACGCGCAGACCCGCGACCTTGCGCGCGAGCCAGTCGGCCTCCGCGGAACCGTCCGCGTGCGTCGCGCCGAGCAGCACGACGAGCCCGGCCCCGATCTCGCCCGCGACGCGCCCGTCGACCGCGACGCGCGCGCGCGCCACGCGCTGGACGAGCGCCCTCACGCGCCCTCGCCCGCGGCACGCCGCGGGGCCGGGGGACGGATCAGGCGCTGGCGCCGCTCGACGCGCGTGACGCCCGGGACCTTGCGCACGGCGTTCATCACGTCCTGCAGCTTCGTGAGGTTCGGCACCTCGACCACGAACATGCCGCGCGCCGTGTGGTCCTCGCTCGCCATGCCGGCCGTGCGGATGTTGACGGGAATCGCCGCCATCGCCTTCGCGATGTCGGCGAGCAGCGACGTGCGGTCGTGCCCGTACACCACCAGGCGCACCGGGAACGTCTCGCCCGAACGCGCGTCCCATTCGACCGAGACGCGGCGTTCGGGGTCGACGCGGTTGCCGAACGTGTTCGGGCAGTCCTGGCGGTGGATCGACACGCCGCGTCCCAGCGTGACGATGCCGACCACCGGATCGCCGGGCACCGGCTGGCAGCAGCGCGCGAAACTGAGCATGACGTTGTCGAGCCCCTGGATGCGCACGCCGCCCGTCGGCTTGCGACCGAGGCCGAGCGCTTCGAGCGGTCCCTTCGTGAGGCGCTCGGCGAGGCCCTCCTTGCCCGGCACGAGCCGGCGCACGACCTGGGTCAGCGACAGCTGGCCCTCGGCGATGCGCGCCATCATCTGCTCGACGTCGTCGCACTCGAGCGCCTGCGCCACCTCGAGCAGTTTCGCGTCGTCGGGCGCGGCGCGCGCGCGCTTCAGCTCGCGCTCCAGCATCTCGCGCCCGAGCGCCACGCTGTCGCCGTGGCGGCGCTCGCGCAGCCAGTGGCGCACTTTCGTGCGCGCGCCCGTGGTGCGCACGATCTGCAGCCAGTCGTCGTGGGGCTGGGCCTGCGCCGACGTGATGATCTCGACGGTGTCGCCGTTGCGCAGTTCGTAGCGCAGCGGCACGAGCTCGCCGTTCACGCGCGCGCCGACCGTGTGCTGGCCGACCTCGGTGTGGATCAGGAACGCGAAGTCGAGCGGCGTCGAGCCCTTGGGCAGGCGCTTCAGCTGGCGACGCGGCGTGTACACGAAGACTTCCTCCTGGTACAGCGCCGTCCGCAGGAAGTCCATGTACTCGTCGTCGCTGGCCGCGCGCTGCCAGTCCGCGGTCTCGGCCACGAAGCCGCCGAGCTTCGCGTCCAGCTCCTCGTCCATGCGCCCGCCCTGCTTGTACACGTAGTGCGCGGCGATGCCGGTCTCCGCGGTGCGGTGCATCTCGCGCGTGCGGATCTGCACTTCGACCCACTCGCCGCCCTCGGCCAGCACGGTCGTGTGCAGCGACTGGTACATGTTGCTCTTGGGCGTCGCGATGTAGTCCTTGAAGCGCTCGGCGACCGGCGTGAACAGGTCGTGCACGACGCCGAGCGCGCGATAGCAGTCGTTGCGCGTGTGCGTGATGATGCGCAGGCCGAACAGGTCGTAGATGTGCGCGAAATCCCGGCCGCCGCGCATCTTGTTGTAGATCGAGAAGAAGTGCTTGGGTCGCCCGCTCACCTCGGAACGCACGCCGGCCGCGCGCAGTCCCTCCTCCAGGCGCTCGCGCACCACCGCGAGCAGCGCCTCGCGCTCGCGGCGCCCGGCCTGGATGCGCTGCGTCAGCTCCGCGTACGCGGGCGCGTCGAGCACCTTGAGGCTCAGGTCCTCGAGTTCGCGCTTGATGCCGGCCATGCCGAGCCGGTGCGCGAGCGGCGCGTAGATGTCGCGCGTCTCGGCGGCGATGCGCTGCGCCTTGTCGGGACGCAGCACGTCGATCGTGCGCATGTTGTGCAGGCGGTCCGCGAGCTTGATGAAGATGACGCGCAGGTCGCGCGCCATCGACAGCAGCATCTTGCGGAAGTTCTCGGCCTGTTCGGCCTCGTGGCTGTCGAAGTGCAGCCCGGACAGCTTCGTCACGCCTTCGACCAGGCCGGCGACCTCGCGGCCGAAGCGCTTCTCGACGTCCTCGGCGGTGATGCCCGTGTCCTCGACGACGTCGTGGAGCAGCGCCGCGCACACGAGCGTGGTGTCGAGCCGCGACTCGAGCAGGTCGAGCAGGATGCGCACGACCTCGACGAGGTGCGTGACGTACGGCTCGCCGGACACGCGCTGCTGGTCGCCGTGCGCCTGCGACGCGAAGTCGAAGCACGCGCCCACGCGATCGCGATCCACCTTCGGCGCGCGCTCGTCGAGCGCGGCGATCAGCGCGGCGCGCAGCTCCGGATGCGCGGTGCCGCTGCTCACGGCACCCTCACCCCCTTCACCTTGAGCTGGATCCGGGTCTCGCCCATCCATTCGTTGCGCGTCGGCACGTACGCCAGGTCGCACACCCGCGCGTTCGTCACCGCCTGCACGAGCCCACCGAGGCCGAAGCCGATGGCCTCGGCGCCGCCCGTCGCGTCGCGCACGCGCAGCCTCAGGTGCTTGCCGCCGCCGACCGCGCTCGCCGACTCGACGGTGACGCCCTCGGTGCGGAACAGCGGCTCCGGATTGTCGAGGCCGTGCGGCGACATGCGCTCGAGCCAGTCGACGAGCGCCAGCGTGTTCTCGCCGAGCGTGAGATCGCCGTCGATGACGAGGCGCGGCACGCAGTCGTCCGGCGTCAAGCGCGAGCGCACCAGCGACTCGAAGCGCGCGCGCAGTTCGGGCAGCCGCGCGCGCTGCACGGTGAGCCCGGCCGCGAACGCATGGCCGCCGTACGCCTCGAGCAGGTCCCCGCACTCGCCGAGCAGGCGGTTCAGATCGAGCCCGGGCAGGCTGCGACCGGAGCCGCGGCCGCGTTCGCCGTCGAGCACGACGAGCACGGTCGGGCGCTGGAAGCGCTCGACCAGGCGCGACGCGACGATGCCGATGACGCCGGGATGCCACTGGTCGGACCACAGCAGGATCGACGAGCAGTCGGGCCAGTGGAGTTCCGTCTCGACGCGCTGCGCGGCCTCGGCCAGCGCGGCCTCGTCGAAGCGCCGGCGCTGCTCGTTGTCCTCCTCGAGGCTCTCGGCGCAGGCCCGCGCTTCGCTGTCGTCGCGGCTGAGCAGCAGGCGCACGCCCTGCTCCGCGTTGCCCATGCGTCCCGCGGCGTTGATGCGCGGCGCGAGGACGAACGCGACCTGTCCGCTGCTGATGCGCTTGCCCGACAGGCCGGCCACCTCGATCAGCGCGCGCAGCCCGAGCCGGCGGCCCTGGTTCAGGCGGTCGAGGCCGAGGCGCGCGAGCACGCGGTTCTCGCCGACGAGCGGCACCACGTCCGCGATCGTTCCGAGCGCGACGACGTCCAGCGCCTCGACCGCGCGCTCGCGGCCGCCGTGGCCGCGCAGCAGTCCTTCGACGAGCTTGAACGTCACGCCGACGCCGGCCAGCGACTTGAACGGGTACGGACAACCCGGGCGCAGCGGATTCACGACCGCGACGGCGTCGGGCAGCACCGCCGGCGGCTCGTGGTGATCCGTGATCACGGTGTCGATGCCGAGCCGGGTCGCGTGGGCCACCGCGTCGAACGCGGTGATGCCGCAGTCCACGGTCACGATCAGCGTGCAGCCGCGGCGGTGCGCCTCGTCGATGGCCAGCAGCGACAGCCCGTAGCCGTCCTTCGTGCGATGCGGGATGCGGTACTCGGCGCGGGCCCCGAGCCCGGTCAGCGCCTGGTACAGCAGGAACGTCGACGTGATGCCGTCGACGTCGTAGTCGCCGTGCACGAGGATGCGCTCGCCGCGTTCGATCGCGGCGTGAATGCGCGTGACCGCGCGATCGAGGTCGGTGAGCAGCGACGGATCGGCCAGGTCGTCGAGCGTCGGTTCGAGGAAGTGCTGCGCCGCTTCCGGCGAGCCGACGCCGCGATTGACGAGCACGTTCGCGACCGGCAGCGGCGCGCCCAGCGCGCGGGCCAGGTCGGCGGCCCGCACGGCGTCACGGCGCGGGTGGGGAGTCCATTGCGGCGCGGCCGGCGGTGCGATCACGTGGGTTCCTTGGGCGCTGGAAGTCGGGAAAGGGGCAGCGTGAAGACGACGGCGACGCTAGCAGCGGCCCACGCGACGGGCAAGCGCCGCGCCTGGAAATGCGCGACGCCCGGCCGTGTCGCGCCGGGCGCCGAACAACCGAGTCTCCCGTAAGCCGAATTCTGTACGGATTGCTCCGTGGCGATCATTTGACTGGGGCGTTCGTCTCCGAACGCCTCGATGCGACCGACCCTGGGGTCCAAACGAGGCGGGTCACACCTCTCCCCCTCTATGCGGTCTTGCTCCGGATGGGGTTTGCCGAGCCGGCCGCGTCACCGCGACCGCTGGTGCGCTCTTACCGCACCGTTTCACCCTTGCCCGCTGCGCGCCCCGTAAGGAACGCGCCCGCTGGCGGTCTGCTCTCTGTTGCACTTTCCGTAGGCTCGCGCCCCCTGGGTGTTACCCAGCATCCTGCCCTGTGGAGTTCGGACTTTCCTCGAACCACGGCCTCGGCGACCGCTTGCGCGGAAGCGTCGGCACATGACCCGCGATCACCTGGGAGACTCGGAACTGGTGAGGCCGTCCAGCGTGTCGTTGACGAGTCGGTCGGCGCGCGCGTTCTTCTCGCGACGCACCGCGACGAAATGCACCTCCGCGATGCGGGCCGCCGCCTGGCGGGCCCGCTGATGAAGGGGTTTCAGCCCTTCGTTCTTGACTCGGTACTCGCCCGTCATCTGGCGGATGACGAGTTCCGAATCCATGTGCACGGACAGCGGCGAGGCGCCGTGGCGCGCCGCGGCTTCGAGGCCCGAGAGCAGCGCCCGGTACTCGGCGACGTTGTTCGTCGTGCTGCCCAGCGCTTCGCCGCGCGCCTCGACTTCGCTCCCGTCGGGACCGGTCAGGACGTACGCCGAAGCGGCGGGCCCCGGGTTGCCGCGCGAGCCACCGTCGCAATACAGCGTCCACGAGTCTCGACGGGGCGCGGTCATGCCACGCACCTTAGTCGACGGGATGAGGGGCGGCAAGCGTGCGCGCGGCGTCTACTCCAGCCAGCCGGAACGCTCCAGCGCGCGCCACGCGTCGCGCGCGCCGCGTGCCATCAGGGCCTCGGCGTTCGCGGGGTCGAACGCGAGCAGCGATCCGGGCAGCGCGGTCTCCGGTTCGACGACGCACACGCGCGCGGGACTGCCGTGGCGGCTCCATTCGGGCGGCAGTTCGCGCAGCTCCGACTGCAGGTCGCGCCAGTTCGCGATCTGTGGAATGCGCGACGCGATCTCCAGCACGTTCGGCTCCTCGCCGCGCAGCGGCGGCGCGACGCTCGGCGAGACGAGCACGATGAGCAGCGCGTCCGCGCCGTCGGCGAGCGCGACGTGCAGCGGCTGGTTCGAGAACACGCCACCGTCGACGTACTCGTGACCGCGAATGTGCACCGGCTCGAACACCAGCGGCACGGCGGACGAAGCGGCCGTCGCGTCCAGCACGTCGCGCACGCTGTCGAGCGGCACGACGTCGCCGAGTGACACGGCGACGCGCGCGCGCAACGCGTCGGGGATCGTGCGCTCGGTGATGAAGTGGTGCATGCGCCCGGTGTCGAGCGCGCACGCGCTGATGATGAGATTGATGTCGGGCCGGAGCGGCGAGGACGGGCCCTTGCGCACCGCGTCCTCCACGAGCTGGCGCAGCGCGCGCCCGCGCCACAGGCCGCGGCCCCCGGTCTCGGGCAGGATGCGCAGCAGCAGCCGCCGCGGCCAGCCTTCGTGGCGTCCGGCGCGCCCGGCCAGCCACAGCAGTCCGACGAGCAGCAGCGAGAGCAGGTGCGCGCGGCGCGGCCAGTCGATGGGCGCGAACGCGGGCAACGCATACAGCGCGAGCCCGCCGAGCCCCAGCCACGCGAGCCAGCGGTGCAGGCGTTCGGGATCGGACGACGTGAGCCCGGCCAGCGTGTCCTCGAGACGCCGCGACATCACGGCCAGCATCGCGCCGATCGCGGCGAGCACGATCCACACCGCGACCTCGGTGAGGATCGCGCTCCACGCCGCGCCGGCGGCCAGGCGATGCGAGCGCAGCCTGGCGCTCAGGCCGAACGCCGGCACGTCGGCGAGCGTGAGCAGCAGCTCGAACACGCCGAGCACGACGAGGAACGCGCCCGCGGCGCGCGCGGCCAGCGTGATCCAGCGCAGGCCCACCGACGACGGCCGCAGCTTCTTCCAGATCTCGATGAGCGGGGCGGTCTTCAGATCGTTCGCGAGCCAGATGACCGCGTTGATGGCCCCGACGGAGACCCCGAGCACGATCTGCGGGCGCACGCCGGCCTGCTCGAGCACGCCGAGCACGCCGGCTTCGTACGCGCCGAGCGCGCCGCCGCCCGACAGCGTGAGCGCGAGGCGCTGGAACGGCAGATCGCGCCGCACGCGCCGCGCGCGGGGCGCCTCCCCCGCGGGTGCTACGTCGCGTCCGGGGGCCACACCAGCAGGCGGCCGCAGCCCTCGCAGGTCAGCAGCCGGTCGCGGCGCCGGGCTTCCTGCAGCACCTGGGGCGGCTGGCCGCGGAAGCAACCGCCGCACGAGCCCTTGAGGATGGCGACGACCGCGAGCCCGCCCTTCGAGGCGCGGATGCGTTCGTAGCGCGTGCGCACCGCGGGCGCCAGCCCTTCGAGCTGCTTCTCGCGCCGGGCCTCGAGCGCGCCCAGCGCCGCGCGCTCGGCGGCCTCTTCGCCTTCGATGGCGCCAACGCGCTCGGCCTTCTCGCGCTCCGCCGCCTTCACGGCCTGCTCGAGCGCCGCGCGCTCGCCCTCGAGCTTCTGTTCGTCGTCCATGCGCTCGAGCACGCCGGTCTCGAGATCCGAACGCCGCGACTTCGCGCCGGCGATCTCGTGGAGCAGCGCCGTGTACTCCTCGTTCTTCTTGACCGCGGGCAGCTGGCTCTGGAACTTGCGCTCCTCGACGATCGCGACCTCGATGTCCTTCTCCAGCTGGCGGCGCACGCGCTGCGCTTCCGCGAGCCGCGCCTTCCACGCTTCGAGCCGGGCGCGCTCGGTGGTGACGCGCGCCTCGAGGCCGTGCTTCTGTTCGGGGAAGCGCGCGAGCGCCGTCTGATGGGCCACGACCTGTTCGTCGAGACCGTGCAGCACCCACAGGCGATCGAGTTCGTCACTCACTTCGCTCCGCCCTCCAACGAAAAGCGGGGATGCCTGGAGAGGCATCCCCGCTCGCGCCCGCCACGATGGCGCTGCGCTCGGGCGGCGGCGACCGGCCAAGCCGGCGTCCCGCTGGTTCGCGCGCGCGTCGTGATGCGGTGGCCGCTCATGTTCGAAGCCTCGTCGTCCGTTCGTGCGGGCGTGACGCGCCCTGCGGTGGATCGACAGAAGATGGTGGGCGGAACAGGACTTGAACCTGTGACCCCCTGGTTGTGATCCAGGTGCTCTGCCAGCTGAGCTACCCGCCCTCACCGTGCGAATCGTTGCCCCGGCGCTCCCGACAGGGAGTCCGGATGATTCATGGGCCCACCTGGATTCGAACCAGGGTCTCGCCGGTTATGAGCCGGCCGCTCTGGACCGCTGAGCTATAGGCCCAGGTCAAGGCACTCATGAAGGACCGGCGCCCGAAGCCGGATGTTTCTAACAAGCGCCCGCGCGCGAGTCAAGGCGCGCGGGCGTTTCCACGTCTACAACAGCTCCGTGTACGCCTTGAGACGCCGGCTGCGCGTCGGATGGCGCAGCTTGCGCAGCGCCTTCGCTTCGATCTGGCGGATGCGCTCGCGCGTCACGTTGAAGAACGCGCCGACCTCCTCCAGCGTGCGCTGCGCGCCGTCCTCGGTGAGCCCGAAACGCAGGCGGATCACCTTCGCCTCGCGCGGGGTGAGCGTCTTCAGCACGTCGCTGACCTCGTCGCGCAGCATCGCGGACGCCGCCGAATGCGCCGGGCTGACGACGCTCGTGTCCTCGATGAAGTCGCCGAGGTTCGAGTCGTCGTCCTCGCCGATCGGACGATCCAGCGAGATCGGCTCCTGCGCGGCCTTCAGGATCGACTTCACCTTGTCGACCGGCAGCTCGAGGCGCTCGGCGATCTCCTCGGGCGTCGGCTCACGGCCCAGCTCCTGCACGAGCCGGCGCGACACGCGCACGACGCGGTTGATGTGCTCGATCATGTGCACCGGCACGCGGATCGTGCGCGCCTGGTCCGCGATGGCGCGCGTGATCGCCTGACGGATCCACCACGTCGCGTACGTCGAGAACTTGTAGCCCTTCGTGTAGTCGAACTTGTCGACGGCGCGCATCAGCCCCGAGTTGCCTTCCTGGATCAGGTCCAGGAATTCGAGCCCGCGATTCGTGTAACGCTTCGCGATCGAGATCACGAGGCGCACGTTCGCCTCGATCATCTCCTTCTTGGCCTGCGCCGTCGCGCGCTCGCCGTCGAAGATCTGCCGGTGCAGCTCGAGCAGATGCTCCTTCGTCATCTTCGCGCGGTCTTCCAGCAGCTTCTGCTCCTTGCGCAGGTTCTTGATCTCGTTGATGAACTCGGCGATCTGCGCGGGCTGGAGCCCCGAGTCGCGCTTGACCGCGCGCAGCTCGCGCGGGCCCTTCTTCAGGCGCCGCGAGAAGCCGTTCATGTCCTCGACGCCGTGCCCGAAGCGCCGCTCGAGCGCGGCCTCGACTTCGTCCAGCTCGAGCGCCGACTGCGCGAGCTCCTTCACCGGCGACGCCAGGCCCTCGACCATGCGCGGGTTCATGCTGAGCTTGTGCAGCTCCTGCGTCAGCTCGGCCTCGACCTTGGCCCACGTCCCCTGGAAGTTCGCGCGCTGCTTGTCGCTCATGCGCACGGTCTGCCGCTCGACGAGGTCGTTGTAGCGCTTCTGCAGCACGAACACGCGCTCCAGGATCTTGACCGCGCGCTGGCGCTCCTTCTTGAGCGCCTGCTCGGTCGCGGCCTCGGCGTCGACCTTGATGAAGTCCTCGATCTTGAGCAGCCCTTCCTTGAGCTTCTTCAGCATGCCGCGGATCTCGCGCACGGCGGGCTCGGCGCGGAACAGCGCGGACACGACCTGGCGCTCGCCGGCCTCGATGCGCCGCGCGATCTCGACTTCGCCCTCGCGCGTGAGCAACGGCACGCGCCCCATCTCGCGCAGGTACATGCGCACCGGATCGTCGTAACGCACGGGCTGCTGCGGCGCGGCCTTGGCGGCGGGACTGGTCTTCTTGTCCTCGATCTTGCGCAGTTTCTTGACGCGCTCCTGCGCCTCCTCTTCGGTCGCGAAGACCTCCATGTGCATCTGGTTCAGCATGCCGTGGATCTCTTCCATCTGATCCACCTGCGCCTCGGGATCCTGCGCGTCGTCGAGCAGCCAGACGATCTGGTCCTCGGTGACGTACCCCTGGCGCAGCGCCAGCGACTTGATCTCGTCGAGGCGCTTGCGCTGCTCGGCCTTCTCCTTGAGCTTCGCCTGCTTGTTCTTGATTGCGGTGGCGGTCGCCATGTGCTCACTCACTCCTTATTGCTGAGGTCCCGAAGGGTCCGTGCGAGATCGAGTATTTCCTGATTGAGGCGCGCCGCGTGCTCCGCATCCGGCGCGCGATCGAGCTGTTGACGTCGTTCCTTGAGCTGCTGCTTGAGCCGTCGCTCCACGAGCCGGCGCGCGGCCATCCGCGCCTCGGCGGCCCAGTCGAGGCCCTCTTCCGCGCGCGCGTCGAGTTCGCGGGCGAGCGTGGCGACCGGGCCCTCGGCCGGTTCCGGCGCGCCGCTCCACAGCGCGAGCGCGAGCGCACCGGCCTCCGGGTCGTGGAAATCCTCCGGACTCACGTCGCGGCGCACGTCGTCGAGCGCCTCCGGCGCGAAGCGCAGCGCCTGGACCAGCCGGTGCTCCTGCTGCGCCTCCAGCCCGTGGCGCGCGCGCACCGCGGCGCCGATCGGCTGTTCGATGCGCTCGCCGCGCTTCGCCAGCGCGAGCGCGCGCGTCAGCACCTGGACCGGCATGCCGAACACGTCGGACGCGCGGTCGAGCAGCAGGCGCTGGCGGATCGGATCGCCGATCGCGGACGCCAACGCGACCACGGCGTGCAGCGCGCGCGCGCGCGGGTCGCTGGCCGGCGCGTCCGCCTCGGCCGCGCCGCGCAGCAAGTGCCGCTGCACGAACTCCACGGGATCGGCCGCGCGCGCCCGGGCCTCGCGCCACGCGTCGAGCCCGCCCCGCCGCAGCAACGTGTCCGGATCCTCTCCGGCCGGCAGATCCACCACCACGACCTCCAGTCCCTCGGCCAGCAGCGTCCCCAGCGAACGCATGGTCGCGGCCCGCCCCGCCCGATCGCCGTCGTACGTCAGCGCCACGCGCGCGGCGTGCCGGTGCAGCAGCTTGGCCTGCTCCTCGGTCAGCGCCGTGCCCGACGTGGCCACGGTGTGGCGCACGCCGGCCTGATGCAGCGCGATGGCGTCGAAATAGCCCTCGACCACGACCATCTCGCCGTCGCGCTCGACGGCGCGCCGCGCCTGCTCGAGCGCGAACAGGAACCCACTCTTGTGATACACGGCGCTCTCCTGCGAATTCAGGTATTTCGGCTCGTCCCCGGGCGCGAGCGCGCGCGCGCCGAAGCCGACGACCGCGCCGCCCGGCAGCACGAGCGGCACCATGAGCCGGCCGCGGAACCAGTCGTACAGCCCGCCGCGCGGGGTCTCGCGCCGCGCGGCCAGTCGCGCTTCGATCAGCGCCGTGTCCGGGAATCGTCCAGCCAGCCGCCGCACCAGGTGGTCCCAGCCGGCCGGCGCGAGCCCCAGGCGGAACGCGCGCCGCGTCTCCTCGGAAATGCCGCGGCCTTCCAGGTAGGCACGGGTCTCGCTCCCGATCGTGGGATCGCCCAGCCACTGTTCGTACGCCGTGGCCGCGGCCTCCAGGGCCTCGAGCAGGGGCGCGCGCACGTTGCGCTCGCCGGCCCGCCGCTCCGGCACCGGAATGTTCGCCCGACGACTCAGACGCTCGACGGCCTCGAGGAATCCGACCTTTTCCATTTCCTGGACGAACGTGAAGACGTCGCCTCCCGCCTTGCAGCTGAAGCAGTGATAGAACTGGCGCTCGGCGTTCACCGAGAACGACGGCGTCTTCTCCTTGTGGAACGGACACAAGCCGACCCAGTTCCGGCCCACGCGCTTGAGCGGGACGCTCTCGCCGATCACGTCGACGATCTCGCTGGCCGCGCGGACCCGCTCGACCCACTCGTCCGACGCGCGCGCGCCGCTTCTCGACTCCGTCATCGCAACGTCACCACGGTCGCGCCGCGGCCCCCTTCGTGCCCTTCGCCCAGGCGCCGCGTCGCGACCTGGGGATGTCCGTTCAGGTGGCGCTCGACGGCGGTGCGGAGCACGCCCCGGCCGATGCCGTGCACGACGCGCAGCTCGGACAGCCCGGACAGCACGGCACGGTCGAGCGCGGCGTCGAGCGTGCGCAGCGCCTCCTCCACGTCCATGCCGCGCAGGTTCACTTCCAGCGCCGGCGCCGCGTCCGACTCCCAGCGCGCGAGCGGCGCGCGGGTCGGCGCCGTCGCGGTCGCGCCGGTCGGCGCCAGGCGGCTCACGTGGCTGTGGATGGTCCAGCTCCCGCGCTGCAGCACGACCTTGCCCTCGGCGTCGGGCGCGGTCACGACGTCGGCGTCGACCCCGAGGTCGGTCACGCGCACGCGGCGCCCGACGTCGACGGCCGCCAGGCTCGCGGCGGACTCCTCGCCGGCCGCGCTCGCGGCCTCGCGGGCCAGCGCGTCGAGGCCCTGTTCGACGCGGCTCAGCTCGCCGCGCAGCGACTCGGCTCCGGCACGCGACTTCTCGGCCTTCTTCGCCTCTTTCTGCACGGTCTGCCACAGCTCGCGCGCGTGCGACAGCAGCACCTCGGCTTCGCGCGTCAGGCGCGCGCGCAGGGCTCCCAGCGTGCGCTTCGAATCCTCCGTGGCCTCGCGCAGGCGCGCCGCCTCGGCTTCCGCGGCCTCGCGCGCGACGCGCAGCGCCGCCCCTTCCGCCTCGGTGGCGCGGCGCACGTCGAGCAACTCGGCGATCAGGCGCTCCAGCGCGCGCGCCTCGCCGGGCGCCATGGCTTCGGCGCGCGCCAGCACATCGCGAGGGAAGCCGAGGCGCGCCGCGACGGCGAGCGCGTGGCTCGCGCCCGGCACGCCGGCGATGAAGCGATAGCGCGGCGCCATCGTCGCCAGGTCGAACTCCAGCGAACCGTTCAGCACGCCCGGCACCTCGCCGGCGACGCGCTTCAAGCTGCCCAGGTGCGTCGTGACCACGCCCCACGCCCGGCGCGTGGCGAAGTGCTCGACGAGCGCCCGGCCCAGCGCGGCGCCCTCCTCGGGATCCGTGCCCGCGCCCAGTTCGTCGCACAGCAGCAGCGTCGCCGGCGAGGCGGCCTCGGCCATCGCGGCCAGCGTCTGCAGGTGCGCCGCGAACGTCGACAGTCCGCGATCCACGGACTGCTCGTCGCCCAGGTCGACGAGCACGTCGTCGATCTCCGGCACCGCGCTGCCCTCGGCCGCGGGCACGGGGAGCGCGGAGTGGGCCAGCGCGACCGCGAGCCCGACGGTCTTCAAGAGGACGGTCTTGCCGCCCATGTTCGGCCCGCTGACGAGCAGCAGGCGCGCGCCCTCGAGCGCGAGATCCAGCGGGATCAGCGCGTCCCGGCGCTCGCCCATCGCGAGCAGCGGGTGGCGCGCCGCGCGCAGGTCGAGGCGCTCGCCGCCCGGCTCGAGCACGACGGCGCGCACGTCGCGCGCCCAGCGCGCGCGGGCGCGCAGCGTGTCCAGGTGCACGAGCGCGGCCTCGAGCGCGAGCACGGCGTCCCGCTCGGCGCGCACGGCGTCGGCCAGCTCGAGCAGCACGCGACGCTCTTCGTCACGGACGGTGCCCTGCAGCTCGAGCAGGTCGTTGTTCGCGTCGCACATCTCGAGCGGCTCGACGAACAGCGACTGCCCGCTGCCCGAGACGTCGTGCACGATGGCGCGGCGGCGCGGAAAGCCGGCGGCCGGCACCAGCGCCACGAAGCGGTCGGCGTGCCGGGTGACGAACGCGCCTTCGCCGAACGTGCGCGCCCACGCGGTGAGGCGCTGCTCCAGCGCGCGCTCGCCGCGCGCCAGTTCACCGCGCGCCCGGGCCAGCGCCGGCGACGCCGCGTCGCTGACGCGGCCGTCCGGTTCGAGCGCGCGCGCCAGCCGCGCGCGCAGCGGCTCGAGATCGGGCAGCGCGTCGAGCGCCGCGCCCAGGTGTGGAAAGCGCTCGCGCGCCTCGCGCGGCCACAGCGCGTCCGCGTCGCGTCCGGCCTCGAGCCAGGCCAGCACTTCCAGCAGACCGAAGGCGTCGAGCGGCTCGCGTTGCGCCGGATCCAGCGCGGCCGCGAGCGGCGCGCGACCGACGCGGCACCACTCGCCGGGCTCCGCGTTGCGGCGCAGCGCCTCGCCCAGCAGGGCATGCTCGCGCGCGCGCGCGGCGCGATCCGCGAACGGGCGCCACGCGGCGAGCGCGGTGCGCGCGCCGTCGCTCTCCGCGAGGGCCGCGATGGCGGCGGTCACGCGCGGATATTCGAGTACGGACAGGGAATGCTGATCCAAGACGCTCTCGACGAGTCGCCCGCCGAAGGGGTGACTCCCTAGGAGGGATGGGCGGAAAGCGCGATGCGTTTTTCCGCCGACTGGAAGCGCTGCTGCAACCAACGGCTGCCCGGCACCCGGCCGTTGCCGATCGCGCACATCCGTTCGCCGCCCCGCATCAGGAGCGGCGTGGCCGTGGCCCGCGCCACCCAGCGCGTGCCGCCGCGCGGCAGCGGCGCGAGCAGGGCCAGCAGCACGAGCCCGGCGCACACCATCGCGCCGAACAACCCGCCGACCGCGAAACCGAGCGCGCGATCCAGCCAGCCGATCGGAGATTCGCGAACCGCCGTGCCGAGCAGGCCACCCCACCACTGCATCAGCGAGGCGACCGCCAGACCCACCAACGCCGCCACGAGCCAGCGCAACGCCAAAAACACCACAGCGGGCCGCGCACCTTGCCAGTGTGCGCCGACCCACTGTGACACCGAAACGGCCGCCCACAGTCCGAGCAGCAGCCCGAAGAATGTGAACACCTGCGGGACCGTCCCGCGGAAGACGCCGCGGATCGCAAGTCCCAGGACGAGGGCGAGCAACACCCAGTCGAGGCTGGTCAGCAGGTGACGGAAATCCAGTTCCGCTAGTTCTCCTGGGACCGCCGCGCGATGTTCTTTCGCTTGGCGGCGTTCAACTTCCGCTTACGTCGCTCACTTGGCTTCTCGAAGTGCTGATGTCGACGCAGGTCCGCCATGATGCCGGCCTTCTCACACTTCTTCTTGAAACGACGCAGGGCACTCTCGAAGGACTCACCGTCCTTCACCCTGATTCCGGGCAATCCATCCCCCCCTCTCCGCCCTTTCAACTCTGTGGAGTCGAGAATGAAAGAAAAATACAGAACGCGCCCGGGGAGTGCACTGGGCGCGAAATTCGCAAACGCAGTTTATGGCCGGAGCTTGGGAGCGTCAAGTCACGGACCCTCACGCGACCCATCGGTCACCGTCCCGGCCCACCAGCAGGCCACGGCCAGGGCCGCGGTCTCGCATCTTAACCTGTTGTCGGAAAGTCGCATGAGGTCGAAGCCCGCATCCAGAACACGAGATCGCTCGTCGGCGTCGAGCCCGGCGGCCGGGCCGATCAGTCCCACACAATCCCCGGACGTGCGGGGCACGACGCCCCTCTCCCCCAACACGTCGGCGAGCACGCCCTGGGTCGTCCGGTCCCGCCCGTCGAGCGCCGCCTCGAGCGCGAGCGGCGCGCGAATCTCGAGTGCCCACGCGCCCTGCGACTGGCGCAGGGCCGCCTCGGCGAGGCGCCGCCAGCGCGCCGCCCGGCGCTCGAATGACTCCCACGTCGCGCGCGAGGTCTCGATCGGCTGCAGAACCGCGATCCCCAGCTCCGCGAGTTTCTCGACGAGCCAGTCGGCGCGCGTGCCCTCGGGAGCGCCGCACCACAACTCGAGGCGCCGCGCGCGCGGGCGCCGCTCGACGCCGCGCACGACCAGCTCGACGCGCGGCGCGAGCGCCGTCACTTCGGCGCGGGCCACGCCGCCCGCGCCGTCGGTCAGCGACGTGAAGTCGCCGACGCGGGCGCGGCACACGCGCGCGAGGTAGTGCGCCGGCTCGTCCGCCAGCGTCACGCGTCCGCCCTCCGGCACGAGAGCCGGAACGAACAGGAAGGCGGGCGCCGCGTCAGCCCGCAAAGTGCTCCTTGACCCGTTCGAACAGCGACTTGCCCGGACGCGGCGGCTTGAAGTTCTCGGAGCGCCCCAGTTCCTCGAGTTGACGCTTCTCGGCGGGGCTCACGCGCGTCGGCACCCACACGTGGATGCGCGCGAACAGATCGCCGACGCCGCCGCGCAGGGCCGGCAGGCCCTTGCCGCGCACGCGCACGCGCTGGCCGCCCTGCGTGCCGGCCGCGACGTCGATCGGAATGTTCGTGCCGTCGAGCCCCGGAACCTCGACGCGGCCGCCGAGCGTGGCGGTGCTGATGCTGACCGGCACGTCGACGTGCAGATCGTCGCCGTCGCGGTCGTACACCGGGTGCGCCTTCTCCTCGATCAGCACGATGAGGTCGCCGCTCGGGCCGCCGTGCGGACCGGCGTCGCCCATGCCGCGCAGCGGGATGAAATTGCCGCTGGCCACGCCGGCCGGCACCTTCACCGACAGCGTCTCGGTCGCCGTCACCGTGCCCTCGCCCGCGCACGTCTTGCAGCGCTCCTTGACCTCGCGCCCGGAGCCGCCGCAGCGCGAACACGTCGCCACGTTCACGAACTGGCCGAACACCGACTGCTGGACGCGCCGCACCTGGCCGCGGCCCTGGCACTGCGTGCACACGGTCTCGCCGGTGCCGCCCTTGCCCTTGCAGGTGTCGCACACGTGCAGGTGCTTGACGCGAATCTTCTTCTCGACGCCGGTCGCGATCTCCTCGAGCGTGAGCTTGACGCGCACCTGCAGGTCGTCGCCACGCCGCGGGCCGCGCGCGGCGCGGCCGGCGCCGGCGCCGCCGAACAGATCGCCGAAGCCGCCCGAGTCACCGCCGAAGTCGCGCATGAACGCGCGCAGCGCGTCCGCCAGATCGAAGCCGCTGACGTCGAAACCGGCGCCGCCGCCGGGCGCCGCGCCCGGCGTGCTGTGGCCGAACTGGTCGTAGCGCGCGCGCTTCTCGGGATCGCGCAGCACCTCGTAGGCCTCGGTCGCCTCCTTGAACTTGGCCTCGGCTTCCGCGTTCCCGGGATTGCGGTCGGGATGGAATTCGAACGCGACCTTGCGGTACGCCTTCTTGATCTCGTCGGGGCTGGCGCCCTTGGCGACGCCGAGCACCTCGTAGTAGTCGCGACGCGCCATCTACGCGCCGTCCCCGCGCCGGGCCACCACGACGCGCGCGGCGCGCAGCGCGCGCTCGCCGCGCCGATAGCCCTTGAGCGCGACCTGGACGACGTCGCCCGGGCGCGCGCCCTCGGCCGCCGGCACTTCGAGCAGCGCTTCATGGAAGCGCGGATCGAACGGCTGGCCCAGCGGATCGAGCGCGATCACGCCCTGGCGCGCCAGGTACTCGGACAGTCGCTGGGCCACGAGCTGGACGCCCTGGACGTACGCGTCCGCCGCGGCGGCGGCGCGCGCCGAGTCGAGCGCGCGCTCCAGGTCGTCGATCGCGGCCACGATTTCGAGCAGCACGCGCTCTTCCGCGGCGCGGCGCGCTTCCTCGACGTCACGCTGCGCGCGGCGCCGGAAGTTCTGCAGGTCCGCCTCGGCACGCAGCCAGCGGTCCTTGTAGTCCACGTCGGGCGCCGGCGGAACGTCCGTGGCGGACGCGTCGTCCGCGGCCAGCAACGGCTCGGCCCCGGCGCCCGGGGCGTCGGGCGCGGAGGCCGCGTCGCCGGCGAGCGGCGGCGCGTCGCCTTCCCCGGACACGCGCGAGCGCGCTTCGGGATCGTCCGGACGGTCGTTCACGACATCGATCTCCATGAATTCGATCCTTGGGAAGCAGCCGGGTGGTTCAGGATTGCAGCAGGTCGGCGACGCGGCTGCCGATGGCGTCGACCACGGCCACGGTGCGCGCGTAGTCCATGCGCCGCGGGCCGAGCACGCCGACCGCACCGCGCAACGTGCCGGGCAGCGGATAGCTGACGAGGCACAAACCGCGCAGGGCCTGGGCCTCGTCCAGGTCGGGGCGGACCGAGACCTGCCCTTCGACGCCCGAGACCAGCAATCGATTCAGAGGAGGGCCGGCTTCGACCATCTCGAGCACCGGCCCGAGGCGCGATCCGCTGAACTCCGGCTGGCGCGCGATGTGCGCAAGACCGGCGCTGTAGAGCGGCGTGGCGCCGGACGTCGTCCAGCTCGCCATGGCCGAGCGCGCGACCATGCGCACGGCGCTGCCGCGCACCAGCTCGGGGTCGTGCGCCAGGCGCTCGCGCGCGTCGGCCAGCGTGCGCCCGATCAGGCGTTCGCACAGCACCGCGCGCACTTCGTCGAGCGCGCCGCGGTCGAGCGGCGTCTCGAGCTCGAGCACGAGCGTGCGCACGGTCTCGGGCCCGAGGCGCAGCACCATGAGCGCGCGACGCGCCTCCAGCGCCTCCAGATCGATGCCGTTCAGGCGCTCCTCGTCCAGGGACACGGCGTGCGCAAGGCCCAGCTGCTGCGTCAGCGACGACAGCAGCCGCGAGGCCTCGTGCAGCAGCCCCTCCACGTCGCGCGCCGAGTGGGTCAACGTGCGATCGACGCGCTCGATCAGCTCCACGGTCAGGGCCTGCGGCGCGAGTAGCGTGCGCACGAAGTAGCCGTAACCGCGCCCGCTCGGCACGCGCGCCGAGCCGGCGTGTTCGCGCTCCAGCAGTCCGAGCCGCTCCAGCTCGGCCAGCTCGCCGCGGATGCTCGCGGCCGACAGCGGCCACTCGCCTTCGCGGGCCAGCGCTTCGGAGCCGACGGGCCGCGCCGTCGCGGCGTGCCGTTCGACGAGCGCGGCGAACAGGCGGCGCTGCCGGTCGGTGAGTTCGGGATCGTCGGGCACGGCGTGCCCGGGGAACACGGGTTGGGACATGGCGAGGGAATTATGCGGCCGGCGCGCCGAGAGTCAAATCGGCGGCGCGGGACCGCGCCTCGACCCAGGCGATCGCGTCATCGGCCACGAAGCGCAACGACGGCGGCACGCGCCACCCGTCGCGCGTGCGTTCCAGCCGGCCGGCGCGCGTCGCGGCCTCCAGCGCGGCGCCGTAGCGCGCGTCGATCTCGCCCCAGGCGTCCTCCGCGAAGTCGCGCGCTTCGAGCCCGCACCCGAGCCGCAGCGCGAGCAGCACGGACTCGCGGGCCCGCGAGTCGGCGCACTCGACTTCGCGCTCGCTCTCCCCGCTGCCGCCGTGCTCCAGGTCCAGCGCCCAGCGCCCGAGCGCGTAGTGGTTCGCGGTGCGCACGCCGTTCCACAGACCGTGCGCGGAGGGCCCGAGCCCGACGTACGGGCGGCGCAGCCAGTACACGAGGTTGTGCCGGCACTCGGCACCCGGGCGGCAGAAGTTCGACGTCTCGTAGTTCTGGAACCCGGCCGCGCCGAGCTTCTCGCCCAGCCAGGCGTAGAGATCGGCCTGCGCTTCGGGCTCGGGCAGCGCGACGCGCCCGTCGAGCACGGCGTCGCCGAGTGGCGTGCCGGCCTCGGGGATGAAACAGTACGCGGACAGGTGCTCGATGCCGGTTTCCAGCGCGCGCTCGACCGACGCGCGCCATGGGTCCATGCGGTGGCCGGGGAAACCGAACATCAGGTCCAGCGACACGCGCGTGAAGCCGTGGGCACGCGCGCGGGCGATCGCTTCGGGCGGACGCGCCGCGTCGTGAATGCGTCCGAGCACGGCGAGCTCTTCCGGGGCGAAGCTCTGCGCGCCCATCGACAGCCGGTTCACGCCGGCCGCGGCCCAGGTCTCGAGCCTGCGCTCGTCGACGGTCTCGGGATTCGCCTCCAGCGTCACCTCCGCGCCGTCGGCGAGCGTGAAGTACGCGGCGAGCAGCGCGCGCAGCCGCGCGAAGTCGCGGGCCGCGAGCGCCGACGGCGTGCCGCCGCCGAAGAACAGCGAGTCGAAGCGCACGCCGGCCGCGGCGGCCGCACGCCGTGGCGCTTCCTTTTCGAGCGCGGCGAACCAGCGCTCGACGGCGGCCGGAGATTTCTCGCCGCTCGAGAAGTCGCAGTACGTGCAGCGTGTGCGGCAGAACGGCACGTGCACGTACAGCCCGTGGCGCGCGGCGTCGCGCGCGGCGCGGCCCGGCGCGAACGCGTCGCCGGACGCAGTCGCTCCGCGCGACGCGCGCGTCAGTGGATCGGCTGGAAGATGCGATTCCATCGTGGCCAGTTGCGGTCCTTGTCCCACGACCAGTACAGGAACAACGCGTGGCCCTTGATGAGGTCCATCTTGAGCGTGCCCCAGTACCGGCTGTCGTTCGAATTGTCGCGGTTGTCGCCCATCATGAAGAACTCGCCTTTGGGCACGGTCAGCGGGCCGTAGTTGTCCCGGTAGTCGAAGCCCGCGGCGCGCACCTGCGGATCCTTGTGCACCGCGTACGGCTCGCGCAGCTTGACGCCGTCGACGCTCACCGCCTTGTCGTGCACCTCGAGCGTCTGCCCGCCGGTCGCGATGCAGCGCTTGATGAAGTCCTGGCTCGGATCCTGCGGAAACTGGAACACGATCACGTCGCCGTGCTTCGGCGCGCGCAGCCCGGGCAGGCGGATGTGCGTGAACGGGATCTTGGGCCCGTACTCGAACTTGTTCACGAACAGGAAGTCGCCGACCAGCAGCGTGTCGAGCATGGACTCGGACGGAATGCGGAACGCCTGGATCACGAACGCCCGCAGGAACAGCGTGAGCACGAGGGCCCACAGCGAGGCCTCGACGTACTCCCTCAGCGTGGATCGTTTCTGCGCCATGGATCTCCTCGTCAGCGTTCGACCTTGAGCACCGCCAGGAACGCCTCCTGCGGCACCTCGACGGTTCCGATCTGCTTCATGCGCCGCTTGCCCTCTTTCTGCTTCTCGAGCAGCTTGCGCTTGCGCGTGATGTCGCCACCGTAGCACTTCGCGAGCACGTTCTTGCGGATGGCGCCGAGCGTCTCGCGGGCCACGATCTTGCCGCCGATCGCGGCCTGGATCGCGACCTGGAACATCTGCTTCGGGATCAGCTCCTTGAGCTTCTCGCACAACGAACTGCCGTACGCGTACGCTTTGTCGCGGTGCACGATCGCGGACAGCGCGTCCACGACCTCGCCGTTCAGCATCACGTCGAGCTTCACCACGTCGGCCTCCTGGAAGCCGTCGAACTCGTAGTCCAGCGACGCGTAGCCGCGCGACACCGACTTCAGGCGGTCGTAGAAATCCAGCACGATCTCGCCGAGCGGCAGGCGGTACGCGACGCGCACGCGCTTCTCCTCCAGGTGCACCATGTCGCGGAACACGCCACGCCGCTCCTGGCACAGCTTCATGATGTTCCCCAGGTAATCCGTCGGCGTCACGACGTGGGCCAGCACGACGGGCTCTTCGATGGCCGCGAGGTTCTGCGGCGGCGGCATCTGGCTCGGGTTGTCGATGCGCACGAGTTCACCGTTCGTCTGCAGCACGTGGTACTCGACGCTCGGCGTCGTCGCGATCAGATCGATCTGGAATTCGCGGCGCAGCCGCTCCTGCACGATTTCCAGGTGCAGCAGCCCGAGGAAGCCGCAGCGGAAGCCGAAGCCCAGCGCCACGGACGTCTCGGGCTCGTACACCAGGGACGCGTCGTTCAGGCGCAGCTTCGACAGCGCCTCCTTCAGCGACTCGTACTGCTCGGCCTCGATCGGGTACAGCCCCGAGAACACCATCGACTTGGTCTCGCGGAATCCGGGCAGCATCTGGACTTCGGCGCCGTCGCCGACCGCGGCCATCGTGTCGCCGACGCGCGCGTCCGACACGCTCTTGATCCCGGCCACGACGTAGCCAACCTGGCCGGCGTGCAGCTCGGGCCGCGCCTCGAGCTTCAGGCGCAGAGCGCCGACCTCCGTCACTTCGTGCTCGCGCCCGGTCGACAGGAAACGGATGTGGTCCCCGGCGCGCACCACGCCGTCGACGACGCGCACGAGGCACACGACACCGCGGTACTGGTCGAACTTGGAGTCGAAGATGAGCGCGCGCAGCGGCGCGTCCGGCAGGCCCTCGGGCGGCGGCACGTCGGCGATCACGCGCTCGAGCAGCTCGGGCACGCCGAGACCGGTCTTGGCGCTGATGCGGCACACGTCCTCGGCCGCGACGCCGGTGACGTGCTCGATCTCGAGCGCGATGTCGTCGGGACGGGCCGCGGGCAGATCCACCTTGTTGATCGCGCCGACGATCGTCAGCTTCTGATCCTTCGCCAGGAAGTAGTTCGACAGCGTCTGGGCCTCGATGCCCTGCGACGCGTCCACCACCAGGATCGCCCCTTCACAGGCGGCCAGGCTGCGCGAGACTTCGTACGTGAAGTCGACGTGGCCGGGCGTATCGATGAGGTTGAGCTGATAGTCCACGCCGTCCTTCGCCCGGTACTCCATGGCGATCGCGTGCGACTTGATGGTGATGCCCTTCTCGCGCTCCAGGTCCATGTCGTCCAGGACCTGGGCCTTCATCTGCTGCGGCGTCAGGGTGTGCGTGATCTCGAGCAGGCGATCGGCCAGCGTGCTCTTGCCGTGATCGATATGGGCGATGATGCAGAAGTTGCGGATGTTGCCGAGGCGCGCGTCGTTCAAAATCTCCACCGAAGGTCGAGGCGCGTCGCCGCGCCGCCTCCCATGTCGGCGGGCAGCGCGGGATCGTGCCGGAATTCCACGTCGAAATTGCGAAAGTGGGCGTCGACGTAGGCGTCGAGCACCGCGTACGTCACGATGCCGGCCAGCGTCCACTGGCGTCCCACGTAACGATTGAGCCGGTCATTGTACTCGGAAATGGCCAGGGACTCCCGCGCGTGGTCGTTGGCCGCGACGGCGGCGTCGACCTCGGCGGTGAGGCGATCCAGCGCGCGGCGGTCGTCGAGCATGCCGAGTCCCATCCACGTCTCGACGCCGGCGAAGCCCACCGCCTTCAGCCACGCGTGATTGTGCACCTGGCCCCATCCCGGCACGACGAGCGAGCGCAGCATCACCATGCGCGGCTGATCCCACAGCCGGATCCTGTGCGACGTGTCGGCGGCCGCCGTGTCGGGCGTGGCGCGAGCCGAGGCCTCGAGGGAATCCGCGGCCGCACGCGGCGTGGCGCGTGCCGGCGCCGCGGTGGAATCGGCGGCCCGCGCGGTGGCGGGCAACGTGTCCGCGGCCGCGCGCGCCGAGG
>DATJGS010000016.1:0-48395 GCA_035494735.1 Saccharimonadaceae bacterium (SeqCode)
CTCTGGCGCACGCTCCTCGAGCCTGCGCTGCGCGCGCCCTCTCCCCACAACGTCCAGCCGTGGCGCGTCCGTCTCGTGAACGAGCGCGAGGCCCAGCTGTGGATCGAGAAGCGGCGCACGCTGCCGAAGGAGGACGTGCACGGCAGCTTCATCGTGCTGACCATGGGCCTGTTCGTCGAGACGCTGCGCCAGATCGCGGCTCATCAGCACCTGCGGGTCACGGAGCTGTTCGCGCACGAGTTGGACTGGTACGCGGCGGAACATCTTGAATCGCTTTCCGACGAGCGCTTCCCATTCGCCACGCTGCGCCTCGCCGACGACGGTGAGGCGGTCCCGGCATTCGCGCTCCAGACGATCGCCGAGCGGCGCACATCGCGCCTGCGCTATCGCGCCGAGCCGGTCGCGGGCGACGATGTCGCGCGGCTCGCCGCGCTGGCCGAGACCTGGGGCCATCGCTTCGCCGCGACGCACGATCCCGAACGGATCGAACGTCTGCTGTCCTGGAACGTCGAGGCCGTGTTCGCGGACCTCGCGCACGCGCCGTACCGCGAGGAGCTGGCCGGCTGGCTGCGCTACTCGCGCGCGGCCAGCGAGCGCCATCGTGACGGGCTCGACGCGCGCTGCATGGACCAGGCGCCGCTCGAACTGTGGCTGGCGTTCCACGCGCCGGCGCTGCTCGGCGTTCCGGGCGCGCGCGGCTGGTTCGCGCGGCGCTACCGCGCGCAGATCGGCCCGGTCGCGACGATGGGGTTCCTCAGCGGTCCCTTCTGGGCGCCGCGTGACGCGTACGCGACGGGCCGGTTCCTCACCCACTTCTGGCTCGAGTGCACGAAGCTCGGGTACTGGATCCATCCCTACGGCAATCTGGTGACGAATCGCCCGGTCGCCGCCAGAGTCGAGGCCGAGGCGGGCGTCTCCGACGTGTGGCTCGCTTTCAAGATCGGACGCTCGGATCCGCCGCCCGCCAGCCGCCGGCGCTCCCTCGAGGAGGTGCTGCTGTGATCGAACGCTTCTCCCTGAACCTGCTCCTGACCGGCCTGGCGTGGTTCCGCCGCACGCTCGAGTTGCGCCCGCACTCCTACGCGCTGCTCATGCTCGGCGAGGCGCAGCCCATGCTCGAAGGGATCGGCCGCATCCGCGCGCGCGACGTGTTCGTGAAGGCGCGCGCCGGCTGCCCGGCGTACACGCGGTTCCTGGCGGACGAGGGCTATCGCGAGCGCCGGCCGTGGGCGCTGGCCGATGTGCCCATCACCACGAAGGAGAACTACGTCAAGCGCCACTCGATCGAGTCGCGCTGCTTCGGCGGCGCGCTGAAGGGCCGCGGCGAAGTCATCGACGAGTCGTCGGGCTCGTCGGGCCTGCCGAACAACTGGGTGCGCAACCGGCACGAGCGCGTCGACGTGAAGCGCATCCTGCAGCTCAGCTACGGCCTCCTCTATGGCGACCCGCGGCGCATCCTGCTCAACTGTTTCGCGCTCGGGCCGTGGGCCACCGGCATGAACGTGTCGATGTCGCTGGCCGACGTCGGCGTCCTGAAATCGATCGGCCCCGATGCGCTCAAGCTCGAGAACACGCTGCGCACGTTCGGGCCCGGCTACCGTTACCTGGTGTTCGGCTACCCGCCGTTCCTCAAGTCGTTCGTCGACTCGACGACGCTCGATCTCTCGGCGTTCCACCTCGACCTCGTCGTCGGCGGCGAAGGGATCAGCGAGCCGCTGCGCGGCTACCTCGCGCGCCACTTCAAGACCGTCGTGTCGTCGTACGGCGCGTCGGATCTCGAGATCAACATCGGCGTCGAGACCGAGTGGACGATCGCGCTGCGCGCGCGCTGCACGGTCGATCGCGCGCTGTGCGCGGCGCTGTTCGGGCGCGACACGCCGCCCATGATCTTCCAGTACAACGCGCTGGACTACGTGATCGAGCGGCTCGAGAACGGCGAACTCGTGTTCACGATCTGCCGCGCGAGCGGCGCGTCTCCGAAAATCCGCTACAACCTCAAGGACGTGGGCGGCACGTGGACGTTCCGCGCGCTGTCACGCGAGTTGACGCGGCTCGGCGTCGACGTCGGCGGCCTGGCGAAGCGCTTCGGCCAGTTCCCCGTGCTGTACGTGTACGGCCGCTCGGATCTGACGGCGGCGTTCTACGGCGCCAAGGTGTACCCGGCCGACGTCGAGGCCGTGCTGCACGAGCATCCCGTGCTGTCGCGGACCGTGGATTCGTTCCAGCTCGCGAGCTTCGAGGACGAGCGCGTGAACCGGCGGCTGTCCATCGCGCTCGAGCTGTCGCCCGAAGCGCCGGACGGATGCGGCGTCGCGGAAGCCGACCTGTCCGACGTGTTCTATCGCGGGCTGGCGCGCTCCAACCAGGACTTCCGCGAGGTGACGCGCATGTTCGCGCCCAACGCGATCGAGGTCGTGCTCCACGCGCACGGCACCGGACCGTTCGCCGGCTCGGACGCGCGGCTCAAGAAGCAGTACGTGCGCCCGGAGTAGAAATCATGCCGCCTCCCAGCGCCGCGCGAGCATGCGCGCCACCGCGAGAAACACCAGCGTGAGCGCGACGAGCACGCCGACCTGAGGCGCGAGCGCCACGATCGGCGCGTCGCGCCAGAACACCTTCACGAATCCATCCAGCGCCCACGCGTTGAACGTGATGAGGCCGATCTTCTGCAACGTCGGGCTCATCAGGAAACGCGGGAACATGCTCCCGCCGAGCGCCGACATGCTGAGGATGATGAGGTTCGCGAAGCCCATGAGCTGCTGGCGCGAGCGGCTGAGCGTGGCCAGCACGAGCCCGAAGCCCGCGGCGGCCGCGGCGGTCGCCGCGGTCATCACGAAGAAGCCCGGCAGGTGGCGCGTGAGATCGAGGCCGAACGCGAGCATGCCCCACGTGAACATCACCGTGATCTGCAGCACGCCCATGAACGTCAGGTGCAGCCATTTGCCCGCGAGCAGTCCGTTCATGCCGACGCGCGTGTTGAGCACGCGTTCGAGCGTGCCCGAGTCCTGCTCGTCGAGCAGCGCGCCGCCGCCGGCCGCGCACGAGAACAGCAGGAACATCACGGCGATGCCGGCGGCGTAGAACGAGATCATCTGCCCGCCGCGGCGGCTTCTCCCGAGAACCTCGGTGACGTGCGTCGGCACCGGATCGCCGGCGACGCTCGCGTCCGCGAGGTCGGGCGCCCCAGCGCCGGGCTTCGCGCCGGGCGACGGCGTCGACGGTGCCGCGCCGGCCGAGGGCGCCGTCGACGTGCCGGCCGCCGGTCCGCCGCGCATCACCGTGGCCGCGGCGCGCTGCAGCAGCCCGGCCACCACGTGTCTCGCGACCGGGTCCGACGGATCCGCCAGCAGTTCCGCGCGCAGGCCGTTGCCGGTCAGGTTCGGGAACGTCGCGCCCCAGCCCTTCGGCAGGACGAGCGCGATCGGCGCGTCTCCGGCGCGTACGAGCGCCGTGGCGCGCTCACGCGTGAGCGGCGCGGGCGCCGCATGCGCGTCGACGCCCGCGGCCTTCGCCGAATCGCTGACGCCGAGACCGGGATCGGCCTTCAGGGCCTCGATGAGGTAGCGGCTCATGTCGGAGCCGTCCTCGTTCGCGACCAGCAGACGCACGCGCGACATGCCGCCCGACGACGGGCGTCCGAACACCGCGGCGAAGATCGAGAAGAACATGATGGGCAGCACGAACACCATCGCGAGCGCGACGCGGTCGCGCCTCAGGTTCGTGCGGCTGATGCCGAGCAGTGTGCCGATCATTCGCGCAGCTCCCTTCCGGTCAGGTGCAGGAACACCTCGTGCAGTCCCTGGCGGCGGATCTCCAGGTCCTCGACACGCGCTTGCGAGGCGGCCACGCGGCCGAGCAATCCGGGCAGCTCACCGGCCACGTCCCGGACGCGGGCGCGCCACGTGCGGGCGTCGGCGCCGCGCTCGAAGCCGTCGAGCGGCCGCGCCGCGTCGCGGTCGAGGTGCACGACGACGTCGCGCCCGCCCCCCACCGTGCGCTCGATGAGTTCGGCGAGCGTGCCCTCGGCCACCTCGTGCCCGTGGTCGAGGATCACGATGCGGTCGCAGCGCCGTTCGGCCTCTTCCAGGTGATGCGTCGTGAGCAGCAGCGAAGCGCCGCCCTCGCGCAACGCGTCGAGCATCTCGTAGATCCGCTCGCGGCTCTGCGGATCGACGCCCACCGTGGGTTCGTCGAGCAGCACGACGCGCGGCTCGTGCAGCACGCCGCACGCGATGTTGAGGCGGCGCTTCATGCCGCCCGAGAACTTCTCCACCGGTTCGCGCGCGCGCTCGGCGAGCCCGGTCCACGCGAGCGCCCAGTCGATCCTTGCACGCAGCCTGTCCGGCGCGACGCCGTGCAGGCGGCCGAACGCGTCGAGATTTTCCCGCGCGCTCAGCAGCGGATACACCGCGATCTCCTGGGGGACGATGCCGAGCGCGGCGCGGCGCTCCTCGGCAGGCAGCTCGCGTCCGAACATGCGCACCGCGCCGCGGTCGAGGCGCACGCGCCCGGTGAGGGCGCGGAGCAACGTCGTCTTGCCCGCGCCGTTCGGCCCGAGCAGCGCGAGGCACTCGCCGTCGCGCAGTTCCAGCGACGCGCCGAGGAGCGCGCGCGTCGCGCCGAACGCCTTCTCGGCGCCACGAACTTCGAGGACCGCGGTTCCGGTCGGCGCCTGGCGCCTGGGCACTTCGCTCATGAGGGCCATCGGTTCTCCTCTCTGAAATCAGGGGGGCGTCGCGAACAGGAGTCTGTGGGACACGACCGGCCCCGAACAGGCCATCGCGGATGGGCGGTTCGAGAGGCCGGATGAACGGTCGGCAGGGACGGCGGGCGCCTGGGCACCCGATTGCCGGGCAACGCGATAGTCGCGACGCTCGGGGTCTCGATCGCGGCCAGGGCGACGTTCAGTCGGAGGCCGGAAAGGCCGATAACTCGCGCGAGAGTCCTTCCCTGGCAGGTTGGGATGTCGGCCGCGCGTGTGGCCGATCCCAAGTGGCTCGCATTCAACGCTTCGAGGCGGCTTCGGACAGCCGCCGTCATGGAGAGCGCGGGAGTTCATGAGCGAACTTTCCAACTCCAACTCACGCATGATTGCCATCCGCGACCTCTCGCCCATGGCGGTCGCGGTCATGGGCTGGCTGCGCTCCGTGGCCCGCGCGCTGCGTGCGTTCCGCCTGTACCGCGGCGACAACCCAGTCGTGCTCGAGCAGCGCGCCGGTCTCATCACCACGCTGCAGGAGATCGCCAAGAACCACGGGATGATCGACCTGCGCATCACGCCGAGCGAGATCTACCTCGTCGATGAAGCCGTCGTGAAGCCCTCCCCGCGCAGCGACGACGGGATTCGCATGCCGGAAGAACTGCTGCCGTTCCAGATCTACCGGGATGGGATCCGCCGGCTCCTCATCCAGCCCGACGTCACCGCCGCCGAAGTGGGCACGCTCATCGACGCGCTGCGCATGACCGGCGTCGGCCCCGACACGCAGGACGACCTGGTGACGCTGCTGTGGCAGGGCAACCTGACGCGCATCCAGCTCGAGTCCGTGCCGCTCGAGCAGACCATCTACCTGTCGGTGCATCGCGGCGAGGGCGGCGGCGGCTCGGGGCAGCGCGCGCAGAGCTACGCCTGGTCCCCCGCCGGCACGGAAATTCGCGCGACGATCGGCCAGGCGACGGGCGCGCAGGGCCTGCACCGCGACACGTTCGACGACTGGTCGCTGGCGGTGACCGTGGTCGATCCGGTTGCGGGCTGGGGGGAGCTGGCCGGACACGTCGCGGAGGCCCGCGCCGGCTTCCTGGCGCGCTGGGAGACCGAGCGCGCCGAACCCTGGACCGCGACCGTGCCGCGGCTCATGCGTCGCATGCTCGAGGCCGAGCCGAGCGATGACATGCGCAACGCGCTCACCCAGAGCATCGTCACCTGGCTGGCGTCGGCGCTGCAGCACTCCGAGTGGCTCGAAGCGCAGCAGGCGCTCGGGCTCCTGCGCGAGCTCGACCCGGACGGCGCGCGCGGCAACGCGGCGCTCGATCAGGCGCTGTCCGGGCTCGACGTGAACGAGATCGCCGAGCGCCTCGACGAGAGCGATCCGGACGACCACGCGCGATTCTCCGCCCTCGTGGTGGCGATCGGCCCGCCCGCGCTGGACCTGGCGTGCACCGTGCTCTGCATGTCGAGCAAGATCCGCCCGCGCGCCGCCGCGTCGACGGCGCTCACGTTCCTGTGCAACGACCACCCGGAACTGCTCGCGCCCTACCTCGTCGACTCGCGCTGGACCATGGTGCGCAACGTCGTGTTCGTGCTCGGGCAGATCGGCGGGTCCGCGGTGACGTCGCTGCTGCGCACCGCCGCGGAGCACCACGAGGTGCGCGTGCGCCGTGCCGTCGTCCAGGCTCTCGGCGGCGTGCCGCGCGAGGAGCGCACGCCGATCCTGCTCCATCAGCTGGAGACGCGCGATCCGCAGCTCCTGGCCGCCGCGCTCAACATGCTGACGCGCGAGCGCAACCCGCGCGTGGCGCGGGCGATCCTCGATCGCATCGAGGCCCCGGACTTCGAGTCGCGCAGCGAGGACAACCAGCGCGCGCTGTTCAACGCGCTGTCCGAGATCGCCGACGACAGCGTCGTGACCCGTCTCGAAACGCTGCTGCACAAGGGCGGCTGGTTCGCGCGGCGCACGCTCGAGCGTGTCGCCGCGGCGCGCGTGCTGCGCCGCCTGGCGAGCGAGAAGTCGATGGCCGCGCTCGAGTCCGGTCTGCGCTCCAAGAGCGAGGCGGTGCGCGCCGCCTGTCTCGAGGCCATGAGCCAGAGGATGGCGTCGTGAGCGAAACCCCGAAACCGCCACCGATCGACACCCGGCCGACCGACGTCCGCTACCGGGACATGGGGCTGCAGCTCATCCTCCGGCTGCTCGCGGTCATCCGCATCGGCCGCTCGTACCAGGTCGGCAACCAGGTCTTCCGCGCCCAGCTCGAAGGCTTCATGAAGGCGCTCGACGTCGCGTTCGCCGAGGGCGACGAGGTCGTGCTGGTCGCGCTCGAGAGCGACATCTACCTGAACGGCGTGCGCATTCCGATGAAGACCTCGACGTACCGTCACCACACCGCGCTGCTCGACGAGTTCAAGAAGCGCAAGATCGCGGGCCTGCGCATCGAGAAGGACGTCACGCTCGAGGAGATGGAGAAGTTCTACGGCCTGTTCATGCAGACCGACAACTACCACGGTAGCGGCCTGCTCGAAGCGGCCATCGCGATCGGCTGCGATCACGTGCAGCCCGCCGTGTACGCGTCGACCGAATCGCCGGACTTCGGCACCACGCAGCTCATCCCGGGCATGATGAGCGACGGCGGCGGCTTCTACGGCACGAGCGCGGGGCCGGCCACGTTCAGCCCGTCGTCCGGCGCGGGCGGCGGCGGCGTGGGCGACACGGGCGGCGGTCCGGGCGGCAGCGGCGCCGTCGTCGGCCCCGGCCAGGGCACGGGCTTCGGCGATCTCGAGCCGGTCCACGGCGGCGAGCCTGGCCCGCGCGGCGCCGCGCCCAAGAACTACAGCGTCGCGCTCAAGAGCGCGCGCTCGCTGCTGACCACGACGTCGCTGCAGGACGGCATGGAAATGCGCCACGCCAAGCGTGTCGTGCAACCGCTCGTGGACGGCGCGTTCGAGTCGGAGCCCATCGTGATGGGACTCAGCACGCTCGGGCACCACGACGAGTACACGTACATGCACGCCGTCAACGTGTGCATGGTCGCGGTCACGATGGGGCACTCGCTCGGGCTCGACCGGCGCACGCTCGCCGACCTCGGCGTCGCGGCCCTTCTGCACGACGTCGGCAAGAACGCGGTCGGCGGCCGCATCCGCAACCCCGAGCCACAGTGGTCCGAGGAGGAGCGCGCGCTGGCCCTGAGCCACCCGATCGAGGGCCTGAAGCTCATGGCGCGCTCGACCGCCCTCAATACGACGACGCTGCGCTGCATGCGCGTCGCGCTCGAGCACCACATGGGACCCGGCGGATACCCGCAGTTCGCCGACTGGACGCCCAGCGCCCTGTCGGAGCTGGTCTCGGTCGCCGACTGCTACGTGAGCCTGCAGACCCACCGCAGCGACCGCGGGCGCAACGTCACGCCGACGCAGGCCCTCGGCATGATGCTCGGCCCCTTCGCGTCGCGCTTCGATCCGGCGCTGCTCGGCGCCCTCGTCCAGAGCGTCGGGCTGTACCCGCCGGGGCAGATGGTCGAGCTCGACGACGGCGCGAAGGCGCTCGTGCTGGCGCCGAACGCGACCGATCCGGCGCGGCCGCACCTGCGCGTCCTGATGGACGGCACCGGCCAGTGGCTCGCGGAGGACGCGCCGCTCGAGTACAAGCCGCTGCCCGCCGACCGCACCGTGCGGCGCGCGCTGCGCGTCGAGGAGTATCCGGAGCGCCCGTCCGAGGAGAAGAGCGCCTAGCGCGCCGCGGCCGCGATCATCGCGGCCCGCCCTCGAGGTCGGCCCGTCGCGCGGCGCGGAACTCGGCCAGCTTGCCGCGCTCGACGTCGCGCATGTCGGCGCGTTCGGGCGTGCGTCCGTCCGCGAACACGTAGCGGCGCGTGCCGGCGGTCACCGGCTCCATGCCCTGGCCGATGGCCCCGACTCGCACCGTGCCCTCGAGCACGCACACGCACGTGCCTTCCGGCTCGCAGATCACCGCGAACGTCGTGCCCGTGACCATGAGATCCGCTTCGTGCGTGCGAATGGCCAGCGTGGCGCCGTGGAACGCGCGCCCCGTCGCGACGCGGATCTCGCCCGACTCGACCTCGGCGTGCACGCGGCGCCAGAACCAGCGGCCGGGCGGCTCGGGCAGCGTGAACGCCGTCCCCGGAGACAATTGGATCGCGGCCACGCCATCGCTCACCATCTCGAGGTCCGACGCGGGCGGCATCTCGACGCGCGCGCCGGGACGCAGCCAGCGCGCGAGCTCCTCGGTATGCGCGAGCGGCACGGGACGCCCGTCGATCACGGCGACCCCGTCGCCGTGCAGCGCGGTGAGCCGCCACTCGGGGCCGCGATTCAGCGTGACCACCGCGAGCAGCGCCGCGGCCGCGGCCAGCGCGGCGCCCGCCCAGCGCGTCGACTCGCGTTCCCACCACCTCAGGTGCACGACGCGTGTCGCGCGCTCCGCGAACGTGCCGGCGACGAACGCGGTGCGCAGCTCGGCGCGGTATGCGGCGTCCGCCTCGGGCACGGAGAGCCCGCGCACCGCGTCGCGGGCCGCGCGCTCGTACTGGCTCAGGGCTTCGCCGGGCTCGTGCATGACGTGGCCGGGCCCTAGCCCAGCGTCTCCTTGAGCAGCGCCGCGAGGGCCGCGAGCGCGCGCGAGTAGCGCTTGCGCGCCGCGGCGGGGTTCACGCCGAGCACTTCGGCGATCTCGGGATGGCTGAGCCCCTGGTAGTCGTGCAGCACGATGGGCACGCGCAGCGCCTCGGGCAGCTGACCGAGCGCCTGCTGCACCAGGCGCTCGCGCTCCGCCGCGAGCGCATCGCGCTCGGGCTCGTTCACGCCCGACGTCAGCGTGACGCCCGCTTCGGGATCGTCGTCGACCGGGGTGCTGCGCCGCGCCATGCGATGCGCGCCCGAGCGCCAAACGTCGCGGCACGCGTTCGTGGCGATCGTGGTCAGCCACGGGCCGGGGTCGCGTTCCGGGTCCAGGCGATGCGCCGCGTTGTACACCTTGAGGAACACCTCCTGCGTCACGTCTTCGGCGGCGGCGCGGTCTCCCAGCAGGCGGAACACGAGCGCGAAGACCGCCGCGAAGTGCCGGTCGAAGAGCCGGCCCAGCGCTTCGGGTTCGCGGCGCCGAACCGCCTCCAACTCGCTCCGCGTCCAGGGCGGCGTTCCGGACGGGGACGCGTGCCGTGGGACGGCCGGCGCTCCCGCCCCCGCTTCCATTACGGGCGAGACGGCCTGGTGTGTCCTGCCGATGGGTCCGTTCACTCGAGGACGGGGCTCTCCTTGGGAAGCCGGCGGCGAGGCGCGACGAGGCGCGCAGTATGGCACAGCGTGCCGGGCCCTTCGCGCCTCGGGGAGGAACGCGAAACCGGCCGCGCTCGGCGAGGCGCGCGGCCGGTCGTTCGGCGGGAGTCGGCGCCGTCAGGCGGCGCGGTCGACGCCGCGATCGGCGGCGTCTTCGGCCGAGCTGCGCGGCAGCCGGATCCAGAACGTGCTGCCGGCGCCGGGCGTGCTGTTCACGCCGACATGGCCGCCGTGCAGTTCGGCGATGCGCTTCACGAGATGCAGGCCGATGCCGAGGCCGCCCGAGGCCTTCGCGCTCTCGCGCACGCCCTGGCCGAACAGTTCGAAGATGTGCGTCGTCTCCTCGGGCACGATGCCCGGCCCGCTGTCGTCGATCTCGATGACGGCGTCGGACTCGTCCGCGCGCACGCTGACAGTGACCGTGCCCCGCTCGGGACTGAACTTCACGGCGTTCACCAGCAGATTGACGACGGCCTGGCGCAGCTTCACCTCGTCGACCGGAATCGTCGGCACGTCCTTGGCGTAGCGTTCGGCGAACGTCACACGATGCTTGTCGGCGGTCGCGCGCGTGGTCTCGACGGCGCCGCGCACGAGCGACTCGAGGGATTGCGGGAGCCGGCGCAGCGTGAGCTTGCCGCTCTCGATGCGCGACAGGTCGAGGATGTCCTCGATGAGCCCGAGCAGGCGCGCGGCCTCGGAGCGCAACCGTCCCAGGAACTCGCCGCGCTGCGTCAGGTCGAGCCGGTGATCGCGGTCGTCGAGCAGCTCGGCGTACGCGATGACCGAGGTCAGCGGCGTCTTCAGCTCGTGGCTGGCCGTGGACAGGAACACGTCCTTCATGCGGTTCGATTCGGTCAGCCGCTGATTGTCGGCCTCGAGCTCGCGTGCGCGATTGCCCATGCGGTCCACGAGTTCGGCGCGATCGATGACGGCGCCGACGTGCGCCGAGAACATCTGCAGCATTTCGCGATGGTGATCGCGGAACGTGTCGGGATGGTTGATGCGGTTCACGTTCAGCACGCCGACGCAGCGCTCGCCCACCATGAGCGGCAGGGACAGCGCGGACGTGATCTTGCGATTGCGCTTGTAGTGCTGCGCGAAGCCGTTCGGCGGCTCCTTCTCGTTCAGCAGCACCGCCTCCTGGCGCGCCGCGACCCAGCCGGCGATGCCCTCGCCCAGGCGTTTCTTGGCGTTGCGCGCGAACTCCGACTCGAGTCCGTACGAGGCGCGTGTCTCCAGCTCGCTCGTCTCCGGGTTGAAGATCATGATCGAGGCCTGCTGCGCGCGCAGCGTCGACACCACCCGGCGCACGATGATCTCGAGGATGACGTCCAGGCGCAGCTGCAGGTTGATCGTGGTGCTGACCTGGAACAGCGCCGACAGCTCGGAGAGCCGCGTGCGCACGTCGTCCTTCTCCTGTTCCTCGCTCTCGAGCGCGCGACGCATGACGTTCAGTTCGCGCTGCTTGATGGTGGTGTACAGGCAGAAGATGGTGACGAGGCCGAACAGCCCGGTCATCGCGTAGTACGAGTCGATGAGCGACGAGCTGAGCACCTCCGGTGTGGCCTGCAGCAGCGGCAGGTACAGGAGGCAGATGGTGATGGTGAGCGCCCCGACCACGGTGAACGTGACGCCCCACAGGAACCAGCCGCGCCGATTGATGCGCTCCCAGCTGTTCGTCACGCTCGGCGGCTTCTTCATGGCTTGGCTTCCCTGCCTCGTAAGGGCCGGATGTCGGAGCACGAGACGGTGGCGACCGCCTCAGCAGATCGCACGGTGTATCGGCAATCTCACGGCTTCTGCTTAGCCCGATCTCGCGGCCCGGGGTAGAGTGGCGCCGTGAAGTCCCTGCCCCGCATCCCGTTGGCGGTCGCGCTCGGCATGGCCGGGCTGCTCGCCCTGTACTGGGGCTGCCTCCACGTCGGCTTCCTGAACGACGACTTCCTGTTCCTCGAAGAGGCGAAGGCCCGGCCCCTCGGCGCGGCGCTGGCCCGACTCGGCGCGCTCGCGAACTACTACCGGCCGCTGTCGCGTCAGGTGTATTTCGCGGCGCTGACGAAGCTGAGCGGCGACTCCCCGGGGCTGTTCCACGCCGTGAACTTCACGCTGTTCGCGCTCGCGCTCGCGCTGCTCGCGGACCTGCTGGCCGCGACGCTGCCGCCGCTCGCGGTCGGGGCCGGCCTGCTGTACTTCGCGCTGCTGCCGCTGCAGCGCGTCACGCTCCTCTGGATCTCGTGCGCGCAGGATCTGCTCGCCCTCGTGGGCTCGCTGGCCGCGCTCGCGCTGCATCGGCGCGGCCGCACGCGCTGGGCGGCGTGCGCGACGTTCGCGGCGCTGGCCAGCAAGGACGTCGCGCTGGCGCTGCCCTTCGGGCTCGCGGCCTGGGACGCGATCGTGCTGGGGATGCGCGGCGGGAAGCTGGCGCGGCGGCTCGTGCCGCAGGCCGCGGCGCTGGCCGCTTGGGGTGCCGTGCTCGCGATCGTCCACGTCCGCGCCGGCCTGGACTACGCGTTCCTGCGCTTCGCCCCGACCCAGTTCGCGGCGGCGCTCGTCCATGGCGCGCAGAGCCTGCTCGGGCTCGATCATCCGTCCGGCGCGTTCACAGGGCTGGCCGCGATCGGGCCGGCGCCGCTGGCGCTGGGCCTGCTGGGCGCCGCCGTGCTGGCGCTGCCCGCGCCCGAGGCCGGCGCGCCCCGCCCGCGGGTCGAGGCGGTCGACGCGCGCCGGCTCGCGTCGTTCGCGCTGGTCTGGTTCGTCGCGTTCTCGCTGGTCACGGCGCCCGTCGCGCACACCTGGAGTTCCTACTACTACGGAGTCGCGGCGGTGGGCGGCGCGCTCGTCGTCGCGCTGGCCGCGCGCCGCCTGCAGCGTGGCGGCGCGCTCGCGCTGGTCGCCGGCCTCCTGTGGTGGCACGCCGGCATGACCGGGTCGCGCGCGTTCGCGGTGCGCGACGACCCGTGGGGGTGGACGTCGCACTTGACGTCGTTCTATTTCGAGCGCGGCGCGTCCCTCAGTACGCAGCTGGCCCGCGACCTCCGGCGCATCGAGCCCCATCCACCGGCCGGGACGCGCTTCTTTTTCGCCACGCTGCCGCCGTGGGCCGGCTTCCAGATGGGCAACGGCGCGCTGATCCGCACGTTGTATCGCGACGCCAGCCTCGAGTCGCACTTCTACTCCGAGTATTCGGACTCGATCGCCGCGAATCGGCCGTGCCGGTTCCTGTACTGGGACGGCACGTCGTTCGCCGCGCTCTACCCGCGGATCGAGCGCGCGTGGTTTCAGGTCGGCGGCGACCTGCTGCTGCTGGACCGGCCGCGCGGCGCCCGCGACGCGTTTCGCCGCGGCCTCGTCGAAGGCGGCGAGCGCGCGGATCTGTTGTACTGGCTGGGCTGGGCCGAGCTGTGGAACGGCGATCGCGGTCAGGCCGAGGCGGCCTGGCGCGCGTTCGGCGCCGCGGACGACTCGAGCGCGTGGGCCGCGCATCTGGCGGGGGCCGACCGCGCGCTGGCCGGCCGCGACTCGATCGGCGCGCGCCGCGAATTGATGGCCGCGGTCGGCGCCGGGATCGGACGTCCGCGCACGCACACGCGGCTCGGCGAGTTGCTGTGGCGCTCGCGTGGCGCTCCGGCGCTGCGCAAGTACGCCCTGCTCGAACTCACGGTCGGCGTTTGGCTCGAGCCCGACGACGCGGCGGCGCGGCGGGCGCTCGCGCTCGGTCTCGGTGAGGCGCGCCTCGATGCGGGCGCGGCGCGCCAGCTGGCGGCGCTCGCCGCGCTCGATCCCGGATGGCGGCGCGACGCCGAGCTGCGCGCGCTCGCCGGGCGGTTGGGCGAGGGCGCGCCCGAGGCGGTGGCGCGCTTCGAGTGAGGGGGCGTTCGCCCGACGCGAAGCACAGCTCAGTGACGGGACGTTCTTCCCGAGTCTCGTTCTTCAGCGATGGAGGGAGCGCATGATGCGACGAGGACGCGTGGTGCTGAACTGGTTCGAGAGCGTGGCGCTGCGCGGGAACCCCGCCGGCGATCCGCACGAGCGGCGCGTTCCCGTGTATCTGCCGCCGGCTTACGACGCGCAGCCCGGCCGGCGCTTTCCCGTCGTCTTCGTGCTGGCCGGCTTCACCGGGCGCGGGCGCATGCTGCTCAACGACAACGCGTGGGCGCCGGCGCTCGACGACCGCATGGATCTCCTGATCGCGCGCGGCATGGGCCAGATGATCCTCGTCATGCCCGACTGCCTGACCCGCTTCGGCGGCTCGCAGTACCTGGACTCGACCGCGAACGGCGACTACGCGCGCCACCTGGTCGGGGAGCTGGTGCCGTGGGTGGACGCCACGTACCGGACCCAGGCCGATCGCGCGCATCGCGGCATCGCCGGCAAGTCGTCGGGCGGCTACGGCGCCCTGATCCACGGCATGCGCAACGCCGACGTGTTCGGCGCGGTGGCCTGCCACAGCGGGGACATGTGCTTCGACTATTGCTATCGCCCGGACCTCGCGAAGTTCTGCGCGCTCGTCGACGAGGCCGGCGGTCTCGAACCCTGGTGGAAAGGCTTCTCGTCGAGGATCCAGAAGAGCAAGGACGACTTCCTCGCGCTCAACATCCTCGGCATGGCCGCCGCGTACTCGCCGAACCCGGCGACGCGGCCGTTCGGCGTCGACCTGCCGTGCGATCTCGCGACCGGCGAGTTCCGTGAGGACGTGTGGGCGCGTTGGCTGGCGCTCGATCCGCTCCAGCTCGTCGAGCGACACGCCGCCGCGCTCAGCTCGCTGCGCCTACTGCACATCGACTGCGGCACGCGCGACGAGTGGAATCTGCACCTGGGCGCGCGGCTCCTGCACCGCAAGCTGGAAGCGCTCGGCGTCGCGCACGTCCACGAGGAATTCGACGACGGGCACATGAACGTCGGCTATCGCTACGACGTGAGCCTGCCGAGACTCGCGGGCGCCCTCGGCGCCGAGCCGTAAACCTGCACGGGTGCGGGCCCGCCGCTCCGTCTTCCGAAACCCGTAGTTCGCGTCACGACTATGCGGAAATTACCTCGGCTTGTCTGTCGCATCGGCCCGACCGCAACTTCCGAAAATATTGCGAGCACTCGAACCACAAGACCACGATCGACATTCGCGTCGGGCGGTCGGTGCGGGTCGATTCGCCCCACTAAACTCTTGCGATCATTGCGAAAATGAAACTTCACCCTTGTTCCGGCAGTCCAGGGTTTCTATTCTTCACGCGTACGCAGTCGCGTCCCGAGAGGTCGCGAACGCAGATCCAAAGAAAGCTCCGCGCCCCCCGTCGGGGCTTTCTTCGTTGTCCATCGAATCGCGCGTCGCTCATCGGGAGCGTTCGCACAAAGGAAGGTGATGCACGGGCGCTTCCGGCGGTCCATGCCGCCACTCAGGAAACTTCCGAGCTCTGCCTGCAAAACCCGGGAGGTGGCCGATGAAGCGTAAGGCCTTGCTACTCATTTTCACCGCAGTGATGGCGTTCGCGGTTCCCGCGCGCGCCGCGGACATCCTTCTCTTCGCGTTCACCGGCTTCGACTATCAGGATCCGAACACCAACGCCGCGACCTATCTCGACCTCGGCGAGGGCTATCACACGATCGGATTCGTGACGAGCTTCGGGCCCGACCTCACGCCGTACGTCGACGAGTCCGTGAACGAATACACCATGTTCACACAGGGTCTGACGGTTTCGGCGCGCGCCCAGTTCGGCACGTTCCTGGTCGTCAACTTCGCGAACGGCGGACGTGGTCGTTATTACCAGGATGCGATCAGCGGCGGCACGCACGGCACGTACGGCACGAACCCGCCGAACGCGACCGCGCCGTCGACGTTCACCGACGGGTCGATGCGACTCGGCGGATCGATCGACAACGGCGTGCTCACCTACGACTTCTCGCTCGGCCAGGGGAATTTCAACGGTGACATGACGCTGGACGAAGGTCCGGACCTCATCTACATCCCGACCGGTCGCCGCGCGGGCTGGACGTTCCACGGCCTGGCCGGGGCGCCGAACCCGACGATTCCGACCGGCTACGATCACCAGGTTCAGGGCGAGTGCCAGATTCCGGATTCGACCCCGACCTCGCACAAGACCTGGGGCGCGCTGAAGTCGCTCTACCGCTAGCCACGAACTCCGGCGCGGCTTCAGAAGCCGCGTCACTTCAGGAGGACATCCATGAAGAAGCTGATCGGGGTGGCGGTGGCGCTCGGCCTTCTCTCGGCGGGCACTTTCGCGACCTCTTACGCGGCAGGTCCCTGCGGCACCGGCCAGATCATCGACTGGGATGGAAATGGCTTCGCCTGGGAAACTCCGGCGAATCCCGTGAACAACGTGTCGCCGGCCGGCAATCAGCTCACCTGCGTTGGTCTGGTGACGTTGTTCTGCTCGCCGTTCACCGATCTCGATCCGGCGGATCCGTCGACCGAGTACACGTTCGTGCTCTCGGGTCTGTCGAACGCGCTGGCCACGAACGTTCAAGTGTTCGGAACCACGACCATCTGGACGACGAACTACGGCAGCGGCGTGTTCTCGGTGTACGCGGGCTCGCCGCGCAACGCGCCTTCGGAACTGGCCATGCCGATCAATCCTCCGAACGCCACCGTCCCGGCGAATTACCAGGACGGCACGGCGATCCTTTCGGGGACGCTGGCCAACTTCTCGGTGCAAATCACGAAGACCGGCTCGAACCCGGCGAACGGGTCGTTCCGCTCGGACTACGAGTTCACGGGCGGCACGCTGTTCTCCCGCGTCTCGGGAACCGGCACCGGACTGCTGAGCGGGCTGTGGAGCGTCAACTCGCTGCCCACCGGCTACTCGGCGCATCCGGACGGCAAGTTCGACAACCCGCCGACCGCGACGCGCGGTTCGACGTGGGGCATGATCAAGCAGCTGTACCGCTAGTCGCAGTCTCGACCGCCCGGCACGCGCTCACGCGCCGTGCCGGGCGATTCGTTTTCCGCCGCGCGCTTGGGGCGCGGCGCCCCGCTCGCTACACTCGGCCGACATGCGCGTGCTCGCCGTCGTGAACGATCTGTTCTTCCAGGCGCGTCTCGACGCCGTGGCGCGCGCGACCGGCGCGACGCTCGCGTTCGTCATCCCGGCGCCGGCTCTGGAGCGCTGCCGGAGCGAGCGCCCGGACCTGGTCGTGCTCGATCTTCACGCCGCGGGGGATCCCTTCGCGCTGGCCCGCGCCCTCAAGGACGACGCCGGCACGCGCGGCATCCGTCTCGTGGGCTTCTACTCACACGTCGACGGCGCGACGCGCGCGCGGGCGCTCGCGGCCGGCCTCGATCACGTGCTGCCGCGCTCGGCCTTCACGCGCCGCCTGCCCGAGATCCTGGCCGGCACCTGGCCCGACGCCGCGGCCGGCCGCGAGCCGGCGACCGAGGACGACGCCGGCGGGTCGTAGGCGCTGGCGTAGCGCTTCGCGCGGCTCGAGGCGTTCCGGGCGCCGAGCCGCCCGCGGGCGCGGAGGCGCGGGCCGCGGCGTGCCCGACCGCGGCGCGCGGGCTATACTGCGCCGGTTCCTTTGGAGAGCGCCGCGCCACTCGTCCCCGGAGTTTCCGAACATGACCGATTCGTCCTCCCCGCAGGCGCCGCCCGCCAGCGAGCGCGTGCGCATTTCCTGCCCCGGTTGCGGCCGCAACGACACGGTGAGCTGGCCGACGGGGGCCGCGACCTACCCCTGGAAGTGCTTCAACTGCGGCAAGCATTTCGACCTGACCCGCCGGCCCGCGCATTGACGCTTTAGGAAGGAGTCGTCCGTGAAGCGCATTCTCATCGCACTCTTCGTGCTTTGCGCATTCCCCGCGAGCGCCGCGCGCGCCGAAACCACGAATTCCGATCCGCGCGCCGTCGCCATCGCCGACGACGTGATGAAGGCGCTCGGCGGCAAGGACCGCTGGGACGCGCTCCCCGGCCTGCGCTGGACGTGGGAGGCGTCGATCAACGACACGGTACGCGGCGTGCGCGCGCACTCCTGGGACAAGATGAGCGGCTGGCACCGCGTCTCGGGCAAGACCCGCGCCGGCCAGCCGTTCACGTTCATCGACCAGCTCGACGGCCACGGCGGCATGGCGTGGATGAACGCGAACGCGATCGAAGGCGATTCGCTGGCGAAGCTGCTCAAGCGCTCGAAGTCGATGTGGACGAACGACGCGTACTGGATGCTCATGCCCTACAAGCTGCGCGACCCGGGCGTGACGCTGCAGTACGACGGCGAGGAGAAGGACGGCGACCGCACGTTCGATCGCCTCGCGCTCAGCTTCGATCACGTCGGCGAGACGCCGGGCGACCGCTACTGGGTCTCGGTCAACCGCGCGAACCATCGCATCGAGAAGTGGACCTACCTGCTGCAGGGCCAGACCGAGAAGGAAAACTGGACCTGGGAGGGCTGGGAGGAGCACGACGGCCTGTGGTTCCCCACCGCCCACAAGAGCGGCACGACGACCATCTTCACGCGCAACGTCGAGACCGTGAAGGCGTTCCCGGCCGGGGAGTTCAAGGCCCCCTGAGCGCGGCGACGGGCGGCGCGGCGCTCCGCGAGGCGCGCTACCGCGTGAGCGAGGTGTTCCTCTCGCTGCAGGGCGAGGGTCCGTCCGCCGGCACCCCGGCGCACTTCGTGCGGTTGCAGGGCTGCGACGTCGGCTGCGTGTGGTGCGATTCCAAGTACACGTGGGACCCGGCGCTCGGCGACGCGGCGAGCGCGGACGAGATCTGGGCGCGCGCCGCCGCCCTCGGCGCCGCGCCGCTGCTCGTCGTCACGGGCGGCGAGCCACTCGAGCACCCGGGCATCGAGGCGCTGCTCGACGAAGCGACGCGGCGCTGGGAGCGCGTCGAAGTCGAGACGAGCGGCGTGCGCCCGCCCGCGTTGTCCATCGCGAACCTCGCGTACAACGTGTCGCCCAAGCTGCCCGGGGTGACGCCGGGCTGGGAGCGCACGTGGGCGCACGTCGCGGCATGGCGCGACGCGCCGCGCGCCACGTTCAAGATCGTGGTCGGCGACGATCCCGATCTCGACGAGGCCCTGCGCCTGATCCGGCTCCACGAATTGCCGGCCGCGCGCGTCATGCTCATGCCGGAGGGCCTCACCGACGCCGCGGTGCGCGCGCACGCCGCGCGTCTCGTCGAGCCGTGCCGCGCGCACGGCCTGCGCTTGAGCCCACGACTGCACATCTGGTTGTGGGGCGCGAAGCGGGGCGTGTGAGCGGGCGCGCGGTGGTGTTGCTCTCGGGCGGCCTCGACTCGGCGACGTGCCTGGCGTGGGCGCGCGCCGAAGGCTTCGCGTGCGCGACGCTGGCCATCGACTACGGGCAGCGCCACCGCGTCGAACTCGCGGCCGCGCGCCGCGTCGCGGCCGCGCTCGGCGTCACGGACCACCGCGAGGTCACGCTGGACCTGCGCGCGATCGGCGGCTCGGCGCTGACCTCCGACGTCGCGGTGCCGAAGGGGCGCGACGCCGCGCAGATGGCGGAAGGCGTCCCGGTCACGTACGTGCCGGCGCGCAATGCGGTGTTCCTCGCGCTCGCGCTCGGGCTGGCGGAGACGCTCGGCGCGGCCGATCTCGTCGCCGGCATGAACGCGCTCGACTACTCGGGCTATCCGGATTGCCGGCCCGAGTTCGTGCACGCGTTCGAAGCGCTGGCCGCGGTCGCCACGAAAGCCGGGACGGAAGGCACGCGCTTCCGCGTCCACACGCCGCTCATGGCGCTCGACAAGGCCGGCATCATCCGCCTCGGCCTTTCGCTCGGCGTGGACTACGCGCTCACCCACTCGTGCTACGATCCCGCGTCCGACGGCGCCGCATGCGGCGCCTGCGACGCGTGCCTGTTGCGAAAGAAGGGTTTTCGCGAGGCCGGCGTCGCCGACCCCACGCGCTACTGAACGCCCTGGACGAACTCCGCCATGCACGTCGAACTGACTCGCACCTACGGCTTCGAGGCGGCGCACCGGCTGCCCCACGTGCCGCCCGAGCACAAGTGCGCGCGGCTGCACGGCCACTCGTTTCGAGTGGAAGTGACGCTGGCCGGCGAAGTCGACCCCCAGTTGGGCTGGCTCGTGGACTTCGGCGAGATCACCGCCGTCGTCGAGCCGTTGCTCAAGCGCGAGTTGGACCATCGCACGCTGAACGACGTGCCCGGACTCGAGAACCCGACATCGGAAGTGCTGTGCGGATGGCTCTGGGAACGCCTCCAGCCACGCTTTCCACAATTGAGCGCGCTGACGGTTCACGAAACCTGTACGGCGCGCTGTACCTACCGCGGGAACTGAGCCGCGGCACACGATTCGCGGCCGCGCCCCGAGATTCTCGCAACCGGACGCGCGCTCCCTCGATCCAAAGCCACCAGCGCGCGGCGCTCCTTGAAGACCGGAAGGCGGCGCTCGCGCGGTCTCTGCCACTGAGGAACGGGACACCATGAGTCAGCGAATCTTCGTCACCGGGGCGTCCGGATACCTGGGCGGCGCCATCGCCGCGCGCCTGGCGCGCGCGGGTCATCAGGTCTTCGGACTGACGCGCAGCGCCGAGCACGCGCGCGGGCTCGAGGCGGCCGGCGTCAAGCCGGTCATCGGCGATCTCGAGGAGCGCGCGACGTTCATCGGCGCCCTGCAAAATTGCGACGCCGTCGTCCACGCCGCGATCGCGGACGACGCGAACGTGGCGCTCCTGGATCAGCACGCGCTCGAGGCGATTCGCGAAGCCGCCGTCGACGGGCGCGTGCGCCGCCTGCTGTACACGAGCGGCCTGTGGGTGCACGGCGACCGGCCGGGCGTCGTCACCGACGAGTCGTCGCCGCTCGCGCCGCTCGACGTCGTGCACTGGCGCGCCGCCCACGAGGACGCGGCGCTGGACCTCGCGGACGCCGAGGTCGCGACCGTGATCTTCCGCGGCGCGATCGTGTACGGCGAGGCGCGCGGCATCGTCGGCGATCTGTTCCGCGAGGCGCACCAGAAGCGCACGGTGACGTATCCGGGCGACGGATCGCAGATCTGGAGCCTGGTGCACCGCGACGACGTCGCGGAGGCGTACGCGCTCGGGCTCGAGCACGCGGCGGCCGGCGAGCGCTACCTGCTGGCCGACGACCAGCCGCTGGCCGCGCGCGACGTCGCGGCGGCGATCGCCCGAGTGACGGGCGCCGAGACGAGGGCCTGGGACGCGGACGACGTGCGCGAGCGGCTCGGCGCGTACGGCGACGCGCTGCTCGCCAGCGTGCGGGTCAGCGCGGCGAAAGCGCGACGCGAGCTGGGCTGGGTGCCGCGCCACACGTCGTTCGCCGCGGAAGCCGACGCGCTGTACCGCGAATGGCTCGCCGGCCAGGGGCTCGCGGTGGCCTGATCGGGGCCCGTGCCGCGCGCGGACGGCGCGCACGGGAATGCGTCGCGGGAGGGGCTCGGTGTCGCCGGGCCCCTCCTCGCGTTTTTCGCGGGCGCGAGAGCGGCTACAGTGCCGGGCGACCATGTCCCTCTCCCGTTTCGTGTCGCGGCGCACCGCCATCTGGGGCGCGGCGTTCCTCGCGGGCGCCGTGCTGGCCGGCGCGCTCGCCGCGCCGTCGCTCGTGGCGTCGCGCCTGCGCAGCGCGGGGCGGGCGCGTGGGCTCGACGTCGCGTGGCGCACGTTGCGCGTCGCCTTCCCGGCGCGTCTCCAACTCGCCGGTCTGAGCGCGGTGGACGCCGCGGGCGACACCGCGTTCGCGGCCGAGTCGTTGAGCGTCGCGCTCCATCCGCTGCCGCTGCTCGTGCTGCGCCCGCGCATCGCGTCCCTCGACGCCGCGCACGTGCGCGTGCGCCGCCCGGCCGAGGCGAGCGACGCCGACACGTTGCCGCCCGAGGAACCCGCGGCGCGCGGCGTGGATCGCACGCGCAAGGTGCAGCACGCCGCCGAATCCCTGGTGCGCGCGCTGCTGCTGCCCGCGCGCCGGCTGCCGCGGCTCGCGCTTCGCGACGTGACGCTCGAGACCCGCGACGGCCCGGCGCTTCGCCTGGAGTCGCTCGTCCTCGGGCGCGCCGGCGCATCCCTGCGCCTGACCGCGTCCGGTGTGGCGTCGGCCGACCCGCCGGTTCCGTTCACGATCGCGCTCGGCTACGCGGACGACGATCGACTCCAGGGTCACGCGCGATTCGGCATCGCCGACGCGGCGCGCGGCGCACCCGATCCGCTCGACGTCACGCTGGACGGACGGATCGAGCAGAACCGGGCGCACGGCGAAGTGCGCATCGCGGACTCGACGCGCGTCACCATCGGGCAGCTCGCGTTCGCGTTGTCGGGCACCATCAGCCGCAACGGTCCGCGCTTCCGGCTCGGGCTCTCGGCGCGCGAACTGACCGCTGCGAAGTTTCGCGAGAGCCTGCCGCCGCCCGTGCTCGGACCACTCGAGGGACTCGCCGTGCGCGGATCGACCGATTACCGCGTGAGCCTCGACCTCGACGTGTCGCAGCCCGACAGCGTGCGCTTCGACGCGGACGTGATCCCGCACGATCTCGTCCTCGGCGCCGGAGCGCTCGACCCCACGACGCTGGCCGGCCCCGGCCCCGTGAGCGTGCACCTGCCGCACGAGCGCATCGAGACGCGCGATCTGTCGGACGCGAATCCGCATTTCCGAACGCTCGATCGCATCGATTCGCTGCTCGTGCACGCGGTCGTGACGAACGAGGACGGCGGATTCTTCCATCACCGCGGCTTCAACACCGAAGCGGTGCGCGGCGCCATCGCCGACGACATCCGCGCCGGCGCGTATCGGCGCGGCGCCGGCACGATCACCATGCAGCTCGTGCGCAACCTGTACCTGGGCCACGCGCGCACGCTGTCGCGCAAGGGCCAGGAGGTGGTGCTCGCCTGGGTCGTCGAGCACCTGGCGCATCTCGACAAGCGCCGGCTGCTCGAGATCTATCTCAACATCATCGAATGGGGTCCGAACGCACTCGGCGCGGACGAGGCGACGCACTACTACTTCGGCCACGACGCCGGCCACGTCTCGTTGTCCGAAGCGCTGTTCCTGACCACGGTGATCCCGGCGCCGGCGCACTGGCGCAACCGCTTCGACCGCGACGGCACCCTTCGCCCGTTCGAGCGCGCCCAGATGCACTTCATCGCGCGCGCCATGGTCGCCAAGGGCTGGCTCGATCCCGCCGACCTGCCGGCCGCGGAGGATCTCCACGTCGAGCTGTCGGGTCCGGCGCGCGCCGTGCTGTTCCCCGAGGCCGCGCCGCCCGCGGAAGCTTCCGGTGACGAGCCCGCGCGCGACTGAGGGTCGGGCACGCGACGTGCTCGGCCTCGCGCTGATCGCGGGCGCGCTCGGCGTCCTCGGGTGGGCGTGCCGCGGCGCGCCGCTCGGCGTTCCCGTCGCCGACGACTATCTGTTCCTGGCCCGCGCGCGCTTCCAGCATCCGCTCGAGTGGTTCGACTCGATGGGCGCCGCCTGGTACTGGCGCCCGCTGAGCCGGCAGCTCTACTACTCGGCGTTGTCGTCGACGATGCTCGCGCATCCCGCGGCCGTGGCCGTGCTGCACTTCGCGCTGCTCGCGGCGCTCGCGCTCGTGCTGTATCGCCTGGGACGGCGCGTCGGCCCGCCCGAACTCGCGGCGGCGTTCGCCACGTTTCCGGTATTGGCCGAACCCGCGCGCGCGCTCGTGACGTGGCCGAGCGGCGCGCAGCACCTCGCCGCCATGCTCGCCGTGGCGCTGGCCGTCGACGGCGCGCTCGCGCGCCGCCCGTGGCGCGCGGCGCTCGCGCTCCTGCTCGGGCTACTCGCTCACGAGATCGCGGCGCTCGGCATCGTCGTCGTGGCCGCCATCGCGCTCGCGACGCGCGACGCGCGCGCGCGGCGCAACGGCATGCTGGCCGCGCTCGTCCCCGCCGCGCTGTGGCTCGCCGGCCGCGCGCTCGCCGCGCGCCACGGCATGCGCCTGCCGCCGGGCGGCGACGCGCTGCATTTCGCCTGGGGACGCGTGCCGGAGACATGGGTTCGCGCGTTCGTCGCCCAGCTCGATCTCGAACCGTGGAACGGGCGGGTGCGGATCGCGGCGCTCGCCGCCTACGCCGCACTCGTCGTGCTCGCCGTCGCTCGGCTCGCGGGCGCTCCGCCCGCCCGCGCGCGCTGGCGCCGCGCCGCACCGGCGGCGTGGGGCGGGCTCGCGGCGTTCGTGGTGGGCGCGGTGCCGTTCGCCGGCCTGCTGCCGGACTGGAACGGCTGGCACGTGGCGCTGCCCGGCATCGGGCTCGGCCTCGCGTTCGCCGTGCTGCTCGGCAGCGCGTGGCCGGCGCTCGCACTCGGCGTCGTCGCGCTGCGCGTGGCGTTGCTCGTCGCCCTGCCCGGCGCCCAACCCGTCACGGGCACGGTGCCGCGCACGACCTCGCTGCTGTCCTTCGAGCGCGTCACCCGGTTGCAGCGCGTCGTGGGCTCGACGCGCGCCGCGTTGACGGAACGCTTCGCCACGCTGCCGCGCGGCGCCTCGGTCGGCTACTGGTCGATCCCCCTGCTCAGCGAGGTCGGCTTCGCCGAGTCACGGGCGCTCGCGGTGTGGTACGCGGATTCCACGCTGCGCTGGCGCACGTTCGGCGCGGCCCAGGGACTCGACCGGCCGTTCGCGGCCGTCGTCGGCTACAACCTGCCGTCGCCGGCGCCCGCCGTCGTCATCCAGCCGGCCGCGCTGGAGGCGGCGCGAGCCGCGCGCGACGCGTGGAACGCGGGCCGCTGGGATCGCGCGGATTCGCTGCTGGCCGCGGCGGTCGCCGCGCAGCGCCCGCAGGCGTTCACGTTCGAGGCCGCCATGTGGCGGAACCGCGCGCGCATCGCCGCCGCGCGCGGCGACACCGCGCTCGCGCTCGAACGCCTGGCGCGATCGCGCGCGCTGGACCCGGGCACCACCGGGCCGTGAGCGGGCGCGGCACTCACCGATCGAGCGAGGCGCGCGTCGCCGTCCACGAGAGCCCGACCACGACGACGTCGGCGCAGCCCTTCGCGTAGCGCGCGCGCTGGGCGGCCTGACAGCGCACGTTCCAGCCACCGACCCGCGCCTTCGCGCCGGTGAGGAGCAGGACGGAGCGCGCACCGGAGCGTACGCGCAGCGCGACGTTCTCGAGCGACGCCAGGCACGGGTCGTGCGGCAGGGCCGGGCATCCGGACGGCTCGAATGCCAGCGTCAGCCCGTCCACGCCGCCCCGGGCGACGCCGGCGCCGGGCGCCTGGTCCCGCACCGCGGCGAAACGCAGTCCGTGCGCGTCGCTGACCACGAGCGCCGCGGCGCCCGGCGTGCCGGGGCGTTCCTCGAGAAGGAACGTCGCCGCGAGGCCGGGAGCCAGCGGCAGCCGCTGCCCGGGTGGTAGCGCGATGGCGAAGCGGTGCACGACGCCGTCCCGGTCGCGCACCGCGACGTGGCGGAACCCCAGGTCGTCGGCGCCCCCGGCTTCGACCACGACACCGCGGAATTCGGACGGGCCGGGATCGCCGGCATCGTCGGCGCCCTCCGAATGGACGGCCACGAGCGGACCCGGACGGGCGGCGCAGTCGCCGAGCGGGCGCGGCGTTGCGCGCGTCGCATCGGGCGTCGCCAGGGACACGAGCGTCGTCGCGAGCCAGGCCGCGGCGAAGATCGCGGCGGCGCACGCCCGGAATCCCGGCGATCGCGTGGTCCCCACACGCTCGAAAATTTCTTCGCTCACGGTGACGGTTGCCTCCATCCGGCATTGCTTCATATGGAGCCCCGGTGCATTCTGCCTCGCGGATGGCGATGCTGCCATCCACCACTGGAGAAGTCGATGGCCGCCCCCCTCGAATCCCCTTCGGCCGGATCCTGCCCCGCGCCCGCGCTTGCTCCGCGCGTGCCGTGTCGCGCGCCGTCTCCCCTTGAAGGGAGGTGGTGAGCGCCTACACCCGCCTCGTCGACGTCCCTTTGCCCCCCTTGCCCAGCGGATCGCGCGCATCGCGCCGGTCCGGAGTCTTCGGAGGAAGATCATGTCATTGAGAGCGCTCCTCATCGGGGCCGCAGCGCTCGCGCTGCTTGCCACGCATCCCGCTTCTGCCACGCCTCGACCGGGCGCGGTGCACCCCCGCCACTTCTGCGCGGGCAGCATCGGCGTTCCACTCGATCTCACCCTCGCCTCCGGCGCGTCCTCCATCGCCCCGGGAGTCACCGACGACGTGACGGGAACCGTCACCGCTCACGCGAACCTGTCGAGCGTGCGCGTGCAGCTCGTCACCGAAGGTGACGCGCAACTCCTCGGCGCCTCGACCCTCGATCTCGGACCCGCCGGCAAGGAAGGCACCCTCACGTTCCACGCCTCCGTGCGCTACGGCACGACCGGACGCGGCGCCCTGCTCGCGCACGTCGTGGCCCAGGATCTCGGCCAGCAGACGCTCGAGCGCAACGAGGGCCTGTACGCGGTGCCGAGCCACGGCGCCGTCATCACCGCCATGGGCGACTATCTGCTGGCCGCGAACAAGGCCGTGTCGATGGACCGCCTCAAGGGTGTCGTCGACGCCACCACGCTCCTCCAGGAGCAAAAGGCGTTGAACACGCTCGAGGTCTCGCACGTGATGCCCTCGGGCGCGATCGCTCCCGGCCCGTCGGTTCCCGCCGCGGCGTTCGCCGCGCTGCGTCCGGCGGTCACGGCCGAGGACGCGACGTCGCGCGTGCAACGCAGCGTCTCCTCGTCCGGCCAGCTCAGCGTCGACGCCGCCACGGCCACCGTCACCGTCCACGGGACGGTGCTGTGGACCGACGAGAACGGCAACACGCATCCGGCGTACGGCATGACCGTCCAGGTGCGCGACGACGAATTGATCGGATCCGACCTCGTGACGGACGGCCTCGTCGACCAGAACGGCAACTACTCGTTCACGGTCGACAACGACGACGGTCCGCTGCAGGGCGGACGGGACATCTTCGTGCGCATCCTGACCGCGAACGGCGCCGTCACGCTCGAGCCGATGGGCGGCGGCGGCCCATACCAGGCCGAGTCCAGCATTCACAACGACGTCGCCGACGGCGCGGACATTCAGGAGGACTTCGTCGCGGCGAACACCGGCACCGGTCCGGCGGCGGGGCTGTGCAACGGCGCGACGTGGGTCGCGACGTACGCCGCGATCCTGAACGGCAGCTCGTTCCTGTCGCAGCTGCGCCTGGAATGGCCGGGTGCGACCGGTTCCGCGAATTACAACGGTTCGCGCATCAACCTGCGCCCCGGCGACCGCTGGGACTGGGACGTCATGTTCCACGAGTACGGTCACTACGTGATGGACACGTTCGACTTCGAGGACAATCCGGGCGGCCCGCACAACATCGGCGACTGCATCTCCGACGTCCACTCGTCGAAGGACGAGGGCACGCGCATGGCGTGGGGCGAGGGCTGGCCGACGTTCTTCGGCACGACCGGACAGCAGAAGCTGAACCTGGCCGCGCTCAACGTGCCGCGCGTCGGCGACGTCAGTTACACCGACACCGGCGAGTCGAACTTCACGTACAGCCTCGAGACGAACTCCGCGCCGCCCTCGAGTGGCGACAGCAACGGGCTCGGCGAGGACAACGAGATCGCCGTGCAGCGCGTGATGTGGGACCTGCAGGACACGCCGGCCGACAGCCGCGACAAAGTGACGGTCTCGGACCAGACGCTGTTCGACAAGGTGAACGCCGCGGATCCGCATACGTTGTCGCAGGCCTGGGCCGCGCTGCGTTCCGGGCTCTCGAACGCGGACGACCTGGCGTATGGCGCGATCACGACCGATCACCAGATCGGACCGGCGCTCACGCTGCCGGCCAACAACGCGACGGTCGGCGTGGCCAGCGCGAACTTCTCGTGGCAGAAGTACGTGGGCTGCAGCTCGACGTACGACGGCGACAACTTCGACCTGGTGTTCTACAACGCCGCGACGAAGGCGAAGCTGCTGACGATCCCGGGCCTCACCACGACGAGCGCGTCGCTGACCGCGCCCCAGGTCGCGACGCTGATCGCCTCCAGCCACAACCTGCTGTGGGCCGTCGAGGGCCGCAACACGGCGAGCCCGGCGACCGGTCCGTACCTCGGTGAGAACCGCGCGGTGACGCTGAACCGTCCGCCGGTGGCGAACGCCGGACCCGACCAGCCGAACGTCGAGTGCGCGTCGCACACGACGACGACCGTGCAGCTGGACGGCTCGGCCTCGAGCGATCCGGACGGCGACCCGCTGACGTACACGTGGTCGGCGTTCGGCATCTCGTTCAGCGACATCCACGCGCAGAAGCCGACCGGGCAGTTCCCGGAAGGCTCGACGACCGTCACGCTGACCGTGAGCGACGGCATCCAGAGCGCGACGGACGACGTGACCATCAAGGTGGTCGACACGACGCCGCCCGTCCTCACGTGCCCGACCGCCATCACGGTCGAGTGCACGTCGCATTCGGGCACGCCGGCCACCGACCCGGCGATCGTCGCGTTCCTCGCGGGCTTCACCGCGACGGACGTGTGCGACGCCACGGTCACGGTGACGAACGACGCGCCGGCCGTCTTCCCGGACGGCACGACGCCGGTGAAGTTCACGGCCAAGGACGACGACCTGAACACGAGCACGTGCACGGCGAACGTGAACGTCGTCGACACGACGCCGCCGACGCTGACCGTCTCCCTGAACCGCGACTTCCTGTGGCCGCCGAACCACAAGTTGAGCGACATCGTCGCGAACGTGACGGTGACCGACATCTGCGATCCGAATCCCACGTTCGTGCTCACGTCGATCACGTCGAACGAGCCGGAGAACGGGCTCGGCGACGGCGACACCGCGCCCGACGTCGTGGGCGCGTCGCTCGGCACGCCGGACACGGCGTTCCAGCTGCGTTCGGAGCGCTCGGGCACCGGCAGCGGCCGGCGCTACGCGGTGACGTACACGGCGTCCGACAAGGACGGCAACACGACCACGCAGACGTTGTACGTGATCGTGGCCCACGACCTGGCCGGCGGCGCGACGGCCTCGGCCGGATTCGGACCCGAGGGCTCCGACTTCCTGCCGGGCGCGGACCAGATCACGCTCGTGGTTCCGTCGATCGACGCGCCCGCCGTGGGCGGGAGCGAGGGCCTGACGCAGACCGACGGCGCCGGCACCGTCGTCGGCACGGGTGGTGACGTGACGCCGGGCGCGCTCACGTTCGACGCGTCGGCCATCGACGCGACGCGCGCGTGGCTCGGCAATTCACGCGGCGTGGTCGCGCCGCTGTCGTCGGAAATCGGCGACGTCAACGGCGACGGAATCGACGACCTGGTCCTCACGTACTCGGTCGCCGACGTCCGCGCGTTGCGCAGCGCATCCGTGCCGGACGACGGACCGATCGGTCTGCATTATCAGATCGGGCCGATGCGCACGTGGCTCGTGGACAACATCTTCACGCTGGGTTCTCCGGTCGCGCTCCCGTCGCCGATCGTGAGCACCTCGGCGCGGCGCGCAACGGATCAGGCCAAGGCCGGCACGACGCCGACCACGAGCCCGGCCGAAGCCCCCGCCGCGACGGCGGCGCCCGCACCGGCGGTCGCCGAGGCCCTGCCGGGACGCACGCAGCTCGCCAGCGTGTTCCCGAATCCGTTCTCGCGCTCCGCCACGGTCGCGTTCGACATCGCGCGCGACGAACGGCTGCGGCTCGAGGTGTACGACGTGCGCGGCGCCCGCGTGCGGGTGCTCGGGCAGGGCGCGTTCGCGCCCGGCCGCTATCACCTGAGCTGGGACGGCCGTGACGACGCCGGGCGTGCGCTGCCGAGCGGGCTGTATCTCATCCGCTTCGAAGCCGGGTCCGTGCGCACCGTGCGCAAGTTGGTGCTGGCCGAGTAGGGAACTGTCGCATCAGCGCCGCGGCCGCCGGAGCGTTCCTCTCCGGCGGCCGCGGTGTTTCGGGCGATCCTGGCCTTTTCAGCCGTGGACGATTTCGCCGCCGGACGTCAGGTCGAAGTGCGTGGCGAGCGGTTCGCTCGGCAGCCCGGGCATGCGCAGGATCTCGCCGGTGATGGGCACCACGAAGCCGGCGCCGGCGGCGAGCTGGATCTCGCGCACCGTGACCAGGAAGTCCTTGGGCCGCCCGAGCAGCGCCGGATTGTCGCTGAGCGACTGCTGGGTCTTGGCGATGCACACCGGAAGGTTGCCGAAGCCGAGCTTCTCGAGCTGGGCGCGAGCGCGCTTCGCGCGCAGCGTGTAGTCCACGGCCTCGGCGCCGTACATCTCGTGGGCCACGGTGTGGATCTTCTTCTCGATCGAATCGTCCCATTCGTACAGGGGTTTGAAGTGCGGCGTGCTGCGCTGAGCGAGGGCCCACACCACGTCCGCCACCTCGCGGCAGCCTTCGCCCCCTGAGGCGAACGGATCCATCCCGACGGCCTCGAGCCCGAGCGCGCGGCAGCGCGCGCGCACGACGTCGGCCTCTTCCCGCGTGTCGCCCGGGAACTGGTTGATCGCGACGACGCACGGCTGCTCGAACTTGCGGATGTTCTCGACGTGCTTCTCGAGATTCGCGAGTCCGCGCTCGACGCCCGCGACGTCCGGCTCGCCGACCCTGGCGAGCGGCACGCCGCCGTGCATCTTGAGCGCGCGCAGCGTGGCCACGAGCAGCGTGGCGGACGGCGCGAAGTTCCCGTATCGGCAGTTGATGTCGAAGAATTTCTCGGCGCCGAGCTCGAACGCGAAGCCGGCCTCGGTCACGACGAGATCGGCGTAGGCCAGCGCCAGGCGCGTCGCGTTGATCGAGTTCGTGCCGTGCGCGATGTTCGCGAACGGTCCGCCGTGGATCAGGGCGGGCACGCCCTCGACGGTCTGCACCAGGTTCGGCTTGAGCGCGTCGCGCAGCAGCGCGGCCATGGCCCCGACCGCCTTCAGATCGCGCGCGTGCACGGGCGAGCCGTCCGCGCGATACGCGACGACGATGCGGCCGAGTCGCGTCTTCAGGTCGTCGATGTCGGTCGCCAGGCACAGGATGGCCATGACTTCGCTGGCCGCCGTGATGTCGAAGCCGGTCTCGCGCGGCACGCCTTCGCGCTGCCCGCCCAGCCCGATCACGATGGCGCGCAGCGCGCGGTCGTTCATGTCGATGACCCGGCGCCACAGCACGCGCCGCGAATCGAGGGCCAGCGCGTTGCCGTGATGCAGGTGGTTGTCGACGAGCGCGGCGAGCAGGTTGTGCGCGCTGGAGACCGCGTGGACGTCGCCGGTGAAGTGCAGGTTGATGTCGTCGGCCGGGATCACCTGCGACTTTCCGCCCCCGGTGCCGCCGCCCTTCATGCCGAGATAGGGTCCCAGCGACGGCTCGCGCAGCGCGACCGCGGTGGCGACGCCGTTCCGGGCCAGGCCCTGGGCCAGGCCGATCGAGCACGTGGTCTTGCCTTCGCCGGCCGGCGTCGGCGTGATCGCGGAGACGAGCACGAGCCGGCCGCGCGGCGCGCGTCCGGCGAGCGCATCCAGCGAGACCTTGGCCTTCGACGCCCCGTAGGGCTCGAGGTGCTTCGCGTCGAGCCCGAGGGCGCGCGCCACGTCGAGAATGGGTTTCACGGGGGCGCACTATAGGCGATCGTCGAGTCGGCCGGCACGACGGCCCCGCCGGCCATTCGCATTCGTGCATTCCCCTCGCGAGAATCCCGGAGTAAAGTCGCGCGGCTCGCGCCGCCTGTCCGTGTGTCGTCACGCAACGACGAACCCACATTCGAGGAGCTCAGGCCATGGCCGGATCGAACGCGTCGTGGATGGATTGAGCGGCGTTCACGCCTCGCCCGCGCCCGGCCCGCTGCTCGGATACCTGGTCGCCGGCTTCGTCATGCTCGTCGTCGGGCTCGCCGTGCTGACGCTGCGCCGCGGCCGGCTGCCGGCTCTGGCCAGCCCCGCGGCGACGCGACGCGCCCTGCTCTACGCCATCGTGTTCGGCCTCTGCTCCGCGTCGTTCTCGCGCGTCATCGAGGGCGCGCTGCTCGGGCGCGATCACAGCCCCTGGCTGCTGGCGCTCGGCGACGTCATGTTCGTCACGCTCGCGCTGTTCGCCTGGGTCATGGTGCTCGCCGAGAATCTGAAGCTGCCGGAACTGGGCTTCCGCGGCGGCCGGCCAGGGCAGGTCGTCCTGGCGACGCTGCTCGGCCTGGGTGGCTCCGCCCTCTATGCCGTCGGCCCGGTGCGCGCCCTGGTCGCGGGACACGCGCCCATCACCAGCGACGGACTCGTGTTCTCCCTCCTGTTCGCGACCGCCGGCTCGGCCCTGCCCGAAGAGATGTTGTTTCGCGGCTTCCTCATGGGGTCGATGAACGGCCGGGTGCGGCGCTGGGCGCGCGTCGCGGTTCCGGCCCTGGTGTTCACCGCGGTGCGTTCCGGAAGGTTCGTTCCAGGCGCCTCGCTCGCTCCGGCGGAGTGGCTTTTCTACGTCTTTGGCGTGGTTTTACCGCTTGGTTTGTGGTGGGGGCTGATGCGAGACTTGGCCGGAGGTTCGCTATGGCCATGCCTGATCTCCCACGCCGCGCTGGATTTCTGTACCGCGCTGGCGAAAAGCTCGCCCTGAGCCGCGTTCACATCAGCGTCCGCAGCGCCCCCGAAAGGAAGACTCCGATGCATCCGAAGACCCGGACGCGCATGCCGCTGCTCGCGGTGGCGGCTCTGGCCGGCGTGCTCGCACTCGCCGCACCGTCCCACGCGACGACCGAGACGACGCACGGCTTCGCGTTCACGCTCAAGCAGGCGCAGCGGCGTCAGCTGCTCAGCGAGTACGCGCGCGCGCGCCGCGAGAAGCGCGAACGTGCCGAGGCCCGGCGCGCGAAGAGCCACGGCCAGCGTGGCGAGCGCATGAAACCGGCGGGCGGCGAAGGCGTGAACGAGCCGATGCCGGCCGGCCTCACGGGCCTCCGTCCTCCGGCGTTTCCGACGCGGCTCACGGCCGGCTTCCCGCCGGCGAACGTCCGCGTGAACAGCCCGGACAGCGAGACCACGGGCATCGGCCAGGCCGAGGTGTCGGTGGCCGCGCTCGGCCAGCACATGCTGGCCGCGTACAACGACGGCTGGGGCTACGTGACCGGCGGCAGCACGCAGGGCGTCTCGTACTCGAACGACGGCGGACTGACCTGGACCGACTTCGGCCGGCCGCCGATCCTCACGAACTGGGTGTGGACGAGCGACCCGGTCGTGATGGTCGACGAGAAGAAGAACGCGTTCTACTACTGCGGCCTCGTCGACATCGGTTCGACCTCGAACGGTATCGCGGTCGCGAAGCTGACGTTCTCGGGCAGCACGCCGACGTGGGGCACGCCGAAACTCGTGATCTCAGCGACGAACAGCACGATCTTCGACAAGGAGTGGATGGCGGCGGACTCGACGACCGGCAACCTGTACGTCACGTACACCAAGTTCACGAACGCGAACGGTTCCGAGATCTTCTTTTCCAAGTCCACGGACGACAACCTGAACTGGAGCCTGACCCCGACCAAGCTGTCGGCGACGGCCGAGAACGGCCTCGTCCAGGGCTCGCGCGTCGTGGTCGGCCCGGCCGGCGAGATCTACGTCGCGTGGTACAGCATCGGCCTCGTCGACGCCGACCTGTATCGCATGCGCAAGTCCACGAATCAGGGACTGTCGTTCAACGCCACGATCGACGCCGTCTCGGCGTTCCACGCGTTCGCGAACGGCGCGCCCGGATTCAACCGCGGCAACGCCGTCGACTTCCCGTCGGTCGCCGTCGACCGCAGCACCGGACCGCATCGTGGCCGCGTGTACATCGCGTGGCACGAGAGCGTGAATTTCTACGGCGACTCGGCGTACTTCGACAAGGATTCGCTGGGCGCGGCCGTCGGCCCCAAGACGGAAGTCGAACCGAACGACGCGCCGGCCAACGCGAACACGTTCACGCTCGGGCAGACGCTGCGCGGCACGCTCGCCAGCGTCGGCGAGCAGGACTGGTTCAAGTTCACCGGCAAGCGCGGGCAGACCGTCATCGCCGTCATGGACTCGATGGACGGGTCGATCGACGACCTGATGCGCCTGATCTGCAGCGACGGCACGACGCGCATGTCGCTGTCGGCGCCCGGCGTCGGCCTCGGCTACGGCGGCCAGATCGTCTTCACGCTGCCGGCCGACGGCGTGTACTACCTGCGCCCGTTCGCGAATGGTGGCTCGGGCGGGTACCGCATCATCACGGCCGTGCACCGCAACTCGCCCGCGCGCTCGCGCGACCATCGCGACGCGTTCGTGACGTTCTCGGACAACGGCACGTCGTGGAGCACGCCGGCGCTGGTGAACGACGACCCCGGCTACTACGACAACTGGCTGCCCGAGGTCGCGGTGGCCGGCGGCTCGGCGGCCGGACTCGCCGGACAGGTCTACGTGGAGTGGTTCGACTTCCGCGACTCGCCGGCCGCGAACTGCGGCGGCGTCTCGAACACGTACCTGGCGCGCTCGGGTGACGGCGGCGGCAGCTGGATCGCGCTCGGCACCATCTCCGACGCGCAGAGCGCGTGGACCACGGTGAACACGAATATCGCGCCGAACCAGGGCGACTACCTCGGGCTGTTCGCGAACAACACGGCGGTATGGCCGGCGTGGGGCGACGGCCGCGACGGCAACCCGAACATCTACTCGGTGCGCCTCGACCTCGGCATCACGCCGACGGAAGTCGCGCTGGTCACGGCCGACGCGTCGAGCGACCGCGTGTCGCTGACCTGGTACGAAGGCGGCGATCCGAGCGCGGCGACCGTGTATCGGCGCGTCGAGAACGGCGCGTGGGGCTCGCTCGGCACCGTGCAGCCCGACGGCTCGGGCTACCTGCGCTACGTCGACACCGCGGTGGCTCCCGGGGTCACGTACGAATACCGCCTCGGCCTGTCCCAGGGCGGGAGCGAAACGTTCGCCGGCGACATCACGGTCAGCGTGCCGCTCGGCGTGCGCTTCGCGCTGCTCGGGGCTCAGCCCAATCCCAGCACGCGGCCGCTGCGCATCGCGTTCACGCTGCCCGACGCGGCCCCGGCCCATCTGAGCGTCGTCGACGTGGCCGGACGCGTCGTGCGCTCGCGGGACGTGGGCGGGCTCGGTGGCGGCGCGCACGTCGTCGACCTGAGCGCCGGCGCGCCCCTGCCCGCCGGCGTGTATTTGGTGCACCTGACGCGCGGGGCCGAGGCGTTGACCGCCCGGGCCGTGATCGTCCGCTAGCGTTCGTCGAATCTCCCGGGCGGCCCCCGCCATCTCAGGCGGGGGTCGCTCGTTGAGCGACGCGCGCTCGCCTCGTGCGATCTGCAATCCGCCGGGGCCGGCGCCGGGCGACCTTCTTCCCAGGATCCGCGTCCGGGGCGGTTCTTCGCGCTGGCCTGAGGGTTGCGTCTCTCGATAGAGAGCGCACCTGACTTTCGTTCGAACGTTCCGAACCAACGTCCCTTCCACGGAGGATTCCATGCCCCGGGCCCTTCATGCCCCCGCCGTGCGGCTTCGCCGCGTCGTTCGCCCGTGGCTCGCGCTCGGGCTCGTGATGCTCGCCCTGCTCCCCGTCCGTGCCCACGCCGCGCGCATGGCCGCCGACGCCGACGCGGCGACCCGCATGAGCGCCATCAAGCAGGCTCAGCGCGCCCAGCTCCGCGAAGAGCCCATGCGCCACCGGCGCGCCGCGCGCGAGTACCGCGAGTGGCTCGCCCGCCAGAAGAAGAGCGGAGCGAAGGGCCTGCGCGCGCGGCCGGCCCGCGAAGGCGAGGACGAAGTCGCGAGCGACGCGCTGCCGCGCCGCGCGGAACCGGCCGGCCTCGCCTCGAGCCTGTCGACGCCCGCGAACGTGCGCGCGAACGATCCGGCGGGCGACGCGGCGGGCGTCGGACAGGCGGAACAGTCCGTCGCCGTGCTCGGCCAGCACGTGCTCGTGGCCTGGAACGACGGCCAGGGCTTCGTGACGGGAGGCGACGTCCAGGGCTACGGCTTCTCGGTCGACGGCGGCGCCACGTTCACGGACGGCGGCGCGCCGCCGCACCCGGCGAACACGATCTGGTCCAGCGACCCCTCCGTGACCGTCAACGAGAAGACCGGCGACTTCTACTACTGCGGCCTGCTCGACAGCGCCGGCACCGCGTTCTCCGGCATCGGCGTGATCAAGGGCACGTTCGTCGGCAGCAACTTCGTGTGGGGCACGCCGCACGTCGTGCGCACGGTGAACGCCTCGGCCGCGTTCCTCGACAAGCAGTGGCTCGTGGCCGACTCGCTGAACGGCAACCTGTACCTCACGTACACGAAGTTCGACGCCGGCGACTCGATCATGTTCCAGCGCTCGACGAATCAGGGCGCGACGTGGGGCCCGATGCTCAAGATCAGCTCCAACGCGGCGTCCGGTCTCGTGCAGGGATCACGCACCGTGGTCGGGCCGAGCGGCGAGGTGTACGTGGTGTGGTCGCAGATCGGCCTCGTCGACGCGGACTTCATGATGCTGCGCAAGTCGACGAACCTCGGCGTGTCGTTCACGTCCGAGGTCACCGTGGCCACGGAGTTCAGCAACTTCGGCACCGGCGCGCCGGGCTTCAATCGGCCGCGCGGCATCACGTTCCCGTCCATTGCCGTGGACCGCACGACGAGCCCGAACCGCGGCCGCGTATACGTGGCGTGGAACGAGGCCGTCGACTGGTTCGACGATGCGCTGAACACGCTGGGGACCAAGGTCGAGGTCGAGGGCAACAACACGTCGGGCACGGCCACGCTGTTCACGCCGGGGCAACTGCTGCGCGGCGCGTTCTCGGCGGCGAGCGACCAGGACTGGTTCAAGTTCAGCGCCACCGCCGGCACGTCGTACATCTTCTGGTGCGATTCGATTCCGAACCCGCTGTACACCATGCGCGTGTTCTGTTCGGACGGCTTCACCGCGCTGGCCCTGAGCGGCGACACCCAGGCCCCGGCCGGCGGCAACGGCTTCATCGTGTGGACCGCGCCGACCACGGCCACGTACTTCTTCCGCATGGCGGTGGTGAGCGGCGCGGCCTCGAGCGGCGGCTACCGCGTCTCGACCGCCGTCGACGCGCCGACCGCCGGCGAGCGCTCCCGCGACTGGCGTGACGCATTCGTCACCCATTCCGACGACGGCACGACGTGGGCGACGCCGACGCGCGTCACCGACGACGCGGCGCTGTTCGACGACTGGCTGCCCGAGGTCGCCGTGGCCGGCGACGGGTGCCCTTACGTGACATGGTTCGACTGGCGCGACGCGGCCGCGAACTGCGCCGGCAGTTCCAACATCTACGTCGCGCGCTCGGTGGACGGCGGCGCGACGTGGGCCGCGAACCAGCGCCTGACCGACGTCAGCACGGCGTGGTCGAGCACGTCGAGCAACATCGCGCCGAACGAGGGCGACTATCAGGCGCTGTTCGCCGTGGGCCGCGCGCTGCGCCCGGCGTGGGCCGACGGCCGCGGCGGCACGGCGGACGTGTTCACGACCGCGCTCGACGTCGGCCACGACCTGACGTTCTGCCCGAACGACACGACCGTCGATCACAACACGACGCTGCCGCTGACGTTCTCGTTCACGAACGCGAACGTCGCCTACGCGAACGACCTCCAGGTGTCGCTCGCCGACGCGCGCGGTTGGGTGTCGTCCAACTCCGTGGTCACGGTGGCGGCGGCGGGCGGCCAGACGCTGAACTTCAACGTCTCCGTGCCCGACAGCGCCGCGACCGGCACGAATCAGGTGTGCTTCAGCGTGACGAGCGTGCGCGGCACGCTGCTCCAGCAGTGCTGCGTCCACCTCGGCGTGAACGGCGGCACGACGGCGGTGCCGCCGCCGACCTCGCTCGGGTTCGCGCTCGCCGTGCCGCGGCCGAACCCGGCCTCGGGCCTGAGCCACATCGACTTCACGCTGCCGGCGCCCGCGGCCACGCACCTCGACGTGTTCTCGCTGAGCGGGCAGCGCGTGCGCACGCTGGTCGACGGCGTGCTCGGCGCCGGGCCGCACACCGCGGCGTGGGACGGGCGCGACGAGCACGGCCGGCGCGTCGCGGCCGGCACGTTCTTCGTGCGCCTCTCGAGCGGACCGCATCTCGCGACGGAGCGCCTCGTGTTCCTGCCCTGACGTCGGGGGCCGCGGGCGTCTGAAGGGCCGGCGGAGCACTCCGCCGGCCCTTTCGCTTTCCCAAAGGCGCCGCCGTCCGGCGCGCCGCTCGCGCGCGGCCCGACTGCGCTTCGCGCCCGGCCCGAAAAAAACCGTTTGACGTCCGGGCCTGTATGCAGTTTTATGCATCGCACCTCATAGTTATTCAGTCCGTCCGGGAGGCCTTTCATGTCGCGGTCCCGCCGTCTCACGCTGCTCGCCCAGATGCTGAGCGGGCAGCGCTTCACCAGCCAGGAAGAACTGGCTCGCGCGCTCGGCCGTTCCGGTGTGCACGTCACGCAGGCCACGCTGTCGCGCGACCTGCGCAGCCTGGGCGTGGGCAAGCGGCCCGGCGCGGACGGACGCACCGTGTACGAACTGCCCGGGCCCGCCTCCGAGACGCTCGACCGTGAGCGCCAGATGCTGGACTTGCGCGCGTTCGTGAACGACGTGCGCGTCGCCCAGAACCTGCTGATCGTGCGCACGCCACCCGGTCACGCGAACGGCGTGGCCCGCGCCATCGACCTCGCGAACTTCGAAGGCATCGTCGGCTCGGTCGCGGGCGACGACACGGTCCTCGTGGTCATGCCGGACGGCCCGCAGGCCAAACGCCTCAAGCGCCACCTCGACGCGGTCTCCGGCAAGACGACGGGAGCGGCCAAGTGACGCCCGCCCAGGCGGCGCTCGCCGCGCCCGAGGTCGTCGCGCCGAAGCTCGAGCGGAGGCGCGCGCGCATCGCCGTGCTCGGCGCGAGCGGATACGCGGGGCAGGAGTTCGCGCGGCTGTCGCTGGCCCACGACGGCCTCGAGCTGGCGCTCCTGTGCTCGCGCGAGCATCACGGGCAACCGGCCGGGGCGCTGCTGCCCGGGCTGGACCCGCGCGTCGGCGCGTTGCCGCCGGTGGCCGATCCGGCCGAACTGCCCGCGCTCGCCGCCGCCGGCGCGTTCGACACGCTCGTGACGTGCCTGCCGCACGGCGCGTGGCGCGCGCTGGCGGCCGAGCATCCGGCGCTGGAAGCGACGCCTCAGCGCATCGTCGATCTGTCGCAGGACCATCGCGACGGTTCCGCAGGCTACGTGTACGGGCTGCCCGAGGCGTTCCGCCAGCGCATCGCGTCGGCCACGCGCGTCGCGAACCCGGGCTGCTACCCGACCGCCGCGGCGCTCGCGCTGCTGCCCGCCCTCGAGCACGGCTGGCTGGACGACCCGGTGATGGTGAGCGCGCTCAGCGGCGTGAGCGGCGCGGGCCGCGCGGCCCAGCTGCGCACGTCGTTCGTCGAGCTGGAGGGCGGCGCCGCGCTGTACAAGGTCGGCACCGAGCACGCCCATGTGCCCGAGATGCAGCGCACGTTCGAAGCGGTGACCGGCGCGTCGTTGGCCGTGGCGTTCGCGCCGCAGCTCGCGCCCATGGCGCGCGGCATCCTGCTCACCGCGACCGCGCCCCTGGCGAAGCCGGTGACGCCGGCCGAAGCCCACGACGCGTACCGGCGGCGCTACGCCGACGAACCGTTCGTGCGCCTGCTCGACGTCGGGCAATGGCCCGAGACGCGTGCCGTGCGCTCCAGCAATCGCTGCGACGTCGCCGTGACGACGCTGCACGGCGGGCGCACGCTGCTCGCCAGCGCGGCGCTCGACAACCTCGTCAAGGGCGCGGCCGGGCAGGCGGTGCAGAACCTGAACCTGCTGCTCGGCTGGCCCGAGGATTGGGGGCTGCCGCGCCACGGGAGCCCGTGGTGAGCGCCCGGGAGCCTCTTCCGGGCTCGGCCCGGACGGTCGCCCGGGAAGCGCGTTCCGTGAACCCGCGCGGCGGCGCATGGCCGTTGCGTCCGGTCGTGCTCAAGCTCGGCGGCCGCGCGCTCGAAGCTCCCGGCGCGCTCGCCGAACTGGCGGACGCGCTCCACGCGCACGCCGGTCCGCTCGTGCTCGTGCACGGCGGCGGCGCGGAAGTGAGCGCGTGGTGCGAACGCCTCGGGCTCGCCGCGCGCTTCGAGAACGGCCTGCGCGTTACGACGGGCGAGACGCTGGACGTGGCCGTCGCGGTGCTGGCCGGGCTCGCGAACAAGCGCCTGGTCGCGGCGCTGCGCGAACGCGGCGTCGACGCCGTCGGCCTCGCGGCGCTGGACGGCGGCATCGCCGAGTTCGAACTCCACGAACAGGCCGCGCGCCTCGGGCGGGTCGGCCGGATCGCGCGCGTCCAGCCCGGCCTCATCGACACGCTGCTCGCGCAGGGCCGCGTGCCCGTGCTCGCGAGCATTGGCGAGCGCGACGGCGCGCTGCTCAACGTGAACGCCGACGACCTGGCCGCGGCGCTGGCCCCGGCGCTCGCGGCGCGCGCGCTCGTGCTGCTGAGCGACGTGCCGGGCGTCCAGATCGGCGACGAGTGCCTGTCGCGACTGACGCGCGCCGACGCGGAGCGCGCGCTCGCCCACCGGGACGTCTCGGGCGGCATGCGCGCGAAGCTGGCCGCCGCCCACGCCGCGCTCGAAGGAGGCGTCGCGCACGTGTGCATCGGAGCCTGGCAGGGCCCGGGCACACTGCGCGCCCTCCTCAGCGGAGCGGGCGCGTCCGAGGCGACGCCGGCGCCGCGCGACTCGGAAGCGCTGCCGGTGGGCGGAGGCCCGCGATGAGCGACGTCCTGACCACCGCGAAGGCCGCGGCCGCGCCGGGCGCCACGCCGGCGGCCGCGCCCGGCGCCGCGACGAGCGCCGCGCACGCGGAAGCCGAAGTCGCGTGCATGGCGCCGCTCTATCCGCTGCCGCGGCTCGAGATCGTGTCCGGCCGCGGCGCGTGGGTGCGCGACGCCAAGGGCGGTGAGTACCTCGATTTCGTGAGCGGCATCGCGGTCAACGCGCTCGGCCACAACCCGAGCGGGCTGGCGCGCGCCGTGGCCCGCCAGATGCGGACCCTCGGGCACGTCTCGAACGTGTTCGCGAACCGCCCCGGGCTGGAGCTGGCCGAGCGGCTCGTCGCGCTCACCGGCTACGAGAACGTGTTCTTCTGCAACAGCGGCGGCGAAGGGATGGACGCCGCGATCAAGTTCGCGAGGGCCAGAGCCCGCGCGCGCGGCCGCGAGGGGCGCGACGTGCTCGCGTTCCGCGGCGGATTCCACGGACGGCTGGGGTTCGGGCTGTCCGCCACGTGGACGCCGTCGTACCGCGAGCCGTTCGAGCCCCTGATCCCGGGGTGCCGCTTCGCCGACTTCAACGACGTCGCGTCGCTGAGCGACGTGCTCGACGAGCATGTGGCCGCGGTCGTCGTCGAGCCGGTGCAGGGCGAAGGCGGCGGCATTCCGGCGCGCCGCGAATTCCTCGAAGCGCTGCGCGCCCGCACGCGCGCGCTCGGCACGTGCCTGATCTTCGACGAAGTGCAGTGCGGCATGGGCCGCTGCGGGCACCTGCGCGCCGCCGAGCACTACGGCGTCGAAGCCGACGTCACGGTGCTGAGCAAGGCCCTGGGCGGCGGGCTGCCGCTGGCCGCGGTGCTGATGCGCGGCGACACCGCGTCGGCGCTCGCGCCCGGGATGCACGGATGCACGTTCGGCGGCGGTCCGGTCGCGGCCACCGCCGCGCGCTTCGTGCTGGAACGCGTCGCGCGCCCGACGTTCCTCAAGCGCGTGCGCCAGCGCGGACGGCGCCTGGCCGCCGCCCTCGAGGCGCTCGTGTCGCGCCATCGCTCGCTGTCGGCGGCGCGCGGCCTCGGACTGCTGCAGGCCGTCGAAGTCGCCGAGGGCGCGTCGTTCGACGCGCCGGCGCTGGTGCGCGCCGCGCGCGAGCACGGGCTGCTGCTGGTGCGCGGCGGCGACCGCGCGGTGCGACTGCTGCCGCCGCTCAACGTCACGGACGCCGAGCTCGACGAAGCCTGCGCGCGGCTGGACCGCACGCTCGATCGCCTGGAAGCCGCGACCCCCAACGGAGGAAACGCGTCGTGAAGAGACCCGCGGTCCGCAAGGCCGTGCTCGCGTATTCGGGCGGGCTCGACACCAGCATCATCGTGCACTGGCTGCGCGAGAACTACGGCTGCGAGGTCGTGTGCTACTGCTCGGACGTCGGACAGGGCGCCGAACTCGACGGCCTCGAGGCGCGCGCGCGCCGTCTCGGGGCGAGCGACGTGATCGTCGAGGACCTGCGCGTGCCGTTCGTGCGCGACTTCGTGTTCCCGGCGCTGCGCGCGGGCGCGGTGTACGAAGGCAACTACCTGCTCGGCACCGCGCTCGCCCGGCCGCTCATCGCGTCGCGCCAGGTGTGGTGCGCGGAGCGCACCGGCGCGGACGCGCTGGCCCACGGCTGCACGGGCAAGGGCAACGATCAGGTGCGTTTCGAGCTGACGTACCTCGCGCTCGCCCCGCGGCTCCAGGTCATCGCGCCATGGCGCGAGTGGGACATCGTCTCGCGCGAGGATGCTCTCGCCTACGCCGCGAAGCACGATCTGCCGCTCACCGTGACGAAGGGCGATCTGTTCTCGCGCGACGCGAATCTGTGGCACCTGTCGCACGAGGGCGGGCCGCTCGAGGACCCGGCGGCGGCCGCGCCCGAGAGCCTGTACCGCCTGACGCGCGGCGCGGCCGACCAGCCGGCGTCGCCCGAGATCGTGAGCGTCGGCTTCGAGGCCGGGCGCCCGGTGCGCGTCAACGGCCAGACGCTGTCGCCCGTCGAACTCGTCGAGCGGCTGAACGCGCTGGCCGGCCGCCACGGCGTGGGCCGCGCCGATCTCGTGGAGAGCCGCCTCGTCGGCATGAAGTCGCGCGGCGTCTACGAGACGCCGGCCGGCACGGTGCTGCACGAGGCGCTGGAAGACCTGTGCAAGCTCACGCTGCCGCACGACCTGCTGCGCACGCGCGCCGAGCTGGCGCTCAAGATGGCCGATCTGATCTACGCCGGCCTGTGGTTCACGCCGCTGCGCCGCGCGCTGCAGGCGTTCGTCGACACCGCGATGCAGGCCGCGACCGGCGAGGTCTCGGTCGAGCTGTTCCGCGGCCAGGCCCGGGCCGTCGCGCGTTCCAGTCCGCAGTCGCTGTACCGCCCCGATCTCGCGTCGTTCGACATGACCGGCTACGACGCGAAGCACGCCGAGGGCTTCATCCGGCTGTTCGGCCTGCCGCTCGTCGCCGTCGCCCAGCGCGGCCTGGCCGCCGACGGCCTGGCGCTGGAAGGCGCGCCGGGCGAAGGCGAGTCGAATGCGCCGCGCGCGAGCGCGACTCCGGCCGCGGCGACGCCGGCCGACTCCGCCGCGAGCCCCGCCGCGCCGCTCGAGACGAACCGTGTCCGCTGACACGCCGGTCGTGAACCCGGGCGCCGGCGAGGTGTGGCGCGGGCGGCTCCAGGAGGGCCTGGATCCGCGCGCGCGCGCGCTCAACGATTCGCTCGCCGTCGATCGCCGGCTGTGGCCCGAGGAAATGGCGCTGTCGCGCGCGTACGCCGAGACGCTGGCCGAGTGCGGCGTGCTCGCGCCGCGCGAGCTGGAGCAATTGCTCGACGCGTGCCGCACGCTGTCCGACGACTTGTCGCACGGCCGCGTGACGCTGGCTGGCGAGGACGTGCACTCCGCGGTCGAAGCCGAGCTGACGCGCCGCGCCGGCGACCCCGCGCGGCGCCTGCACACCGGGCGCAGCCGCAACGACCAGGTCAGCACGCTGACGCGGCTGCACGTCATGCGCCTGTGCGACACCGCGGTCGAGGGCGTGCGCGAGCTGGAGCGCGCGCTCGTCGGCCAGGCGCGCGCCGCGGGAAACCAGGCCGCGGCCGCGCACACGCACCTGCAGCCGGCCCAGCCCGTGCTGCTGGCCCAGCTGTGGCTCGCGCACGCGCACGCGCTCGAGCGCGACGAGACGCGCTTCGAGGCGGCGCGCGAGGCGGCGGATCGCATGCCGCTCGGCGCCGGCGCGGTGGCGGGCACGCCGCTCAAGTACGACCGGCTCGCGCTCGCGCAGCGGCTGGGCTTCTCGCGGCTCGCCGAGAACAGCGTGGACGCGGTCGGCGACCGCGACTTCGCGCTCGAGTATCTCAACGCGTCCGCGCTGCTCGGCCTGCATCTGTCGCGCCTGGCCGAGGATCTCGTGCTGTGGTGCGCGCCGGCGTTCGGCTGGCTGCGCGCGCCCGACGGCTTCTCGACCGGATCGAGCCTGCTGCCGCAGAAGCGCAACCCCGACCTGTTCGAGCTGGCGCGGGGCAAGAGCGCGCGCCTGCTCGCGAACGCGCAGCGCCTGGCCATCGTGATGAAGGGTCTGCCGTCCGCGTACCAGAAGGATCTTCAGGAGGACAAGGAAGCGCTGTTCGACACCGAGGACACGCTGACCGCGCTCCTCGACGTGCTGCCGTCGGCGATCGACGCGCTGGAACCGAACGCGGCGCGCATCACGGAGAGCCTCACGCCCGATCTTCTGGCGGTCGAGCTGGCGGACGCGCTCGTCGAAGACGGCGTGCCGTTCCGCGACGCGCACGCCGCGGTCGGGCGACTGTGGGCGCTCGCCGAGTCGCGCGGCATCGCGGTCGCGGCGCTGCCCCTGGCCGACCGCCTCGCGCTGTCGACCGGCTTCACGGATGCGCGCCTCGCGTCGCTCAGCGTCGAGGCCGCGCTGCTGCGGCGCGATCACTCTCCGGGCGGCGGGCGCTCCTCCGTTCAGGCGCAGCTCGCGCGGCTCGAAGCGCGGCTCGGCCTGGGGCCGGGCGAAGCCGAGGTGGCCGCGGCCGCCGAAGCCGCGACGCCGCGCACGAGCGCGAACCCGGCACGCGTCGCGAGCGAGACCGGCGCCGGCGACCTCGTGCTGCGCCGCGCCACGCTCGCCGACGTCCCGGGCATCGCGCGCATCATGGCCGGCTACGTCGCCGAGGGCATCCTGCTGCCGCGCCCGGTCGGCGAGCTGTTCCAGTGCATCCGCGAGTTCCACGTCGCGGTCGCGAACGGCGAGGTCGTGGGCTGTTCGGCGCTGCGCCTGTTGTGGGACGACCTCGGCGAAGTGCGCTCGCTGGCCGTGCGCTCGGACGCGCACGGGCGCGGCCTCGGCGCGCGCCTGGTGGCCGCCGTGCTCGACGACGCGCGCGCGCTCGGTCTGCCGCGCGTCATCGCGCTGACCCGCGAGGTCGCGTTCTTCGAGCGCTGCGGCTTCTCGGTGACGTCGCGCGACACGCTGCCGCGCAAGGTGTGGTCGGACTGCGTGCGCTGCCCGAAGCGTCACGCGTGCGACGAAGTGGCCGTCGTGCTCGACCTGGTGCCCGGCGCCTCCGAGGCCGCGGCCGCCTCGGCGCGCTCGTGGCTGCTGCCCATTCCCCAGCTGGCCCAACCGGAAGCGCCCGCGCTTCCGCTCATTTCATAGGAGGAGTACGCCAGGTGCCTGAGTCGCCGTCTCACCTCGTGGACCTCGTGGGTCTCGACCGCGCATGGGTGCTCGACCTCTTCGAGTACGCCGATCGCCTGCGCGCCGCGCGCGGCCAGAGCAACGCGCCGCGGCCGCTCGCCGGCAAGACCGCGGCGTTGGTGTTCCACAAGCCGTCGCTGCGCACGCGCGTGTCGTTCACCGTCGGCATGCACGAGCTGGGCGGCGACGCCGTGGACCTGGGCGCGGCGGAAGTCAGCGACAACGGCCGCGAGAGCGTGCCCGACGTGGCGCACGTGCTGAGCGGCATGTGCGATCTGATCGTGATCCGCACGTTCACCCATCGGCTCGTGCGCGAGCTGGCGGCCAGCGCGTCCGTGCCGGTGATCAACGCGCTCACCGACTTCTCGCACCCGTGCCAGATCCTGTCCGACCTGTACACGCTGCACCGCATGGGCCGCGACCTCGACCGGCTGACCGTGGCCTGGGTCGGCGACGGCAACAACGTGCTGAACTCGTGGCTCGAAGCGGCGACGATCTTCGGCTTCGCGCTGCAGATCGCCGTGCCCGACGGCTTCGAGCCCGACGCCGGCCTGTATCTGGAGGCCGAGCGCGAAGCGAAAGGCGGCGTGCGCCGCTCGCGCGATCCGCGCGAAGCCGTGCGCGGCGCCGACGTCGTCTACACCGACACGTGGACGAGCATGGGCCAGGAGGCGGACGCCGACTGGCGGCGCGTCGTGTTCGCGGGCTATCAGGTCAATCCGTCGCTGATGTCGCTGGCCAACGGCGACGCCGTGTTCATGCACTGCCTGCCCGCGCACCGCGGCGAGGAAGTGACCGACGAAGTGATCGACGGCCCGCAGAGCGTGGTGATCGAGGAAGCCGAGAACCGCCTGCACCTGCAGAAGGCGCTGATGGCGCGCCTGGTCGCGGCGCGCAAACCGGCGCGGGCGCGGCGCGCGCAGGTGGTCGGCGCCGGCGTGTAGCGGGGCGGCTTCGTGGGCTTGGCGGGTGTCGCTCGGTCACGAGCCCGTGGAACGCGCGCTGTTCAAGGAGACGCGGCGTCCGGTACGGTTCCCGGGCGCCGCTTCTCCATTGAGGAGCCTATCCGTGCCCGAAAAGACGCACGACTACCAGAACGACGAGATCGTCGTCCGCTACCGGCTGTCGCGCTGCATCCACGCCGCGGCGTGCGTGCGCGGGCTGCCGCACGTCTTCGATCCCAACCGCAAGCCGTGGGTCGACGCGAGCGCCGCCGACGGCGATGCGATCGCCGAGGTCGTGATGCGCTGCCCGACCGGCGCGCTGCACTTCGAGCGCCTGGACGGCGGCCCCGCCGAGACCCCGGACGAGACGAACACGGTGCTGCCCACGCCGCGCGGGCCGCTGTACGTGCGCGGCGATCTCGAGATCCGCGACGCCTCCGGCGCGGTGACGCTGCGCGACACGCGCGTCGCGCTGTGCCGGTGCGGGCAGTCCGCGAACAAGCCGTTCTGCGACGGCAGCCACTGGAACGCCCGCTTCGCCGACGACGGCCGCGTCGCCGAGAACAAGCTGACCGGCGAGTTCGGCGCGGGCGGCGGCCCGCTCGTCATCACGGCGACCGAGAACGGTCCGCTCCGGATCGAAGGCCCGGTCGAGCTGTGGAGTTCCGACGCGAACGCCGCGCACCGCGGGGCCCGGGGCACGCTGTGCCGCTGCGGCCAGTCGGCGACCAAGCCGTACTGCGACGGCAGCCACACGCGCATCGGGTTCGTCGGGGACGCCAGGAAGTAGCCGGTATCGCGTCCAGACACGCGGCATGAAGGCGCCACACAACCTATCGCGACGATTTCGTGGCATCGCGCTGATTGCCGACGTAGTCTCCGGGCCTGTCGAGGCGGCCTGTTCCCTCAGGCACCCCACCCTCGCCTCGCGAAGGAGACTTGCCATGCGCCGCGTCCCGAGCAGCTTCGTTGCCGCGCTCGCCCTCGTCGCCGGACTCGCCTCACTCGCTCACGCGCAGAGCTGCCCCGGAAGCTGGGGCAATCGGCTCCCGAGTTCGACCTACTCCACGTGGAGTCCGGTGCTCACGGCGTCGTCGAGCGGCACCGCCATCAACGGCGGGTTCACCGTCGTCGTGCGCGACCAGTTCAACGTCCCGATGGTCAACGCCGAGGTGTGGCTGTACTTCGTCGACTGCGCGATGGTCATGTACGAGCAGCAGAACGCCGGGGTCGGGGCCGAGTGCGGCCAGGACGGCGACGGCTTCGACTACATCTTTGGCAACACGGACGCCAGCGGCTCGATCACGTTCGCGGCGCGCGCTGGCGGCCACGACAACCCGGGCGCCAGCGCGGTCACGATCAACGTCATCCTGCGCCAGGGCACGGCGCTGTGCAGCGCGACCACTCTCACCGCCGTGCCGAGTCGCTCCACCGACATCGACGGCGACGGAGACACCGACGGCTGCGATTACGACCTCATGGTCGACAACTACCTGCACCATCCCGACCGCCGCGAGACCGACTACAACAACGACGGCACCACCGCCCTCGGCGACTTCGCGATCTTCGCGGCCGAGTACGCGCGCCACGCCTCGGGGACGCTGTGCTTCCCGAAGCAGAATCCGTGTAACAAGCAGTAGTCGGGCCGGCGCCACACGAGCGGGGGATGCCCACCGCCGCCCCCACTTGGTCTCGTACGCACCGCTTGCGGTGTCCGCGCCGGCGCGAAAACGAATCGGCGCGGCGCCCGAGCGGGGCACGCGTCCGAGACGTGTCGAGATGCGACGACTGGCGCGACGCCGCGATCCCTGCCGCTCGCGGAAGGGCATGGGAGACGGCAGCCCCCTTCGCAACTTTCCGACTTGACGCCTCTCGGAACCCCGCCGACCTCGTTCCGTCGCTCGTCATGCAGCACCCTTCGTCGCGCGCAGCGAGCGCCGCCTGCGCCCCTCTCGCACGACTCGCGAAAGAAATCCGGGGCGGACGCGCTCCACACCGAGGGACGCGATCCTCAAGCGCGCGAATCACGCATGGTAGGAATCGAGTGCTGCCTCGGCCCGAAGCCATCGGGCCACCGCACGACTCGCC